>NZ_LJHS01000009.1 GCF_001296045.1 Rhizobium sp. AAP43 | reverse complement strand
GACAGGCTGCTTCTGGCGCCCCGTCCGAGACAAGTTTCAAGCACACCCGGAGGGAGTGATCCCGACCGGCGGCGAAGCTTGGGGTTTTTGACAGATTGAACACCATCGCTTCCCCCTCATGCTGAGGTGGGAGCGATAGCTCCCCTCGAAGCACGAGGCCACGAGGACAGCCCTGCAACAGATTATTTGGATGCTTCGAGGCCTGCGCTCTGCGCGTGCACCCCGGCATGAGGGCGTTGTGACAAGTGGCCTCCCGGGCCTTCTCCCTCACAAACAAAAGCCGCGGCGTTTGTCGCGCCGCGGCCTTAAGGTCAGATCGATGCCAGCCGATCAGTTCGGCAGGGCATAGGCGATCACGTAGTCGCCGCGGTCGGGCGACTGGCGGGCGCCGCCGGCCGAGATGACGACATACTGCTTGCCGGTTTTCGGCGACTTGTAGGTCATCGGGGTGCCCTGGCTGCCAACCGGCATGCGGGCCTTCCAGATTTCCTGGCCCGTCGCGGAATCGAAGGCGCGCAGGTAGTAGTCCTGGGTGGCGGCGAAGAAGACCAGGCCGCCCTGGGTGGCGAGCGAGCCGCCGATGGTCGGCATGCCGATCGGGATCGGAACGCCCATCTTGATACCGAGCGGGCCGGTATCCTCGACAGTGCCGAGCGGCACCTGCCACTTGATCTTCTGGGTGTCCATGTCGATTGCAGTCAGCGTGCCGAATGGCGGTTCCTGGCAAGGAATACCGAGCGCCGACAGGAAGCGGTTCTTGTTGACCGCATAGGGCGTGCCCTTCATCGGCACGACGCCCATGACGGTGTTGACCGCTTCGGAGCCGCTGGCGACCGTGGTGGCCGGGGCTGCTTCCGCCATCTGGATCCACAGGCCGAGACGCATGTCGTTGACGAAAATGGTGTTCGTCGTCGGGTCGGTGGAGAAGCCGCCCCAGTTCATGCCGCCGAGCGAGCCCGGGAAGTTGAGCGCGAGATCCGTGCCGGGCACCGTGTAGACGCCGTCATAACGCATGCCCTTGAAGGCGATGCGGCACAAAAGCTGGTCGAAGGGGGTCGCACCCCACATGTCGCTTTCGGTCAGCGTCTGGGCGCCGATCTGCGGCATGCCGACCGACAGTTTCTGCGTCGGTGCATAGGGCTCGTTCGGGATCTTGCCCGGCTTGACCGGCACGTCGGCCACTTCCGTCAGCGGCTGGCCGGTGGCGCGGTCGAGCACCCAGATCTGGCCGGCCTTGGTGCCGAAGGTGAGAGCCGGAACGGTAGTGCCATCGGCCTTCTTGAAGTCTATGAAGGACGGCTGCATCGGGGTGTCGAAGTCCCAGAGGTCGTTGTGGACCGTCTGGTAGACCCATTTTTCGCGGCCGGTGGTGGCGTCGAGCGCCAGCATCGAGGCGCCGTATTTGTGGTCGAGTTCGGTGCGGGTGGCACCATAGAGATCGACCGACGGGCTGCCGACCGGCAGGTATACGGTGTTGGACGCAGCGTCATAGGACATGGCCGCCCAGACGTTCGGCGTCGAACGCGTGTAGGTCTGGCCTTCCGGCGGCAGCGCGGTGATGGCCGGATTGCCGGGGTCGAACGCCCAGCGCAGCTGGCCGGTGATGACGTCGAAGCCGCGCATGACGCCGCCCGGCATGTCGACCTGGACGTTGTCGGCAATACGGCCGCCAACGACGACAGTGGTGCCGGCAAGTGTCGGTGCCGAGGTCAGAACATAGCTCGGATCGGCCGCTTCACCGAGGCCGACCTTGAGGTCGACGCGGCCATTGGTGCCGAAATCGGGGCAAAAGGCGCCGGTGTCGGCGTCAAGCGCGATGAGTTCCGCCGTGATCGTGTTCATCAGGATGCGGCGTTCGCACAGCGCACCGGGGGCGACCGTTGCGGCCATGACCGGGGTGGAGCCAGGTGCCGTCGGCTGTTGCAGCGGCCGGGTCGCGTCGAAATAGGCAAGACCGCGGCACCGCATCCAGACCTTGGACTGGGCGTTGATCTCGTTCTTCCAGATTTCCTTGCCGGTATCGGCTTCGAGAGCGATGACATTGTTGTGGGGCGTGCAGAGGAAGACCTTGTCGCCGACCTGCAACGGGGTCTGCTGGTCTTCCGCGCCGCCGCCGCCGGGGCTGATCGGGGTGTCACCGGTCCGGTAGGTCCAGGCGACCTGCAGTTCCTTGACGTTGTTGCGGTTGATCTGGTCGAGCGCAGCGAAACGCGAGCCGCCGGGCGTGTTGCCGTAATGCTCCCAGTTCTTCTGCTCGATTGCGGGGTCGACCGGCTTCAGGTCCGCGACCTGACCCGAGAAGGGGACCGTCGGATGCGGGATCATCATGCCGGCAAAGCCGGCCGCCGAGACGAGGGCGATGACCGCGCCGAGGACGACGGATGGCACGGTGGCCGGTGTGCGACCGGCGGCCTTCTGCAGCAGCGGATAGGTGAAGGCGATGACGGCGGCGCCAACGCCGAAGGCGAGGAGGCGCGAAATCAGCGGCCAGAAATCAAGGCCGGCGTCCCAGAGGGCCCAGGCTATCGTCGCGATGGTGACGAGGCCGAACAGGAGGGCGCCGGAGGGCTTGCGCAGGAGGACGAGCAAGCCGGAGACAATGATGGCGATACCAGAGATGAGGAAGTACCAGCTGCCGCCGAGCGAAACGAGCTTGCCGCCGCCAATGGCGAAGAACAGGCCTGCGATGATGAGGACGGCACCGAGCACGAACAGCCAAATCTTGGCGATCGCGGACAGGGTGCCCTTAGAATTTTCCATGGGTGTCACTTGCTCCGATTGTGGATTCGACAGTGTCGACGGCCGAAGTCCAGGGCGGTGCCATCAGAAGCGGGAGAAATCATCAAATGCGTTTACCGTACTGCTGTCGATGAAGCGCAGGCGGCGGGCCGATCTTGCGTCGGCGGGTCGGGAGCGCCTCGATCGAGGACTTCGAGCACCATCCGCGCCTCCCAACGCATGACAGTGGTTGGTTTTTTGGCCCAACGCATGCGGTATAGTGCCGCGTCCGAGATGATGGCAAGTGAAATTGGTGCCTGCCTGGGCAACACTGATTTCACAAATCCGACACTGCCTGTTGCTGCAGCGATCGCGTGCCCGGTCGCCCATGGTTGGGTCCGGATCGACCCGTCGCGGCTGTTGGCTGGCAGGCAGACCAAGCAGGGAATGCTGAAGAGGCCTTTATCTTCGGCCTATCCGGGAAAAGGCACGTATTCGACATTGTCCGGGCTTGAACAATGAGGGGGGTGTTGCCCATCTTGCAGGCGAGGCAATGATGCGGGAGGTGACGTGATGACGATAGAGGCAAGCAACAGCGGTTTGACCGCGACGGCGGAAGCGCGGATCCTGGAGTTGCTGCGTCGGCAGAAGGCAGGTTGGCGGGCGCAGATCAATCCGGCGCTTGAGATCCGGCTGGACCGCCTCGCGCGTCTCGATTCCATGCTGACGATCTGGCAGGACAGGTTTGCCTCGGCGATCTCGCAGGATTTTGGCCATCGCCCGGCGATCGTGACGGAGCTGACCGATGTCGTGCCGGTCCGGGCCGCAATCCGCCATGCGCGCCGGCATCTGAAGGAATGGATGCGTGCGCGACGCGTGGCGCTCGGCTGGACCGGCAAGCCGGCTTCGGCGATTGTGATGCGTCAGCCGCTTGGCGTGGTCGGCATTGTCGCGCCCTGGAACTATCCGCTCAACCTGATGCTTTCCCCGCTCGCCGGAGCGCTTGCCGCCGGCAATCGTGCCATTCTCAAGCCGTCCGAACTGACGCCCGCCTTTGCCGAGGCGCTTGATGCGGCTGTGCGGGAATTCTTCGCCGAGGATGAGGTGGCGGTGGTCACCGGCGGGCCGGAGGTTGCCACTGCCTTTACGGCGGCGCCCTTCGATCACCTGATCTTCACCGGCTCGACCGCCGTTGGCCGCAAGGTGGCGGAGGCGGCGGCGAAAAACCTGACGCCGGTGACCCTCGAACTTGGCGGCAAGTCGCCCGCCATTCTCGATAGCTCAGCCGATTTCGGCCAGGCCGTGCCCCGGCTCATCTGGGGCAAGCTCCTGAATTCCGGCCAGACCTGCGTTGCCCCCGATTATGCGCTGGTGCCGCGCGAGAAGGTTGCGGATTTTGTCGCGACGGTGAAGGCCGAGGTGGCGCGGCAATATCCTGGTCTTCCCGACAATCCCGACTATACCTCGATCATCAGCCCGCGCCATTTCGAGCGACTTGTCGGACTGGTCGAAGAAGCGCGCGCGGGCGGTGCCGAGATCATCGATTGTGGCGGGGCGAGGGACGTCGAAAGACGGCTGTTTTCGCCGGTCCTGGTGATCGGGGCGGGTGACGAGACGGCGCTGATGCGCGAGGAGATTTTCGGGCCCATCCTGCCGGTCGTGCCCTATGACACGCTCGATGAAGCGCTCGACTACATCAACACCCGCGACCGGCCGCTGGCGCTCTACTGGTTCGGCACCGATATGGCACACCGCGACAGGGTGCTCTCCGGCACGATTGCGGGGGGCGTGACGGTCAATGACACGATCCTGCATCTGTCGCAGGACGACCTGCCATTCGGCGGTGTCGGTGCCTCGGGCTATGGCAGCTATCACGGCGAGGCGGGTTTCCTGGCGCTGAGCAAGGAAAAGCCGGTGCTCAAACAGTCGAAATGGTCCGGCGTGAAGTTGCTCTACCCACCCTATGGGGGGCTCGCAAAGGGCATGTTGAAGTTGCTCGGGCGGATGGGGTGAGGGGCGGCAGGGTGCCGTAGGCGGCTTAGCCGGCGGCGAGACGGGCAGCTGGTCGCAGTGTTCCGCTTGCTGCCGGCCGCTCCGGTGGTGCGGAGAGTAAGGCCTCGAATTCAGCCAGCGGCATGGGGCGGCCGAAGAGCCAGCCTTGAAAGATTTCGCAACCGGCCTCGTCGAGGAATGCGAACTGGGCCTGCGTTTCTACCCCTTCAGCGACCGTGCGGAGACCGAGATCCTGGGCGAGCGTGAGGATCGAGCGAACAAGGGCGGCGGCGCGGTCGCTTTCGGTAATGCTCGCGACGAAGCTGCGATCGATCTTGAGCTCCGCCACCGGCAGGCTGCGCAGATAGGCAAGCGACGAGAAGCCGGTGCCGAAATCGTCCAGCGAGAAGGTAACGCCGAGCGTGGTGAGCTCCGCCATCTTTTCGGCGACGGGCTCAAGCCCGGCGATCAGGACGCTTTCGGTGAGCTCCAGCTGGAGCCGTTTCGGATCCACGCCATGGCGCGACAGGAGGTCTCGCACCGTGACGCAGAAATCGCTCTCGTTGAACTGGCTGGCGCTGACATTGACCGAAAGGGTGAGGGCCGCACACTTTGGATCTGCCTGCCAAAGGGCGAGGGTGGAGAGCGCTTGGTCGAGTACGTAGCTGCCGATGATCGGCATCAGCCCGACGTCTTCGGCGGCGGGGATGAAGCTTGCGGGCGAGATTGCCCCTTTTGTCGGATGATTCCAGCGCAGCAGCGCCTCGGCGCCGACAACCTTGCCCTCGCTATCGACCTGCGGCTGGTAGGCGAGTGTCAACTCCCCGCGCTGCATCCCGCGCACGAGATCTCGGGCCAGACCGGTTGGAGCCGAAAGGTGCTTCTGCAGGACGTAGATCGTGCTGCAGAAGACGAGTGTTGCAATTGCCGGGTTCATCCAGATCCCGACGCCGCGCAGTTCAGCCGGCAGGGGGTCGGCGAAGGGGAGCCTGAGGTCGGCGGCGTGCAGGACAATAAAGGTGATGACGCTTGCCGCGATAATCAGGATTTGCAGGCGCGATGGCCGGCGCAGGTGGTTGAGGTAGCCGAGCATGCCAAGCACCGGCAGGAAGAGATGCGTGACCCTCGGAAAGCCAGGTTCTGGTACATCAAACATCAGCGAAAAGCAGATGATGAAGACCAGAAAGGAGATCTGAACGATCAGATTGACCAGGCCAAACTTACCCCGGCTGACGAGAACGAAACAGGCGAGAGAGATGATGACCGGGACGCTCTCGGCGATAGCAACCGCGGGCAGGCCATTCATGGCGAAGATAAGCGTCCAGACGGAAGAGAACAGCGCGACCGCAAGGGTGGCAGCCTGATAGGCGCGGATCACCCGGATGGTCTTTTGTTCTTCGCTGCCCTTGCCGATCATACTCCGCCTGTCAGAACATGCCGTGCCTTGGAAAGTGCCCTGATGCTTGTGCGCGCAAGGCTCAATTTAGCACAACCTAACATCGAAATCGGAAAGAATCAGTGTTGCGGGATGCTTAAGGCGCGGTTAGTCCGACCGTTTCGGAACACACTTGCTGGAAGAGAGAAAGCGGCCGACCATTGCTGGCCAGCCGCTTGCCCGCGGACCGTTTGGTCCCTTCTCCCCCCGGAGATTTATCAACCAGCCTTTGCCATGCGCATGACCTCGGGGTCATAGACCCGGCCGAAGCGGTTTTCGAGGAAGGCGGGAAGGCTGATTTCTTCCTGGCGGACGAAGCCCTTCTGCGGCAGGGTGCCGTCGGCGAGCAGGTCGAGCACGGTGCAGATGCCGGCCGCCGTGGTGATCTGGATGGCGCTCATCTTCTTGCCCGCGACCACGCCGGCATAGACCTTGTTGGCATAGGTTTCTTGCAAATAGCGGCCGTCCTTCCAGCCGCAGACGGTGACGAAGACCACGACCACGTCTTGCATCGTGGCGGGCAGTGCGTTTTCGAACAGGTCCTTCAGGACATCGCGGCGGTTCTTCAGGTTGAAGTCGTTCAGAAGCGCCTTGATGATCGCCTGGTGCCCCGGATAGCGGATGGTGCGGTAGTTCATCGTGCGCACACGACCGTCGAGCGTTTTGGCCAGCGTACCGAGGCCGCCCGAGGTATTGAAGGCCTCGTAGGTGACGCCGTCGAGCGAAAATTCCTCACGCTCTTCCATGGCTGGCACGATCGTCAGCTTGCCCTCGACGATGGCTTCGCAGGGCTCGATATACTCGTTGATCAGGCCGTCGGTCGACCAGGTGAGATTGTAGTTGAGCGCATTCGACGGGTATTGCGGCAAGGCGCCAACGCGCATGCGAACCGTGTCCAGTGTGTCGAAATGCTTGGTCAGGTCGTTGGCAACGATCGAGATGAAGCCGGGGGCGAGGCCGCATTGCGGAATGAAGGCGGAGCGGGCGCCGCGAGCGAGTTCTTCGACCTTGCGCGTCGTTGCAACATCCTCGGTGAGGTCGAGATAATGGGTTGCCGTGCGGGCGGCACTTTCGGCAATCGCGCCGGTCAGATGGAAGGGGGCGGCGGAAAGCACGGCAAACTGGCCGGCAAGGGCGGTGTCGAGCGCCTGGGCATCGGAAATGTCAAGTTCCAGCGTCTTGACCGCCGCATGGGCGTCGAGCTTCGCCAACTGCTCGGCGCTCCGGTCGGCGATGGTTACGGTGTAATCGCCTGTTTCGGCCAGCATGCGGGCAATCGCTCCGCCAATCTTGCCGGCGCCGATGATGGTGACATTTTTCATGGTGGCCCCTCGTAAGCTTGCCCTCACGGCGCGGGCCGGAAGGCTTGTCATTGGTCAAGCCAGTGTGGTTCCAAGCCCTGCCGATTCCAAGTGACGGAATGGGCAATTCGTCGTATGAATTTCGGCGAAACGACATTGGATTTGATCGGAATGCAAATATCGGACAAGGATCGGGCGCTTCTCGCGCTGCTTTCGGAAAATGCCCGCATGCCGGTGGCGGAACTGGCGAGGCGGCTCGATCTGTCCCGCACCACGGTGCAGGCAAGGCTTGAGCGGCTGGAGGGGCAGGGCGTCATTGCAGGATATCAGGTGCGGCTCACGGATGCCTATCAGAGTGGCTTGATCCGGGCGCATGTCATGATTGTGATTGCGCCCAAGGTGCTCAATGCGGTGACGGCCGAGCTGTCGGCGATCGGCGAAGTGACGGCGCTTTATTCGGTCAACGGACCTTATGACTTGATCGCGATCGTCGCGGCTCCGTCAATTTCAGAACTCGACCGGCTCATAGACCGGATCGGTGAACTTTCCGGTGTTGAACGCACAGTGTCGTCGATCATTCTGTCGACCCGCATTGCGCGCTAGATCGTCTCGACCAATCTACCGCAGACGTAACTGAGAAAATCAGAAGGCGAGGGATGTGAAAAAGCGCAACCTGATGTAAACTCAACTTAATGGGGTTGGGGGACGTCATGAAAAAACTACTGGTGTTTCTAGTCGCGCTTCTGTTTTCTTCTTCCTTGGCGGCACACGGACCCTTTAATGCGCAAGGCTTCACCGATTTCGACAGTCTGTCCGGGACCTCCACCACCTGGGTCAACGAACTGGGGTCGGTGATGACGATTGACGTTGATCGGAAGGGCGGAGTCACCGGCTATTTTGTCAACAATGCCCCCGGGACCGGTTGTCGGGGCCTGCCCTATGACCTCAGTGGCCACGCGCATGGCAGCACGATTGCATTCAGCGTGGTCTGGTCGAATGGGATTGCAGACTGCAGGTCCGCGACATCCTGGGCAGGGTATGCGCGCAAGACCTTTGGCGGCGGCGTACAGATCGTGACGCAGTGGTCGCTGGCCTTTGTCGGCAAGGCCGGCGGGAAAATCGAAACCGGGCAGAACGTCTTCACCTATCAGGCTTACGATGCGCAGCCGTCACCGGCCGACAAGTAGTCGGCCATGAGGGCTTCGCCTGCATTCGCCGGGATCAGGCAGCGATCAATTGTGCACTGTTCAGGGCGCGTTCGAGCGCGTTGATGCAGCTCGCATCATGATGCCGTCCAGCCGTTTCCCAGAGGATTTCCAAGGCTTTGTGGACTGGAAGGGCTGCCCGATACGGGCGGTCGGCGGTCAGCGCGTCGAAGACGTCTGCAGTCGCGACGATGCGCACGTCGAAGGAAATCTCGTCGCCACGAAGACCACGGGGATAGCCGGTGCCATCGAGCTTCTCGTGGTGACTACCGCCGATCTTGGCAATGTCGGCAAAGGCAGAGATGCGTGACAGGATTGCTTCGGAATACTGGGCGTGGCGCTTCATCTGCTCCCACTCATCGCCGATCAGGCGACCGGGCTTGTCGAGCACCGCATTGGATACGCCGAGCTTGCCGATATCGTGGAGAAGGGCAGCGCGCTTCAGACGCCGGCGCTGCGCGGGCTGCATGTCCAGCTGTTCGGCGATCATGTCGGAGAACAGTGCCACGCGATCGCTGTGACCGGCGGTATAGGGGCTTTTGGCATCAATAACGCGGGCAAAACCGGCCGCGATATCGTCCAGATAGTCTTCGTCTGCAAAGATCTGCTGCTGGCCTGGTTCTGCCGCAAGCACGATCTGCTCGATGTCCGGGCGCACCAGATCGGTCCAGAAGCGGGCTTCGCTGGCGCTGCGCAGGAAGGCTTCGACAATGACCGGATCGAACCAGCCGCCGGACCGCTTGATGACTTCCGCGACAGCGGCTTCAGGTCCGGAAGCGCTGAAGAAGATATCGATGATCTGCGCCATCAGCGCGATCCGGGCAAAGATATGGATGTCGTTTCCGGCCTTGCCGAGTGGCTTTCCGCCACCATCGAAATGCTCATCGAGATCGAGGATGCCCTGCGCCACCGCTTCGGAAAAGCGCATCTGGCGGGCAATGTCGGCACCGCGCTGGCAGCGCGTGTGAATGAGGCTGGTGGCGATTTCCTGGCCGTTCTTCAGAATGTTAACGAGGCCGCGGAAACGCTCGGCGAGGCCGGCCTGCATGCCGGTATGGGACAGGACGAATTTCAGCACCTGCGGGAAGGTGCCGTCGACCAGCTTGAAGTCGCGCTTGAACTTCAGGTCGTCAGCCAGATACAGTTCACAGATGCGGGCGGCATTCGACGAACAGCCGAGATCCTTCAGGAGCAGCGTGTAATAGAGGTCGCGCAAAGCGCCTTCGCTCAAGCCGAGCTGGCGGCCGATCGCAGTGCCGATATGACAGCAGCGAACGCAATGACCGGCCGGCTGACCTTCGGTCATGTCCAGGGCATGGCTCAGCGCCTCGATGATTTCGGCCAGTCGGATTTCCGTCGCCATGTCCAGGTTTCTGTTGCAGTTTGGCGGGATCGTGACAGCGGGGAGTTAAAATCCCGTAAGTTGCGACGGGGCTTTGCATCTGCGAATTCTCTTGAGGAGCTAACCTCCTGTTCATCGCTTGCATGCTTGTCTTTTTCCCGCATTGTCTTAAGCCTGCAGACGCACTATGTGCGGATGAGCCAAACGCAAAAAGGACTATCCCCTGTGATGAACGAAGACGAAGACGACAAGAGCAAGGAACTGCCGATCGGCAAGGAAACGGAAGCGAACCTCTTCAAGTCGCGTTCGATCTTCATCTATGGCGGTATCACCATGGAACTGGCGCAGAAGGTCTGCACCCAGCTCGTGGCGCTCGCGGCCGCTTCCGACGAAGATATTCGCGTGTTCGTCTGCTCGCCCGGCGGCCATGTTGAGGCTGGTGACGCGATCCATGACATGATCAAGTTCATCAAGCCGAAGGTTTATATCATCGCGACCGGCTGGGCCGCCTCTGCGGGCTCGCTGATCTTCGTTGCCGTGCCGAAGGAGCGCCGTCTGGCGCTGCCGAACACCCGCTTCCTGATGCACCAGCCGTCTGGCGGCACGCGCGGCATGGCATCCGACATCGAGATCCAGGCACGCGAAATCATCAAGATGAACCAGCGCCTGATCAAGATCTATTCCAAGGCCACCGGCCAGTCGGAAGAGAAGATCGCCAAGGACATCGATCGCGACTACTGGCTGACGGCGGAAGATGCAGTCACTTACGGTCTCGTAGGCCGGATCATCGAAAGCCATGCCGACATCGGCTGATCGCTTTTGACATTTGGATACAAAGAAACCGCCGGAATTCCCGGCGGTTTTTTTATTGCGATATCAATGGAGTGTCCGTTCAGATGATCGGGCAGCCGCGGCGGTTGGCAAAGCGAATGCGCTCCGGTCCGCGACGCGTCATGCCCTGAACGGTGACGCTGCGTTCCGTGACACGAACGACTTCGGGGCGGCGCAGTCCTTCCTCGGCGGCCGCGGCGCGGGCTTCGCGCGGGCTGCAGCCGCGATCGCGGTCACGTTCCCGGATGACAGGACGGACACCATTCGGGCCGATGCGCAATTCGACATCCTGTGCGGACGCTGTCGTTCCGAAGGAGAAACTGGTTGCGAGCAGGGCCAGGGCAAGGGCGGATCGGGTGAAGGTGATGGGCATCGGCATCCTGAAATTCCTCATGGGGGTTCTGCGGCCAAGAACGGTGATCACGGCACAAAGGTTCCGTCACTGTCAGGCTCAGAGGCGCTTTATCCGCGTTATCCGCGACGTCCTGTGAGCCCCATCACGAAGCGTGCAAGACGGAAGGCGAGCGGACCGACGCCAAGCGAAAGGACAAAGGCGGTTGGGAAGGCGATGAGGAAGCTTTTTGCCCATTCGGTCAGCCAGGCGGTTGTCGGGCCAAGATGCAAAAAGCCGAATATGCCGGTCATCAGGCCAGCCATCATGCAGGCGATCAGGGCCTGGGCGAGGATCAGGGTTTTCTTGTCGGTCACATCTGTCTCCACGTCAAAAAGGGGTGGAGCGTGTTGGGAGCCTTTTGTCCATCACAGCACCACCCGGTCAAGGGTTGGTGCCGTGGATTCACTTGCGCACAAGCGATTAGGTCTCGCAGCGGCTGCGAGGGCCGGGCTAACCTGACCGGCCTGACGTTTTTCGGCAGGACGAGGGATAGGCGAGGGGCATGACCCTGTCAACTGCGGCCTGTTCAGGCGGGTGGCATGCATTCGAAAGAGAGTAAATGCGGCGGTGCGGGGTCGAAGGGCTGACCGGATTTTGTCCAGGTGATCATCTGCGGCGCGTAGAGTGCCGGGTCATCGAGGCTTGCCGGCGTGACGATGAAGACCTGCGGCATGGCAGGGAACGTCATCCAGACCGCAGAGCCGCAAACGGGGCAGAAGGCGCGCTGCTTGACCGTGCCGCCATCGCCGACCGACGGCCAGTGGCTTGCCTCACCCTCGAGGGTTACCTCGGCGTTGACGAAGGTCATATGCGACTGATGGCCGGTGCCGCTGTCGCGCTGGCACTGCCGGCACTGGCAATCAAGCATGATGGCGGGCTCGCCCTGCACGGCATAGCGGAGACGGCTGCAGGCGCAGCCGCCAGAATAGGTCTTTCCCATGGTGTGGTTCTCCTGACGGGCTGTCGATCAGTGCTGTGTGTCGGCCAACAAGTCATCGCTGATCAGGCTGTCGAGCCGCCCGACGACGGTCTTCCAGCCCTCGCTCATCACCTTATGAGCGCTTTCATTGGACGGCAGGACAAAGCCCGAATGGATCAGGCGAATTCGTGTGCCGCCCTCGACGCGGGCAAGGCTGAAGGTCACCACCGTATCGAGCCTGGAGCCATAGCCCTGATTGCCGGCATCGCCGCCGCGCCATGCATAGGAGAGCCGTTCATTCTCGATGACTTCCAGCACTTCGCAGCGGATGGTGCCATCCCAGGCGCCAGCCGGCCGCGTGGTGAAGGTGAATTGCGTGCCGACAACCGGCTGAAACCCCGCAGGTGGCATAAGCCAGCGGGCGATCAGCGCTGCACTTGTCAGCGCCTGCCACACGATCGGGAGGTCATGGGGAAAGACTTCGTCGAGGATGATGGATGCGTGCTCGGTGCCTGTGGTGGTCGTCATGGGTCGATGTCCTTCAGCAGGGATCTGAGATTGGTGAAACGCTCATGCCAGAAGAGGTCGTAGTGCTGCATCCAGTCGATCAGTGGGGCCAGTCCTTCGGGACGGGCGCTATAAAAGACCTGTCGTCCTTCCGGCCGGTCACTGACGAGGCCTGCCTGTTTCAGAGCTTTCAGGTGCTGCGAGACAGCGCCCTGGGTGACGCTGCTGGCGCGCGTGAGCTCGATGACGGTGACTTCCCTGGCGCGGACGATGCGCTCGAAGACGGCCCGACGGGTCGGGTCGGCCAAGGCGCGCATGATGGTGGTGACGGTCTCTGTGGTTTCCATGCTGAATCAGTAGTCGAGGCTAATTGAATAGTCAAGACTAATTGATTTGTGCTCTCGCGGGCGTGGGTGGCCGGTTCAGCGCTCGCTCATGCCCATTCGTAGAGTTTGGCGCCGCTCAGTGGGCGGGTGTTGACCAGGGGCAGGCTGCCTCCCGCGCTTTGTGCATGGCCAAGCGCCTCTGCCGCGTCGTTGAAGCCGATGAAGACCATGGACAGCGTGCGGGTCTTGGGATGGCCCTTCTTGCGATAGGAGAGCTTGACTGCGCAGTGGGGATAGGCCGCGTCCAGCACGGCCCCCTCCGGCAGCGCATCCGACAGAGCGAGATGGGCGCCGAGGCCGAGGAACCGGTCGATGGCGGCAAAGGCGGTCGCTTCCGGCAGCTGCTTGTTCTCGGTCGAGCCAGGCGCACGACCCCAGAACAGGCTGTCAACCACGCCCTTAACCCGCTTCGACTTCACCACCACGAGACCACCGGCTGCGACAAGCTCCAGATGGGCGTCCCAGGTCTGGAAGAGGTCGGGGGTTTGGTGAAGTTCTGTGAGGAGGGGGCGGAGTGCGGCGGTGAGGTCGGCGTAGAGAGCAGGGGGCATGGGCGGGTGTCTCGGCGAGTGTGGGATGGTGTGTGGCGGCCTCGTAGCATGGCGGGGGCGGGGTGGATACGGGGATGGCCAGACTGGCGCACAGCGCAGGCTTCAATCGAGGGGTGCCGAACATCACACGCCCTATGCTTTTGAGAGAAAGCGGCAAGTTTTAGACAGGCGATCGCCTGAAGACGCAGATACGATCTGGCCAATTACGAATCCCTTTTCCGGAACACAGAATTTCGACGGTGTTGATGATCCGCAAAACATTTCTGTCGGCCCTGGCCGGCGCAACATGCCTGCAGCCCAGCATGGCCGGAGCTGCCACGGTTTACATCAACAGTCTGACGCCAATCTATACCGGGTCAGAATATGGATCCGACATCATCGTCCTCAACGACCATCTCCGGCTTGGCACCGTGGGCGTCGATGCGACGCTCACATCCCCTCTCTACATGGAGAATGAAGACGGCACGCTGTCCGTGACAACAGGCTCGACGCTCCGTGTTTCCGATATCTCGCTCAGGCTGAACTATGACCTGACGCTTGGTTCGGCGGTCGACCAGGGGACACTCGTGCTCGGGTCATCCAGTTCGCCTATTCTCATGCCGACGACACCGGCGGAGGCCGCAGACATCACCATTGCCGGCGGGACGGTTGATGCGCTGGACAGCGGATATTTCTACCGGGCTCACTCGACCACCATGGCGGCCGGGACAGAGCTGCTGATGAACGACTTCGCCACCCTTTCGTCCCTCACGGGGACTGGTACGCTGGATGGCCGCGGCAATGACATCGGCATCCATGGCGCGAGCTTTTCCGGCTTGATCGAAAATGTCGGCACGCTCGTTTTCTCCAGCGGCTTCTCCTGGTCGGAATACAGCCAGTCGTCGATGCAGGGCGTGTTCAGCAATGTGGACGTCATCATGATCGGTTCGGGTGTCACCTATTTCGGCGCTGCCCAGACGGTGGACAGTCTGGCCGATGTCTCGGAACTCTATCTGTGGTCGGGCTCATTGCTGAACATGTCGACACTCTCCGGCACGATCAACAACCTCAATGGCGACGGGGATATCGATACGACCGGCTCGCTGACGGTCAATGGTGGTGCGTTCAACGGCAATCTGGATGTCGACGGGACCCTGACCTTTGACGGATATACGCAATGGAGCGGTCTCTTCCTTGGTACGGGGAGCGTGCGGGTTTCCTATAGCGGCGACCTATCCACTTTCAATTCCGATGTCTTTGACAGTGATGTGGCTCTGGAGGTCGATGGGGTCTACAGGGTCAATGCGAGCACGGAAATCGGCGCTCTGACGGGCAGTGGTGCAGTCTTGCTTGCCTCTGCCGATCTGACCGTCGATACGGGCGGAGTCGACAGTCTGTACAATGGCCATACCTTCGGCGACGGTTTCCTGATCAAGGAGGGCGCGGGCGCCCTGACCATCGGCAGTGGTGGTTCTCTTCAGGCCGATACCATTGTGGAGGACGGATCGCTGGTGCTGCAGACATCTGTTCTGACCGGCGATATCGAGAACAATGCCGACCTCATCTTCGATCTTGGCACCACCAATATTGCGTATAATGGCGCGCTCTCCGGCACGGGCGATTTTACCAAGCTTGGCAATGGTACGCTGACACTGACAGGCTCGAACGCCTATTCCGGCAGTTTTTCCGTACTCGACGGTCGTGTCGTCAGCGATACGCTCGGACTTCAGGGAGCCGTCTTCAACCAGGCCGCCGTCACCTTCGACCAGATGGGTACTGGCACTTATGCCTCGACGATGTCGGGCAGCGGATCGCTGAGCAAGACCGGTGCCGGGCAGCTGATCTGGACGGGTATCGGGACTTATACGGGCGCAACCGAGGTTGACGAGGGGCTCCTGACCGTCAACGGCAGTCTTGCCTCCAGCGTCACGGTCGGTTCCGGTGCCGCCCTTGGCGGATCGGGCAGTGTCGGCGCCATCGATGCCCTGTCCGGAGCAACAATTGCACCGGGCAATTCCATCGGCACGCTGACGGTGGCAGGCACTGCCAACTTCGCCGCCGGTTCGATCTATGACGTTGAGGTCAACGGGCTTGGCCAGAGCGACCTGCTCGATGTCGGCGGTGTGCTGACCGTCTCGAGCAGCGCCAGCGTGACCGTCGGGCCGGAAAACGGCACTGATACCGGTATCGATTATGCCTCGCCGATCACCTACACAATTGCGACCGCTTCGGGCGGCGTCAGCGGCACGTTTGGATCGGTGGCCGACAGTTTCGCCTTTCTCGACGCGTCGCTGTCCTATGATCCCAACGCCATCTACCTGACCCTGACCCGCCTCTCGTTTACCGATTCCGCGGGAACGCCGAATGAGGAAGCGGTGGGGGATGCAGTGGACAGCCTGCCGAACGGACCGGTCACGGATGCGCTGCTCGGTGTGACCGACGAGGAGCGGGCCGGGGCACTGCGCGATCTGGCGGGCGAGATCCATGCCTCTCTCGGCCAGGGCCTGTCCGATGCCGCCGGGGTGGAGCGTGACGGGGTTCTCTCGGAGCTTGCCGCACCGGGGCGCGGGCGCTTCTGGAGCGTGGCGCATGGCACGGTCAATCGCTGGCAGACCGACGAGGTTGCCAGCGGCGGCAGCCTTCAGGGCGGCGGGATCACCTTTGGCGGCGATCTCTTCCAGGCGGACACTCTTACGCTCGGCATCATGGCGGGTTATGACAGCCTTGCCATGGACCTGTCGGAAACGCGGGCCGAAGCTGATGTGGAGAGCGTGCATGTTGGTGCCTATGGCGCCTGGAAAGGCGAAGCCATGGCGCTGCGCTTTGGCAGCATCTATTCGAGCCACGCCATCGACACTGCCCGCAACGTTGATGTTTCCACCCTGAACGAGCACCTCACCGCCGATTATCGCGGCGACACGGTGCAGGCCTTTGCCGAACTCTCGACCGATGCAGCCCTCGGCGATGTCTCCATCCAGCCCTTCCTAGGGGCGACTGTCATCCATAGCCAGCAAGAGAGTTTTTCGGAAAGCGGAGGTGCTGCGGCGCTGAGCGGCCGGGCGGAACAAGAGCTTTTCGCCGAAACTTCACTCGGCGTCCGCTTTGACCACACCATGTCGGTCGGCGAACAGGCGCTCCGTCTCTACGGTGCGCTTGGTTTTACCCATGCAATCAGCGAGGACCGCTCCAGTGCCACCCTTGCCTTCGATGGCAGCCAGGATTTCACCGTGCAAGGCAAGGAGGCTACGCGCAATTCCGGTGCGCTGAAACTTGGCCTTGCGACAGAGATTGCCGAAGGCGCCACCTTCGACCTCAATTACGGTGCGCAGATCGCGAGCGGGGATTTTCGGCAGTCGGTGAAAGCGGGGGTGCGGGTGGCGTTTTGAGGGGGGATCTCAGCCGATACCTGGTATCAGATCTATGGGGCTTTCCTCAACGTCATGCTCGGCCTTGTGCCGAGCATCTGCCGTGTCATCCGCACTCTCGACCGTGCCGCCTGTCGCTGACGGCAGCAGATCCTCGGGACTGCGCCCGAGGATGACGACCGTCGAGGCTTTTGGCTAACAGAAAACCCCGCCAGATCGCTCCGGCGGGGTCCGTATTCCCTCAAGCCTCAAGCGCTTAGCCCGCGCTCTTAGAACTCGACAGCGCGATCGCCGTTCTCGTCCTGAATGCGAGTCGGCAGGCCGATCTTGTTGAGCAGATTGATGAAGGGCTTGGGCGGCAGTTCTTCGACGTTCGCCATCTTCTTCACGTCCCATTCGCCAGTCGCGACGAGCATGGCGGCGGCGACCGGGGGGACGCCGGCGGTGTAGCTGATGCCCTGGCTGCCCACTTCGTTATAGGCTTCCTTGTGGTCTGCGACGTTGTAGAGGAAGACGGTCTTTTCCTTGCCGTCCTTGAAGCCCTTCACGTAATCGCCGATGCAGGTCTTGCCTTCGTAGTTGGGGGCAAGCGATGCAGGATCGGGCAGGCAGGCCTTGACGACCTTCAGCGGCACGACTTCGTCGCCGTTTGCCAGCTTCACCGGCTGTTCGGAGAGAAGGCCGATCGATTTCAGCACGGTGAAGACGTTGATGTAGTGATCGCCGAAGCCCATCCAGAAGCGCACGTCGGCGCCGTCCATGTTCTTGGCCAGCGAATGCACTTCGTCATGGCCGCAGAGATAGGCGCGGCGGGTGCCGACGACCGGCAGGTCGTAGTCCTTGCCGATCTCGAACATCTTGTTGACCTTCCATTCGCCGCCCTGCCAGGAATAGACGACGCCGGTGAACTCACGGAAGTTGATTTCCGGGTCGAAATTGGTGGCGAAGTATTTGCCGTGGCTGCCGGCATTGATGTCGACGATGTCAACGTCGGTCACCTTGTCGAGATATTCGTCCTTGGCGAGACGCGCATAGGCATTGACCACGCCCGGATCGAAGCCGGCGCCGAGGATGGCGGTGATGCCCTTTGTCGCGCATTCTTCAGCACGCTTCCACTCGTAGTTTCCGTACCACGGCGGGGTCTCGCAGATCTTGTTCGGCTCTTCATGGATGGCGGTGTCGATATAGGCGACGCCGGTGTCCATGCAGGCGCGCAGCACCGACATGTTGAGGAAGGCGGTGCCGACATTGATGACGATCTCAGTGCCAAGCTTTGTGATCAGAGCCTTGGTGGCCTCGATGTCCAGCGCGTCAAGCGCATGGCCTTCGAGCACGCCCGCCTGCTTCATCGCCTTCTTTTCGTGAACCGAAGCGATGATGGCGTCGCATTTCGACTTGGTGCGCGAGGCGATATGGATGTCGCCAAGCACGTCGTTGTTCTGCGCGCATTTGTGGGCAACAACCTGGGCGACGCCGCCGGCGCCGATGATGAGCACGTTCTTCTTCATAATGGGACCACTCCTTGCGTCCAATCGTCAGAACCTGGGCTTGAAGGATTTCAAGACAGGCTTTGTTCGTAGTCCGTGTAGTCAAACTCACGGACCGTCCTGAGGCTGCCATCCAGTTCGCGGATGGCGATTGCCGGCATTTGCACGCCGTTAAACCAGTTTTTCTTGACCATCGTGTAGCCGGCGGTGTCCTGCAGCGAGATGCGGTCGCCGATGTTCAATTCCTGTTCGAAATTGAATTCGCCGAAGATATCGCCAGCAAGGCAGGACTTGCCGCAGACCTGGTACCGGTGCGGTCCCTGGTTGGGGTGGACCTTCGCGCTTTCCCGGTAGATCAGGAGATCGAGGAGATGCGCTTCGATGGATGAATCCACCACGACAAGGTCCTTGCCGTTGTAAAGCTTGTCGAGCACGGTGACTTCGAGCGTTGTCGACTTGGTGATCGAGGCTTCGCCGGGCTCCAGAAAGACCTGGACGCCGAACTCGCCCGAAAAGCGCTTCAATCGCTCGGCGAATTTTTCCAGCGGATAGTTTTCGCCGGTGAAGTGGATGCCGCCGCCAAGCGAGACCCATTCGGCCTTCTTCAGAAGGGGGCCGAACTTCTGTTCAATATCGCCGAGCATCTTGTCGAAAAGGTCGAAATCGCCGTTTTCGCAGTTGTTGTGGATCATGAAGCCGGAGATCAGGTCCATGACCGGCTCGACCTTGGCGAGATCCCATTCGCCGAGCCGCGAGAAGGGGCGGGCGGGGTCGGCAAGATCGAAGGTCGAGGAGGAGACGCCGGGGTTCAGCCGCAGGCCGCGGATGATGCCTGCGGACTGGCGCTCGAAACGGGTTAGCTGGCCGATCGAGTTGAAGATGATCTTGTCGGCATGGGAAACGACTTCGTCGATCTCGTAATCGGCATAGGCCACGGAATAGGCATGGGTCTCCTTGCCGAAACGCTCATGGCCGAGGCGGACTTCGTTCAGCGAGGAGGAGGTCGTGCCGTCCATGTAATCGCGCATGAAGTCGAAGACCGACCAGGTGGCGAAACATTTGAGCGCCAGGAGCGCCTTTGCGCCGGAGAGTTCGCGCAGCTTGGCGATCTTCTCCATGTTCTGGAGCAGCTTGGATTTATCGATCAGGTAATAGGGAGTCTGGATCAAGGCTTTATCCTTCGTGAACCCAGCCATAGCAGGCGGAAGTGAACGGGACGCCCCGAATGCGTCGGAGGGGGTCCATAGGCAAAAGGGGGGCAAAAGGCAAGCGGAAGCTCTGCCTTTCAGCCGGATGCCAGTGCTGTGCGCCATTTGCGTGAAATCCGCATGACGGGCACATTTCAATCCTTCGACATATCCACTGCGTGCCGGCGTTTGCTCTGCCTTGCAAGGCGCGAATGGCTGCCATGCGCATATCTTTGGCTTTTTTCAGTAAATTGAAATGTATGTCTTGCTATAGGATCGCCAACTGCCATAAATTCATAATCCTCATGCATCTTGATATCCCAACAATTCTTATCCTTCATCCCCTGTCTCTGTTCATTGGTGCCTGCTGTTTCCTGTATATGCGGTGGCGTTCGCGCCGCAGCCGGGGACTGGGCAAGATGGCGGTCGCTTTTCTCATGCTGGGCGGCGGTTCGTTTATGGCGGGCGCGGGTGTGCAGGGGGTTGTTGCCTACGAGACATGGACCCTTCTGAGCTTTGCCTCTGGGCCGATTGCCTATGCACTGTTCTGGATCGGTCTGGTCAATGTCGTGACCGAGAAGGATGCCGGTGCCAATAACTGGATCTATCTGCTGCCCGTCGTGCTGATCGGTTCAGCGCTGGCCACTGGATTTTATCTGATAGACGTTGTTCGTTCCGGCATTTTTCTCGTGGCGATGGCGCTGACCTCTCTGGCCAACGGCTGGCTGGTCTTGTCGGATCCACAGGATGAGCGCCTGACGAGCCGGTATGGCCTGGCCGGTGCGCTGATGTTCAAGACCCTGGTGGCGCTCGTGACGACCTGGGCGATGCTGGATCCCAAGGCGGCTGGGGCCTGGCCCGCGATCAGTTTCCTGTTGTTGATCCTGGATCAGTTTGCCATCGCGATGTTCGTGCTGATCATGGTGCAGGAACGCGCAGAGCAGCGGCTGGTTGCCTTGACCGAAACGGACCGCCTGACCGGCGTCCGCAATCGCCACTGGCTGATGGATCGTCTGCCGCGCGAAGTTGCCGCTGGCAGCGCTTTTGTGGTCATCGACATCGACCACTTCAAGAGCGTCAATGATCAGCATGGTCATCTTGCCGGTGACGAGGTGCTTGTGGCCGTGGCGCAGGCCATGGCGATGCGCAACGGCGCAGATGCACTCTTTGCCCGGTTGGGTGGTGAGGAGTTCGGTCTCTATGTGCCGCACACCACCGAGACGAATGTTCTGGCATGTGTCGAACTTTTGCGCCGGACAATCGAGGCCCTTCCGATAACTCATGAGGCGCGCCCGATTGCGGTGACCATCAGCGCGGGCGTCTCGGTCGCCGATGACGTCATGCCGTTTACCCGGTTGATCGCTCAGGCTGATGAGGCACTGTATGAAGCCAAGCGCGGCGGGCGCAATCGTGTTGTTCTCTTCCATTGCGCCGGCATTACCCCCATGCCGGAGATTGGCGGAGTTCTGGCGGCGGAATAAATCCGACAGCTGTGTGCTGCTGTTGTCCGGCGCCAACCGAACCGCGAAAGGCTGGAAGGGCCTTGTCAGGCCGGGCGGAATTTGATTGGCCTGTGGCACACATCCAATGCTGCCGAGGCCCGCCATGCTGAAAGACTTTTCCCCACAAGCTGCCTTCATGGGCGTGCTGGTTGCCTTTGTCGGTTTTGCCAGTTCGTTCGCCGTCGTTCTGCAGGGGCTGAAAGGCGTCGGAGCCACGGATTATGAGGCGGCGTCCGGATTGATGGCGCTGTCGGTCGCCATGGGCATTTGCGGCATCGTGCTGAGTGTCTGGACGAGGCTGCCGGTCTCCGTTGCCTGGTCGACGCCGGGGGCGGCGCTGATGGCGACGGCAGGCATACCCGTCGGCGGCTTTCCGGCGGCGGTCGGGGCGTTTCTCGTCTGTGCGGGGCTGATCGTGCTGGCTGGTCTGATCAGACCCTTCGGTCGGGCAGTGGCGGCCATTCCGGCACCGATCGCGAACGCGATGCTGGCTGGTGTCATCCTCAATCTGTGTTTTGCGCCGTTCAAGGCTGTCGCGTTTGACGCGGCTCTGGGGCTTCCAATCCTGGTCGTCTGGGCGGTGGTTGCGGCCTTCAAGCGACTTTATGCCGTGCCGGCAGCACTGCTGACCTTCGTTGTTGTCATCGTTTTTGGCGTCGACTTGCCGGAGGGGGCGATGGCGAGTTGGGCGGCTTCCCTTGCGCCGCCGGTGGAACTCGTCTTGCCAGCCGTTACGCTGCCGGCGCTGATCTCGATTGCGCTGCCGCTCTTCATCGTCACCATGGCTTCGCAGAACATTCCGGGCATCGCGATCCTCAAGGTCAACAAATTTAACCCGCAGCCGGGGCCGATGTTTGCGGTGACGGGTGTGTTTTCGGCGCTCTCAGCACCGTTTGGCGGCCATGCGGTAAACCTCGCGGCGATCACGGCGGCGATGTGCGCTGGCGAGGATGCGCATCCCGATCCTGGCAAGCGCTATTGGGCGGCGATCATTGCCGGCATTGGCTATGTGCTGCTTGGCCTTGCCGCCGGTGCCGTCACCGGCTTCGTGTCGCTTGCGCCGCCCATCCTCATCCAGTCGGTTGCGGGGCTTGCGCTGATCGGAGCGTTTTCCGGCTCGGCGGTGGCGGCCTTTCAGGTGCCGGAGACGCGGGAGGCGGCGGCGGTCACCTTCCTGGTCACGGCCTCGGGGATTTCGATCCTCGGGATCTCAGGGGCTTTCTGGGGTTTGATTGCGGGCGTGGCGATGCTGGGGCTGTTGCGGACTGCACGGAAGGGTTGAGCGGTTGCCGTTCTCCATGCTTTGATGCGGCATGGAGTTCGAATTCGATCCTGTGAAAAGCGAGGCGAACAAGGCGAAGCACCGAATCGATTTCGTGGCGGCGCGGGAGTTGTAGTATGATCTCTATGCTGTCGATGCGGATGCCGGACATCCGGCGGAAGCGAGGCGGATCCGAGTAGGTCGGATCGTCGGTGTTTTATGGACAGGTGTGTACGTTCTGCGGAATGGGCGCGTTCGGATCATCTCGGTGCGCCGAGCAAGAATTCAGGAAAGGCGTCGCTATGAAGACAATCAGCGCTGAAGAGTTCGACCGCAAGTTCGATGATGGCGAAGATATCAGCGAATACGTCGACTGGAGCACGGCGACACGTCCCAATCTGGAGCCTGTAGCGTTGACCGTTACCATTATGCGTGGAACCAAACTGAGGCTGGATCGTCGGGCGAAGGAGCTCGGTGTATCCGTGGATTCCCTACTCGAAGATTGGCTGCGCGAAAAACTGGATGCTGCGAGGCCATCCGCTGCCGAATAACACCCTTGCGCGATTCAATTCGTCGCGTTATTCCTCACGCCATGAAGATCAACGGCACGACCATTGCTGCGACTGAGATGACGGCCCGCGCTGCGGCCGGTTTTGTCGCGTCGGTGCCAAACTCGCTTCTTCTTCTCGGCCTTATCCGCGGTTGCCGGGTCCATTGAGGAGCGCCCGGCGGCCGGGTCAGCCGTTTGGCGATTGCTCCTCGAAATCTCCCTTGTAATGCAATTGATCCCTTAAAAAGGGCCCGGGCAGACGTGCCAAAGCTTCGCTGATTTGCTATCAGCCTTGCACGCTGCGGGTAAGAGAAGAGACGAGACCGATGATTTTGAAGACCCATTCCGTCAAGCAGGGCATGCAGGACGCTTCGCAGAAGTACCGCCCGTATCCGCAAATCGATATTGCCGACCGCACCTGGCCATCCAAGGTGATCGACAAGGCGCCGATCTGGTGCTCGGTCGACCTGCGCGACGGCAACCAGTCGCTGGTAAATCCGATGGGCCATGACCGCAAGGCCCGCATGTTCCAGCTCTTGCTCGACATGGGCTTCAAGGAAATCGAAATCGGCTTTCCCTCGGCCTCGCAGACCGATTTCGACTTTGCCCGCTGGTGCGTGGAGGAGGGTGGCGTTCCCGCCGACGTTTCGCTGCAGGTGCTGGTGCAGTGCCGGCCGGAATTGATTACGCGGACGTTTGAGGCGCTGGAAGGTGCGACGAACCCGATCATTCATTTCTACAATTCCACATCCGAGCTGCAGCGCCGCGTGGTCTTTGGCAAGGACGTCGCTGGCATAAAGCAGATTGCCGTCGATGCCGCCAAGATGATCATGGATATGGCAGCGAAGGCCGGTGGCGGCTATCGCTTCGAATATTCACCCGAAAGCTTCACTGGGACCGAGCTGGACGTGGCGCTGGAGATCTGCAACGCCGTGATCGCCGAAGTGAAGCCGACGGCGGAGAACAAGCTGATCCTCAATCTGCCGTCCACCGTCGAGATGTCGACGCCGAACATCTATGCCGACCAGATCGAATGGATGTGCCGCAACATCGACAACCGCGAAAACGTCATCATCTCATTGCATCCGCATAACGACCGGGGCACCGGCATTGCCGCGACCGAACTCGGTCTGATGGCAGGTGCCGACCGTGTCGAAGGCACACTGTTCGGCAATGGCGAGCGCACCGGCAATGTCGACATCGTGACGCTGGCGCTGAACATGTATACGCAAGGGGTCGATCCGGAATTGGACTGCTCCGACATCGAGCGGATCAAGGCCGTCTACGAATATTCGAACGAAATGGTCATTCCCGAGCGCCATCCTTACGTTGGCGAACTGGTCTATACGGCCTTCTCCGGCTCGCACCAGGATGCGATCAACAAGGGCATGAAGGCGATCAGGCAAGCGAATTCGCCGATCTGGGAAGTGCCTTATCTGCCGATCGATCCGCAGGATGTCGGCCGCACCTATGAGGCAATCATCCGTATCAACTCGCAGTCGGGCAAGGGCGGCATCGCCTATATCCTGCAGGAAGACTACGGTATCAACCTGCCCCGGAACCTGCAGATCGAGTTTCGCGAGGACATTCAGCGGATCACGGACGAGGAAGGCAAGGAACTGCCGTCGAAAAAGATCTACGAGCGCTTCATCGAGCGCTACGTCGACCAGACAGGCGCGCGGATCAAGTTCGTCGATCACCACACCTATCCGGATACCGAGAAGAAGGGCATCCGGATCGTCGCTGCCGAGATCACCGACAAGGGTGAGACGAAGCGGATCGAAGGCAAGGGGACAGGGCCGATCGATGGGTTCGTCGATGCGCTGTCGACCTATCTCGGCATTGATCTCTCCGTGCAGGACTATTCCGAGCACTCGTTGCAGCACGGCTCCAACGCGGCGGCGATCGCCTATGTCGAGATGGCGCATCAGGGCGGCAAGCTGTTCGGGGCTGGCATCAACACCAATATCGTGACGGCTTCGCTGGAAGCAATTGTGTCTGCGGCCAACCGTGTGCTCGACGAGCAGGCGAAGGCCTGATAGCCATGACACTCTTCGCCGAGGAACGACACCTTTCCTCGGCGAAGCCACCCCTGGTCCTGCTGCATGGTTTCGGCGGGATCGGGGCGCTCTGGCGGCCGGTTACCGACCGGCTCTTTGCTGAGCAACCACTTCTCATTTACGACCTTCCCGGGCATGGACGCTCACTGGAGAGCGAGGGCATCCGCCACGCGGGCGTGATGGCCAAGGCCATTCTGGCTGATCTCGAAAAGCGTGATATTGGACGCTTCCATCTCTGCGGTCATTCCCTGGGCGGAGCGGTCGCAAGCCTCATCGCAGGCAGGGCGGGGACCCGCGTGTCGTCGCTGACACTGCTGTCTCCAGGTGGGTTTGGGCCTGAGATCAATGCTGTCGCTTTGCGGCGCTATGGGCTCGCAGAAACGGTTGCAGAGCTCAGTGGTGCCATTATTGGCATGATGGCGCCCGGTTTCGAGCCATGCAAGAGCGATCTGGGCCGGCTCGCAGACGCCCGGCATAGGCCCGGCGCGACGGATCGATTGATGCAGATTCTGGCCTCCTTCCTGGTCGAACGTGATGGAGGGGTGGGGCAGGGCACCCTGCCGCTTGCTGCCTTCACAGACCTCGATGTTCCAACACGGATCGTCTGGGGCCTGGAGGATCCGATCCTGCCGGTTCTGCAGGCGGAGCATGCATGGGATGGGGCAGAGATCATCCGGATTGCCGGTGTCGGCCACATGCTGATTGAAGAGGCACCAGGCGTGGTTGCGGCGGTTCTCGGCAAGGCGCTTTCTAGCGGGTGATATCCGCCGGGATCAGAGGCCGTGCAGTCTCTCGCTGTGGTCCAGCACGAGCGGTGCGTCTTCGCTTTCGATCCGGTAGCGCTGCCAGTCGAGCTGCCAGTTCCCGGCTTCGCCGTCGATCTGAAACAGATTGAAGCCAGCGGCCGGCTTTTTGGCGCCGGGGCCCTGGCTTGCCGAGGCAATGCCGATGACTGGCACTTTCTTCTCACGGTCATTCAACCAATAGAGCGTGTTCAGATGGGTGTGGCCGTGCAGCACGAGCTCACAGCCACCGGTGCGGATGGCGGCAGCGAAGCGGCGGATGCCGATCATGCGCTTGTGGCGGGCGGCGGCACCGCGGATTGGCGGGTGATGGATCATCACGACGCGGAACAGCCCCTCTTCACCGGCGGCCTTCAGCAGATTGGCCGTCTCGCGCGCCTGACGGCCGCTGAAATAGCCAGAGGCGGAAAAGGGCGGCGTGGCAATCGAGGTGGAGCAGCCGATCAGCGCGACCGGGCCACGGCGGCGGATATAGGGAAAAAGCTTGTGTCCCTCGTGATAGATCAGGGGATCGTCGTCGCCGCGGACATAGTCGTACCAGGCATGCATGGCCCGGTCATGAGCGCCGGGCACATAGGCGTCGTGATTGCCCGGCACGACGGAGGTGTCGAGCGGCGCACCGGCTTCCTTCAACCATTCGGCAACAAGGCTGATTTCGAGGCGCGAGGCGAGATTGACGAGATCGCCGGTGATGGCCAGGTGATCGGGCGACTGGGCGCGCAATCCCTCCAGAACCATATCGAGCGCATGCGGGAAAAGATGCTTGCGACGATTGCGATGCCAGTTCAGATAGCCGGTGATCCGTTTCGAGGCCAGCTCCCGGATGGTCAGGTTCGGCAGAGGACCGAGATGGACGTCGGATATGTGGGCGAGTTTGAACATGGCGTTGTCTTAAACGGGCAGGAAATGAGGGGCAAGGGAAATGAAACCAGCCAAGGATGACATTGGTTCAAGGCTTGGATGGCCAAAACGGTTCCTTGTCCGTTTGCTGCATATCTATTTCGCCCTCAGCCGTGGCATGACACTCGGCGTCCGGGCCGCCTGTTTTGATGCGGAGGGTCGCGTTTTCCTCGTGCGGCATACCTATGTTCCGGGCTGGCATCTGCCGGGTGGTGGGGTCGAGCGCGGCGAAACGGCGCTTGATGCGCTCACCAAGGAGTTGCGCGAGGAGGGCAATCTGGTGATGACGGCGGCCCCCTTGCTCTTCCAGGTCTATTTCAACCATGCGATCAGCGGGCGGGACCATGTGCTGCTTTACCGGGTTGCCGTGCAGCAGACGGCTATCCGTCCGCCGGACCGGGAAATCGCCGAGGCTGGGTTTTTCAGCCTCAGTGATCTGCCGGCGGACACGACGGCGGCAACCCGGCAAAGGCTGGCGGAGCTTGCGGGGCTCGCCGCGCCGGCCGGATACTGGTCCTGATCAGGCGCTCAGCACGTCGCGGCCATGCGGGGCATTCAGATCAAGCTGCGGGCCAACGGGCACGACGCCGGTCGGATTGATCGTGCCATGGCTGCGATAGTAGTGGTGCTTGATGTGGCGCATCTCCACCGTCTCCGCCACGCCCGGCACCTGATAGAGGTCGCGCAGGTAGGCCGAGAGGGCCGGGTAATCGGCGATGCGGCGAATGTTGCACTTGAAGTGGCCGACATAAACAGGGTCGAAGCGCAGCAGCGTGGTGAAGAGGCGCCAGTCGGCTTCCGTTTGGCTGTTGCCGAAGAGGTAACGCTGATTGGTCAGCCGCTCTTCCAGCCAATCAAGCGTTTCGAACAGCGGATAGACGGCACTTTCGTAAGCGTCCTGGGTCGTGGCGAAGCCGGCCTTGTAGACCCCGTTGTTGACCGTGTCGTAGATGCGGGCATTGACGGCGTCGATCTCGGCACGCAGTGCTTCGGGATAAAAATCGAGGGTCGAGCCGGTCAGGCCGTTGAAGGCCGTGTTGAACATGCGGATGATCTCGGAGGACTCGTTCGAGACAATGGTGCCTTCCTGCTTGTCCCAGAGAACCGGCACGGTGACACGGCCGCTGAAGCCGGGATCTGCACGGGTATAAACCTGCCAGAGGAAATCCGAGCCGAAGAGATGATCGGCGGTTGCGCCATCGCGATCATGGAATTCCCAGCCATTTTCCAGCATCAGCGGATCGACGACGGAGACCGTGATCAGGTCTTCGAGCCCCTTGAGGGCGCGGAAGATCAGGGTGCGATGCGCCCAGGGGCAGGCATAGGACACATAGAGATGATAGCGCCCGGCCTCGGCCTTGAAGCCTGCCTTGCCCGATGGGCCGGCTGCGCCATCGGCCGTCAGCCAGTTGCGAAAACTGGAATCGGCACGCTTGAAATGCCCTGATGTCGCTTTCGTATCATACCAGACGTCATGCCAGACGCCGTCTACGAGCTTGCCCACGGTGATATCCTTCCTGATATTTGCTTGTCGTGGAAAATACGGCGCTGCCCGCAGAATGCGAGGGGCGATCGGATGAACACTGCGTTTTCCGTTGGACGGGTGGAAAATTTGCTGCTATCGAAACCCACCGAAAACGAAAGAAAGCCCTGATGACCAACCCACGGAACTTGCGACGACGCTGATGCTCATGGACGCGACACACGCGTCTTCGTGAACCCTATTGCTGTCTGTCTGCTGGTTTTGGTCATCCATGTTGAACTCCGGGCTTGTCTACCTCACTGAGGATGCGTCGCACGACGCGATTATCGAACTCATCAACGAAGAAGCTTTCGGCCCTGGCCGGCATACGCGTGCAGCAGCCCGCATTCGCGAGCAGGGGCCGCATGATCGCTCGCTCTCGTTCATCTGCGCCGATCGCGGCGAGACAATCGCTTCGGTGCGGATGACGCCTGTCATGGCGGGTGATGTGAAGGCACATCTGCTCGGGCCGCTTGCGGTCCGGCCCAGCCACAAGAACATGGGTATCGGCCGCGAACTGGTGCGGATCGCGATCGAGGCGGCCCGCCGCAAAGGTTCCGACGGGGTGATCCTGGTTGGCGACCCGCCGTATTACATGCCGCTCGGCTTCGAGAAAGTCGCGTGGAAGGCGCTGGAGTTTCCAGGCCCCGTCGATCCCGGTCGTGTGCTGATCGTCCCGCTTGGCGCGGATGTGCATCAGAGGTTGAAGGGCGTGATCGCCTGGCGGGATTGTCAGGTTCAGAGCCTGGCTGAGATTGATGCCGACGCACCGGTCAAGGTCTATGCATCGGCTTGAGCCTTTACCGCGCAGCGCTTAGCGCCGCCGAACGGGCGGCGTGATCTCACGTACCAAGTGTTGGAGGCTGCGCTGATCATGGGTGTTCGTCTTGTCGAAAATGGCGGCGAGTTGCGATTTGACCGTGCCGTCGGACACGCCTTGCGCCTCCGAAATCTCTGCCCTCGATAAACCGTCCGCCACATAACCCACCACACGTCGCTCGGCCCCGGTCAGCGCAAACAGGGCCGCAATCGCATCGATGGCGGATTGCACGACGGTGCCCGCTGCGGCGATGAACACGGCCGCTGCCGCGCGACTTTCGAAGCGCTCGCGATTGATCCGGTTCTGCAGGGGAAGGACATGAGCGACGGCCGGATTGCTGCTCGACCCCAGCGGCACATCGATGCCAGCAGCCCCGAGTGCCACTTCATCCCGGACGCCGAGCCCGACCGTCTTCACCAGGGCGGCCTGGGCATAGGGATGGCGGGCGATCAGCTTGCCGGTGCGTTGCTCGATGACTGCCTGATCGCGCAACCTGTCCTCGGCCGCCGCATTGGCAAACAGGATCGACATGTCGTCGGCGACGATGACCACGGCCTGATCGAGCGCGCCGATGACATCGCGCAGCACGGCGTTTTCCGTGCGCTCCATTTCCAGCATGTCGTTGATGGTCACGGCGCGGCGAATATGGGGGCCGAGAAGGGCCACAAGATTGAAGACGCGCCGGTCCGTCGGTTCATATTGAACGGAAATGTTGATGGTTCCGACGCGGGTCGGACGTTTCAGCACGGCCATGTCGATCGAGTTCAAAATCTTGTAGGGCGCATGGAAGTTGCGATAGAGGGCGCCATTCTTCCACACGGCCTCACCGTCATGGCCATAGAGGTTGAACATGCGTTCCAGCGTGTCGGGTTCGTCGATCGCCATGCGATGCAAGAGGTGAAAAAACGGCACGTCCCTGGCATGCTCGATCAGCGCCCTGATGGCTTCGGGATCGTCGCAGGCCACCTGGGCCAGGCGGGCGGCCCGGGTGTTGGTGTCGAAGACCGCAAGCGTGGTCAGGAAGCCGTTGGCCTGACGGTTGATCAGAGACAGCGCCCGCGTCCAGAGGCTCTCGCTCGCCACGCAATCGTAAATGCTGCCGATCAGATCGGATAAATCCCGTTCCATCTGCCCTCTCCCGTTTTCTTCGGTGCCCGGATCAGTCGAGGTTTTGCGGCATGGGTGAGGATGCCCATGACCGGAACGATAACACAGAGTTGTAATTTTCAAATCATCCCCCGCACGGGAGATGGCGGGCGAAACTCTATCCGTACAGTCGCCACCACGGGTCGGGACCGCGGCGTTCGACGCCCGGTTTGATCTGTGTTGAGGCAATGTTTGGAGGCAATTTCAATATGATACCGAGAACAATCTTGCTGGCGGTCGCAATGCTGCTGGCGGGTGTGCCGTCTTTTGCGGCGGCCATCAAAAATGACTTTCTGGGCGAGGTGCGGCAGGCCAATGCCCGCTTCGTCAGTGTCGCCCAAGCCGTCAAGGAAGGCTATGCGCCTATTCCGTGTACCAGTGGCATCGATGGCGGAGCCATGGGCATCCACTACGTGAACGAAAAGCTGATCGCCGATGAGGCGCTCGATATCGCAAAGCCAGAGGCCGTCATGTACGAGCCCGACGATAGCGGCCAGCTGCATCTGGTAGCGGTGGAATACATCACCACCAAGGGACCTGCGGCGCTGGGCGGTCAGCTGTTCAGTCTGACCAATGCACCAAACCGGTACGGCTTGCCGGCCTTTTACGAACTGCATGTCTGGGCCTGGCGGGATAATCCCAAGGGAACGTTCGCAGACATGAACCCGCGTGTCAGCTGCAACAACGCGCACTGACGATCGAACCTCTTCCATCAAGGAGACTGAAATGCCGCAATTTGTCATTGAACGCACGATACCGGGCCTCGGCGACCTCGACGCCGAAACGCTGAAGGCGATTTCGGCCAAATCGAACGCAGTGGTCGCCTCCCTTGGCGAGCCGTATCACTGGATCACGAGCTATGTCACAGGTGACAAGATGTACTGTGTCCACGAGGCGGAAAGCGCCGATGTGGTCTATCGGCACGCGAAAGAGGGAGGTTTCCCGGCGGACCGCGTCACCGAGGTCAAGACGCTGATCGGTCCGCAGACCGGCCGTTGATGTATGTTTCTCCCGTGGCCATGGAACACGAGGCCATGGCTGCGGGAGGAAACGTTTGCCTGCTGACCGCTGTTTGTCGGGATGATGGAACCAATCGCTCGGCCAGCCCTTCTGCTGTTTCGTGACGTCCTACAGCTCGCGTTAAAACGGCGAGCATCATGCTGAAACAGACAGGAGACTGACATGTTGAAATTCATCGGTGGTACGATCGGCGCAATTTTTCTGATCGGACTGATCGTCGTTGTCCTGTTTTTCAAGCTGATCTTCTGAGCGAATAACCGCCTCGAAAGCGCATTAAGCGCCTGAGCAATTTAGTCGAAACGTTTGATCATCCAGCTGATTTCGAGACCTGCTGTGAAATTTTCGATCCGCCCAAAGGTTGTGTAGCCGGCGCGTTCATACGCGCGTCGGGCATCCGGGTTGATGGTGTCGATATAGGCGCCGATACAGCCGCGCGCTTTTGCTTCGTCTTCCGCTGTCGCCAGCAACTGGCCTGCTAGACGCTGCCCACGCAAGCGCTCGGGCACGAACAGCATCTCGACATAGAGCCAGCCCCGACCTGTATAGCCCACGAGCCCGCCATCAACAGTCTCGTCGTCATCCACGAGCGGAATGAAGATGTCGCGGCGATCCGTGGGGCCGAGCAACGTCTCGTTATGGGCCTTGAGGCCGGCGAGGATCGTGTCACGGGCAGCGTCGGGGACGGTGTCGAAGAGGGAGAGGGGCGGGGTCATGAGGGCTAAGACTAGGCGAGGGTGGATGGTTTGTCGAGGTGTTGGCTCAGGCTTCTGTACCCTGCTGCTCGATGGGCCGAACCGATAACCGTAGACCCATGCTCTTGAGCAGGGCGTTCAGGCTTTTCAGTTCCGGATTGCCCTTTTCGGATAGGGTTCGATAGAGCTGGGTTGGGTTGAGTTCTGCGGACTTTGCCACAGCCGCGACGCCCCCAAAGGCCTTCGCCATCTGTCTCAATGTAACGAGTAGTTCTCCCTGGTCGCCATCGGCAAGGATCGCGTCCAGCGTCGCTGCTGCCAATTCTGGGTCTTCACGGAAGAGGCTTGCCATCGCGTCGTCGTGGGGCTGGTCCTTCATCTGCATTCCTGTTCAGTTATGGCGGCTTGACCAGTCGAGCCAATACGAGGTGGCCCGTTCGATGTCGTGGTCCTGGCTCCGTTTCGTCCCTGCACACAAGAGCAACACTACAGTCTTTCCAGACCTCGCATAGTAGATGCGGTAGCCCGGTCCAGTATCGATCCGCAGCTCGCAGACGCCATTCTGCAGGGCCTTGAAATCCCCGAAGTTGCCCTGTTCCAACCGGTTCAGTCGACGGACGATCGCGACTTCGCCGATCGGATCACGGAGGTCGCGCAGCCAATCGAGAAGAGGATTTCGACCATTACGATCAATATAGTGCCTTATATCTAGCATGATCGCGCCTTCGTTTAAAGACGAATTTAGTCGCCAGAGTTCTCTGAGGGCTCCAATTGCCGCACGAAGCGGCGACCGTCAAAATCCGCAAATACAACACCATGCAAGGGAAGACCGGCTGAAACGAGCGTCGATTTAGTCCCGTCTTCGCAACTTGCCATTTCCCGGATTTGGTATGCGGTCGCCCTGCCATTCGGACATTGGTACAGAAACCGACTGATTGATCTCAGTATCAAACCGATCCGTCGTCGGACACAAACGTCACGGCCTGTCCGCAAGACGAGCAGGCCAAAACAACCATTGAAGACATTAGGATTTTTCTGAACAATTCGCGGCCTCCGCATCAGGCTGAAACATGACCGCTGTCTGTCCTGCTTGCAACTGCAGGACGAGGTCCGGTTCATTTGTATGGCACCCTACCGCCCCTCACGCCACCACATGGCCGAAACCGCCAGGAGCAGGATGCCCAGGCCACCAAAGCCGGCAAACAGCGGCAGCGTGTTGACGCCCTTCAGAACCGTTTCGTCTGTCAACCTGATCAGCATTCGGCGGTCATCGGCGACGCGGACTTCGCCGCGCACCGGCAGAATGTCGGGCAGGCGGATGCCGTTATTGCCGTCGTCGAGGCGGGCGGTGAGGCCCTTTGAGTTCGCGGAGATCGGCATTAGGCTCTCCGTTGTCGAGACCATGGCGCGGAATTCCGGCGCGTCGACGGCACCGACATGCACGAGGGTGGTGAAGTTGCCATTGGTGACGGTGAAGAGGCCTGTTTCGGTCATGCGGCGCTCGCCGCGATAGAGACCGGGTTGGATTTCCGAGAGGGCCAAAGTCTGGGTTTCGCCCGAGGGGGCAGTGATCGTTGCTTCGCCGGGGGCATCACCGATGGTCTGGCGGGTCACTTCAAGCGCGCGACCGACGGCGCGGGCCTTCAGCGCTTCTTCCTCCAGCTCCGGTTCCTTCATCAGCCAATGGGCGATGCGGCGATAGAGCGAGACATGCGGGCCGCCGCCTTCAAAGCCGCGGGCCCAGAGCCAGCCCTGATCGGAGAGCAGCATGGCAACGCGGCCTTGGTCGGCGCGGTTCAGCACCAAGAGCGGGCGGTCGCCATCGGCCGTCATCACCGTTTCGCCGGCTTCACCCGTCACCTCGACACTGCGGAACCAGCGTCCCCATTGCGGCGGCTCGGCGGCAGAGCCATCCAAGCCACGGGTAACCGGGTGGCGCTTGCCCTGATCGGAGAGGCGCGGGAAGAAGCCGGCCTGATGCACTTCGCCAGTTGGTGTCGCCGGAAGAACGGAGGCCAGCGGCGTCAATGCGATGGAATCCTGCCCGGCATGTTCGGGACCGGCTGCGATCAGAAGCGCGCCGCCGTTTTTCACATATTCGGCGATGTAGTCGTAATAGAGGATCGGCAACACGCCGCGATGCTGGTAGCGGTCGAAGATGATCAGGTCGAAATCGTTGATTTTTTCTACAAAGAGTTCGCGGGTCGGGAAGGCGATCAGCGACAGCTCGTTGATCGGGGTGCCGTCCTGCTTCTCCGGCGGGCGCAGAATGGTGAAGTGTACAAGATCAACCGAGGCATCGGACTTCAGCAGGTTGCGCCAGGCGCGCTCACCGGCATGCGGCTCGCCGGAGACGAGCAGCACACGCAGGTTCTGGCGGATGCCCTCGATCAGGTGGATGGCGCGATTGTTGACGTCGGTGACTTCGCCCGGCGTGCCGGCGACGGAAAATTCCAGCACGTTATTGCCCCCGCGCGGCACGCGGAAGGCAAAGGACGTTTCGGCGCCGGGGGTGGCTGGCACTGTGCCAAGATCCTCGCCATTCATCTTGACCGAGACATCTGCCGGCTGGCTCGAGGCGGTGCCATCGTCGAAGACGCGGAAGGTGAGTTCCTGTTCCTCATCGACAATCCCGAAGCGCGGGGCGCGTATGATCTCGATGCGGCGGTCGAACTCTCCGGCCTTGCCGGTGACAAGCGCGTGAAGCGGCGCCTCGAAGCCGAGCTTCTGGCCTTCGCCCGGAAGGTCATGCACCTGGCCATCGGTGACGAAGATCGCGCCGCCAATGCGGGCAGGCGGCACGTCGGTGGTCGCTGCCGTAAGCGCCTCGAAAAGCTTGGTGGAGGGCGTATCGGTATCGCCGGGATCGGCGACTTCGACAATGCGCGGTTCGAGGTTGGGGAAGCGGGCGAGGCGTTCGCGCAGGCCTTCAAGGGCCTTATCCGTCTGGGTCGCGCGGCCGGCGATCTCCTGGCTCTGGCTGCGGTCGACGATGACGGGGACGATGGTCGTCAGCGGTTCGCGTTCTTCCTGCATCAGCAGCGGATTGGCGAGCGCTGCCAGCACAGCAAACGAGGCGCCTAGGCGGATCGCGGTGCCGCGCACGCCGCGCAGGAAACCGAGGCCGGAGATGGCGATGGCAAGCACGGCCAGCACGGCGATGATGGCCCAGGGGATGAAGGGCGAAAATTCGATCGTCATCTCACTGCCCCAGCCGTTCGAGGAGGGCGGGAACATGGACCTGGTCCGCCTTGTAGTTGCCGGTCAGCATATACATCATGATGTTGACGCCGGAGCGGAAGGACATTTCCCGCTGCATCTCATCGGCGGGCACGACCGGCATGACGCTGCGGCCGTTCTCGTCGATGGCCCAGGCTCCGAGAAGATCGTTGCCGGTGATCATGATCGGCGTCACGCCATCGCCGGTGGAGGCAACGCCGCTATTGCTAGCCTGCGCTTCCTGGCGGGCCTCAACCCAAAGGGGGCTTCCTTCATAACGGCCGGGAAAGCCCTGCAGCAGGTAAAAGGCGCGGGTCAGAACGTGATCGGAGGGCACGGGTTCGAGCGGCGGAATGTCGATATTGGCAAGGATCGCCTGCAGCCGCTCGCCGTTCGGCGATGGGGCACCGGTATTGCCAAGGCTGGAAATCTGGTCGCGCGTATCGAAAAGCACGGTGCCACCGGCGCGCATATAGGCGTCGATCCGGCTGATCGCGGCCTGTGTCGGCATCGGGGCTGAGGCCGAGATCGGCCAGAAGATGATCGGATAGAAGGAGAGCTCGTCGGTCGCAATATCGACGCCGACTGGTGCCGAGGGTTCAAGCGTCGTGCGGTAGGTGAGGAAGTCGGTCAGGCCGATAAGGCCCTGTTCGGACAGGCGGTCGACATTCTCTTCGCCGGTCTTGACGTAAGCCAGATGGGTGTTTTCCAAGCGCTCGAGGATCACCTCGTCGCCCGGCTTGTCATCGGCGGCAAATGTCCGGTCGAGCGGCAGGGACGAAAGGCCAAGTGCCAGCGCCAGAAGCGAGGCCGTTGCCGCGCGCTTCGGCAGACGGGAAAAGGCGCCGCCGATGAAGAGCACGACAAGGCTGTCGACGACCAGAAGCACGAAGGCGAGGCTGAGCAGCCCCGGTTTCAGCGGCGTTGCGGCAGTTCCGGCCATGGGCTCTCTGGTCAAGGTCAGTCCATTCGCTGGGGAAAGGGGACGCAGCTTTGTATCCGATGGCAGGAGGTTGAGCGCGGTGAAGCCGTCCTCGTTGCCATAAAGGCCGGGCGGATTGTCGAAGGTTGCGGATTTCGGCTGGTCCGGTCCGAGCGGCAGCGGCCGTGCCGTTCCGGCTTCCGTCGTCAACGCGCCGCGTTCGGTCAAAAGGCGGAAGGGCGGCAGGGACGGTGCGGTCGACTGGCCATTCTCGGCATCGGCGGCTCCAACGCGGGTGAGCTGCACGATACGGCGGAGCATTTCGACAAAGGTGCCGGAGATCGGCAGATCGGACCAGGTCGCCTCGGCGCTGACATGGAAGAGGACAACGCGGCCGGCCGCATTGTCCTCGACGGTGACGAGTGGGGTGCCATCGGCAAGGCTTGCCCAGGTGCGGGCGGCGAGATCCGGCGTTGGCTCGGCCAACACCTGACGCTTGACGAGAATGCCTTCGGGGCGCGGCATGCCGGCAAAGGGGCCGAAGCCTGGGAAATCGGCAAGCGGCTGAGGCTCGGCCCAGGAGAGGGCGCCGCCGAGCGCGCGCTCGCCCTGGCGCAGGATGACCGGGACGAGCGGATCGTCTGAGGGAGCGGCAGCGAGGCGCGGACCGGCAAAGCGGATCAGGGTGCCGCCCCGCTGGATCCACTTTTGCAGGGGGTCATAAACGTCGGCCGGCAGGCGCCCGACATCGGCGAGCACCAGAGCGGATGGGTTTTGCGCCAGGATTTCAGGAATGGCGACGGCAAGGTCGCTCTGGCCGGGCTTGACGACATCGGCATAGGGACCAAGCGCGCGCTCGATATAGTAGAGCGGTGACAATAGCGGCTGGAAACCGTCGCCGCTATCGCCCGACACGAGTGCCACCTTGCGGCGGCGGAAGCCGTCATCGAGCAGATAGGTTGCGCCGGCAGAGCCGATGCCCGAGATCGACAGGCGGGCAAAATCATTGCGCAGCTCGAAGGGGGCGGCAATCTCGCCGCTTGCCTCACGGGTGCCGGCCGGAAAATCGACCTGGCCGGAGGCGATGATGCGGCCCTGGCGATCCTGTGCATCGACGATGAGGGCCTGGGCGTCTGTCGCATCGAGCCGGGACAGGGAGACTGTCAAAGCATCTGTGCCGTTGGTAGCCCCGGTGATGGCAATGCTGGTCGCACTGCGGTCCTCGATCAGGCGCAGTTCTGCCGGCAAGAGGGTGGCGAGATCGCTGAGGAACGGGTCGGTCTCGTCGACGGCGATGCTATCGGAGACGTAGACGAGCGTACCGGGTTTTTCATCGGCTAGGGCCACTCGCAACGTCTCAAGGGTGCGGCTGCGATCGGGGCGCAGCGGGCGGGGGGCGGCGGCACCCAGTTTGTCGAGGGCGGCGGCAGCCGTTCCGGGCGTCGCGTCATGGGTCTGATCGGCGGTGAACAGGATCGAGACCGGCAGGTCGCGATCCGTTGCGTCACCAATCAGCGTTGTGGCTGTTTCGACGCGACGCTCCCAGTCGCCGACGGTTGCCCAGCTGTTGTCGATCACGAGAACCAGCGGACCTTCGCCAGACAGGGTCGCCGTGCGCGGATTGAGCACGGGATCGGCGAGCGCGAAGATCACCAGCGCTGCCATCAGCATGCGCAGAAGCGTCAGCCACCACGGGCTCTTGGCCGGCGTTTCCTCGCGCTTCAGCACGCTTGCGAGAATGCGAAGAGGCGGGAAGACCTCGTATTTCGGCCGTGGCGGCGTGAGCTTCAAGAGCCACCATATCAGTGGCAGGGCGGCAAGCGCGGCGAGGATGACAGGTGCCCCGAAGGCCAGGGGAAAGCCGCTCATGGGGCGCTGCTCCTGCCATGCGTGGCCGGCATGCCGGACAGATGCATGTGGACTGCAACCAGTGCTTCCGAGGCGAGGCTGTCGGTCAAATGGTGGGTGAAGCTCCAGCCCATGCGGCGCAATTGGTCGGCAATGCTTTCGCGGCGGGCGATATAGGCCTGGCGGTAATCGCTTCGCAGTGTTTCGGCGCGGCCGGAGGTGAGTTTCTCGCCGGTTTCCGGATCCTGGAATTCGGTGCGGCCGGAGAAGGGGAAGCTTTCCTCGGCCGGATCGGCGATCTCGACCACATGGCCGCGCAGGCCCCGGCGGGCGAGGGGCGTGATCCGCTCCATGACCTTGCCGGCTTCGTCGAGAAAGTCGCCGATGAGAACAATGTCACTCGCCCCGCGGATCATGCGGGTATCCGGCAGACCTGACGTGGCCGGCGCATGCATGATGGCGGCCGCCAGTCTTTCGGCAGCGTTGCGAGCGGAGATGGGCTCCATGATGCCCGGGCAGCCGATGCGTTCGCCGGACCGGGCGAGGATTTCGGCCAGAGCCAGCATCAGAACGAGTGCGCGGCTTTCCTTTGAAACGGTCGCCAGCGTCGACTTGTACATCATAGAGGGCGACATGTCGGCCCAGAGCCAGACGGTGTGTGCGGCTTCCCACTCGCGGTCGCGGATATACATATGGTCATCGCGGGCCGAGCGGCGCCAGTCGATGCGGGTATAGCTTTCGCCATCGGCAAAGGGGCGGAACTGCCAGAAATTCTCGCCAATCCCACGCTTGCGCCTGCCGTGCCAGCCGGCGATCACGGTGTTGGCGATGCGTTTGGCCTCCACCATGCAGTCGGGCACGAGCGCTGCGCGCTGGCGGGCGCGTGACAGCACCTCGCTTCCGGGTGTCTGCTCGACGATCTGGCCAATGGATGCCACGCTCTCGTGTCCTTCCTCAGCCGCGCAGGGACTTGACGAGGCCGGCGATCACGTCGCGTACCGTCATGCCCTCGGCGCGTGCCGCGAAGGTCAGCGCCATGCGGTGTTCGAGAACGGGTTCGGCCAGTGCTGCAACATCGTCGATCGATGGCGCAAGGCGGCCTTCATAGAGGGCGCGGGCGCGGGCACAGAGCATCAGTGCCTGGCCAGCGCGCGGGCCTGGACCCCAGGCGACATGCTTGTCAGTCTCGGCACTGCCGTGGCCGGGACGGGCCGAGCGGACGAGGGTGAGGATCGCGTCGACCACGGCGTCGGAGACCGGCATCTGGCGGATCAGCCGCTGGATTTCCAGGAGACGCGTGCTGTCGATCACCGCGCTGGCCTTGCCCTCGGCGATGCCGGTCGTGTCGAGAAGGATCTGCCGTTCGGCGGCCAGTTCCGGGTAGAGCACGTCGACCTGCAGCAGGAAGCGGTCGAGCTGGGCTTCCGGCAGCGGATAGGTGCCTTCCTGCTCCAGCGGGTTCTGGGTGGCGAGCACGTGGAATGGGGCCGGCAGCTGGTAGGCCTGGCCGGCGATGGTGACGTGATATTCCTGCATCGACTGCAGAAGGGCAGACTGGGTGCGCGGGCTTGCGCGGTTGATTTCGTCGGCCATCAGGAGCTGGGCGAAGACCGGCCCCTTGACGAAGCGGAAGGAGCGGCGGCCGTTTTCGTCCTGGTCCATGACTTCCGTTCCCAGAATATCGGAAGGCATCAGGTCCGGCGTAAACTGGATGCGGTTGCCGTGAAGGCCGAGCACTGTGCCGAGCGTCATGACCAGCTTGGTCTTGGCAAGGCCGGGCACGCCAACCAGAAGCGCATGACCGCCGGAGAGAATGGCGAGCAACGTGTTCTCGACAACCTTTTCCTGCCCGAAGATCACTTTGGCGACTTCGGCGCGGATCGCAGCGATATCGTGCAGTGCCTTCTCGGCCTGTTCGATGATTGCCTTCTCGTCGAGTGCGGAATCCGGATTTGGCATCACGCCCATGGTCTGCTCCGATCGGTTGCGTCGCGTGGCGAATCGAACATTCGCGCGTGCTGAAGCTTATGAAACTAACTTATTGGCGACTTGACGGCTGACAAGCGCGTTTCGAATGACTATCTCGTGACTATCATGCTTACAGAAGAAACCGGGACGCGACTATGGCAGGCGAGACGCTGAAAGCTGAGACGGATGCGGCCGGGCTTGCGGCGATGATCGCGCGCGCCTCGGACCAGACCGCTGGCGGCAAGCCGGGCCTACCCCCCGTGGAGCGCTGGGAACCGCCGTTTTGCGGCGATTTGGACATGGAAATCCGGGCTGACGGCACCTGGTTCTACATGGGTACCCCCATTGGCCGGGAAGCCCTGGTTCGCCTGTTTTCGACGGTCTTGCGCAAGGACGAAGACGGGAAAACCTATCTCGTCACACCTGTGGAAAAGGTTGGTATCCGGGTCGAGGATGCGCATTTCATCGCCGTCGAGATGAGTGTGGCCGAGCGGGACGGGCAGCCTGTCCTGTTTTTCCGGACGAATGTCGGGGATCTTGTCGAAGCGGATGCGGACCATCCGCTGCGCTTTGAGATCGCTGGCGAGACGCAGGAGCTGAAGCCCTATCTCCGGGTGCGCGGCCGGCTCGATGCGCTGGTTTCGCGGGCAGTCATGTATGACCTTGTCGATCGCGGCGAGGTCATCACCGTGGACGGGCGCGAGATGTTTTGTCTGCGCTCGGGCGCGGCGGTGTTTCCTGTCATGCCCGCCGATGAGCTGGACCGTTTGTCGCGATGAGTGCAGTCCCGTTTTCGGCCGCTGATTTCCGTGCAAGGGCGCTCGAGCAGATGGGTGTGCCGCTCGACCATGCCTGGCGTGATCATGGCGACCATGCGCTGAACCGGGACGCCATTCTTGCGATCGAGCAGCTGAAGCTGAAGGATGCAGCCGTGCTGATCGGGGTGGTCGATGATGGCGGGGAGGCGCGGGTAATCCTCACCCAGCGGACCGCGAAGCTTCGCAAACATGCCGGCCAGATTGCCTTTCCCGGTGGCGGGATCGACGACACCGACACATCGCCGGAAGAGGCCGCATTGCGTGAGGCCGAAGAGGAGATCGGGCTCGATCGGGCTTATGTCGAGACGGTTGGCCGCTTGCCGCAATATCTCTCAGGCACCGGCTTTCGCATCCAGCCGGTTCTGTCCGTCGTTCGCGGCGGCTTTACCATCACCCCCAATCCGCATGAAGTGGACAGCGTTTTCGAGGTCCCGCTCGCCTTTCTCATGGACCCTGCCAATCATCGGCAGGACAGCCGGATGTGGCAGGGGGCGGTGCGGCACTTCTATGTCATGCCCTATGGCGAGCGGCATATCTGGGGCATTACGGCCGGGATCATCCGGACACTTTACGAAAGGCTCTATGCATGACGAACCTCGCCAACCAGAGCTGGTTTCAGTCGCCCGGCTTGCAGAAGATCCTCACCCTCCTCAACAAGGACGGGGCTGAGACGCGGGTGGTGGGCGGTGCCGTTCGGAACAGTCTGATGGATCTTGCCGTCGGCGATATCGACCTGGCCACGACCCTTCTGCCGGAAGAGGTGATGGGGCGGGCGGCTGCGCGCGGCATCAAGGCGGTGCCGACCGGGATCGCCCATGGCACGGTGACGCTGGTGGTCGACGGGCAGCCTTTCGAGGTGACGACGCTGCGGCGCGATGTGGAGACCGACGGGCGTCATGCGCAGGTCGCCTTCGGCGCGGACTGGCAGGAAGATGCCGATCGGCGAGACCTCACGATCAATGCACTCTATGCGCGGGCCGATGGCGAAGTGGTCGATCTCGTCGGCGGGCTTGCCGATATCGAGAGCCGGACGATCCGCTTTATCGGCGATGCGGAACAGCGGATTGCCGAAGATTATCTGCGGGTGCTGCGCTTCTTCCGTTTCTTTGCCTATTACGGCAGTGGCAGGCCCGATGCGACGGGGTTGAAGGCCTGTGCCCGCGCGCGGAGCCAGCTGAAGTCGCTGTCGGCAGAGCGCGTCTGGAGTGAACTCAAGAAGCTGTTGTCGGCGCGGGACCCAGGCCGTGCCCTGCTCTGGATGCGGCAATCCGGTGTTCTCACAGAAATTCTGCCTGAAAGCGAGAAGTGGGGTATCGACGCGATCCCCGGGCTGATTGCAGCCGAACAGGCCCTGGGCTGGACGCCGGACCCCTTGCTGCGCCTTTCTGCGATCGTGCCGAAGGATGCGGGCCGGATGGCCGGGCTTGCGACACGGATCCGACTATCCAATGCCGAGGCTCTGGCGCTGGAACGCTTTGCGCGCACTCCAAAGCCGCAGGACACCGTGACGGACGTGGCCTTTGACCGCGATCTCTATCGGTTTGGCAAGGAAGGCTTCATCGCCGTCTTGAAGCTGGACCTGGCTTCAACGCGCGCGAATGCTGAAAGTGATCCCAAGGCAATGACGCGCAGCGCGCGGCTTTCTGCTCTTCTCAAACGGGCGGAGGCCTTTGTCCGCCCGGTCATGCCGATCAAGGGAAGTGATCTCCTGGCCTGCGGTGTCCCGTCCGGTCCGAGGATCGGCGAGATCCTCGGCACGCTCGAAGAAAGCTGGATTGCATCAAGCTTCACCCTGGATCGGGAACGGTTGCTCGCCCGAGGCGCCGAACTGGCGGCGAAGTAACCTCGGGCCTGGCGCAGCCTTTTCAGTTGGTTCGCGAGTTTTGCATCTCTTCGGTGATGCGGGTCTTGATGTGGTCGATCATTGACGGGCGGATGACCTCCTCGCCATGGGTGATGCGGAGATGTTCGACCGTTCGGCGAACCACTTCTGCCTCGTCGTCGGCGCGGGTGTGCCAGTCACATCCAGGGACCAGGGTTCCGCATTGGAACTTTTTCATGCTCGTCTCCTCCTGTTTATGCTCGAGGCATAACCATTCAGCCCCGGGCTTGTTCACTCGGTGATGCGACAAAAAAAACGGCCCGCGCAGAGGCGGGCCGGAGGTCAGTTGCGCGGTGGATCTCAAAAGGCCTGTTTCGGCACTAGTCTGGTATGGCCCAGGAATGGAAGACAGAGCGGCTTGATCCTCCCTTGCCGCGATGTGTTCCGCTTTCCACGTCGTTTGCAGCCACGCGATCCGTCAGGTCATTGCCTGCGAGACCGAGCCGTACCTGCTCGACGAAATAAGAATGGGGCAGCTCAACGTCACTCGAAGCACGCAACTGTTCCGCCAGTCGATCGATCAACTCGGGTCCATCGATCATGCGCTCGGCGGGTTTACTCACACGCGTCTTGATTACAGCGGTCTGCCAGGTCATCGCATATCCCTCCTCGATAGTGCGTGCAGGGGCAGGATGCTCAAGAAGATGCTGAAACGCAATGCGATGCGTCAATTTCCGAGGCGTGATTCGCTAAGCACTCAGAAAGACAGGCCATTCTTTTTCGTGAGGGCCTGTGAACGTTGTTGCAAACGATTGCCCACGAAAATTCAGGGCCAGCGTACCATCGGTGGTAGCGATGACAGAATCGATTCGACGTTTCCGCCCGTCTTCAAGCCGAAGATCGTGCCCCGGTCGTACAGCAGGTTGAATTCGACATAGCGGCCACGACGGACAAGCTGTTCCTCGCGGTCAGCATCGGTCCAGGGAGCGTTGAAGTTGGCCCGGACGATCTGCGGATAGATTGCCGCAAAAGCCTGGCCGACAGAGCGGGTGAAGGCAAAATTTGCCTCCCAGCCGCCGGCATTGGCCTCGTGATGCAGCCAGTCGTAGAAGATGCCACCGATACCGCGGGCCTCGTTGCGATGGGGCAGGAAGAAGTAGCGGTCGCACCATTCCTTGTAGGCAGGATAATCAGCAACGCTCGGATGGGCCTCGCAGGCCTTTTGCATGGCGGCATGGAAGGCGAGCGTGTCTGGATCATCCTGGGTACGGCGGCGATCAAGCACGGGGGTGAGGTCAGCACCGCCGCCAAACCACTGGCTTGAGGTAACGACCATGCGCGTGTTCATATGCACGGTCGGGACGTTGGGGTTAACGGGGTGGGCGATCAGCGAAATGCCGGAGGCCCAGAAGCGCGGGTCTTCCTCGGCGCCTGGCATCTGCTTGCGGAATTCGGGTGAGAATTCGCCATGGACGGTGGAGGTGTGGACACCGACCTTTTCGAAGACGCGGCCTTCCATCATCGACATGCGGCCGCCGCCGCCCTTGCCGTCGTCGCGCTGCCAGTCCTTTGCGACAAAGCGACCGGCGGGGCGATCAGAAAGGGGGCCGGTGAGCTCGTCCTCGATGGTCTCGAAGGAGGCGCAGATGCTGTCGCGGAGGCTTTCGAACCAGGCACGGGCCGTGGCCTTCTTCGCCTCGATATCGTCGGGCAGCCCCTTTGGCAGGTCCGGTCGCTCCATGGTCTTCTCCCCCTTTGCGGTCATTCAGCCCTTATCAGGTCCGAGACCGGGCCGCCACCGAGGCGGGCTTTGCGTCCCCGGAAAATCTTCTCGCCAAGAACGCGAAGGCGCATTAAAGTTGCACGCATGCGAGGGATGTCACGATGAAGATGCCCGGTCCGCCGTCATTTCACGGCCTGAAGAAGCGCATTGCCGAACAGCGCGCCCATGCCGCGCTTGGGGGAACCTCTCAATTCGTCAGGGAAACCTACTGCCAATCCCGAGAGGAAGCCCGGGCGACGGCGCGCGAATGGTTCAATGCCTTTCCAAAGGCTGCCTATTGGACAGAGGTCGAGAGCTGGCGCCAACTCGAGGGCGATCAGATCGAATTCACAATGCGGCGTCTGTCATCGGCCGACTGAAAGTCAGGCTGTTGAGACAAACTGGCTTTGATCGTGAAAAAGCGATGCGATCTGAAGTCTTGCTAAAATTCTAATGTTTCGATCAATCGAAATACAAATGCTGCCTGTCAGTATGCCCCATGACGACGGACGGCATGATGCCGCCCATGAAGCGACATGACAGGTGGCGAGTTCTCCATGACCTCAGTTTCGTTCAATCCGACTTCGACCAGCGCGGCCTCGCGGCTTGCGGCGTCTTCCGTCGCCCTGGACGCCTCCCAGCGCCAGACCGCATCGGCCAAGACCGTTGCCCGTGCGCAAGATGACGCCGCTTACTGGTCGATCGCCACCACGATGCGCGCCGAGAGCCTGTCGATGACGGCAGTCCAGGATGCGAACAGCCTTGCAGCCGCAATGACCGATACAGCCGCCAGTGGGCTCGACAAGGCCACCGATGTCGTCGCCCAGATCCAGCAGAAACTGATCATTGCCAAATCTGTCGGGGCCAACCGTGCCACGATTGGCAGTGACATTAATGAGATGAAGGGGCAACTGGCCTCAATCGCAGTATCTGGTGGTTTTGCGGGGGAAAACTGGCTGCAGGTGGAAGAGGGGAGCCGCCCTAAGGTCGCTGCGCTGCTGGCATCCGTGACCAGCAATGGCGCCGGCGACCTCTCGATCAACATGATCGACTTCGACACCGGCAACTCTACGCTGATTTCGAAGCAGGATGCGGCCGATGGCATGTTGACGCGGGCCTATTCCGGCACAACGATCAGCGGCGTGAACTATAATTATTACCTCCTCGACGCGGGATCCGCAGTCGGTAATGGCAATGCATCGCGCGAGATCCGCGTCGATCAGAACACAACCAGTGACGAACTCGACGGGATGATCACGACGCTCAATCGCGTGATGATCGACATGGTTGGGGCGAGCGCCGATGTCAGTTCGACACGCAACCGAATTTCGGCCAATGTCGATTTCGTCGAGGATCTGCAGGGCTTGAACGACGCGGCTGTCAGTCAGCTGGTGGATGCCGATATGGGCGAGCAGTCCGCCCGCGAGGCAGCGCTCGGCGCTCAGCGACAGCTGCAGGCGAGTGGGCTCAACATCGCCAACAACTCCATGTCGCTGAAGTTGAGCCTTTTCCTGTAAGCCTCTGATAAAAAATGGAAAGACGCCGGTTTTCTGGCGGCTTTCGTGTCTCAGCGGCGGCGTTTGCCAGCGGCAGGCTTGGCTTTGCTGCGCGGCAGGACGACGGGCTTTGACGCAGGCTGCGCGATGGCTTTCGTTGTAACCGGAGCCTCCGCTTGTGCGGTCAGAGGTTCCGAAACGTGCTCTGTGGTGGCGGGCTCGACAGGAATTGCCGGTTCCATCACAGCTGTGGAGAGCGATGTCGGTACCGCTTCCTCGGCGCTGTCCGTGACGTCCAGCTGGGTCGCAACGGGTAGGCTCTGCGGGTCGATGGCCGTGGTGCTGGCAACTTCGACCGCGGCCACGGGTTCCTCCGTGAGGGCCGATATTGGCTCTGGCTTGGCTTCCACGGCGGGCTCGGGCGGGATTTCGGTTTTAGGCGCGAGCGCCGTCACGGGCGCGGCAGGCAGTGTGCTTGCCGGGATTTCCTCAGGTGCGGCCTCGGGCGCCGTCGATAAGATTGGCGTTTCGACCACAGCGCCCCGGGCCATGATGCCCTTGAGGATCTTTGTGACGTGAAGTGTGCCGGGCAGGTCGGTATTGGTCGAATGACCGCAGAATGGCACTTTCAGGTCTGCCGGGATTTTCGGGCGAGAATTCAGTTCGCCAAACCAGTCCAGTTCGCCAACGACATCGATGACTTCGGTAAAGGCCTCCGGCATCTTGATGCGACCGCCGAAGGTGACGACGCGGCAGGCATCAACAAGGGTTGCGAGACGTTCCGGGTCGTTGCGCTTGAGTGTGAAGAGGGCGTCGGCAATGACTTTGTTTCCGCGCGAGTGCCCCGCGATGAAGGTAAAGGATAGATCCTTGTCGGCCAGCAGGGTTGCGACCGTATCGCTATCCAGTCCGGTGCGGCGCGCTGGGTTCGTGTCTGCGGCCCGCTGCCCGTAGGCCCCAAGTTTGGGGCGGCCGACCGCATCGTCGATGGCCTCCAGATTTCCGCGGATATGGCCCATCCATCCGAAGAGGAATGCGCCGCCGATTGCCTCGTTGACAAGGTCACCGAGACCATAGCCCGAGACCACGGCTGCAACCGGCTGTCCAAGTGCATCGGCAACGTTACGGGCAAAGGCGGCAGCCCCGATCGCCGAGCCACCAATGCCGGCGACGGCCATGGAATGGACGTCTTTTCCGCCGCGAAGCCGGTATTCCTCGACGCTGTCGCATAGCGTCAGCATGCCGTGGCCGGTCGGCGGCACGATCATGATCAGCCCCTCGGAGGCGATGCTGTCGCTGACATAGAAGGTTTCTTCGGCCGTCAGGGCCTTCACGTCATAATAGAGTGCGTCAAGCCCGGTGTTGCGAAGCCGCCAGGGCTCGAGGGCGGCGTTTCGAACGGGGCGGCGGCTGAGCCGTTCGGGGAAACTCAAGGATCGTGCGAACTGCGTCAGGCCTAGGGCAAATGCTGTCTCGAACATGGCTCCAACTCCCGTAATGTTGCGCCGCAGCATACCGCCTTTCGGGTGAATTAGCAATCTTTCAAGCGCTTCATGCGGGTATTCAAGCCCAGACTTTCGCTGTAGCCAAACGCGCCACTTGACCTCAAGGGTGGTTGAGGTCCGATGATTGTTTCGTCGATTTGAAAAGAGGGGGTCTGGGATGGCAGCAGGCAGAAAATGGCAAGCGCAAGCGGCGTCAGGGCCCTGTCTGGCGCATGGCTTCGCCAGCGATCATTGCGGCGGAGAGAGCGACGTTGATCGACCGCTGCCCTTCGGCCATGGGAATGAGCACGCGCTCTTCCGCAAGGTCATGGACATGCTCCGGGACCCCCGCGCTTTCGCGACCGAAGAGGAGAATATCATTCGCCCGGTAGTCGAGGCGGGTATAGGGGAGGGCCGCCCTTGTCGAGGCGAGCACCAGCCGGCGTCCCTCACTGAGCCGCCAGGCGTCGAAGCGGTCCCAGTTGATGTGCCGGGTCATGGCGACGCTGGCCAGATAATCCATGCCGGCGCGCCTGAGATTTTTGTCGGACAGGACAAAACCGGCGGGCTCGATGATATCGACCTTCAGCCCAAGACAGGCGGCAAGCCTCAGGATCGTGCCGGTATTGCCGGGAATGTCGGGCTGGAACAGGGCGATGCGCAAGTCGGTCATGGCGGTTTGCTTACGACAGGTGACGGCGCGGCTCAAGCGTGGTGGCAAACGGCGGCCTGCTTCGCGCCAGTGGTCCTTCTTCTCGATCCACCATGGGCCCTGGCTGTGCCTCTCTTGCAACAGTCACGGTGGAATGCCCGGCCTTTCGAAGAGGCTTATGGTCAAAAACTGAACAGGACGGTAGAAAGAGTGCCTGTTCAACACGCAAGCGGGAGGGCCATTGATGGATCGATCTGGTATTCACACGCCATTCCGCGTTTTTACCCTGATTGCGTGACGGCGAGTTCATCGCCCTTCTTTCACCGGTAATTTCGTCCTGAGGCCGACAAGGCCTTCCTCATTGACATTTCGCGCCGTCGCGACACCGCATATCCGTCAGGCTGCGCCTATCCATTTCGGAGACATCTCATGTTCTCGTGGTTCGAAAACCGCCTGAATCCCTATCCGTCCGACGATCCTGTGCTGCCGCCGAAGGGGCTGATCGCCTTCTGCTGGCACTATACGCGGGCGGCGCGCTGGTGGTTGGTCGTGCTTGGCGCCTGTTCGGGCCTGATCGCGGTCGTGGAAGTCCTGCTCTACCAATTCCTCGGCAATATCGTCGACTGGCTCTCGACAGCCAATCCTGACACGTTCCTGCAGACGGAAGGCGGCACGCTGATGTGGATGGCGGCGCTGCTTCTCCTCGGCATGCCGCTGCTCGGCATCATGCACACGATCACCATGCATCAGGTGCTGGCGGGCAGTTTTCCGATGATCGCACGGTGGCAAATGCACCGTTTCCTCCTGCGTCACTCGATGACCTTCTTCGCCAATGAATTCGCGGGCCGGGTCTCGACCAAGGTCATGCAGACGGCACTCTCCATCCGCGAAAGCGTGATGAAACTGATCGACGTCTTCATCTATGCGACGACCTTCTTCGTCTCGATGCTGGCGCTGGTCGCGTCGGTGGACTGGCGGCTTGGCATTCCCCTGGTGGCATGGCTGGTGATCTATGCGCTGATCTTGCGCCACTTCATTCCGAAGCTGCGCAAATCGTCCAGCGAGCAGGCTGATGCCCGCTCGATGATGACGGGCCGGATTGTCGATAGCTATACCAATATCGGCACCGTGAAGCTCTTCTCGCATGCCGGTCGCGAAGAGGTCTATGCGCGCGAGGGGATGGATGCCTTCCTTGGCACCGTGCATCGCCAGATGCGGCAGATTTCGCTTCTGAACATCTGCGTCGACATGAATAATGTGCTCGTCCAGTTCCTGGTGGCTGGCCTTGGCATCTGGTTCTGGCTGAACGGAACCGTCACCGTCGGCGCGATCGCCGTGGCGATCGGCCTTTCCATGCGTATCAACGGCATGTCGCAGTGGATCATGTGGGAGGTGGCATCGCTCTTCGAAAACATCGGCACCGTCTATGACGGCATGAGCATGATGACGAAGGCGCATGACATTGTCGATCAACCTGGTGCAAAAGCGCTCGAAGCGCCGAAGGGCGAGATTGTCTATGATGGCGTGCGCTTCCACTATGGCAAGGAAAAGGGTGTCATCGAGGACTTCTCGCTGACCATCAGGGCAGGCGAAAAGGTTGGTCTCGTTGGCCGCTCCGGGGCGGGCAAGACGACGCTGATGAACCTGCTGCTGCGGTTCTACGATCTCGAGAAGGGCAAGATCCTGATCGACGGCACGGATATCTCAACCGTGTCGCAGGACAGCCTGAGAGCGCTGGTCGGTGTCGTTACGCAGGATACGTCCCTTTTGCATCGCTCCATCCGCGACAACATCGCCTATGGCCGGCCTGATGCCACGGATGCCGAGGTGATGGAGGCGGCGAAGCGTGCCAATGCCTGGGACTTCATCGAGGCACTGTCCGACCAGCAGGGACGTCGGGGACTGGACGCGCATGTTGGCGAGCGGGGCGTCAAGCTGTCCGGCGGTCAGCGCCAGCGGATCGCGATCGCCCGCGTCTTTCTCAAGGACGCGCCGATCCTGATCCTCGACGAGGCGACGTCGGCACTTGATTCCGAAGTCGAGGCGGCGATCCAGGAGAGCCTGTTCAAGCTGATCGAGGACAAGACGGTGATCGCGATTGCCCATCGCCTGTCGACCTTGACGCAGATGGATCGCCTGATCGTTCTCGACCGGGGACGGATCGTCGAAGAGGGAACGCATCTCGATCTGGTGGCCAATGGCGGCATTTATGCCGACCTCTGGAACCGGCAATCGGGTGGTTTCCTGGCGGACCAGCACGATGCCGGGAGCGCGAAGGAGGTGGCGGCGGAGTGATCCGCCTCCACCATTCCGGCCTCTGGATTCAATTGGTCGTGATACCTACTGTTTTTTGTTATAATAAATGAATTCTTTAAATATTGCCGGGTAGAGCTGGGTCCGTCGCAACTCCACGGACATGAAACGTCCCTTTTTCGGTCAGGCTCGATGCGCTTCCTGACATGTTGCGGCATGCGTCTCTCCTCCCCGGAATCTACTCATGTCAGACATTAAAATCAGGACCTTGCTGCCCGTGCTTTTTGCCGTGGTGGTGGCCTTTGGTATCGGCCAGGGCATTCTTGCGACCCATTTCATCAGCAACGTGAAGGCGCAGGTCGATGTGATCGGCCGCGAACGTTTGCCACGGACCATCGGCGTTTCGCGCATGAACGACACCTTTGCAGAAGTCAGGCGCACCTATGCGCTGCTGCTGAGCGCCAATCCTGGCGAGGAGGTCGCGAGCAGGGAGGCCGCGGCCCAAACCGCCATCGAACAGCGCAATGCCGCCTTTGCCGATTATGAAAAAATGATCACGCTGCCGGCGACCAAGGCCCGCTTCGAAGCCATGCGCACCGCAATGGCCGACTACGATCGTCAGGGCAAGCAGTTGGTCACCATGGCGGCGGCCGGCGATCGGGAAGGGGCAAAGGCCTTGTTCTCCGGCGAGATGGCAGCCAATGCCAAGACCCTGGGTGGGCTCATGCAGGAGATGCTGAGCGCCAATGCCGAAACCACGCAGACGGCTCTGACCAATGCCGACGAGATATCAAGCTTCGCCATCAATGCGACGATCGCTTCGGTCGTGATCAGCACGCTGATCGCCGCCCTCGCTGCCTTCTTCAGCTTTCAACGCATTGTCCGGCCGATCTCGGCGATCACCGCATCGATGAACGGGCTCGCCCGTGGTGATACACAGAAGGCCATTCCGTTCGATCACCGCCGCGACGAAATCGGCGAGATGGCAGCGGCCGTATCCGTGTTCCGTGACAATGCGCTTGAGCGCGCCAACCTGGAGCGCAAGGCGGAAGAGAATCGCAGCCTCAGCGAAACCGAGCGTCTGGCCCGGGAAGAGCAGAAAGCGAAGGAAGCGGCTGAAGTGCAGTTTGCCGTCGACCAGCTCGCCTCCGGCCTGCAGCGTCTTTCGGACGGTGATCTGACGGTCAAGCTCGACCAGGCCTTTTCTGCCCAGCTCGATGGCTTGCGTGTCAACTTCAACCAGTCGATCAACCGCTTGCGCGATGTGCTGCATTCGGTTGGCGAAAATGCCCGCTCGATCGATGCCGGCGCCAACGAGATGCTGGCTGCTGCCGACGACCTGTCGAAGCGGACCGAACAGCAGGCTTCTTCCGTCGAGGAGACGGCAGCCGCGCTTGAACAGGTGACGACTGCAGTGAAGGATTCGTCCATCCGCGCCGAACAGGCTGGCTCTCTCGTCAGCCGCACCAAGGAAAGTGCCGAGCATTCCGGTGAAGTCGTTCGCCGCGCCGTCGATGCGATGCAGAAGATCGAAAATTCGTCGTCCGAGATCTCCAACATTATCGGCGTGATCGATGACATTGCTTTCCAGACCAACCTGCTGGCGCTCAATGCCGGTGTCGAAGCGGCACGCGCTGGTGAAGCCGGCAAGGGCTTTGCGGTCGTTGCCCAGGAAGTGCGTGAACTGGCTCAGCGTTCGGCCAATGCGGCCAAGGAGATCAAGGCGCTGATCACGGCATCTGGCGATCAGGTGCGCAACGGCGTGGCGTTGGTCGACGAGACTGGCCGAGCGCTCGACGCGATCGTGATCCAGGTGCAGGAGATCAATCGCAATGTCGAGGCGATCGTTACCTCGGCTCGCGAACAGTCGACCGGCCTCCAGGAAATCAACATGGCCGTCAACCAGATGGATCAGGGCACGCAGAAAAATGCGGCCATGGTCGAGCAGTCGACGGCAGCAAGTCATGCTCTTGCGCAGCAGGCGACGGCGCTTCGCCAGTTGATGGCCCAGTTCAAGGTCGATGCCGGTGCACAGCGGACCATGCCCGCAGTTGCCACCGCCGCACGCCAGCCCGTGCCGTCTCCGGCCAGGGCTCTCGGTCGCAAGATCGCCGGTGCTTTCCAGGGCAATGCTGCCGTCGCACAGGAGTGGAGCGAGTTTTAAACCTCGCTCGACCGAGCAGGCACACGAAGTGAAGATGGGGCAGCGATGCCCCATTTTTCGTTTGTCGCCCACTGATATCCCGTGGACGACGGGCCGAGAGGCAAGAATCCCCCATTTCCCGGTAAGGTTTTCTTAGACCCGCCCTGTCAGGCAGAAATTGCAGTGTTTTTTTCTGCGCAATGCCAATTTTCAAGTCGGGATTTCATTTGTCATGAAGCTCAAGATCAGCCTTCTCCTGCCGATGCTTTTCGCACTTTTGGTCGGTGTCTCCATTTTGCAGGGTGTGATGGCCGTCCAGTCTATTGATCAGGTGAATGGCCAGATGTCGCGTTTGAACGCACTTAGCGGTCGTTCACTGAGCGTTGCCGATGTGGACTCCAAGCTCAGTGAGGTGCGCCGCCTTTACCTGATGATCCTGAATGCCAGCAATGCCAACGACAAGAAGGCGCTGGTCGAAAGCCTCCAGGTGTCGATCACCGCGCTCGATACCGCTTCTGCGGCCTATGGCGCAGGTATCCAGGACCCCCAGGCGCGCGAGCGCTTCGACGCCTATTCAGCCGTCATGCGGGATTATTCGGCGCTGGGTGAGCAATTCGTTGCGCAGGCCATGGCCTCCAAGCTCTACCAGGCCAAGGATACCATCGCCAAAATGGTGCCGCTCGGAGGCGAGGCCGGGAAGATCCTGAAAGACATGATTGCCGACAATGTCGCTCTGAGCAGTGCCGAGCGCGAAGCCAGTGCTGCGGCCTCGGACGTGGCGCGCTATTCGACCCTTGCGGCCGTTGTCTTTGCAGCCTTGCTGGCTCTTGCCGCCGCACTCGTCTCGATCAGCCGGGTGACCCGCCCGATCGGGGAGATTACGGCTTCGATGAAGAAGCTTGCCGAGGGTGATACGGCTGCGGTGATCCCGCATGAGGGACGGCATGATGAAATCGGTGAGATGGCCGCCGCCGTCAGCGTCTTCCGCGAAAACGCGCTTGAGCGCGAGCGTCTCGAATTGCAGGCTGAAGCCGACCGCTCGCTGAGCGAGACGGAACGGCTGGCGCGGGAAGAACAGAAGGCGCGTGAGGCGGCCGAGGTGCAGTTTGCCGTCGAGCAGCTCGCCTCCGGCCTGCAGCGGCTTTCCGATGGCGATCTCACCGTGAAGATCGATCAAGGCTTCGCTGCCCAACTTGATGCGCTGCGCCTTAACTTCAACCAGTCTGTTACCCGCCTGCATGATGTCATGCGCGATGTGGTTGAAAACGCGCGCGCCATCGACGCCGGTGCCAACGAGATGCTGGCCGCATCAGGGGATCTTTCCAAGCGAACCGAGCAGCAGGCCTCCTCGGTCGAGCAGACCGCAGCCGCGCTCGACGAGGTCACCACGGCCGTCAAGGATTCGGCTCAGCGTGCCGAACAGGCGGGTGCCCTGGTCGGCCGGACCAAGCAGGGTGCGGAACATTCGGGGGACGTCGTCCGTCGTGCCGTCGATGCGATGCAGAAGATCGAGAACTCGTCGAGCCAGATCTCCAATATCATCGGCGTGATCGACGACATTGCCTTCCAGACCAACCTTCTGGCGCTCAACGCCGGCGTTGAAGCGGCGCGTGCGGGAGATGCGGGCAAGGGCTTTGCTGTCGTTGCCCAGGAAGTTCGTGAACTGGCCCAGCGTTCGGCCAATGCCGCCAAGGAAATCAAGGTGCTGATCACCGCATCCGGCGATCAGGTTCGCAGCGGCGTGGCGCTGGTTGGCGAAACCGGCCGGGCTCTTGAGGCGATCGTCACCCAGGTGCAGGAAATCAACCGCAATGTCGCAGCGATCGTCACCTCGGCGCGGGAGCAGTCCACCGGTCTGCAGGAGATCAGCGCGGCCGTGAACCATATGGACCAGGGTACGCAGAAGAATGCGGCCATGGTCGAGCAGTCGACGGCCTCGTCACATGGTCTTGCCCAGCAGGCCAATGCGCTGCGCGAGCTGACAGCGCAGTTCCGTCTGGCCGGACAGTCGGAGCGGGGGTATCCGGCTCATGTTGCGCCTAGCAGTCGGCCGGTGCCGTCGCCGGCGCGCGGCATGGCCGGCAAGGTCGCACGAGCCTTCCAGGGTAACGCGGCCGTGGCGAAGGATTGGTCCGAATTCTGAAGGCCATGACTTCACCTTGATTTGGCAGAGGGGGCCCTTGTGGCTCCGTCTGTGTTTCTGCGACGGCGCGTTGCAAACCGTTTCGGGGCGTCCGGACAAATTTTAACAAAGTCTGAAACCAATGTTTGTTTCGTAGTTGCTAATCTGGCGCCCTGGCGATCGGAGGTTGCGGCATGGAGAAGGGCATCGGTCACGATATCGATTTCGACCGTCTCGGGCGGCGCGCGCTGGCTTTTCTGACGCAACACAAAATTCCCCTGAAGGCCGAAAACTACCAGGTGGTGCTCGGTGTGCTGACCGGAACGGACCCTGCACTGCGCAAGGCCTTTGTCGAGCTCGGCCAGCCGATCACCGAGGAGGCGGTGGCAGGGCTTGCGAAACGCTTCGGTGGAGATCATGCCAAGGCGGCAGAAGTCAGGGCGGCCGCGGTCAACCTCAAGTCTGCGCTGACAGGACTTGCCGCTGAAATCGGCACCGCCGATCTCTTGCGCATGGTCGACGGCAAACCTGAACTGGTCGATAGAAGCAAGCTAGATCAGGCGCTTGCTGCGGTTCTTTCGGCAATTTCATTCATTGAGCCGACTGTCGTGCCTATGCCGGTTCCTGCGCGGGCCCGTATGCTGGAAGCTCAGCTGCCCGTCGATCTCAGTGATTACAGTGCCTTGGAACAGCATCTTACCGAAATCTTTTCCCACGCCGCTGTCGAGCAGGGCGTGAGCCTTTTGCTCTGCCATATCCGAGGGCTTGCAGCTCTTCGCCAGCCGCAGGCTGGTGCTGCGGAAAGCTATGTGCACAACACGGTCGGACGGTTTGCCAAGCGCCTGCTGCACAGTGATGAACAGGCTTTCTGGACCGCGCAGGACGAGCTCGGACTGGTGCTTGCGGCGACCTCCGAGAGCTATATCGAGACCGTTTGTGACAAGCTGGGTCGCATCATTGCCAATGTCGAGGGCGTGGTCGGGCGTGCCGTGCCGCAGGCCCCAGCGCTGCAAAAACACTTTGGATGCGCGCGCACCTATCGTCCGGTGCCGCCGGCGCGCTTCTATGGTGAGGCTGCGAAGATGCTGCAAAGGGCCGAGCTTCGGGAGGAGGCGGGCCCGTTCTTTGCCGATGTCAGCGGCGGGACGTCGCGGCGCTACGAGACGCTCTACGGCAATGCAGGCCTATGACCGCGGCATAAGCCGGGCAGGGACGCCCACGCGCATGTGCTGAGACGGGGTGGCTTCTGGTTTGCACACCGTTCACCGCTTCTTGCCTTTGCCACCGCGTTGAAAACGCCTATATCGCGTTTCATGTTTCAATCCGTTGCCCGCCTCTTCGAAAACTGGATCGACCCTTTCTCTCGTTCGGACAATTTGCGTCCGCCGGAAAAGACCTGGGCCTTTGTCTGGTTCTATGTTCGCCAGGCCAAGATGGCATTCCTGCTAATGGCGCTGTTTGGCGGTGCCGTCGCCATGCTGGAAGCCGGCCTGTTCTGGTTCGTCGGGCGGCTGGTCGACGTGCTCGACACCGTGCCGAAGGCCGCGGGCTGGGACGGGTTGATTGCAGCGCATGGCGGGGAATTGCTGGCGATGGCACTGATCGTGCTGATCGGTCGTTTCATCGTCGTCACCGTTGGTGCGCTGGTCGAGGAGCAGGTGATCGTCCTGAACTTCTTCAACCTCGTGCGCTGGCAGGCGCATGCGCATGTGGCGCGCCAATCGCTCTCCTTCTTCCAGAATGATTTTGCCGGGCGTATCGTGACCAAGGTGTGGTCCGCTGGGCAATCGACCGGTGACCTTCTGACGTCGCTGCTGCAGGTCGTCTGGTTCATGGTGATCTATACCGTATCGACCATGGCGCTGGTGGCCCAGCTCGACTGGCGACTGGCTGCGATCATCGCCGTATGGGTGGGGATCTTTTTGATCCTGGCGCGCTATTTCGTGCCGAAGATCCGCCGGCATGCACGGGAGACGGCGGAAGCTGCTTCGATGCTGAATGGCCGGCTGGTGGACAGCTATTCCAACATTCAGACGCTGAAGCTCTTCGGCCATGAGCGGCAGAATGATCACTATATCCGGAGCGGCTTTGACCGGTTTCAAGACACGCTACGGCCGTTTGCGCGGCTTTTGACCGGTGTTCGATCCTCGCTTGCCATCCTGTCTGGCGTCATGATTCTGATGGTGGCGCTGCTATCGGTCGAGCTGTGGTTCTCGGGCGCGGTCACCGCCGGCGGGGTTGCCTTCACCCTCGGATTGGTGCTGCGCCTCAACATGCTGCTCGGTCGAATGATGACGCAGTTGAACGGTATCATGCGCAATATCGGCACGATCCAGAACTCCGCCGAGCTGGTCGCGCGGCCGATCGATCTTGTCGACAAGCCGGATGCGTCGGTCCTGGAGGTGAAATCGCCGGAGATCAGCTTCGACAATGTCAGCTTCCACTACGGCCGCAAGTCCGGCGCGATCGACCATTTGACGCTCAAGATCCGGCCAGGCGAAAAGGTCGGGATCGTCGGCCGGTCGGGGGCGGGAAAATCGACGCTGGTCAATCTGCTCCTGCGTTTCTACGACGTCGAGGCAGGCCGGATCCTGATCGACGGACAGGATATTTCGACTGTTACCCAGGAAAGCCTGCGCTCGCAGATCGGAATGGTGACGCAGGATACGGCGCTGCTGCATCGCTCCATCCGGGACAACATCGTGTTTGGTCGCGAGGATGCGAGTGAAGAGCAGCTCTTGAGGGCGGCGGACCGGGCCGAGGCCCTGGATTTCATTCAGAAGCTGGAAGATCAGCGCGGGCGCAAAGGTTTCGACGCCCATGTCGGAGAGCGCGGCGTGAAGCTGTCCGGTGGTCAGCGGCAGCGCATCGCGATTGCTCGCGTCATGCTGAAGGATGCCCCGATTCTGGTGCTGGACGAGGCGACGTCCGCGCTCGACAGCGAAGTCGAAGCTGCGATCCAGTCCAACCTCGACCGGCTGATGCAAGGCAAGACCGTGCTTGCCATTGCTCACCGGCTGTCGACGATCGCTGCCCTCGATCGGCTTGTCGTCATGGACAAAGGCCGCATCATCGAGCAGGGAACGCATCGGGAGCTTGTCGAGCTCGGCGGGCTCTATTCCGAGCTTTGGGCACGTCAATCCGGTGGATTCCTCGACACGGCAAGCGCCGAGACGATGTCCTGACGCCAGGTCTTCAAGGCCTGGCAAGCATGGTCAAAATGGCCATTGCTCGATAGGCGGGCAGATGGTGGCGGGAAAGGCGTCTATCGCGGAAACGATGCCGCCAGAATGCGCGGCAATTGACCGCATGGCGATTGTCCCAATTTATTCCGCGACATAAGCGCTCCGTGTCGGTCTGAGACTGGACAGAACCGAATATCGGGCTTAGAACGCGCCAATCTGGCGGGGAATCCATGGCTGCAGAGTGGCCCAATTGTGATTCCCGCTGCGGGGGCAAATGCGGTTTGTCGCAGGATTGCGAAGAGGAAAAAGTGACCGTGAGCGAACACGAGAAGACTACCGAACACGCGGGCGAGCCTACGCGCCGCGATTTTCTCTATATGGTGACCGGTATGGCCGGTGTGGTCGGTGCGGCTTCCGTCGCCTGGCCTTTCATCGATCAGATGCGTCCGGATGCCTCGACGCTCGCGCTCGCCTCGATCGAGGTCGACGTTTCGGCGCTTGAGCCGGGCATGTCGCTGACCGTCAAATGGCGCGGCAAGCCTGTCTTCATCCGCAACCGCACCGACAAGGAAGTCGAGGAGGCGAAAGCCGTCGCTCTTTCCGATCTGAAGGATCCGGTTGCGCGCAATGCCAATATCGATGCGACTGCAGAGGCAACGGACCTCGCTCGCTCGGCCGGCGAAGGCAAGGAAAACTGGATCGTCATGATCGGTTCCTGCACCCATCTCGGTTGCGTGCCGCTCGGTCAGGCGGGTGATTTCGGTGGCTGGTTCTGTCCTTGCCACGGCTCGCACTACGATACGGCTGGCCGTATTCGTAAGGGCCCGGCGCCTGCCAACCTGCCGGTGCCGAACTTCGCATTCACGACCGACACTGTGATCACGATCGGCTGAGGGGACAAAACAAGATGAGTGGCCATTCCAGTTACCAGCCGTCCACTGGCGTCGAGAAGTGGATCGATGCGCGCCTGCCTCTGCCGCGCCTGATGTATGACAGCTTTGTTGCGTATCCCGTTCCGCGCAACCTGAACTATGCCTACACTTTCGGTGGCATGCTTTCGGTGATGCTGATCGTTCAGATCCTGACCGGCGTCGTGCTGGCCATGCACTATGCAGCCGAAACGACCGTTGCGTTCAACTCGGTCGAGAAGATCATGCGCGACGTCAACAATGGTTGGCTGCTCCGCTACATGCATGCCAACGGCGCCTCGTTCTTCTTCATCGCCGTTTACCTTCACATCGCCCGCGGTCTCTACTACGGCTCCTACAAGGCGCCCCGCGAAATCCTCTGGATCCTCGGCGTTGTGATCTTCCTCCTGATGATGGCAACCGCGTTCATGGGCTATGTTCTGCCCTGGGGCCAGATGTCCTTCTGGGGTGCAACTGTTATCACCGGCTTCTTCACGGCCTTCCCGGCAGTGGGTGAATGGATCCAGCAGTTCCTGCTCGGTGGCTTTGCCGTCGACAATCCGACGCTGAACCGCTTCTTCGCGCTGCATTACCTGCTGCCGTTCATGATCGCCGGCGTTGTCATCCTGCACGTCTGGGCGCTGCATGTGACCGGTCAGACCAATCCGACCGGCGTTGAAGTCAAGTCGAAGACGGACACCGTTCCGTTCACGCCTTACGCAACCCTCAAGGATGCGCTCGGCCTGTCGGTCTTCCTTCTGGTCTTCGCCTGGTTCGTCTTCTACATGCCGAACTACCTCGGTCACCCGGACAACTACATCCCGGCTGACTCGCTGAAGACGCCTGCCCACATCGTTCCGGAATGGTACTTCCTGCCGTTCTACGCCATGCTGCGTGCGATCACCTTCAATGTCGGCCCGATCGACTCCAAGCTCGGTGGCGTTCTGGTGATGTTCGGTGCGATCATCGTCCTGTTCTTCCTGCCCTGGCTCGACACGTCGAAGGTTCGCTCCGCTGTGTATCGCCCCTGGTACAAGCTGTTCTTCTGGCTGTTCGTGGTCAACTCGATCATTCTCGGCTGGCTCGGTGCCATGCCGGCGGAAGGCATCTACGTCATCCTGTCGCAGGCCGGTACTGCCTACTACTTCGGCTTCTTCCTCGTGATCATGCCGTTGCTCGGTCTGTTCGAGACGCCGCGGCGCATCCCGAATTCGATCACCGAAGCGGTTCTCGAAAAGAGCGGCAAGTCCGCCTCTGCCCAAGCCTGAGCACGTGAGAGGAAGATAACAATGAAGAAGCTTGTCACGAGCATCGCGCTGATCGCAGCCCTCGCCGGATTCTCCGGCGTAGCGGTTGCCGCAGAGGAAGGCGATCTCGCCCACGCCGTAGAACATGCGGCGAAGGTCGGGCACTATCCGATCCTGAAGCCTGAAGAAATGGATTGGTCCTTCGCCGGTCCGTTCGGCAAATACGACAAGGGCCAGCTGCAGCGCGGCCTCAAGGTCTACACCGAGGTTTGCTCGGCCTGTCACTCGATGAAGCTCGTTGCCTTCCGCACGCTGGAAGATCTCGGCTATTCGGAAGCGCAGGTAAAGGCATTCGCGGCGAATTACGAAGTGCAGGACGGCCCGAATGCTGACGGTGAAATGTTCACCCGCAAGGCGGTTCCGTCTGACTACTTCCCGTCGCCATTCCCGAACAAGGAAGCCGCGGCGGCCGCCAACAATGGTGCCGCACCTCCGGATTTTTCGTTGATCGCGAAGGCCCGTGGTGTGACCCGTGGCTTCCCGCAGTTCGTCTTCGACATCTTCACCCAGTACCAGCAGGGCGGCCCGGATTACATCCACGCTCTGCTTACGGGTTACAAGGAACCGCCGGAAGGTGTGACCGTTGCTGAAGGTACGCATTTCAACCCGTACTTCGTCAGCGCCGCTGCACTTGCCATGGCGCCGCCGCTCTCGGACGGTCAGGTGACCTATGATGACGGTTCGCCGGAAACGCTCGACCAGTATTCGCGCGACGTTGCCGCGTTCCTGATGTGGGCCGCCGAGCCGCATCTGGAAGACCGCAAGCGCATGGGCTTCATGGTCATGATCTTCCTCGCGATCTTCACTGCGCTGGTCTATCTGACGAAGAAGTCGGTCTACGCAAACAAGGAACACTGATCCATCGGATCACGTTCATCGAGAAGGCGGCCTTCGGGCCGCCTTTTTTATTGGGGGCCAAGGCCATTCTTGGTAAGGTCCCGCCACATTCCTTTCCGTCCCAATCCGGATGTCCCATGGCCAAGATCGCTGACGAACTCTCCCACTCTATCCGCTCTATTCCCGACTATCCGAAGCCGGGCATCATCTTTCGCGACATCACCACGCTGCTTGGCGATGCGCGGTCGTTTCGCCGCGCGGTGGACGAGCTGGTGCAGCCTTATGTCGGGCTGAAGGTCGACAAGATCGCCGGGATGGAAGCGCGCGGCTTCATTCTTGGTGGCGCCGTCGCGCACCAGCTTTCGGCTGGCTTCGTGCCGATCCGCAAGAAGGGCAAGCTGCCACATGAGACGGTGCGGATCGCCTACAGCCTGGAATATGGCGTGGACGAAATGGAAATTCACATGGATGCCGTGAAGCCCGGCGAGAAGGTGATCCTGGTGGATGATCTGATCGCGACCGGTGGTACGGCGGTCGGCGCCGTGCAGCTTCTGCGCCAGATCGGGGCCGATGTCGTCTCGGCCTGCTTTGTCATCGACCTGCCGGAACTCGGTGGCCGCAAGAAGCTCGAGGCGCTCGGCGTCGAGGTTCGCACGCTCGTGGAATTCGAGGGGCATTAAGCCCCTCGGTCGTGGCGCTGACGGTTCAGCCTTCGAGCGCTTTGATGATGTCGGCTTCGATTTCGGCAGGGGCTGTGCGCGGCGTGTAACGCGCAATCGGCTTGCCGTCGCGGCCGATGAGGAATTTTGCGAAATTCCAGCTGATCTCTTCGCCGCGATCTGCGCCCGGTGTTTCGGTCTTCAGATAGGCGTAAAGGGGATGGCTACCGGGGCCGTTGACCTCGACCTTGGCAAAGAGCGGAAAGGTGACGGCGAAGCGTGTCTCGCAGAAGAGGGCGATGTCCTTCTCGGTACCGGGCTCCTGCGCGCCGAACTGGTTGCAGGGGAAGCCAAGTACGACGAGATCCGTATAGGTGTCGTGCAGCGCCTCCAGGCCCTCATATTGCGGTGTCAGACCGCATGCGCTCGCCGTATTGACGATCAGGAGGACCTTGCCGGCATAGTCCTTCAGGCTGCGTTCTTTTCCGTCGATGGTGGTGGCGGTAAAATCGTGGACGGTCATACTGCGGTCTCCTCGTCGGGGAAGAATTCGATCAAATTGCTTTTGAAGCGCAGCACTGGCTCGCCGTGCTGGTTGATGCCTTCGCTTACGGCTGAGTTGAGAATGTATCGGTTTCGACCCTGGACGCTGCGGCTATCGATCGGCGTCATGAAGAAGGTGATCGTATCGCCGGCATAGACCGGCTTCAACCATTGCAGTTCGGAAAAGCCTGGTGAGGGCCCGAGCTTCGGCGGGGCAATGCCTTCGGATTTCAGGCGCGCCATCTCGCGCCCGATAAAGCCGATGAAGCTTTTCATCCAGTTTGCGCACGTGTGCCAGCCCGAGGCGCAGAGCGCGCCGAAAACGTAGTCCTTTGCCGCCTCGGCATCGATGTGGAAGGGCTGCGGATCGAACTGTTCGGCAAAGCGGATGATGTCTTCGGCGGTGAAGGTGACGGAGCCGAGTTCGAGCCTGGTGCCTGCGGGATAGAGATCGAGCATCCTCATGCGGGTATCTCCCCGGTTTCGCGTCGGCGGATCATGATCGAGTTGCGGGCGGAGAGCACTGTTTCACCGCGCTGGTTGACCAGTTCATGGTCGAAAGTCGCGATACCGAGATGCGGTCGCGACCGCATGGGCCGCACGGCATGGACGGTGGAATGGCCAGACAGCGTGTCGCCTGCAAGCACGGGCTTGCGCCATTGCATGACATCAATGCCGGGTGCCCCTTCGGAGGCCGTGGACAGCAGATAGGCGTCAATCATCATGCGCATGAAGAGGCTGGATGTGTGCCAGCCGGAGGCGGACAGGCCCCCAAGGATGCTGGCCTTGCCGGCTTCTTCGGAGAGATGCATGGGCTGTGGGTCGAACTCGCGGGCGAAGGCAATGATCTCCTCGGCGGTCACGGTTCGTGGGCCGAGGTCGAAGCGCCGGCCTTCCGTGAAGTCTTCATGGTGAAGTTTGTCGGGTGCTGTCATGTCTACCTCGCTTTGCGACAGTCTGCGCAATCTCCCGATATGTTCAAGGGTGAACTTTCTCTGGGGCACAGAAAAAAAGGCGCCTCGTGGGAGGCGCCTTGTCGCTTGCTTCAGGTGTTGAAGCGGAAGTGGATGACGTCTCCATCGTTGACCACGTATTCCTTGCCTTCATCGCGGCCCTTGCCGGCTTCCTTGGCGCCGACTTCGCCCTTGTAGGCGATGTAGTCGTCATAGGCGATGGTGAAGGCGCGGATGAAGCCGCGTTCGAAATCCGTGTGGATGACGCCAGCGGCCTGGGGTGCCTTGGTCCCGCGGACAATGGTCCAGGCGCGGCATTCCTTCGGGCCGACCGTGAAGTAGGTGATGAGGTCGAGCAGGTGGTAACCCGCGCGGATCAGGCGGTCGAGGCCGGCTTCATCGAGGCCAAGTGCGGAGAGGAATTCGGTGGCTTCCTCTTCCGGCAGCTGGGCGACTTCGGCTTCGATGGCAGCCGAGATGATCACGCATTCCGCACCCTGTTCCGTTGCCATCTTGGCGACGGCCTCGGTGTGCTTGTTGCCGGTTGCAGCGTCGCCCTCGGCGACGTTGCAGACATAAAGGACCGGATGCGAGGTGAGAAGGTTCAGGCCCTTCAGCACTTCGATCTCGTCGGCGGCCAGCGTCTTCAACAGGATCCGAGCCGGCTTGCCTTCGTTGAGAAGCTTGATGACCGCTTCCATGACGGGAAGCTGGGCCAGCGATTCCTTGTCCTTGGAGGCGGCGCGCTTGCGGGTCTGCTCGACGCGGCGTTCCAGGCTTTCGAGGTCGGCGAGCATCAGCTCGGTCTCGATCGTGTCAGCATCGCCGACCGGATTGATCTTGCCCTCGACATGCGTGATGTCGTCATCTTCGAAGCAGCGCAGCACGTGGACCACGGCATCGACTTCGCGGATGTTGGCGAGGAACTTGTTGCCCAGGCCTTCACCCTTCGATGCTCCGCGCACGAGGCCGGCGATGTCGACGAAGGAGATACGGGTCGGAATGATTTCCTTGGAGCCGGCGATGTCCGCGAGCTTCTTCATGCGCGGATCGGGAACGGCCACTTCACCGGTGTTCGGCTCGATCGTGCAGAAGGGATAATTGGCTGCCTGGGCTGCCGCCGTCTTGGTCAGCGCGTTGAAGAGTGTGGACTTGCCGACATTCGGCAGCCCGACGATACCGCATTTGAAGCCCATGGCTCTATATACCTGCTCGGGATGGATTTTCGTTGCCCACGCCTATGGGGTATAGGAGGGACATGGTCAAGTGTTGCGGGCTTCAAGGCCGCCAAGTTGCAGGAGGTTCGATGGCGAGAGATACCGTGCTGACGCCGAAGACGGTGACCAGGCCGAAGGTTGAAAAACCACGGCTGTACAAGGTCATCCTGCACAATGACGACTACACGCCGCGCGACTTTGTGACCATCGTGCTTAAGGTCGTGTTCCGGATGAGCGAGGATGCCGGCCATCGCGTGATGATGACCGCGCACAAGTTCGGCTCGGCCGTGGTTGTCGTCTGCACGCGGGAGATCGCCGAGACGAAGGTGACGGAAGCTATGGACCTGGCCAAGGAGGCAGCCATGCCGCTGTTGTTCACGGCAGAACCGGAGGAGTGAAGGCATGACCACGCGCACCGACTGGGCGCTCGTCCGGCAGATGATGACTGCGGCAATCGACTTCTGCGAGGAGGTCGAGAGCGCAGGGTATAGCGAGGCTGATCGTGACGCGACCACAGTGGTCCACGGCCAGGCCGTCAGCGCGCAGGACGTGTTGACGAGCGCATGGACCTATCCGGAAGCCATGCGCTACGCCATCATCCGCACACGGCACGCCGCCGCCGACGATCTCGCCTATGTTCCTGAAGCCGCTCGGGTCCTGACTTCTATGGCTGCGGCCTGTGCCGAGCTTTGTGGAGCCAAGTCCGGAGCAGCCGAAGAGGCTGGCGTCGGCGAGATGCTCCGTTGGTTCGATGGGCATGCCGGAGAGACCCTGAGGGGTGCGTTATCGGCGCGGGTAAAAGAAGACTGAGCGAGGCTCTCATCAGATTTTCGGTGTCTCGGGGATGCGCGCGATTACCTTGATCTCGAAATCGAAGCCTGCGAGCCAGTTGACGCCGATTGCCGTCCAGTTGGGATAAGGCGGGGCGGGGAAGATCTCCGCCTTGACCTTCATGATCGTGCCGAATTGGTTTTCCGGGTCGGTGTGGAAACTCGTGACGTCGACGAGGTCTGCGAAGGCGCAGCCGGCCGCTTCCAGTGTTGCCTTGAGATTGGCTAAGGCGCGGCGGACCTGGGATTCTAGGTCTGGCTCAGGCGTCCCGTCATCGCGGCTTCCCACTTGGCCCGAGACGAAGAGCAGGTCGCCGGATCGCATCGCGGCGGAATAGCCGTGCTCTTCGTAAAGGGCGTGGCGTTTTGCGGGGAAGATGGGGTGCGGGCGGGTCATCAGTTTCCTTTCGGGCATGCGGGATCGTTCCGCCCAGGGTCGGGTCGGTGAAAATGCCGCTTGGCTAGGGGTTTTGAATTTCATATACGTTGCGTATGTAGGGGTATTTGCATACGGCTCGTATGTCAAGTTGACATACGGCGTGTATGCGAAATTCGGAGTGTGTTTTGAAGCGCAGTCGTTTGGAAAGCATGGAGGAAAACCGCGCCAAGCTGATTGCGGCTGCGCGAAAGGCCTTTGCAGACAGGGGGTATGCAGCAGCCTCCATGGATGTGCTGACAGCGGAAGCGGGGCTGACGCGGGGGGCTCTCTACCACAACTTCGGCGACAAGCGCGGGCTGTTCGCTGCGGTCGTCGACCAGATCGATACCGAGATGGCCGAACGCGCCAAGGCGCGAGGTGCGGCGGCAGGCGAGGGGTGGAATGCGCTTCTGGCCGAAGGCGCCGCCTATATCGAGATGGCGCTTGATCCGGAGGTGCAGCGGATTGTTCTGCTTGACGGACCGGCGGTGCTCGGTGATCCGTCGCAATGGCCAAGCCAGAATTCCTGCCTCCAGGTTACCCGCGCCGCGATCGAAGGTCTGATGGCGAAAGCTGTGCTCAAGCCGGTCGATGCCGAAGCTGCGGCGCGGCTCATCAGCGGTGCGGCATTGAACGCGGCCATGTGGGTTGCGGCCAGCGATAAACCTTGGGAGGTGCTGCCACGGGCGCAGGTGGCATTCCAGGCGCTTGCCGAGGGGCTGCTTGCCAAGCCAGTTGGTTCATCGTCTGCCTAAGACGGTCCGCGTAGACCGCCTCCCGTCAACGAATTGAATACCTCTGGCGCATACACTGGCATGATGACGCCCGATCTCAACAGTCTGCCGGAGGCCGCGACATGGCACTATGCCGTGGCACTTCTGCTGTCTGCCGCCTTCGGCGTCGTTGTGCATGTCGTTCGCGCCGTCTTCAACATCTTGCCGGACCGCCTGTCTGACCGCCCTACGATGGATCTGATCATCAGCGACGGTTACGACTGGAAGGATCGGCTGTTTGGAACGGAGTATGACGAGGCGGGATATTACCGGCTCGACAGCCTGCATAACCTCGGACTGTCCGTCCGTTGGTGCACCTTCAGCGGATTCCTGACCCTTCTCTTAAGTCCCGGCGCGGCAAAGATCGCAGCATACTGCATCGATAGTAGCCTGGCGGCACTCGTCGATCTCTTCTGGTATCGCGTCGAGACCTTCGCGTGGTGGTGAGCCGGGCCTTCCGGCTCAGCCCTTCACACCAAGCGCTTCGGCGCTGATCCAGAACACCGCATCTTCTTCTTCCGATGTTTCGACCCAGTGGAAATCGAGGTCCGGGAACTCGGCTTCGAGAATGTCGCGGCCGCGGCCGATTTCGCAGAGCATGCCGCCGCCGGGGTTGAGGTGCTTTGGCGCCTCGACGATGAGGGTGCGGACGAGGTTGAGACCGTCTTCGCCGCCGTCATGGGCCATGGCGGGTTCGGCGCGGTATTCGGCCGGGAAGGCGTCCATGGCTTCGTGGTCGACATAGGGCGGGTTGGTGATGATGAGATCGAACTTGCGCCCGGCAAGAGGTGTGAACAGGTCGCCCTGGTGCAGGGTAAGCTGGTCTTCAACGCCGTGGGCTTCGCGGTTCTTTGCGGCAACGGCCAGCGCATCTTCGGACAAGTCGACGGCATCAACCGTTGCCAGCGGGAAGAAGCGCGTGGCGAGAATGGCGAGGCAACCGGAGCCGGTGCAGATGTCGACGACGCTTTCGACAGCGAAGGGATCGGGCAGGAAACTCGATTCGAAATCGTCGCCATATTCGTTGAACAGGATCTCGCCGATATGCGAGCGCGGCACGATGACGCGTTCGTCGACGAAGAAGCGCATGCCCTGGATATAGGAGCGGCCAGTGAGATAGGCGGACGGCTTGCGGGTCGACACGCGCGCCTCGATCCGCTCGGCCAGCAGATGGCGCTCTGTGGCCAAGAGCCTGGCGTCGAGGAAGGGATCCAGCGTGTCGATCGGGAGGTCGAGACTATCGAGCACCAGGAAGGCAGCGTCATCGACGGCGTTCAGCGTGCCATGGCCGTAGCTCAGATTGGCGGCGTTGAAGCGCGAAATCGCGTAGCGCCAGTAGTCGCGCAGGGTGACGAGGTCGGTGGTAATGTCGTGGCTCATGGCATGTCCTGATCGATAATGCGCGTGTTTCATATGCAGTGCAGGGCGAGAGGCCGGCGTGTGCCTCGTCTCAATCGCCCTTGGGGCCGAACATCTTCTTCAGCATCTCGGCCATGGGGCCGGTCTCTGGAAGTTTCTTCGGCTGGGCGAAATTGCGGGCCTGGCGGATATGGGACTGGCCTGCTGGCGCGCTCTTCTGTGCTTTTGCCGGTTTCTCGTCCTCGGTCTTTCCCCCGGTTGCCAGGGCCAGCTTGTTCATCAGCTGGGAATCTTCCCCCCTGACCAGCATGTCGGCATTGTCGGCCAGTGCTTCCAGGAGGGGATCCAGCCATTCGGCGTCGAGCTTGCCGAAGTCGCCGAGGACATGGTTGTGCACCTTCGACTTGTCGCCCGGATGGCCGATTCCGAGGCGGAGCCGCCGGTAGTTCAGTCCGCAATGGGCGTCGAGCGATTTGATGCCGTTGTGCCCGCCATGGCCACCGCCGGTCTTGATGCGGGCCTTGCCGGGCATGAGGTCCAGCTCGTCATAGATGGCGACGATCGCCTCGGGGCCGAGCTTGTAGAAGCGCATCGCTTCGCCGACGCTTTCGCCGGATAGGTTCATGAAGGTCTGCGGCTTGATCAGCATGACCTTCTCACCGGCAAGCGTGCCTTCGGCGATCTCGGCCTTGAACTTCTTGGTCCAGGGCGAAAATCCATGCCGGCGCTGGATCGCGTCCACGGCCATGAAACCGATGTTGTGTCGGTTCTTTGCGTATTGCTGACCCGGATTTCCGAGACCTGCGAGGATGATCATACCGTTCTTTCCGTGCTCGCCGCCGTTCAGGTCCTTCCACGACCGCGAAACGGTGTCGTTGTCAAGCCGGTTTCAGCGATGCGGCATTGCTCATGGCGTTGGCTTGTCCTGCCCGAAGTCGGTGTAGCGCAGGTCGTGCTCCTGGAAAATGCGGGCCTGCGTGCCATCCGCGATCATGCGATCGAGCGACGCCTGCATCTTGTCTCGGATTTCGTCGGGGAAATCGATGTTGCAGGCAATGGCGAAGGTCTGCTGGGAGAAGACGAACTGTGCCTCCACCGGCTCGCCGCGTTCGACCAGCTCCACATAGTGTTGCTCTGACATAGGCATCAGGTCGATGCGTCCGCTGGTGAGCTTCTTCAGCGTCAGCTTCAGATCGGTTGCGAGGTCAATCTTGGCGAAACCTTCCTTTTCGAGGATGGTCTGCGTGTAATCGTTGCGCTGGGTGCCGACGATGTAGGACTTCGAATCGTCGATAGATTTCACCTTCACACCACTATTCTTCGCCGCGACCATGAAATTGCGGCCGACATCGATGGGTTCGACCCATTTGAACAGCTTGTCGCGTTCGGGAATATGCGCAGCGGTGAAGACGCAATGCATCGGTTCCGACTGGGCGAGGGCTATGGCGCGCGCCCAGGGCATCATCTCGATTGAATAATCGATACCGACATCCTTCATCATCAGCAGCAGCTGAGCATAGCCAGCCCCCTTGATTTCCTCTCCGACGCGAAAATTGTAGGGCGGGTAGTCCTCGGTCGTGAAGAAGATCTTGTCTGCGGCGGTGGCTGGGCCCGCCGCGAGTGCAAGCATGATGGCCAAAACTCTCATGGCAGGGTCCCTTTCACTGTTTAAATCAACCCGCCGACACCTTGCGTGGGTGGGTTCGGTTCTTGCGAGCGGCATCGAGCAAGGCGGAAAGCGGCTGTGGTCGGGCAAAGAGATAGCCCTGACCATAGTCGACGCCGAAGCCTGACAGAATGCTGCGCTGTTCCTCGGTCTCGATGCCCTCGGCCACGACGCTGCATTGCATCTTGTGCGAGATCGCCGTGATCCCTTCGACGAGCATGCGGCTCTTGTGGCGCTGCTCCGGATCGTCTTCGGTCAAGGAGCGGATGAAGGATTGGTCGATCTTGACGATGTCGACCGGGAAACGGTTGAGATAGCTCAGGGACGAATAGCCGGTGCCGAAGTCGTCAAGCGCCAGGCGATAGCCGAAGCGGCTGAATTCGTCGAGGATCAGCCGGATCTGTGGGTTGTCGTGGAGCAGCGTCGCCTCGGTGATTTCGATGACGATGCGATGCGGCGCGATGCCATATTCCCCAATCAGGGCCGCGATGCGAACCGGAAGCGAGCGGTCGAATTGCTGCGGCGAGAAATTGATCGCAAGATAGGTCTGGTCGTCTTCGGTTTCTGCGCTGATGCGTGCGAGATTGGATACTGCGCGCTCCAGAACGCGTCCGCCGAGGCGCCCAATGGCGCCGGTTTCTTCGGCGACTGCGATGATCTCTGCGGGCGGCATGATCCCGCGCTCGGGATGCACGAGCCGCATGAGCGCCTCGTAGCCGGTCACCCGCCCTGAGGTCATGTCGATGATCGGCTGGAGATAGGCTTCGAGCCAGTCGTGCTCCAGTGCTTCCTCGATGTCCTGCTCAAGCTCTGCCCGGTGGCGGGTGTGGTCCTGCATGGATGGATCATAGACCACGGCACCATTCTTGCCGTCGCGCTTCTTGCTGTACATGGCCATGTCCGACTTCTGCAGAAGTTCGGCCGCGTTTTGTGCGTGACGCGGATAGATGGCGATGCCGATGCTGGCGCTCAGGCGTACGGTGGAGCCTTCGATGATCATCGGGTCGGCAAAGAGCGCGCAGAGAGAGGCGGCCACGTCGATGGCAGAGGCCTCGGCATCATGGGCGCGGAGGAGGATCGCAAATTCATCGCCACCAAGACGGGCCGCCGTCGCGCCCGCAGGGAGGAGTGGCAGCATCTGCTTGACGAAGCGTGCCAGCACGTCATCGCCGGCCTGATGGCCAAGATTGTCGTTGATCCATTTGAATCGGTCCAGATCGACGAAGAGGCATGCCAGTTCGTCTCCGGCAGCGTCCGTGCGCAGGATCTGGGTGTCGAGGGAAAGCTCGAAACCCTTGCGGTTCTTCAGACCGGTCAGGTGGTCGGTAATGGCCTGAAGCCGGTTGCGCGCTTCCGACTGCTTCAGTGCCGTGACATCGGTCATGACGCTGAGCGATATGCGCTCGTCCGCCGTCTCCCCGTCTCGGGTCGTCTCTGAAATCAGCACGTCCTTGATGGTGCCGTCGGCGCATACAAAGCGGGTCGTTGCCTCCAGGACGCCGGAATCGCTGCGGGTGTTGCGCAGCTCCTGATAGGCCTCCTGGTCATCGTCGGGCACGAGTTCGACGAAGCGGCGGCCGACGACTTCCCGGCGATGATAGCCTGTCGCCAGCAGCCAGTAGTCGCTGACGCCGGTGATCCGGTCCTCGTCGTCCAATGAGAACAGCATGGCCGGTGTCAGATTGTAGACGTCCGTGGTGCGCCGGTGGGCGAGGCGCAGTTCCGCTTCCTCGTTCTCCAGCTTGATCTGCATGGCATTGAAGCTGCGGGCCAGGCGGCCGATTTCATCGTTCGACTGCCAGTCGACGTGATGACGCGAACCGAGGCGGCGCGTGGCTTCAATGGCAGCGGTCAGCTTCAGCAGGGGGCGGATGACCATCAACCGGTGACCGAAGACGGCGGCACAGACGGTTCCGAGGACAGCCAGTGCAAAAATGCCGATCAACATGACTTCCGCCTGCCTTAGCGAGGAGAACATGTCGATGCGGCTATAATACAGGGTAATCTTGCCGACGGGCTTGGGGCCCTCCACGGCCTGGTAGAAAATCTCGCGCGAAAGATGGGCAAGACCATTCTTCGACCACCGCGGCAAGGCTGGTCGCGAGACCTTGATGCCGCCGGACAGATCTTCGACCCTGACGCTGTTGACGCTACTGTTCGATACAATCGTCGCGGTGATCTGCTCGACACTTTCCGTGTCGAAGTCCCAGAGCGGTTTTGCCAAGGCCTGGGCATTCGCCTCGATCAGGACTTCGAGATTCTGCTGGAGTTCGCGAGACGCGCGATCCGTTGCCAGATTGAGGAAGAGGGCGAAGAGCGGTACGACGATGACCGAAAAGGCCAAGGCCACCATGGCAAGGAACCGGCTCTGCACCGATCGCGTCATTGCGCGTCCATTCCGTGCCGTGGCGGTCGGTTGTTCATGTCAGACGGTGTCCCTTGTCGCATGTCGAGGAGGCACGGTCTCAGTAAAGCGTTAAAGCTCACTGAAAGAAGCAGCCTTAAATCCGGTGGTTGCTAATGGAATTCTCCTTAAAATAGAAAACCCGCCCTCCGAAGGGGGGCGGGTTGCAGAATAGGCCGATGAACGAAAGGCTCAGCCTTCGGTCGTTTCTTCAGCTACGCCGCCTGCAGGGGCAACGATCGTCGCGATGGTGAAGTCGCGATCGCCGATAACCGGCGAGGTGCCGGCCGGCAGCTTGACGGCCGAGATATGGACGCTGTCGCCGACCTTGAGGCCAGCGAGGTCGACCGTCAGGAATTCCGGAATGTCGGAAGCCGGGCAGTGCAGCTCAACTTCGTGGCGCACGATGTTGAGGACGGCGCCGGTCTTGATCGCGGACTTCTCTTCGTTGATGAAGTGAACCGGAACCTGAACCGAAACCTGGCTGTTTGCCGAGACGCGCAGGAAGTCGATGTGCATCGTGAAATCACGAACGACGTCGAGCTGGTAGTCCTTCGGCAGAACGCGGATCTTTTCGCCATTGATGTCAATGATGGCGACGGTGGTCATGAAACCGCCGGCATGGATGCGCTTGGTGATCTCGTTCGTGTTGATCGAGATCGAAATCGGGGCCTGCTTGTCACCATAGATGACAGCCGGAATCAAACCGTTGCGGCGAAGTTCGCGGGAGGACCCCTTACCAACCCGTTCGCGTGCTACGGCCTTGAGCTCGTAAGTATCGTGGCTCATGGCTTTTCCTTTCAAGTTACTGGAGAGCCCGGGCCACCTGTTTTTGGCATGAACCGGACCGGAAGCCCGAAGGCTTCATCCGCATTGCCTCCAAGGGTGTCTGTGCGGATCGGGCGCCTATAGACCAGATGCTCTGCAATGGCAAGGTTTTCCGCGCTCTTTGGTGGGGTTTGGGCGTGTCTGGTTGCGAGACGCCAGGGTTGAACGGTTACCGAGCAGGTAACCATGTCCGGTCAACATTTCGCAACCCGCTAATGCTATTTTGCCCTCTGTCAAAATCCAGGGTTACCGCAATATGCTTCCTGTTCTCAGCTGCATTGCCTTCGAGCATGAGCCCGTTTCTCTGTTCGCAGCTGTCTTGGTCTGCGTGCTCGGCTCGTATCTCACGATGCGGTTGTTCAGTCGTGTGCGCAATACGCGTGGCCTGACGCGCGTCAGCTGGATCTTTCTGACAAGCTTTATCGGCGGCGCATCCATCTGGACGACGCATTTCATTGCGATGATGGGATATCGATTGCCGCTGGGGGCTGGCTATGAGCCGACGGCTACGCTGGTTTCGCTGGTGCTTGCAATCGTCGTCACAGGTGCGGGATTTGCGATCGCGGCCGCCGCTCCACGCAGCTTTCTCGTCGAGGCTGGTGGTGCCGTCATGGGCGCTGGCATTGCAGCGATGCATTATGTTGGCATGTCCGGCTACGAAGTTCAGGGGCATATCGTCTGGGATCAGACTTATGTCGCAGCGTCGCTGGTTGCAGCGGGTGTCTTCGGAGCACTGGCAACGAGCCGGATTGCGCGTTCGATCACGCGCTACTGCCGCTATGGCGGTGCGCTGGCCATGATCCTGGCGATTGCCTCGACCCATTTTATCGGCATGACGGGGGTGACCGTCGTGCCGGATGCCGCTGCGGTGATGCCGCAGAATGCGCTTCCTGAAAGCGTTATGACCGTAGTGATCTTGGTGGTCAGCCTGATGATTCTGACGATCGGCTCGATGACTTACGTGATCGACCGGCAGTCGCATCGTTCGGCGGTCGAACGCTATCGGCAGCTGTCATTGCATGACGCGCTCACAGGCTTGCCGAACCGCACGGCTTTCATTGAACGGTTGGCGCACCTGATCGATACCCCAGATTCGCGGCACGATCGCATCTATGTGCTGGCCTTCGACCTCGACCGCTTCAAGGAAGTGAATGACGTGCATGGTCATGCCGCAGGGGACCATGTTCTGCGCGTGGTTGCAGAGCGACTGGGAAAGCGTATGCGCCCAAATGAGTATGTGGCGCGCATCGGCGGAGACGAGTTTACGGCGGTGTCTCCCATTATGTTTACAGACGGTCAGGCCGAACTTTTGGCGCGGCGGATCGTCGAGGATCTCTCTGTGCCGATCCAATGGGAGGAGCAGACCCTGTCGATTGGTACCAGTATCGGGATTTCAGTCTATCCCGACAATGCGTCCACCATTGACGAGCTGCTGGCCCAGGCGGACACGGCGATGTACCGGGCCAAGGCTCTCGGATCGAACAATATCTGCTTTTTCGACGAATCCATGGATCATGCGGCGCGAGAGCGCAGCGCGCTGGCGCTTGACATGCGGCTCGGCTTCAAGCGCAACGAGTTCGAACTTTATTATCAGAAGCAGAATGACACGCATACCGGAGAGGTCGTCGGTCTCGAAGTGTTGCTGCGCTGGCGACATCCAGTCCGGGGACTCGTTTCGCCATCCGATTTCATCCCGATCGCGGAGCGCAGCGGCCTTATCATGGAACTGGGTGATTGGGTGTTGCACCAGGCCTGCATTGAGGCGGCAACCTGGAAGAACCCTTTGAGGATCGCCGTCAACGTCGCGCCCAAGCAACTCGCTGCTTCGAGTTTTCCGGTGCGCGTCCGCGATATCCTTGCCGAAACGGGGCTGCCGCCGGAGCGCCTGGAGCTCGAAATTACGGAATCGGGGATCATCGACGACCAGCAGCATGCCCTGTCGATCATCCGCCAGCTGAAGGCGATCGGTGTGAAGATTGCCATGGACGATTATGGCACTGGGTATTCCTCGCTCTCGACCCTGCAGCTCTTCCCGTTTGACAAGATCAAGATCGATCGGGGCTTCATCGATAGCGTCACCGAAAACAGGCAGTCGGCCGCGATCGTCCGTTCGACGCTCATTCTGGCGCAGAGCCTCGACATTCCCGTACTCGCCGAGGGTGTCGAGAACCTCGACCATCTGCGTTTCCTGCAGGAAGAGGGCTGTGACCAGGTTCAGGGCTATTTCTATGGCAAGCCGCTGCCTGTTGGTCTCCTTCAGGATATCGTGAACCCGGGTGATCGGTTGGAGTCTGATCCTGCACTTGACGACCAGACTGACGCATCGTCGGACGGAAACCCGATTGCTGCCTGACTGGACGCGAAAGACTTTGGATATGTCGCATATGTGCGACAGGTTCTCCCCGTGAAATCTGTTAGTTCTTGCTTCCAACGACGCCTGTTGCAAGATCGCAGTGAAAGGTCATACTCACCATTGCGCTTTGGGAGGAGCCGATGCGGCAGGAACTGAGTCATACCGAGCGCGTCTATTCCACGACGCAAAACAAGGCCGCCGCGGTCACGTCGCCGGTTGCTGCATCGTGGAGCCGTTGCGTCAATCTCTACAATTTGCAGCCGGAGGAAGCGCGGAAACCTTATCAGGTGGATGAGACCGTCTTTCGCGAAGCCCGTGAGCGAATGGAGCGGCTGATCGGCAGTTCCGCCGAAGAGGTCGACCGACTCTACCAAACCATCGGTCGCTCAGGCTGCTGCATCGTATTGGCCGATACAGACGGCATTGTCGTCGACCGGCGCGGTGCAGCCGGCGATGACGTCGAATTTCGCGCATTGGGTCTGTGGCAGCAGAATGTGTGGAGCGAAGCGAGTGTCGGGACAAACGGCATCGGCACGGCACTGGCCGACGAACGCTCCGTCGTCATTCATCGCGACCAACATTTCATGAGTGCCAATATCGGGCTCTCCTGCGTAACGGCGCCGATCCGGGACCATCTCGGCCAAGTCGCCGCCGCACTCGACGTCTCGACCTGCCGAAACGATGTTTCGGAGATGACGCTCGCCATCCTGTCCCAAGCGGTGCGGGATGCGGCCATGCGCGTCGAAAGCAATCTCTTCCGCCAGGCGTTCAACGGCGCGCGCATTGTCGTTGTGCCGCAGGCCAATTCGATGTCGGCCCTTATCGCGGTGGATAGCGACGATCTCATACTGGGTGCAACGCGGGCAGCCCGGCAGGCGCTCAAGCTTGATGACGGCACGATCGCCCAAGGTGTGCCGGCCGCCGATGTGCTGCGTGAGACGCGGGGTAGCGTGATCAGCGATCTGGAGGATGCCGAACGGGCAGCCCTTCGCCGCGCCTTGTCGCGCGCGCAGGGCAATGTCTCTCTCGCTGCACAGACACTGGGCATCAGCCGCGCGACACTGCATCGGAAGATCAAGCGTCTGAACCTTCAATGACGCTCGTCGCTGTGTCGCAGGCCTGACACAGAGTGCGGCGCAGCATGATTTTGCTGCACTTCTATCGCGGAGTTTTCACGGCAATCATTGTCCCATCGAACCCGAGGAGGGGTTCAGCAACGGGAGGATGACAGCATGAATATCCAGGTGCAGACTATCGCGGCGTCGCCGTTCAAGCTGAAATATGGCAACTTCATCGGCGGCGAATTCCGCGAGCCGGTCAATGGTCGGTACTTCGAAAACACGACGCCGGTTACCGGGGGCAAGCTTTGCGAAGTGGCCCGCTCCGATGAACATGACATCAATCTGGCGCTTGATGCGGCCCATGCGGCCAAGGATAAATGGGGGCGGACGTCCTCGACCGAACGCTCCAACATCCTGATGAAGATTGCCCAGCGGATGGAGGACAATCTCGAGCTTTTGGCCAAGGCCGAGACCTGGGACAATGGCAAGCCATTGCGCGAGACCATGGCCGCCGATATTCCGCTTGCGATCGATCACTTCCGCTATTTCGCCTCCTGCATCCGCGCCCAGGAAGGGACAATCGGCGAAGTCGATCATGATATGATCGCCTATCACTTCCATGAGCCGCTCGGCGTCGTCGGCCAGATTATTCCGTGGAACTTCCCGATCCTGATGGCGGCCTGGAAAATGGCCCCGGCACTGGCGGCCGGAAACTGCGTCGTCTTGAAGCCTGCGGAACAGACACCGGCCTCGATCCTGGTGCTGGCCGAACTGATCGCCGATCTCCTGCCGCCGGGCGTGCTGAACATCGTCAACGGCTTTGGCCTGGAAGCCGGCAAGCCGCTCGCGACCAGCCCGCGGATCGCCAAGATCGCCTTTACCGGCGAAACCTCGACCGGTCGTCTGATCATGCAGTATGCCAGCCAGAACCTCATTCCGGTGACGCTGGAACTGGGCGGCAAGTCGCCCAACATCTTCTTCGAGGACGTCATGCGCGAGGATGATGACTATCTCGACAAGGCGCTTGAGGGCTTCGCAATGTTTGCCCTCAATCAGGGCGAGGTCTGCACCTGCCCGAGCCGCGCGCTGGTGCATGAGAAAATCTATGATCGCTTCATGGAAAAAGCACTGAAGCGCGTCGCTGCGATCAAACAGGGCGATCCGCTCGACATGTCGACGATGATCGGCGCGCAGGCCTCGTCGGAGCAGCTGGAAAAGATCCTGTCCTATATGGATATCGGCCGGCAGGAAGGCGCCGAGGTTCTTATCGGTGGTGAACGCAACACCCTGGCGGGCGATTTGGCTGGGGGCTATTACGTCAAGCCAACGGTGTTCAAGGGCCATAACAAGATGCGGATCTTCCAGGAGGAGATCTTCGGGCCGGTTGTCTCCGTCACGACCTTCAAGGACGATGCCGAGGCGCTGGAAATCGCCAATGACACGCTCTATGGCCTCGGGTCCGGTGTGTGGAGCCGCGATGCCAACCGTTGCTACAACTTCGGCCGCAACATCCAGGCGGGCCGCGTCTGGACCAATTGCTACCATGCCTATCCGGCCCATGCCGCCTTCGGTGGCTACAAGCAGTCGGGTATCGGTCGCGAGACCCACAAGATGATGCTCGACCACTATCAGCAGACCAAGAACATGCTGGTGAGCTATAGCCCGAAAGCGTTGGGGTTCTTCTGAGGCTTTATACCTCCCCTTGAGGGGGAGGTCGCAGCGAAGCTGCGGGTGGGGGTGATGGTCCTGCCAAATAGAGGATCACCCCACCCCGGTACTGCGTGCCGCCCCTCCCTCGCAAGGGGAGGGTGCCTCCTTGTTATACGCTCAGAAGGAGCCGCCGTGACCATCAACCCAAATCCAGGCGAACCCTGGGTGATCGCCACCGATGCCGCACTCACCTTCCTCGCCGAGATCCGGAAGGACCATCCCGACATCCTCTTTCACCAATCCGGCGGATGCTGCGACGGGTCCTCGCCGATGTGTTATCCGGCCAGCGATTACCGCGTCGGGGAGACCGATGTGCAGCTAGGCGAGATTGGCGGCGTGCCTTTTTACATCAGCGGTAGCCAGTATGATGTGTGGAAGCATACGCAATTGATCATTGACGTCGTGCCGGGGCGCGGGGGCATGTTCTCGCTCGACAATGGCCGGGAACGCCGGTTCCTGACGCGCTCCCGGCTATTTTCCGGTGGCGAGGCCTGTCCGTTGCCGCCGCGATAGTCCGGGCCCCACCTCCTGTGCTTCAGCAGAGGCCGAAGTCGACGCAGGTGGCGTCGATCAGGGAGAGCTTTTCCGCCTGATAGAGGTCGTATTCATCCCTGAATTCCTTCGAGATCCACATCGTGGATCGGCCGCGCTTGCCAAGCCAGCCGACGCTGCCGAGATCTTCGGCTTCACGAAGCTTGCGGGTGAGATGCGTGCGGGACACACGGAAGCGTTCGGCCAGTTGGGGCACGGAGCGCACCTGCGTCAGGAAGCGTGTGGCCGTATCATCCGTCGACTGGATGCTGGTCATCAACCAGTCCATGACAACGCCACCGCTGTTGAGCCAGGTGAAGAGCGCGTAACGCGGCGGCGGAGACCTGACAATCGGCGAGGCCAGCACGCGTTCGGTTATGGCGGGGTGCAAGCGATGGACGAGGGCGTCGTCTTGTTCGAGAGCTTCCGTCCGTCGTCCGCCGTCAAAATTGTCAAGGCTATGCAGGTGGACCCAGACCCATTGGCGCAGAGCGGCGACGGCATGGGGTGCCGGGATCACCGGACGATGACGGCGATCATCGGCCGTCGACTGGACAGCGATCCCATAGGCGAGCATTTCCTTGATGAAGGCGTCGGCAGTGTTGACACTGGAGATTTCGAGGCGTCGGACCTGTTCGAGGAAACGGGCCATGACGATGACCGGTTCCGTCGCCCCGCTGGCAGCATCGAGAAAATACTGTGCCATCCCGACATGGGCGAGCATCCAGCGTTGATGTGTTCCAAATATTGAAGCGAGTTTGGGCGCTTTCTGATGAATATCGAGAAACGCAAGCGTTTGGTCCATGAGTACTTCATGGAACCTTGGGTGTTGTAGCAGAGCGTCGACAGTCAATGCCATGGCGTCTATCTGGACCGGAGGTGAAGCAGATGAACATCTGCCCCGTCAGAAGTACAAGCCATAGGAAATAAAGCCGCTTTACGCAAGGGTAAGCGGCTTACGTTGGTAAAGTGCCTGATGTTGGGTGAGGGTCAGTCGAACAGACTGGAGACCGACTCTTCGAGGCTGGTGCGGTTGATTGCTTCGCCGAGAAGCGTCGCTGTCGAAAGAACGCGAATGTTGTGAGCCGACTGAACAGCCGTCGTGGGCTGGATGGAGTCTGTGATCACAAGTTCGCGAAGTTTCGAAGAGGCAACGCGGGTGACGGCGCCGCCCGACAGTACGCCGTGGGTGATGTAGGCCGTGACGCTAGTAGCGCCGTTCTTCAGAAGCGCTTCTGCGGCGTTGCACAAGGTGCCGCCGGAATCGACAATGTCGTCGATCAGGATGCAGTCCTTGCCCGTCACATCACCAATCACGTTCATGACCTCGGATTCACCCGGCCGATCACGGCGCTTGTCAACGATCGCCAGAAGACAGTCGAGCCGCTTGGCCACAGATCGGGCACGGACCACGCCGCCGACGTCCGGAGAAACAACCATGACATTGTTGGTGTCGTAGTGTTCCTTGATGTCCCGGGCGAGAAGCGGCACCGCATACAGATTGTCGGTCGGTATGTCGAAGAAGCCCTGGATTTGTCCGGCATGCAGATCGAGTGTGAGAACTCGGTCGGCGCCAGCTTCGGTGATCAGGTTGGCGACGAGCTTGGCCGAAATCGGCGTGCGTGGACCAGGTTTGCGATCCTGACGCGCGTAACCGAAATAGGGCAGGACGGCGGTGATGCGGCGTGCCGAGGAACGACGGAAGGCGTCGATCATGATCAACAATTCCATCAGATGGTCGTTCGTCGGGAACGACGTCGACTGGACCACGAAGACGTCTTCGCCGCGGACGTTTTCCTGGATTTCGACGAAGATTTCCTGGTCTGCGAAGCGGCGGACGCTGGCCTTGCCGAGTGGTACTTTGAGATAGGAGCAGATCGTTTCGGCAAGTTGCCGGTTCGAATTACCTGCGAAAACCTTCATCTTGGCCCGCCTGTTACCATGCTGAGATGGGCGCTTTTTAGCGACGTTCCCCCTGAATGCAAGTGGTTTGGACCGTCGCGCCCATATTTTCGGTTAATGGATCAACGAGAAGTGTCGCAAGCGTGCCGCAAGCCGGCCTGTTTGCCTTACCCAGATTGGGCATTTCGCCATTGCATATACTCAGCCATGCTCTTGGTTGCGATCTGTTGCATCACGGATGCGGGCACGGCGGCCCAGGGATCCTTCGCCCCGGAAGGCACGGTTTCCTGCCCCTGAATGCGGTGGAGGCGTCCTCCTGCTGCGTCAAGCACGTCCCAGACATAGGTAATGGTGACCTGGCCGCTGTCGGAGAAGGCGGAGAAGTACCCCTTCAGGATATGTTCGCTGTTGGCATCGTTGGCACTTTTGATCGTCAGGCCACGGGCACGGGCCTCGGCACCGAGCTGGCGGGACAACGGCGTGACCGCCTGGACTGGAGCGCCGATGATCGGGAGAAAGCGGATGGTGCCGCCGGCGGCCTGCGCGCCGCCGGACGGTGGCAGGGAGGCTTGCTGCTGTTGCTGTGCACGCGCCGGCTGTTGTGGCTGTTGTTGCTGCTGGCTGACCTGGTTTGAATCCGACTGCGGCGCTTCAGGAAATTCTTGATAGGCCGCGTTGTCGAGCGGACGCGAGGCCGCAGGATTCTGTCCGCCTTGCGCCAATGCCGCTGCCTGCGCTTCGAGGGTGTTCTGGGGGCCGCGCATCGGGGGCTCGTAGCCGCCGCTTGAGAGCGGCGCCGACTGGACGGGCTGGGTTGGCGCTGCTGCCGTATACTGGCCGGTCGATTGGGTGTAGCCGCCGGTCTGGCTGCCATCGCCGACTTCCGCGCGTGGTGTCATGACCTCAGTACTATTACAGCCCGCAAGCAAAATGGCGAGCGCGAGGGCCGCGTTCAACCGCCACGTCGGGCGAAAGATCAAACCCGTTGCCGGGGATACGGATTGTCTCACCGAGGGTGATCCTTTCCTGAGTTCATGCAGGGAGTTATGCGGCCTCCCAAGATTGCCTGTCAACTCCCGGAACTGGCGGGTTCCGGTCGATCAGGCAAGGATCAGTTCGAGCGGATGACGCGAAAGCGCCTGCGGGGCCGTGGCCGTGGTCAGATAGGTCTGGCCAAGGGTCATGGCCGTCTGCCGGTCGCTATCCATGATGATCATATGGGCAAACAGCGTCATATCGGGCAGGATCTCCTGGGTATTTCCGGCAAGGAACATCTGGTGCTCCATCCAGGAGGGCGCAAAGCGGGCCCCGACCGAATAGCCGCACTTGTTGAAACGCTGCCGCGTGAGGCCACGGTCGTCCATCACCTTGGCGTGAACGTCGAAAACCTCGCCGAATGTGTGGCCGGGACGCAGGACCTGTTCGATGGCCTTCATGCCCTCAAGGGCGGCGTTGAACAATTCGCGGTGGCGCGGGCTTGGTTGGCCGATGACGAGTGTTCGCAGCATCGGCGCGTGATAGTGGGCCGATGCGCCGGCCCATTCCAGGGTCAACTGATCGTTTTCGGCAAGCACGCGACGGCCCGACTTGTAACGGCACAGAAGCGCGTCTTCGCCCGAACCAATGACAAAATTATTGGCCGCATAATCACCGCCACCGGCGAGGATGGCGGCCTGCATGGCGGCGAGGATAGCCGCTTCGCTGCGGCCGGCACCGATCAGCGGGCGTGCGGCGTCGAGTGCGCCATCGGCCAGTGCGGCCGCCTGCCGGACTTTGGCAATTTCAGCAGCACTTTTGATGATCCGCAAATCGCTGACCAGATAGGAGGCGTCGATGGTTTCGCAGAAATTATTCAGCTGATTATCGAGAAGCCGCGCGACGCGGCCGGTCATGCCATGGGTGTCGTATTCGATGCCGACCCGCATGCCGAGAAGATCGAGATCATTGAGGAGATTGCGCAGATCGACGGTTGGATCGGCATTCATCCTGTCAACCCAGACCAGGATATTGTCGATGGTCGAGGTTTGCTTGGCCTGGCGCAGGTCTGGCGAGCGGGTGAGGAGCGTCATGCTGCCGTCGGCCTTCACGACCAGCACCTGGAAGAAGCAGAAGCCGAATGTGTCGTAACCCGTCAGCCAGTACATGCTCTCCTGGGCGAAGAGCAGCATGGCGTCGAGCCTGTCTTCTGCCATGCGCGCGGTCAGGCGGGCCCGGCGTTCCGCGAATTCGGCCTCGGTGAAATGCAGTGCCATATCAGTTCTCCGTCATCGCGATCGCCGAAATCTGCCGGCCATAATCGGGTTCGCCGGCATGGGTGGTCCGACGATAGGAATAGAACGTCTCAGGATCCGCATAGGTGCACAGTCCCAGACAGTCGGCCGCGACGCGGGCCTTCGTCAGGCGCATCACGGTCAGCGCGGGGAGATCGAACATGGAATGACCGGGCGTCGTGGATGGCGTGAAAAACTGTTCGTAGGCAGGGTCGCGTGCCACGAAGCGCTCGACGAATTCCGGGCCGACCTCGTAGTTGCCTCTAGAGATGGATGGGCCGAGCGTTGCTCGGATGCTGCCACGCTTTGCGCCGAGCCCGATCATTGCCTCGATGGTGTTTTCAAGCACGCCGTCGAGTGCGCCCTTCCAGCCCGCATGGGCCGCACCGATGACGCGGTTTTCGGGGTCTGCGAAGAGAATGGGGCCGCAGTCTGCAGTCAGAACGCCGAGGATGATGCCGGGTGTCGCCGTCACCAGCGCGTCTGCCTTTGGTCGCGTGCCGTCATGATCGGCCGAGACGACGACGGCATCGGGAGAGTGCACCTGGTGGGCGGTGGCGAGCCGATCCGGGCCAAGTTGAAACCATTCGGCGACGCGGCGGCGGTTTTCGACGACGTGCTCGCGCTCGTCATTCGACCCGACGCCGACATTTAGGCCACGATAGATGCCCTCCGAGACGCCGCCCTGCCGGGTGAAGAAGCCGTGGCGAATGCCGCTGGTCTTCAGGTTGGACAGGCTGTTTGAGGTGATCGGGCCGGGTTTTTCGGGGGACGTCATGGTCCGTTCTCCACCGCTCAGGGCTTCTTCGTCCGTGGTGAGTATTCGGTCGAAGAACCTGTAATCGTTCGATAAATTTCGAAATATGCGTATTCGGTTCGGGCGCGATGGTGTCGACCTCGCGCCCTCCTGTCAATGCCTGACCCGAAATGGTGCAAGTTGCAGAGCAGGCGAGGAGACGGCCATGACCTTGAACAACTCGCCCATATTGCCGGTGCCGGCTGCCGCAAGCCGGGTGACCGCATCAATAATGCCTTGCTGGGTCGCTTCGTCCTTGCCGCGGCCAAGTGCCGAGGCGCGTTCCTCAATGCCCAGGCCAACGAGAAAATCGCCCTGATGCATGCAGCCATTCAGGTGTATGCCGGCTGCCACTGCTGTGCGGGCGAGGTTTTCGAAGTCGACATGGCTGGTGAGATCGGCGAGCCCCGGATGGGCGAGCGGCGGGTCGAACTGATGGGCCCGCACGGCCTGCAGCGTATCGCCATAGTTGGTGACCATGTGGCCATAGTCGATGATCAGCGCGGTGCCATGGCAGGCGCGCAAACGTTCGCAAATGGTCAGCATCACCGATTGACGGGCCGGTGCAACTTCAAAGATTGCGCCGTCCGCTGGCGGGCTTATGCCTTCCGGCAGCATCGACGCATCGAGGATCGCCGTTCCCAGGGTGAAGCTGAGTTCGCCCGCCTGGCCAAGGCCGACCATGCGCTCGACGAAGCCTGCCGGTGTCTTCACAAACTGGCGGATCGGGATTGCGTCGAACAGTTCATTGGCGGCGAGCAGGGTGAAGCCTTCCGGTACTTCGTCGAAACTGTCGTGCCAGGTGATCTTGTCACCGTGACTGGCAAGGCTTTCCCGTTGCGTGAGTTTCAGCAGGCCGCTCGTCTCGACGAGATGGACGTTTGCAGTCTCGTAAAGGCCAGGTGCCGCGCGCGCTATGACCCGCAGCATGTCGGCCATCATCGTGCCACGGCCGGGGCCGATTTCGACGAGGCGGACGTCCCGAGGTTCACCATGGCGCTGCCATGTGTCGATCATGAAGACGCCCAGCATTTCGCCGAACAGCTGGCTGATTTCCGGTGCCGTGACAAAATCACCGGCGCGGCCGAAAGGGTGGCGTGTCTTGTAGTAGCCGTGCTGTGGATCTGCGAGGCAGAGCGCGAAGAAATCGGAAATGCTGATCGGTCCATTCGCGACGATGAGCGACTTGATCTTTTCGGCAAGCGGGGTTTCGATCTGCATGGTCATGCCTCCGTCCCTGTCGCATTGGCCACGCGGAGCGATCGCGCGATGATTGCAATCCCAATCAGCAGCATTGGCAGTGACAGGACCATGCCCATGGTCAGCCAGCCGCCGACGAGATAGCCGATCTGGGCATCCGGTTCGCGGAAGAATTCGACGAAAATCCGGGCGGCTGCGTAGGCCGTCACGAATACGCCGGTGATGCGGCCGGGGTGTTTCAGGGAGCCGAGCCGGGCAAGCGCCTGCAGCAGAAGAAAGAGCAGCAGGCCTTCGAGTGCAGCTTCGTAAAGTTGGCTTGGATGCCGGGGGAAGGGGCCTCCAGTCGGAAAGGCCATAGCCCAGGGCAGGTCGGCGGGGCGTCCCCAGAGTTCGCCATTGATGAAGTTGGCGATACGGCCGAAAAAGAGGCCAAGCGGAGCTACGCTTGCAACTATGTCGAACAGGCTCCACAGCGGCAGGCCATGTTTGCGGGCGAAGAAGACCATGGCGAGCGTCGCACCGATGAAGCCGCCATGGAAGGACATGCCGCCATTCCAAACCTCAAGCGCGCGCATCGGATTTTCGGCAACGGCGGCGAAATCGTAGAACAGGATATAACCCAGCCGTCCACCTGCCACGATGCCGATCGCAGACCATAAGATGAAGTCGTCGATCTGCTGGAGGGTCGCAGGCGGCGTGCCGTTCGGCCAGAGTGTCTGGCGCTTCAGGAGGTCACGGGCCACGAGCCAACCGAGAAGGATGCCAGCAACATAGGCGAGACCGTACCAGTGCACAGAAAGCGGCCCGATCGAGAATGCGATCGGATCGATCGCGGGAAAGGACACTGCGGCGAAAAGGTCCAGAACTGACAACAATGGGTTACTTTCGTTGATGCTGGGCGAAAATGGCGTTGCGATATGGGACGGTCAAGATGGAATCGCTTGAGCGTGCGGCCTCATCAACGACCATTATCACCCGCGGAACCTTGCATGGGAGTGACGTTAGTCCTACCTCAAGCAGTAGAAATGTGTTTCGTCGTCTTTTTGCTTTGAGAGGAGCCATCCCATGACCACAGGGTCCAACCGTATCCTTGATGATTTTGCCAAGCTCATGACGGACGCCGCAGGTGCCGCTCAAGGCGTGCGCCGTGAAGTCGAGACCGCATTTCACGCCCAGGCCGAGCGTTGGCTGAACAGTCTCGATGTGGTGAAGCGCGAAGAGTTTGATGTCGTTCGCGAGATGGCCTTGAAGGCGCGCGAGGAAAACGACCAGTTGCTCAAGAGGATCGAGGCGCTGGAAGCCGCGCTCGCCAGCAAGGCCGGCTGACAGCCAGAGGCGCGTCGCCGCTCGCTCGGCAAATCACTTGAGACAAAATTGGAGGCCCGCAGTTCGTCGCTGCGGGTCTTTTTGCGTTTTCAGTGCCTTGCAGAGGAAAGTCGCGGGTTTGATACAGGAAAAAATTGGGGGGTGTGGATAGGTCCTAAAAAGCCAATCGCCAGAGTCGGTTATCGGGCAAATCACACGCGATTCCCGAAGGTTCATCCACAGGGTACAACCGCAAAACCGCATAAGGGGGCTGGTGCTTCGGTCCGGCGATTATACACTGATTTTAAATGATGATTCTAAACGGTCCTGCGTAAGTTTCGGACAGGGTGCGTCTTCTACCCTGGGGTCCATAAGAATCATTTTCAATGTTGTTTCCGGTTCTGGTGTCTGCGTTTTCCGGCTTTTGCTGGAGGGGTAGGCGCGTCCGGTCGAGAAGGTGATGCATGAGCCTCATGGAAATGGAAGTCGAACGCCAGTCGAACCCGGTCGATATGATCGAGTTTGTCGCTGCGACCAATGATTGGTCGTTCGAGCGTTCCGGCGAAGACGAACTCGCGATGACCGTCTCCGGCCGTTGGTCGGATTATCAGGTCTCGTTCTCCTGGATGGAGGAGTTCGAAGCGCTGCATCTGGCCTCCGCCTTCGACTTGAAGATTCCCGAGGCGCGCGTCAATGAAGTCATCCGCCTTCTGTCCTTCGTCAATGGTCAGGTGCTGATGGGGCATTTCGACCTGTGGCGGAACGAGGACGTGGTGATCTTCCGTCAGTCGCTGCTGCTTGCCGGCGGCGCAGAGCCGACCAATCGCCAAGTCGAAGTGCTTCTTTCCTCTGCCGTCGAAGCCTGTGAAGCCTATTACCAGGCTTTTCAGTTCGTCGTCTGGTCCGGCATGGACGCCAAGTCCGCCATGGACGCGGTTCTGTTCGAGACGGTTGGAGAAGCCTGAGCATGACGCAATCCGCTTTCGGGCAGATCGTTCTCGTCGGCGCTGGCAATATGGGCGGCGCCATGCTGTCCGGCTGGCTGAAGAGTGGCGTGCCGGGGTCTTCCGTAACGATTGTTGATCCCGGTCCATCCGAGACGACGATGGCGAAGATCCGCGATGCGGGGGCGCGCCACTCGGTTTCGGCGCCTGATAATCTCAAAGCTGACATTCTCTTCCTTGCGCTGAAGCCCCAGGTCATGGATGCCGTTCTTCCGGGACTGAAGAGCCTCGTTGGTCCGCAGACAACAGTCGTGTCTGTGGCGGCCGGCAAGACCTTAGCTTCGATGGAGAGCCATCTGGGCGAAGCGGCCATGGTGCGCGCCATGCCGAATACGCCAGCGATGATCGGTCGCGGCGTGACCGGCGCATTCGCCAATGCCGCAGTCAGCGAGGCGCAGCGCGATGTGGTTCATCGTCTGCTCAAGGTTTCCGGGCCCGTCGAATGGGTCGACAGCGAAGATGCTATCAATGCTGTGACTGCGCTTTCAGGCAGCGGTCCGGCCTATGTTTTTTATCTCGTCGAGTGCATGGCAGAGGCAGGGCGGAAATCCGGCCTGCCGGCGGACCTTGCCATGCGTCTCGCGCGGGAAACGGTCGCGGGGGCTGGTGAACTGCTACACCAGTCCCCCGACCCTGCCGATACGCTGCGCAAGAATGTGACATCGCCCGGCGGCACGACTGCGGCTGCGCTCTCCGTGCTGATGGCGTCCGACGGAATGCAGCCGTTGTTCGATGTGGCCATCGAGGCGGCACGCAAAAGGGCTGAGGAACTGGCGCAGTGACGAATACGCCGGAGACAACCACCATCACCTTTGCCGATTTCGAGAAGGTTGATATCCGGGTCGGCACGATCATTGAGGTCGAGAGCTTTCCGGAAGCGCGCAAGCCAGCCTTCAAGCTGAAGATCGATTTCGGCCCTGACATCGGCGTGAAGAAGTCATCCGCGCAGATCACCGTGCACTACACGCCGGAGACGCTGGTGGGCCGGCAGGTGCTTGGCGTCGTCAATTTTCCGCCGCGCCAGATTGGCCCCTTCCGTTCGGAAGTTCTCACGCTCGGCTTCGAAGACGAAAATGGCGCAATCGTGCTGACCGCTGTTGAACGGCCTGTCGCCAGTGGTCAAAAGCTGATGTGAGCGGGCAGGGCGATCTTGTCGCCCTCTTGGCTTATACCGCCCATCCAAAATCGCAGATTACAACGGCACGCGGATGACGGCTCGCAGGCCGCCAAGGTGGCTGTCCTCGAGCACGACGTTGCCGCCATGGCTGCGTGCGATGTCGCGCGCGATTGCAAGGCCAAGCCCGGTGCCCGATGCATCCAGATTGCGTGCCTCATCAAGCCGGAAGAAGGGCTTGAACACGTCGTCACGCGAGTCGGCAGGAATGCCCGGGCCGTCATCGTCGAAGGTGACGACCAGCCATTTCGGCGTTTGCCGGGCGACGATCTCCAGTGTGTTTGCATAGCGGCGTGCATTCGAGGCGAGATTGGTCACCAGTCGTGCAAAGGCATTCGGGCGCACTTGAACAGTGCTTTCACCTTCGATGCGCCATGTCAGCGTCTTGCCGTGCAGGGCGAAATCGTCGTCGAGCTTTGAAAACAGGACAGTCAGATCGAGGCTGCCGACATCCTCTTCGATTTCGCCCTTGGCGAATTCGAGATAGCCTTCCAGCATGATCTGCATATCGTCGACGTCCTGGTTCAGGCTGTCGAGTTCGGGGCCATCGCTGGTCAGCGCCAGTTGCAATCGAAAGCGGGTCAGGATGGTGCGCAGATCGTGGCTGACGCCGGCCAGCATCGCGGTCCGCTGCTCGATCTGACGTTCGATGCGTTCGCGCATCAGGATGAAGGCAAGGCCGGCGCGACGGACCTCGTCAGCGCCACGGGGCGAAAATCCGCCCGGAGGCCTCTGTCCCTTGCCGAAGCTTTCCGCCGCATCCGCGAGTGCAAGGATCGGCCGGATCTGGCCGCGCAAGAAGAGGATGGAGATCACGATCAGGACAAGCGCGGTCGAGACCATCCAGACGAGGAAGATATGGGTGTTTGAGGCATAGGCCTCGCTGCGGCGGGCAAGAATGCGCAGGGTATTGTCGCCGAGCACGATGCGGATCTCGACGAGGCGCGAATCGCCGACAGTGTCGATCCAGAAGGGGCGGCTGATTTGTCTGGCGATTTCGTCGGACAGGATCTGGTCAAGGATCGAGAAGAACGGCCGGGGCCGCGGGGGCGGAAGCTCTGTGCCCGGTTCGCGCGAGACGATCAGGTTCAACCGGCTGGCGGCGACATCGACGATCTGGTCGAAATCTTCAGCACCCGGATAGCGATCGAGCAGTTCGATGACTGCGGAAATGTCGCGTGTTACGGCAGCCGACAGACGTTCTGTGACCAGTTGCCAGTGTCGCTCCATGAAGACGAAGGCAACGACCGTCTGCAGGATCAGCATGGGCAGAATGATGATCAGGATAGAGCGCGCGAAGAGCCCCGTCGGAAGACGGTAGCGCAGCCAGCGGGTGGCGACGGCAAAGCCTGTGGCTGGACCTTTTTCCCGGTCCCTGCGGATCTGGTCGAAGAGCGTCATGGGCCTCCGTTTCCCCGGCGCTCAAAGCCGGGGCGTCCTGTCGTCTCAGTCCATACTGAGGCGATAGCCGATGCCACGCACCGTCTGCAGCCATAGCGGATTGGCGGGATCGTCCTCGATTTTCCGTCGAAGGCGGTTGATCTGCACGTCGATTGTGCGTTCGCCGACATCGGTATCCTCCGCCACCAGTTCATGGCGGGGAATAGTCTCACCGGCGCGTGTGGCGAACAAGTACATGATTTCCTGTTCGCGATCGGTCAGCCGGATCACTTCTGCACCCTTGCGCAATTCCTTGCGCAGGAACGAAAAGGTGTAAGGGCCGAACATCACCTGGTCGATCTTCGGCTGGTCCGGATTGCTGTTGCGCTTCAGGATATTGTTGATGCGCAGCACGAGTTCACGCGGATCGAAGGGTTTGGCGAGATAGTCGTCGGCACCGGCCTCTAGGCCTGCAATGCGGGAATCGGCCTCCGAGCGGGCCGTGAGGAGGATGACTGGAACGCGCTTGTCCTCGGAGAGGCTCTGGGTCAGTTGCAGTCCGTTTTCGCCCGGCATCATGACGTCGAGAACCAGAAGGTCGAAATCGAGTCCCTCCAGCTTGCGTCGCGCTTCCGCCGCATCAGCGGCGACGGAGACCCGAAACCCTTTTTCAGTCAGGAAACGGTGTAGGAGTTCGCGGATACGCTTGTCGTCGTCGACGACAAGAAGATGGGCCGCATCGTCGGCAAGAGGCTTGCTGCTCACGTCATTCCACTCCGTCGGTGTCGATGGCAGGCTCCACAGTCTGGCCCTGCATGCCGGCGAGGAAACGGCGAACGGCGGAGCGTTCCTCGTCCGTCATTCCGTCCATGGCGGCTGCGATCCGGCGTGACTGTGGTTCGCAGAGGGCGAGCGCCAGTTCGCGGCCGGCAAGGGTCGGATAAAGGCGGCGCTGGCGTCGATCGGCGGGGCCTGCCATCTGGCGGATATAGCCGCTGTCGATCAGTTCCTTCAGCACGCGGGCGAGGCTCTGCTTGGTGATCTGCAGGATCGCGAGGAGATCGGCCACCGTCATGCCTGGCCGGCGACCGACAAAATGCACGACGCGATGGTGTGCCCGCCCGTAGCCGAGCTTGGCCAGGATTGCGTCCGGGTCGGAGACGAAGTCGCGATAGGCAAAAAACAGATTCTCGATGGTCTCGAAATCGATAGCCTTGTCGTCAACGACCGGCATTTCCGGCAATGTCTTCTTGGCAGTCTTTGCCGCAGACTGGCGAATCACGCTTTTGTCCTTCTTCTCAGCGATCCGGCATCAGCCAAGGTCGCGAATCTTTGTCCCATGCCAGGTGTCGTCCCACCCGGCCTTGCGGCGCAACCTATGCACAACTGTGGCAAATTTCCAACAAAATCGCGGGTATCGCAAAACCGGACCAATCTTGTGAAACCTACAGGCGCGCTCGTCGTTTCACGGAGCAGACAATCAAGCTCGTCCGACAATCGCCGCCGCAGGGTGGCGCAACAAACCAGGAAATATCGTGCCATGATGGTTTTGAACCAAGCCCAGGCGCCGCAGAGCGGATCTGGTCTGCGCAACGTCGCTATACTCGTGTTTACCGCGAAGATCGCCGTTGCCGCATTTCTGATTTCCCAGGTCGCGGTGGCCCCCGAGACGCCGATTGTGCAAGCCTATGGTCTTTCGCGCTGACGATCGCTTCGCGTGGCGACGGCGGCATGCTATGCGGGCCGCTGATGTCGCGAACAAGGAGAGCGCTTGCCATGGGCCAGGTTCAAGCCGGAATCATCCCCGTCACCCCGTTTCAGCAGAACTGTACGATCCTGTTTGATGACGAGACCCGCGAGGGTGTGATCGTCGATCCGGGTGGCGATGTGGATGTCATCCTCAAGGTTATCGAAGAAAACCAGATCACGCTCAAGGAAATCTGGCTGACGCATGGGCATCTGGATCACGCCGGCGGAGCGGCTGAACTGAAGGAAAAGACCGGCCTCGATATCATCGGGCCGCATCGGGACGACCTGCCGCTGCTGCAGCGGATCGAGACCCAGGCGGCCACATACGGGATCGATGGAATGCGCAGCGTCGAACCTGATCGCTGGCTTGAGGATGGCGACCGGCTTTCCTTCGCCGGCCATGAATTTGAGGTCTATCATTGCCCGGGCCATGCGCCGGGTCATGTGATCTTCTTCAATCGTGCTCAGAAGTTTGCCCATCTGGGCGATGTGCTGTTTGCCGGCTCTGTTGGCCGAACCGATCTGCCTGGCGGCGATCATGCGGTGCTGATGGCATCGATCCGCGACAAGGTCCTGCCACTCGGTGATGATGTCGGCTTCATCTGCGGACACGGCCCCGGTAGCCGGATCGGCGACGAGCGGCGCAGCAATCCGTTCATTCAGGGGCTGTAAGGTCCGATTTGAACCGTTGATGCAAAAATGGCGCGACCGAGGTCGCGCCATTTCTTTAACTTGCTGCTGCGTCGGCTTATGCCTCGCGGCGACGTCCGCCTGCCGTGCCCGAGCGAGCGGGACGACCCTGGCCGCCGGTAGCTGGACGACCCTGACCCTGGCCGCCGCCACCGGCCGGACGATTGCCGCCCTTGCGGTGACCGGTCTTGGCCGGACGACCATCAGCCTTGGCGCCGCCTTCGGACTTGCCGCGACCCTGGCCCTGACCCTGATGGTTGCGGTTGTTGCCGCCAGCACCACCGCCACCACCGCGACGCTGCGGACGCGCCGGGCGTGCGAGGTTTGCCGGCGGTTCGCCAGAGGCGACCGGGATCTCGATGCCCATCAGCTTTTCGACGTCCCGCAGCAGGCGACCTTCGTCGGGACCGCAAAACGCAATGGCAATGCCTTCGCGACCGGCGCGGGCCGTACGGCCGATGCGGTGGACGTAGGCGTCCGGAACTTCCGGCAGGTCGTAGTTGAAGACGTGGGAGACGGCCGGGATGTCGATGCCGCGCGCGGCAACGTCGGTGGCGATCAGCGTCTTGATCTCGCCATCACGGAAGCCCTTCAAGGCGCGCTCGCGCTGACCCTGGCTCTTGTTGCCGTGGATCGAGGCGACCGAGTAACCGGTGGCGTCGAGGTGCTTCATCAGCTTTTCCGCGCCATGCTTGGTGCGCAGGAAGACGATGGAGCGGCCATCCGGGTTGTCGTTGAGGATCTTCTTCAACATTTCCGTCTTGGCGTTCTGGCCGGCGACGAAATGCACATGTTGCTCGACCTTGTCGGCGGCCTTGCCCGGAGGGGACACGGCGACCTTGAGCGGGTCGGTCAGGAAGCTTGCGGCGAGATCGGCGATCGACGGCGGCATGGTTGCCGAGAAGAGCAGGGTCTGGCGCTTCGGCGGGACCATCTTCGAGATCTTGCGCAGGTCATGAATGAAGCCGAGGTCCAGCATCTGGTCGGCTTCGTCGAGAACGAGGTAACGGACGGCGCGCAGCGAAATCGCGTTGCGGGCGATCAGGTCGAGCAGGCGGCCAGGCGTGGCGACGAGGATGTCGGTGCCCTTTTCGAGCTGCAGCTGCTGCTTGCCGATCGATGCGCCACCGACGACCTGATTGATCTTCAGCGGCAGACGACGCAGGTAGCTGCGCAGGTTCTCGCCGATCTGGTTCACCAGCTCGCGGGTCGGGGCGAGAATGAGGGCACGGGTGGTGCGGTTGTCGGGGCGCTTCTCGTCCTTGAGAAGCATCTCGATCATCGGCAGGCCGAAAGCGGCCGTCTTGCCGGTGCCGGTCTGGGCGAGACCGATGAGGTCACGTCCGCTCAGGACGACGGGGATGCCCTTTTCCTGAATAGGAGTGGGGGTCGTGAAGCCGAGCGTCGTCAGCGTCGCGACGATATTCTTGGAGAGGCCAAGATCATCGAAAGTGGTCAAAGTCATACCTTTCGGGGCGCCAAAAGCCTTTCGACCAGATCGCAGATTTGCGAACTAGCTGGCATTGGCGTCAAGAACCCCGCGTGATTTGGGAACTTGTAAGTTGGAAAAAAGCTTTCCGGCGCTCGGGTGGACATACCACCTTCAACATTTCGCGCCTCACCTTCTTCGCGTCTCAGATGTCGCTGGGCTCGCTCACGCGGCGGCCGGAAGGGAAAGCTGACGTGCTGATGCGCTTGTTTGGCGCAGAAGTCAAGATTTCTTTTGCGGTGCGAAATCGTCGCGCACGCGATGCGGTCTTCGCCCATGCTGAAATTCCGCACAATCGATCAGCCGATTGGCGCGGATGGGACTGCTGCAAACCGCAGTGTGACACCGAGGCCTGCCGGCTCCCGGTTGGCGATTTCGACATCGATGCCGTAGACCTCGGCGATATCGCTGACGATGGAGAGACCGATGCCGGTGCCGGCGATGCGCGTGTCGAGGCGCACGCCGCGCTCGGTCATGCGCTTGAGATCGGCCTCGACGACACCGGGGCCGTCATCGGCGATCAATAAGGTTACGCTGGACGACGTCGCCACGGTGTCGATCATAATCCGCTGACGAGCCCACTTCACGGCGTTCTCGACGATGTTGCCGATCAGTTCCTGCAAGTCGCTCGGGTCGATGCCAAGGCGCAGACCTGTGGGAACGCTGACCTGCCAGGCGAGGCGTTCGCCGTCTGGTGTTCGTTTCAGTGTGCGGACGATCATGGCCACCGACTGCTCAAGATCTGCGTCAGCGCTGCGCATACTGGCCGTTGCGGCAATCCGACTGCGGGCGAGCTCGCGGTCGACATGGTTGCGCATGACGCTGGCCAGGTGGGTGAGTTCCTCGCCGATCTCGGTCTCGCCGCGTTCCTTCAGCGTCTCGGCGTCATTGGCCAAAATGGTAAGCGGCGTCTTCAGACCGTGGGCGAGGTCGGCGGCTCGGGCTCGAGCTCGGGCGATCAGCGCGTCCTGGTCATCTAGCAGGCGGTTCATCGCGTCGACCATGGGCTTCAGCTCGCCAGGCAGCGGGCCGGTGAGACGGGTTGATTGGCGCGCGCGGATGCGGTCGAGACTTTCGCCGATGGCTAAAAGCGGCCTTAAACCGAAGGTGAGCTGGGCAAGCGATGCTGCGACGAGGAAGGCGGCGAGTGCCAGGAGATAGGGGATGATATCGGATACGAAGGCCTGGCGGGCTTCCTTGACGGTCGCGGTGTCGATCGCGACGGCGAGCCGCAGGGGCCTTTCGCCGTCTGGCGCTTTGACGATCACCTTGCGCTCCTGGACAAGCAGGGTCTCGCCTTCGGGGCCGGGAATGTCATAGCGGTGGATTGTGCCGGTTTCCTGTGGGTCGTCGGGCAGGGGAAGCGTGTAGTCCCAGAGCGAGGCGGAGCGCGTTTCAGTGCCACGCAGGTCGTCGGCGATCTGCCAATAGAGGCCGCCATAGGGGGTGGAAAAGCGGATGTCCGTCGGGCGTTCGGGCAGGCGCACGGTTCCATCTGCGGCGAATTCGATCTGGCCGGCGATATTGTTGAGGTGGTCGGTCAGTTCCTGATCGAGCCGGTGCTCAAGGCTACGAGTGAAAAGCCCGACGAAGACGAAAGCCGCGAGCGACAGAGCCGCGGCGACGCTCACGATCGAGACACTCAAGAAGCGTATGCGGATTGAGCGGTTCACGCCTCCGGCCCGCCCATCTTATAGCCGTAGCCCCGGCGCGTGCTGATAGCGTCGCGACCGAGTTTGCGGCGCAGGCGGCCAATCAGCACCTCGACGGAATTGCTGTCGCGCTCGAAGTCCTGGGCATAGAGCTGTTCTGTCAATTCCGCCTGGGTGACGTGCCGGTCGGCATGCAAGGCAAGATGGGTGAGGCAGCGGTATTCGAGCGGCGTCAGGTCGACGGGCAGACCAGCAAGGCTCACCGTCTTGTTGCGGGTATCGATCGCAATGTCTCCGAATTCCAGCACCGGGCTCGCCTGACCGGCCGTCCGCCGGATGATGGCTCGCAATCTGGCGAGCAGTTCTGCCATCTGGAAGGGCTTTGGCAGATAGTCGTCAGCGCCGGCATCGATGCCCTCGACGCGCTCCTGCCAGTTTCCGCGCGCGGTCAGGACGAGAACCGGCATACGCCTGTTGGCATTGCGCCAGCGCTTGAGGACGGCAAGGCCATCCATGCCGGGCAGACCGAGATCGAGGACCACGGCGGCGAAGTCCTCTTCGTCTCCGGTAAACCAGCCGGCCTCACCATCGGTCTCATGCACCACCACATAGCCGTCACGCTGAAGATGGGTGGTAATGTCGCGGGCAATCCGCGGGTCGTCTTCGATCAGCAGGATGCGCATCAGTCGTTCTCGATTTCCCTGATCTTGCCGGAGCGGGCGTCAACCTCGACCTCGACAAGGCGACCATCGCGCCGGAGCACGCGGAATTCGTAGAGTTCCAGGCCGTGTTCCTGCTCTATGCGGGCCGAGACAATATCCCCGTCGACCCGCGACAACACGATGCGACGCAGGTCCGCCAAGGATTTGATCCTGCCGCTCGCAACGCCATCGCGCAATATGTCGTGTTCGGGTTCTCTATGCTCATCCTCTGCCTCCACGGGCAGAGATACCATGATGCCGATCACGGCTAGGCCAAGGGCCGCGATACGCAAGACAAGAGGGCGCGGTGTTTCGATCATGCTCTAACGTATCATTGGAAAGCTGAAGTTTCGCTGACATTTGGCGTCAGGTAACGCTCAGCCCGTGTCCCCTAGGGTTTGCTCAACGGCGAAAGGCAATCCCGCCCCGTCGTCCTTATGAGGAACCCTATCATGAACAAGCTTATTGCTCTCTCGCTCATCACCTTTGCTTCCTTTGCCGGTTTTGCCCAGGCAGAAGACGAAACCGCCAAGTGTGACGCCCCGAAGGACAAGTGGATGACCGAAGAGGCCATGAAGGCCAAGGCCACCGAACTTGGTTATGACGTGCGCCAGGTCAAGGTCGAGGACGGCTGCTACGAAGTCTATGGCATCAAGGACGGCAAGAAGGTCGAAGCCATTTTCAACCCGGCAACCGGCGAACAGGTCGGAGCCGAGTGATGTCGAGCGCCGAGCACAGCATGCCCGGCACCCTCCAGTCCGGCCGCGCGACGCGGCCGGCGCTGGTCAAGGTCTGGGACCCTTTGGTGCGCCTGTTCCACTGGGCGTTGGTTGGCTTCTTCGCCTTTTCGTTTGTAACGGGCGACGAATGGAAAGACGCCCATATCGCCTCCGGCTACATCATCGCTGCGCTGATCGTGTTCCGTGTCGTCTGGGGTCTTGTTGGGACTGAGCATGCGCGCTTTGCCAGTTTCATCTATAGCCCGGTGACGGTTTTGCGATTTATCGCCGAAAGTGCAGCGATGAAGGCCAAGCGTTATATCGGCCACAATCCAGCCGGCGGCGCCATGGTGATTGCGTTGCTGTTGATGATCTCCGGCATTGTCACCACTGGCTATATGATGACGACCGACGCCTACTGGGGCATCGAATGGGTCGAAGACACACATAAGGTGCTTGTCTATTCGACGCTCGGGCTGATCGGCCTGCATATCGGCGGTGTTGTGCTGGCCAGTATCGAGCACAAAGAGAATCTGGTGCGGGCCATGATTACCGGCAGGAAACGGGCAGACTGAGGTCGATGGCGCTTCGAACGCGTGCTTCTGGTGTCATCGCAGATCGACAAAAGGGCGACCGTGATCCGGTTGCCCTTTTTTGATGTTTCCGCTTCCGTCTTGACACGGCCTTCAAGGAGATCGGACAAGGAGATCGGGTGGCCGTCCGGCTCATGTGCACGTCGACGCATCCATCGCCAGATCGAAATCGGCATCCGCCACGGACACGCCGTTGAGCAGGATTTCCAGCCGATGGTCACCTGCATGATAGACACGTGTGGTGATCGGCCGGAAGGCGTGGCGCAGACTGATTGTGGCGGTCTGCGTCGGGGCGAGCGTGAGGCTCCTTCCCTTGAAGACCTTCGGCGACAGCGAGCCATCCTTTTTCTGGTGATGGATGGCGTAATCGACGAGCACCGTGCGCGGTTCCGTGCTGTCATTCGACAGACGGACCTCGAAGCTCAGTTCGCCGGGGAAACCGATATGGTCGTTGGCAAGCACGAGGGTTGCCGTTACGTCCGCGAGCGGTGCATAGCCGAAATTGGCGAGCGCCTTTGCGTGGCCCTTCTTCACCAGGGTGCGGGACGCGTGTTTCAGTAGCCACAGCCGGTTCCTCGAGGCACCCGGCGCGTGGCGCGCAACGAAATCCGCGACGAGATCCGGATGATCCTTGGCGATATCGTTCAGGCTGTTGGCCACCGAGCGGCGGACATAGTCCTCCTCGTCATCGATGAGCGCTTCTAGAATCGGCAGTATCGGGGTTGGATCGCGCACCAGCGAAGGCAGGCGCATCGCCCAGGGCAGGCGAGGGCGGGTCCCTTCGCTGGCCAGTCGGCGAACGTGATGGTTGGGGTCGACGACCCATCGCCCGATGATGGCCAGCGCTTCGTCCTGGCATTCATGGATGAGGCGGCGAATGCCAAACTCTGCGGTGAAATGCGGGGTCAGCGCCTTCAGCAGGTCGAGAGCCGTCCCGAGATGCCCCACCCCTTGTGCCGAGATGAACTGGTTGAAGGAGAGCAGTGCCCATCCCGTCAAGCCGTCTCGGGATTCCTGCGGAAGGCAGGCTGCGAGCACTGCGGCCGCTTTCGGGAAATCTCGAGGCATATGGATCGCGAGCGCATCAGCGATCAGCTGGCCGCGCTGCATCAGTTCATGGGCTTCGATCCGGGGCAGCACATCGGCCAGGAAGGCGCCCTTGTCAAAGTCAGGCCAAACTCGCGACACGGCATCGGCCGTATCGCGGGCGGTCTCTTGACCAATCAGATGTTTCAGCGGTTCGGCCATGGGCGTCCGGTCTCGGCTTGCGTCTGGAAATGCTGCATCAGGGATACGCCCTGGATCGCGGCCATGTAAGGGGCAAAGGCGGGATCTGTCCTTACCTTGGCTGCGGCCGCATCGGCGCTTTGCCTGTCGGCCCATTCGACGAGATCGGCGATCATGTCGCCGTGATCCAGTGCGTCGAGGGCACGCCAACTGACGAAACCGGGATAGGCGCTGATGGCCTGCATGGCGACGTTGCGGGCATTCTGGGCAGCTTGTCGGTCAGTTACAGTGCAGACGGCAAGTTCGAGAACCGTGGTGGATGGCATCATGGGGCTCCTCAAGTGATGATGACTTGACCTAGCAGAAGGCAACTGACAACCTTCTGGCCATAGCCTGAAATGAGGTGCCAGATGCGTCCTGCCGACCGCCTTTTCCGGATCATCCAGTTGATGCGCGCCGCCGGCCGGGCGATGACCGCCGCCGAGATTGCCGAGAAAATGGAGGTCGCGCCACGGACCATCTATCGCGACATGGAGCATCTGATCGGCTCCGGTGCGCCGATCGAGGGGGAGCGCGGTGTCGGCTATATGCTGCGCGAGGCCTTTGATGCACCGCCGCTGACCTTCACCTTCGAGCAGTTGGAAGCGCTCGCCTTCGGGCTTCGAGCTGTCGAGATGCTGGGCGATCCGCGCCTTGGTCAGGCGGCCCGGGAGGCGCAGGAGAAAATGCTGGGAATGCTGCCGAAAGAGCATGCCGAGAGGTTGAAATCCGCGCCCATCCACGCCTTTCGTTCCGCGTCGCAGCCGGAAACGCCCGATTGCCTCGGTGACATGCGCATGGCGTTGTCAGCGAAACGCAAGGTCTGGATCGCCTATCATTCTTTGCCAGGGGACCGCAGCCAGCGCGTCGTTTGGCCGCTCAGCCTCTCGGCTTTCGGTGCGATCTGGGTGATGACCGGATGGTGCGAGATGCGGCAAGGATTTCGGGATTTCCGGCTCGACCGTGTGGAAGACTGGAAGATCCTGTCTGACCGTTTTGAACCGGCCCCCCATCAGACGTACCAAGCCTACCTGAAACAGTTAGGATAAATGGTCAAAACGCGAGATATTTTATTATAATTCTATTCTAAATTCCATAAATCTTAAGGGGTCCGGAGCGAGGAAGGGCACTGCAGTCAATTCTGAAAGACGTCCATGAAGAATCTGAGAGTTTCCCGCAAGCTGGCCTTTGCATTTGCCTTCGTTCTGGCCGTTGTCATCGCTTTTTGTTCTGTTGCTTTCGTCTCAATGCAACGGATTCAGGAGGCAACGCTTGCGAATGAGCAAACACAGTCCGTTCTCAAATTGTCCACACAGATTCTTGCGACGCTCGTCGAGCATCAGAACGCCATGCGTGGCTATGTTGCCAGTCTCAATGAAGAGTTTATCGAGCGCATGGCGAAGCATGCCAGTGCTGTGCCGCCGATGATCGCCGAGCTCGAACAGCAGCTCGGCAAGCCCCAGGCGGATGCTTTCCTTCCGCCGCTGCGCCAGGCGATGGACAAGTTCTATGCACAGATGGACGCGACCATTGCCAATGCGCAGGATCCGGCCAAGATCGAGGAAACCCGCAGCAACATTGCCACGACCGCGCGTCTGAGTGACATCCGCAAGGCGCTGACCGCGCTCGATGAGGCCAATGAAACGTTGGCCGACCAGCGAACAGCCCTACAGAATGCGGCGTTCCAGACAGGAACGAACACATTGATCTTTGGTGGAATGGCCGCTGCCGCCGTCGCCGCTGTGATGGGTATGCTGCTCACTCGCAGTCTCGCATCTCCGCTGATCGGGATGACCGGTGCGATGCGCAGACTGGCAGAAGGTGATACGGCAGTCGAAATTCCGGCCATGGATCGCCGTGATGAACTCGGCTTGATGGCCGCTGCCGTCGAGGTCCTGCGCGCCAACGCGATCGCCGCCCGCAAGGTCGAGGACGAGGCCAAGCAACATCAATCCCTGACGGAAGCTGAAAGGGCTGAGCGTGCGAGGCTTGACCAAAGCCGGGCAGAAGCGATGACGCAGGCCACTGCGACACTCGCTGGCGGCCTGGCTCAACTTGCGAAGGGTAATCTTTCGGTCCGCCTGAATGCTCCCTTTGCCCAGGAATTCGAGAAACTGCGCGAAGATTTCAACGATGCCGTCGTGCAGTTGTCTGAAACGCTGTCGGCAGTCGCGCATGCCGCCGGTTCCATCGATAACGGCAGCCGCGAGATCAGCGGCAGCACCGATGATCTTTCGCGCCGCACCGAACAGCAGGCCGCTTCACTCGAGGAAACCGCTGCAGCCCTTGATCAGATTACGGTCAATGTGCGTCATGCTTCCAATCGAGTCGAGGAAGCCCGGGCAGCCGCAGCCGATGCGGCCCATAGTGCCGAAAGCTCGGGTGGCGTGGTCGCGAGTGCGGTGGCTGCAATGGGACGCATCGAGCAGTCGTCGCAATCCATCTCCAACATCATCGGCGTGATCGATGAAATCGCTTTCCAGACCAACTTGCTGGCGCTCAATGCTGGTGTCGAAGCCGCGCGGGCAGGGGAAGCCGGCAAGGGCTTTGCGGTCGTTGCCCAGGAAGTCCGCGAACTGGCCCAACGATCGGCGCAGGCCGCCCGTGAAATCAAGGACCTGATCCGCGTTTCGACCGAGGAGGTCTCGAATGGTGTGAAACTGGTCAGCGATACCGGTGTTGCCCTCAAGACGATCGAGAACTTCATCACCACCGTCAATGTTCAGATGAATGCCATCGCAACCGCCGCCAAGGAGCAGGCGACCGGGCTTGCTGAAGTGAACACGGCGGTCAACCAGATGGATCAGTTCACGCAGCAGAATGCTGCGATGGTCGAAGAGACGAATGCCGCTAGTGCGGGTCTTGCAACCGAAAGTGCCCGCCTTCGCCAGTTGATCCAGCGGTTTGAGATTGTCGCAGGGAAGGCAGCAGCGCCGGCACATAGCGCTTACACGTCGCCTATGCGCCGTTCTGCCTGACACAGTCGCTCGTTGTCAGTCGATCATGAAACAGTTCCGCCTCGTCCCTCACCGGACGGGGCGGACTGGTTCTGGGGTGCGCCCGGCCTGCCTTCCACGTCCGGCGTCCGCTCAAAAATCCGTCGCGACCCCGCCCTCTTCCTTGCGCTTTGCGACGAAGGCATCCAGTTCTTCCTCGACGGCTGGGTCGATTGGCGGGCGTTCGTAACTTGCCAGCTTTTCCTTGAAGATGCGGTTGGCGTGGTCGTATGTTGTGGGCCGGCCGGCTTCCGTCCAGGTCTCGAAGTTGCGCCAGTCGGACAGGATCGGCGAATAGAAGGCCGTCTCGTAGCGGGCGAGCGTATGGGCTGTGCCGAAGAAATGGCCGCCCGGGCCGACGTCGCGCACAGCGTCGAGCGCCAGCGCATCGGGGCTGACATCAAGAGGTGTCAGGAACTCCGCCACCATCTGCAGCATGTCGACATCGAGGATGAACTTTTCGAAGGATGCCGTCAGGCCGCCTTCCGACCAGCCGGCCGAGTGCATGATGAAATTGCCGCCGCCTTGCGTCAGCGCCCAGAGCGAGAAGGCGGATTCGTAGGCTGCTTGCGCATCCAGCGTGTTGGCGGCGTTGGTGTTGGAGGTGCGGTAGGGAATGCCGTAGCGGCGGGCAAGCTGTCCCCCGACAATCACCGCCTTCATGTATTCGGGCGTGCCGAAGGCCGGTGCGCCGCTCTTCATGTCGACATTCGAGGTGAAGCCGCCGTAGATCACCGGCGCGCCGCGCTTGACCATTTGGGTGAAGGCGATCCCGCAGAGCGCCTCGGCATTCTGCTGGACGAGCGCGCCCGCGATCGTCACAGGGGCCATGGCGCCGGCAAGCGTGAAGGGTGTCATGATGACAACCTGGCCGCGGGATGCCATTTCGATGATGCCCTGAAGCATCGGCCCATCAAGGCGCAGGGGCGAGGAGGAGTTGATGACGGTGAACAGCGAGGGCTCGCGCTCCATCTGCTCCATCGAGATGCCACGACCGATCCGGGCGATCTCGATGCCGTCTAGATTGCGCTGCTTGCCGAGAGAATAGCAATGGAACGGCTTGTCGGTCAGCTTTACGAGGTCGGATAGGCAGTCGAGATGGCGCACCGAGGCGTGGATGTCGACAGGCTCAACCGGGTATCCACCCGTGGTGTGGATGACATCGTAGGACTGGGCAAGCTTGACCAGCTTGCGGAAATCTTCCTGGTTGCCAGCCCGCCGCCCGCCTTCACGATCCGCGACGAAGGGAGCGGACGCAATCTGGGCGAAGACCAGATTGTTGCCTCCGATCCGGACGTGGCGTTCCGGATTGCGGGCATGCAGGGTGAATTCCTTCGGTACGGAGGCGATCAGATCCAGGATCAGGTCGCGATCGAAGCGGACGCGCTCGGATCCCGCCGTCACGTCAGCACCTGCTGCCTTCATCAAGGCGCGTGCCTCGGGCAGCATGATGTCCATGCCGATTTCCTCGAGCACGATGAGCGACGCTTCATGGATGTCGTCGAGCGCCTCGGCATCAAGCAACTCTGTCTTGACCAGCCGGTTGACGAGGTTGCGGTACTTCGCCGATCCGGATGCGCGGGCGCGATCCCCGCCTCGTCCTCCAGTGCGGCGTCGCCGCTCGGTGATGCCGTTCACGGCGTTATTTTCGGGCGATGAAGAGCTGGTCATGTCGCTCATGGTCGATCCATTGTGTCAATCTCGACATCAAGTCTCGCAGTTTCCGGGCGCAAAAGGCATTGCCGTTTGCGACGGAAAACCGGCTCATCTGGAACATCGCAAGGAGCGCTCACCCGTGGAGCTCTTTGTCGACACATCTGCAGGTCGCGCTTACCGGCTGTTTACCATTCGCAGTCATTGATCAACGCCAAGGTTTACTCATTTTGAAACCGGGGAAGCGCGTGCTCAATTTGGTCTGCGAGAAGATCGCCGTTCTCGACTTGCCTTCCTATGTGAAGGACAGCGAGCTGCGCTATGTCGTGGTCAACGAAGCCTTTGCCGCACTCTTCGACCTCGATCCGATGAGCTTCGTCGGCCGGAGCGATACGGAGCTGCTCGGTACGCGTCTCGACAGTCTTCGTGACGATACCGAACGCCGTGTGCTGGTCTTCGGTGAAGATGAGCAGCTTGGCTACCGCGCCCGTCCCGACGAGCCGGTGCGCATGCTCCGCATCGAGCGCTTCTATGGCGAGGACGATCAGCTCTATCTTTTCGGCTTCATGGATGCGCCACAGTCAGCCGAGCTGTCTGGGGGTTATTCCGTGCCGTGGTCGGCAGAGATGGAAGTCTTCCGCACGGTGCTTGATCGCTTGCCGGTCGCCGCTTTTGTCCGCGACAACGAACATCGCCTCGTCTTCGCCAATCAGGCCTATGCCGATCTCGCCGAATGCCCTCTGGAGGACTTGCTCGGCAAGACTGAACTCGAAATGTTCCCGCTTGCGGGTCAGATCTACCACGATGACAACAGGCGCATCCTTGATGGTGCCCTGGCTGAAGAAGTGCGGGACATCTTCGTGCGCCCCAATGGCAGCCGCGTGCCGACCTTGTGCCGGATGGGGGCGATCGAAACGCGTGACGGCTCACGCTATCTGATCGGTACCATGACCGATCTCTCCCCGCTGAGGCAGGGTGAGGAGAAACTGGCGGCTGCGCGGCGTGAAGCCGACAATATGCGGAACTACTTCCAGACCCTGCTGCTGTCGTTGCCTGTGGGCATCATGCTGCTGGGGCCGGACCTGCTGATCGAGTATGTCAACACGGCGCTTGTCGATATGGCCGAATTCGGTCCGGAGGTCGAACTGCTCGGGATGAGCTATTCGGAGTTCCTTGAGCGCGTGACCTGGCGCTCGGAGCCTCACTTGGCGGCCGAAGAGGTGCGTAGCCGCATCGCCTTCCGTGTCGAGCAGTTGCTCAGTCTGGACGACGGCCCGCTGATTGATGCGAAGACGCCATCGGGTCGAGCGCTGGCTGCGGGGAGCCGCAAGCTCGAGGGTGGGCGCATCCTCGTCACGTATTCCGATGTCAGCGATATGGTTCAGCGCGAGGAAGAAACGCTGCTCTATCGTGCGGCCCTTGAGCAAATGCAGGTTCCTGTATTCATCCGCGACATCGATCGGCGGCTGATATACGTCAACGGCGCTTATGAGGAACTGCACCAACAGCGCAGGGAAGACATCTACGGCATGACGGAAGCCGAGATGTGGCCGGAGCGTGGCCAGCAACTGACCGAAGAAAATATCCGCTGCCTCGAACATGGCGAAGTGATCGAGCGCCCGAGTGATGTCGTCATTCGTGACGGTGAGGAAATTTCAGTCATTACCCGGATCAACCGGATCACGACCGCGCAGCACAAGCACTTTCTCGTCGGTTCCGTCACCGATGTTTCGGTGATCAAGCGCGGGCAGGAGGCAGTTCGGGAGGCGCAAGCAAGAGCCGAAGCCCTTTATCAGGATCTCGTCGCAATGTTGCACATCATGCCCGTCGGCGTGGTGATCCTCAACGCTGACTACATGGTGGAATTCGCCAACGAAAAATGCCGTGAGATCTGGAGCTGGCCGGAGGACCTGCCGCTGGAAGGTCTCAGCTTCCGTTCGTATTGTGAGCGCAACCATAGCCAAGGCAAGACCTGGCCGGGACTTGAGTTCGAAGAAGGATACAGGCGTCGGATTGCGCAGTTCGATGCACTTGAAGGCTCACAGACGACCGAGCTGTCCTATGATGACGGACAGCATGTGCTGGCGACCATAACGCGGCTGCGCGATCGCAAGATCCTGATGACCTATTCGGATCTGACCGAGATGCGCAAGCGCGAGAAGGAGATCGACGAGGCGCAGGAACAGCTTGAGCGGCTGGGTCAGTTGATGCAGGACACGATGCGCCTGACGTCCCAGGGATTGGTGGCGATCGAGAGAGGCAGGATCGCGGAGATCAATCCTGCATTCGTTCGTATTCTCGACCTCCCGGAGGATCTCGCAGCGATCGGTTCGCGCTGGCGTGACATCTTCAGCTATTGTGCCGAAAGGGGTGATTTCGGCACCGAGGGTCAGGCAATCCTCAGCCAGTGGCAGGCAGCCATGAAGGAAACCACCGGGGTTTCCACGACCTTCATGGCCGGGGCCAAGACATGGGTGAAGCTGGAGGCCACATTCGGTGGATCGGGCAGCTGTGTCGTCGTGCTCACGGATATCACCGAACTCAAGGTGCGCGAGGCGGAACTCGAAGTGCTTCTGGCGCGGAGCGAAGCGGCCGACAAGGCGAAATCCGACTTCCTCGCCAATATGAGCCATGAAATCCGTACGCCGATGAATGGTGTGCTCGGCATGGCGGAGCTTTTGTCCAAGTCGACGCTCGACAGCCGCCAGAAGACTTTCGTCGATATCATCATGAAGTCCGGCAATGCGCTTTTGACAATCATCAACGACATCCTGGACTTCTCCAAGATCGATGCCGGTCAGCTGAAGCTGCGGAATTCGCCCTTTGATCCCGTCGAGGCGATCGAGGATGTCGCAACGCTCCTATCTGCGGCTGCGGCCGAGAAGGACATCGAACTGGTGATTTCTGGCGATCAGGCGGTCGATCATACTTTCCTCGGCGATCCCGGTCGCTTCCGCCAGATCGTCACCAACCTGCTCGGCAATGCGATCAAGTTCACCGAGAAGGGGCATGTGCACATCGACCTGTCGAGCGAGCCGCTGGGTGATGGCAAGGCAAGGTTGATCGTCAGCATTTCCGATACGGGAGTGGGCATTGCGCCGGAGATGCAGGCGCAGATCTTTGAAAAGTTCTCGCAGGTGGACACGTCATCGACCCGTCGCCACGAGGGCACCGGGCTTGGTCTGGCGATTACCGCGGGGCTGATCAAGCTTTTCGGCGGCCAGCTGAATGTGCGCTCGCAACTCGGCAAGGGCTCTGTGTTCACGGTTGAAATACCGCTCAAGGTTGTTGCGGAGCGACGCCGGCAAAAGGAGCTGCCGGCCAACGTCAAGGATGCGCGGGTTCTCGTCATTGATGACAATGCGGTCAACCGCCAGATCCTTGGCGAGCAGCTGTCTATGTGGGGTTTCGACGGCCATGCCGTGGAAAGCGGGCGGCTGGGACTGCAGATCCTGGATGAGGCCCATCGTGCAGGGATCACCGTTGATGCTGTCATCATAGACTATCACATGCCGGAAATGAACGGCACAGATGTCGCGCGGATTATCCGCAACGATCGCCGCTTCGACGACATGCCTCTGATTTTCCTGACCTCCATGGATATGGCAGGCAGCGAGCAACTGTTCGAAAGCCTGAGGGTCCAGGCGCATCTGATGAAACCGGCGCGGGCGAATGTTCTGAGGGGCGCGATCATCGATGTCATTCGCACAACACGGCTGGGTGCCGGGCGCCCTCTGGTGGCTCCGCCTTTGGAGCTGCAGCCGCAGATTGAGCGCTCCGTCGGTAACGCTGCCGAGGCAATGTCGGTGCAGATGCCGGCAGAGGATGTCCGGATCCTGATTGCCGAGGACAATGAGGTGAACCAGATCGTGTTCAACCAGATCCTCGCCGGCAGCGGCATCCGCTACCGCATCGTCGGCAATGGGCAGCTCGCAGTGGATGCCTGGCGAACCCACAAGCCGGATCTGATCCTGATGGATGTATCGATGCCGGTACTCAACGGACATGAGGCCTGCCGCGCCATTCGCAGCGAAGAAATGCTGCACGGCCTGGGCGAGCATGTCCCGATCGTTGGGGTTACTGCCCATGCCCTCGACAGTGACCGCGAGGCCTGTATCGCGGCTGGTATGGACGACTATCTGTCGAAGCCGATTTCGCCGGAAACGCTCATGCGCAAGATCGGCGAATGGTATGCTCTTGAGCCGGGGCAAATTGCCGGGGGGCTCGGCGCCTAGTCCTGGGCCACTTAGACGATCGCTCTTACGCCGCTCAGCATTTCACGCTTGCCGGCAAAACCCGGTCGACGGTCAACGGCAAAGCCTGCGGCCTGCAGATTGCGGCGAACGAAGCCGGCTGCGGCGTAGGTGGCAAAACTGCCGCCCGGACACGTGTGGTCATGGACATTTTGCATCAGCTCCGGCGACCACATGGCGCTGTTGCGCGACGGGGCAAAACCATCGAGATACCAGGCGTCAAAGACCAAGGACGACGCCTGCAGCTGTACAAGCGCATCGCCGCAAAACACCGTCAACCGTGTTTGGTCGTCAAGATCAATGTCGACTTGGCCCGATGGCTCGGACGGCCAGCGGCCAACCAGAGACTTGCGTTCTTCGTCGATCTCCGGCCAGCGCGAAAGCGCGCGATCGATGTCGGCTGCCTGCATGGGATAGAGTTCGAAGGAGACAAAGTGAAGGCTGGCGTCGGCGGACCGCTCCCGCTTCCACTGCCGCCATGTTTCGCAGGCGTTGAGGCCGGTGCCGAAGCCGAGTTCACCGATCCTGAAGGCGGCACTGTCACGCCAACGTTCGGGCAGGCCATTGCCGGCGAGGAAGACGTGGCCGCATTCCAGCCGGCCGTCGGTGCGGCAATAAAAGTGATCGCCAAAGGCAGTCGAATAGGGCATATCGCCCTCTTGCCAAGTGAGGGGCGTCTGTTCTTGGCCCGCCTCGGGCGTAATGTCTAAATGGGTCATGCATGTCCGATAAATTGCTGGCGCTCTCCGGTCAATCGCACGCCGACCTTGTCATCATTGGTGGCGGCATTATGGGGCTCTGGGCGGCACTCAAGGCCGAGCGCCGGGGCATCGATACGATCCTGATTGACGGGGCCGGTCTGGCGCAGGGTGCGAGCGGCGGATTGCTCGGCGCACTGATGGCGCACATGCCGGATCGCTGGAACGAGAAGAAGCAGCTGCAATTCGACGGCTTGCTGTCGCTTGAGGGAGAGATTGCATCCCTTGAAGCCGAGACCGGCCTTTCGACGGGCTATCGCCGCTGCGGGCGGCTGATCCCCTTGCCGAAGCCGCATCTGCGGCCGATTGCCGAGCGTCATCAGGCCGAAGCCAAGGTCAATTGGCAACAGCAGGGCAGGGCTTTTGACTGGCAGGTGCTGGATGAAACGCCGCATGCGGGCTGGCCGGACCTGCATGTCAGTGAAGCCGGTCTGGTTCATGACAGCTTTGCGGGTCGCGTATCACCGCGTGGCTTGACCGGTGCTATCGCGGCAAGGTTGGCAAAGAGCGATCGGGTGCGCATCCTCCAGGGAAGTCCTGTGCAGTCGATCGACCGAACGGCTGGTCAGGTCATGTTGGCGGATGGCAGCCATGTTGCATATGGACATCTTCTGGTTGCTGCGGGTTGGCAGTCATTTCCGCTTTTGACCTCGGTCGGACCCGAATTGCAGCAGCCCCTAGGGCGGGCCGTCAAGGGGCAGGCGGCGCTGTTGAAGGCGGACTTTCCCGGTGATTTGCCGTTGCTCTATCTGGACGGGCTCTATGTCGTTCCGCACGAGGGTGGACATGTCGCGATCGGGAGCACCAGCGAGAACAGTTTTGAGGACCCTTTCGGGACTGACGACAAACTCGCCCTCCTGGTCGCGGCCGCCCGACGACTGGCTCCGGTGCTCGAACGGGCCGAACTGATCGAACGCTGGGCGGGCTTGAGGCCACGGGCGCTTGAAAGCGATCCAATGGTGGGGCCGCATCCGGACGCGCCTGCGATCATTGCGCTGACCGGTGGCTTCAAGGTCAGCTTCGGGATTGCGCATCTTCTGGCGGATGCGGCGCTTGATGCGGTGGAGCGCAAAGTGATGGCCCTGCCAGAGAGCTTCCTGTTATCGCGACATCTTTCCGCCGCTCTCATCGCGAAAGCGACGTCGCCGGCGCCTTGAACTTTTGGCATCCCGAGCACACGCGGACGGATGTCACGCAGCGTGCAATACGGTGTTGTCTCCTTCGTGAAGCTGTCATGTAAATCACCTAACCACTGGGTTGTAACGGTCATTGCTAAAATGACCGACTCGAACCAGGCGGAGGGTTGGACATGCGCTATGCGATCTGTTTTACGCCCTCTGCCGGTAACCCTCTGGCATTGGCTGCCGCAAGCTGGCTTGGCCGCAATGTTTTTTCAGGCTTGCCCGTCGAACACCCCAGCCTGCGTGGCATCGGCCTGCATGAAATCGCCTTTCATACGGCGCTGCCGCGTCGATTCGGCTTCCATGCGACGTTCAAGGCGCCGTTCCGTCTTTCGCATGGCGCCACCGAGGCGGCGTTCCTGAACGACCTGATGCTGTTTGCTGACAGGATGGATCCTGTTCTGTTGCAGGGCCTGCGTGTCGGTCGGATCGGTGATGTCTATGGATTGATTCTTGACCGGCCCTGTCCGGCCGTCGACCACCTTGCTGCCTCGATCGTCCAGGTCTTTGACGGCTTTAGAGCACCACTGAGTGAGGCGGAAATCGAGCGACGTAATCCGGACAGGCTGTCTGCGCCGCAATTTTCCAACCTCAATCGGTGGGGCCATCCTTATGTGATGGACGAGTTCCGCTTTCACATGAGCCTTACTGGGCCGCTTCTTGGGCGTGACTTTGCGCGAATCGAGGAGGCAATGAAGATCCATTTTGACCCGGCACTGGTGGAGCCGATCGTGATCGATCATCTGGCGCTCTTCGTTGAAGCCGAGCCGGGGGCGCCTTTCCAGGTGCATTCGCTGCATCCGCTCGGCCGGATCGCCAATCGGCGTATCGCGTGATTTTCTGCATTGCAGCAATACCTGCTTTTTACGTCTCGACAGCCACCCTTTGCGCCAATAGCTTCTCGACAAAACACGAGAGGTGAACCCATGACGACTGCTCCTTATCCCCGCGATCTCGTCGGCTACGGCCGCAACAGTCCTGATCCGCGGTGGCCGGGAGATGCGCGCGTCGCAGTACAGTTCGTGGTCAACTATGAAGAAGGCGGCGAGAGCAATATCCTCGACGGCGATCCGGCCTCGGAAAATCTCCTGTCGGAAATCGTTGGCGCCCAGCCGTGGCCCGGCCAGCGCAACCTCAACATGGAATCGATCTACGAATATGGCTCGCGCGCTGGCTTCTGGCGGCTATGGCGGATGTTCACCGAGCGCCAGGTGCCTGTCACCGTCTATGGCGTAACGCTCGCCATGGCGCGTAACCCTAAAGCTGTTGCCGCGATGAAGGAAGCGAACTGGGAGATCGCCAGCCACGGCTATCGCTGGCTCGAATACAAGGATTTTCCCGAAGACGTCGAGCGCGAGCATATCCGCGAGGCGGTCCGCCTGCACAAGGAACTGACCGGCTCGCATCCGCTCGGCATGTATCAGGGCAAGCCATCCATGAACACGCTGCGCCTCGTGATGGAGGAGGGCGGTTTCATGTATTCGTCCGACAATTATTCCGACGACCTGCCGTTCTGGGTGCCGGATCTCGACGGGAAGCCCTTCCTGATCATCCCCTATACGCTCGAGACCAATGACATGCGCTTTGCGACCCCGCAGGGCTTCAACTCCGGCGACCAGTTCTTCACCTATCTCAAGGACGCCTTCGACGTGCTCTATGAGGAGGGCAAAAACGGCAGCCCGAAGATGATGTCCGTCGGCCTCCACTGCCGCCTTGTTGGCCGTCCAGGTCGGGCGGCAGCCTTGGCGCGGTTCATCGATTACGTGACGGGTCACGAGAAGGTCTGGATCCCCAAGCGCATCGAGATTGCCGAGCATTGGCACAAGCACCATAAGCCGGCATGGTGAGGCTATCTCAGGGGCCTTGCTCGGCTGCTTCCGCCAGCAACCAATTGCGCAAGATCGCTGCGGGCTCATGCATATCCGCGCCTGACAGGAGCCAGTAGGCCTTGTCCGCGTCGGCGGCGTCTTCGAACAGGACTGTCAGCGAACCGGCTGCCAGATGGTCGGCAATCAGGGCTGTCGGGCACAGGCCGATGCCGAGGCCCGAGAGGACCGAGCTGACCAGCAGATTGAAATCAGCATAGAGCGGGCCTGCGGGTGTCTGGCCGTCGACGTCGTGTCGGGCCAGCCAGGATTGCCATGCGGCCTCAGTCGCGTCATGCAGCAGGTGATGGTTCTGAAGATCGGCTGCACTGGTGATCGGGCCGTGTTTCTCCAGATAGGCCGGTGCGCAGGTCGGCCGGGTGGCGGCGCTGAGAATGGCTTCAGCGCGGCCAGGCGGCCTTGTGCCATGGCGGATCAGGAGATCTGTTCCAGCCTCTTCCGGCGTCAATGCGCCGAGCGGATAGACAACCGAGACCTGGATTTCGGGATGCGCGGCGCGAAAGCGGGGCAGCCTGGGGCCAAGCCAGTGGTTTACCACCGAGGGCTTGCAGGCGAGGCTGACGCGCAGTCCGTTGCGGCGGGCCGTCAAACGCTCGACCGCGCGGGAAATATGGCCGAGACCTTCCGAGCATGCGGCGCCCAGTTCGCGCCCCTCTGCCGTTAAGCGCACGCCGCGGGCTCGCCTCTCGAAGAGGGTGAGTTCCAGCCAGTCCTCCAGCGCCTTCACGTGCTGGCTGATGGCCGCTGCAGTCATGCCGAGTTCCTTTCCGGCCTGCAGAAAACTTTCGCGGCGTGCGGCGGCCTCGAAGGCGCGTAGCGTGGAGGGGGGTGGAAGTTTCATATCGTCATGCATAAGCAAGACTTGCTCATCGGGCAAGAAGAAGCCGCGTTGTCAGGTGCTGGCAGTTCAGGCACCTTGCGGCCTCCTCCTTATACATTTTTCTCTGCAGACCGGAGCATGCCATGTCGCCCTTCAATTCCACGATCCCCGTTCCCGCCGATGCAGCCGACCGCCGGGCAGTGAAACCCGTCGTCTGCTATCCGGTGGAGTCCCTGAAGGCACCCGATATGAGTATCCTGGAGCGGGCGCGGGCAACGATGGAAAAGGTCGGCGAAGTGATCGTGCCGCCGCGCGAGGGCAATACGTTTGAGGTGCCGAAGGGGCATTTCTTCCGCATCGTTAGCGTCGAGGGGCCGCAGGTCGGCGACCTCAACCTCTGGAATGCCAATGACCTTTCCGAACGCTTCTTTTCCGGCAAGACGCGGGCGCTGCATGCGACCCATGTGACGACCGGCAATCGTCTCTGGAGCAACCTGCCGTCGCTGCGCCCGATGGCGACGATCAGCCATGACACGCTCGGCTGGTATGGCTTCGACGAATTTGGCGGGGGCGTGCATGACGTGATCGGCACCCGCTGCGATCCCTATACCAACCGTCTGCTCTCCGGCGGCGACTACCACCATTGCTGCCATTCCAACCTCTGCAGGGCGCTGGCGCATCATACCGGCTCGGACATCAAGGCGGTCGAACCGCATGTACATGACGTGTTGAATGTCTTCATGTGCACCGGCTTTACCCGCGATACGCAGCAGTATTTCATGAAGGCAAGCCCCGTGCGTCCGGGCGATTTCCTGGAGATGTTTGCGGAGATTGATCTCTTGGGCGCGCTTTCGGCCTGCCCGGGTGGCGATTGCAGCACCAGCCATTCGAGCGACGTGGCGAAGTGCTATCCGTTGAAGGTGGAGATTTATCGGCCGGATATGGCCCTGCTTGCAGATTGGCCGTTTCCGGAGCGGAATGGGTATCAGTTGCAGGTTTGAGGCTGCGAAGGGCCTGGCATGAAGGGCTTAAGCTGTGGGGGCGTCATGCTCGGGCTTGTCCCGAGCATCTGCTACGGATCAATTGCATGCGACCTCAGTAGATCCTCGGCACAAGGCCGAGGATGACGTTGCGTTTTGAGGACAGGTTTCTCAACGAAGAAATGGCCCGGCAGTGATGCCGAGCCCTTTCTTCTAAGGCTTCCTAGCAGCCCTCAGTCCTTGTCGAGGCTCGCCATGTCGATGACAAAGCGGTAGCGGACATCACTCTTGATGACGCGCTCATAGGCTTCGTTGACTTGCGCGATGTCGATGATTTCGATTTCCGGGGTGATGTCGTGCTTGCCGCAGAAGTCGAGCATCTCTTGCGTTTCCTGGATCGATCCGATCATCGAGCCCGCGAGCGAGCGGCGGCCAGCGATGAGCGCGAAGGCATGCACGGGAACCGGGTTTTCCGGCACGCCGAGCAGGACCATTGTGCCGTCGACCTTGAGAAGGTTCAGGTAGGCGTTCCAGTCGATCTCGGCGCTGACGGTGCAGAGGATCAGGTCGAAGGAGCTGGCAAGCTTCTTGAATGTCTCCGGATCCGACGTGGCGTAATATTCCTTTGCGCCGAAGGCGAGGCCGTCTTCCTTCTTCGACAGGCTCTGGCTGAGCACGGTAACGTCGGCGCCCATGGCCGCACCGATCTTGACGCCCATGTGGCCGAGACCGCCCATGCCGATGACGGCGACCTTCTTGCCGGGGCCGGCCTTCCAGTGGCTGAGCGGCGAGTAGAGCGTGATGCCGGCGCAGAGCAACGGTGCTGCCTTGTCGAGCGGCAGGTTGTCCGGGATGCGCAGCACGTAGTCTTCCTGCACGACGATTGAATCGGCATATCCGCCCTGGGTCGGGGTCACGCCGTCGACTTCGACAGAGTTATAGGTGCCGACCAGATCGGGCATGTACTGTTCCCGGTAAAGGTCGCGCTCGCAATGCAGGCAGGAGTTGACGAAGCAGCCAACGCCGACCCGGTCGCCGACCTTATATTTCGAGACCTTCGAGCCGACAGCGGTGACGATGCCGGCGATCTCGTGGCCGGGAACCATGGGGAAGGTGGAGTTGCCCCATTCGTTGCGCGCCTGGTGAATGTCCGAATGGCAGATGCCTGAGAACTTGATGTCGATCACCACGTCATCGGCGTTGGGATCGCGACGCTCAAAGGTGAAGGGAACCAATGGCTTGGAGGCGTCCGTTGCGGCATAGCCTTTGGCAATCGGCATGGGGTATCCTTTCGAAATGAAATGGGAACTGCGTGCCTTAGATAGGTCGCCTCTGGTCATCCGCAAGCGAGCGGACTTGCCGTTTATGTTGAAGGTGCCTGTCTCATGCGGAAACTCGACAAGCGCCGGGGCCTCGGCTACTTCTTGTCTCCAGCTGCTTCGCGAGGTTCGCGGACAGACCCACCTTGCCGCCCCTGCGGCCCCACATGACAATGGATAGACGGTATGGACAGAGCGGATTTCGTTCAGCGTTTCGGTGGCGTCTTTGAGCATTCCCCTTTCATCGCCGAGCGTGCCTTCGACGCCGGCATGATCGAGGAGCCGCTCACGGCACTCGATATCCATGATGCCATGGCCGCAATGTTTCGCACGGCGAGCCAGGATGAGCGGTTGGGCGTGCTGAGAGCGCATCCCGATCTCGCGGGCAAGCTCGCCATCGCTGGAGGGCTGACTGAAGACAGCAAGCGCGAACAGGCTGGCGCCGGTCTCGACCGGTTGAGTGCCAGTGAGCATGCCCGCTTCACCGAACTCAACACGACCTATGTCGAGAAATTCGGTTTTCCCTTCATCATTGCGGTCAAGGGGCTGACCAAGGATGACATTCTCGCGGCCTTTGAAAAGCGCATTTCCAATGGCCGCGATCAGGAATTTGACACGGCCTGCCAGCAGGTGGAAAAAATCGCCAGGCTTCGTCTCGAAAGCCTGCTTCCGGAGACACATTGACATGATTGAGACTTCCACCGTCGTCCTGCCGGATTTCGCTGCCGGTGCCGTCAACCTTGCTTCGGCCCGCCTGGGTGCCGTGGGGATCTTCTCGACCGACGAGTTCTTCGCGCCGGTGTCGCGCATGTTGAACGATGATCCGGCGAGCTTCGATCCGGACCTCTACGACGACAACGGCAAATACATGGATGGCTGGGAAAGCCGCCGCAAACGCGTGCCCGGCCATGACTATGCGATCATACGGCTCGCCATGCCAGGCCGGATTTTCGGCTTCGATGTCGATACGCGCTTCTTTACCGGCAACTATCCACCCCACTGCTCGATCGAGGCCGCTTTCGTCGAGGCGGGTGATCCGACCAACGCGACAGTCTGGACCGAACTGGTGACCAAGTCGTCGCTGGGGGCTTCGGCGCAGCACTTCTTCGCCAATTCCGACACGTCAAAGGTCTGGACGCATCTGCGCCTGCATATCTATCCGGATGGCGGCGTGGCGCGTCTGCGCGTCTATGGAGCTGCCCATTTCGACTGGTCGAAGGTGGGTGCCTCGGAAGAGATCGATCTCGCCTACATCTTCCATGGAGCCAAGTCTCTGGCATGGTCGGATGCGCATTACGGCCATCCCGACAAGATTCTCTCGCCCGGTCGCGGCACCAATATGGGCGACGGCTGGGAAACCAAGCGCCGCCGTGGGCCCGGGCATGACTGGGCGATCATCCGGCTCGGCCATGCCGGTGTGATCAACCGGGTGCTGATCGACACCCATTTCTATAAAGGCAACTACCCCGATACTTGCGAGCTGCTCGGCGCCTATCTGCCAGATGCCGGCGACACCTTCAGCGACGCGGAGATTTCAGCATCGGAACAGTGGACGCCAATCCTGACGCGTCAGAAGATGCAGATGGATGCGGAGCATTTTTACGCGGGCGACCAGGTCCAGAAAATCGGGCCAGTTACGCATGTCAGGATCGGTGTGCATCCCGATGGCGGCGTGATGCGCCTCAGGCTCTTTGGGACCAAGGCCTGATGTCTTTGGATTGACGCAATCCAAGGCGCAAAACTGGTTCCCGGTTTTACGACAATCGCTCTGAAAACGAAAAGAGCGGACCAGAAGTCCGCTCGTCGCATGTTGAACCGTCCGCTGAGCGGGCGGTTTTTTTATCGGCTGGATGCCTTACTGCTTCGGCGTCCGTTCGGCTTCGCGGATCGCGGCCTCATGATACCAGCTCGCTGAGCCGCTCTCATAAATGACAGGCTTTGCCGTCTGGCGCTCACGCATGGCCTTAATCCTTGCCGCATCGCCTACCGGGAATTCGTAGATCTTCGCCGATTCCCGAACCATGTTCGTTGTCATGCTACTACCTCTCGTTCACACCTGATGGTGCCAATATCCCGACTATAACACGAGAATTGGCGATTGCACACAGAAAGTGCAGAATGCTTATTTTTTGGGCATTAATGCTGCGAAAAAAGTGATGAATTTAAAATCATCATTCCTGATCGGCAGCATGTTCCGCCGATAGAACGGCCGGACATGTCATGCAGTTCCTGCCACATGAGGCCAATCTACTTAAGGAATCGCTTTTATTTTCGTTTTTTGCTGCTTTGCCTGCGGCAAAATGGTCATGCCGATCCTTGGGGGCGTTAATTGGCACGCTTCCTGCATTTCTCTCAGCGACTCCCGGTGTGACCGGAGAATCAACCCTCTGTGCGCCCATGACTGGCGTAAGACTGAAGAGAGAGCACCATGACCAAGTTTAAGCTCGAGTACATCTGGCTCGATGGCTACAAGCCGGTAGCGAACCTGCGTGGCAAGACGCAGATCAAGGAATTCGACAGCTTCCCGACCCTGGAACAGCTGCCGCTCTGGGGCTTTGACGGCTCCTCGACGATGCAGGCCGAAGGCCACTCGTCGGATTGCGTGCTGAAGCCGGTCGCCATCTATCCCGACCCGGCCCGCACCAACGGTGCGCTCGTCATGTGCGAAGTCATGATGCCCGATGGCGTCACGCCGCATCCGTCGAACAGCCGCGCCACCATCCTCGACGACGAAGGCGCCTGGTTCGGTTTCGAGCAGGAATACTTCTTCTACGAAAATGGCCGTCCGCTCGGCTTCCCGGAGCAGGGCTACCCGGCTCCGCAGGGTCCGTATTACACCGGCGTTGGCTACAAGAATGTCGGCTCGATCGCCCGTGAGATCGTTGAAGAGCATCTCGACCTTTGCCTCGAAGCCGGCATCAACCACGAAGGCATCAATGCCGAAGTGGCCAAGGGCCAGTGGGAATTCCAGGTATTCGGCAAGGGCTCGAAGAGCGCTGCCGACCAGATCTGGATCGCTCGCTACCTGCTCCTGCGTCTTTGCGAAACCTATGGCATCGACGTCGAATTCCATTGCAAGCCGCTCGGCGATACCGACTGGAACGGCTCCGGCATGCACTGCAACTTCTCGACCACCTTCATGCGCGAAGTGGGCGGCAAGGAATATTTCGAAGCCCTCATGGCGGCCTTTGCCAAGAACTGGCAGGAGCACATCGACGTTTACGGTCCGGACAACCATCTGCGCCTGACCGGCAAGCACGAGACGGCTCCGTGGAACAAGTTCTCCTACGGCGTTGCCGACCGTGGTGCCTCGATCCGCGTTCCGCACTCTTTCGTGAACAACGGCTATAAGGGTTACCTGGAAGATCGCCGCCCGAACAGCCAGGGCTGCCCCTACCAGATCGCTTCGATCGTTCTGAAGACGATCTCGGAAGTGCCGACGGCCGACTACGCGAAGAACGCCGCCTGATTTCAGGCTGAGAGATAAGATTGCAGCGCCGGTGGAAACGCCGGCGCTGTTTTCGTTTTGGGGGTATCCTCAGTAAAGTTCAGCATCTTTTGTTTGCGCGAGCTCTGACTTATATTGTCGTCAAGGAGATCGCTGATGCGACCGTCGGATGTGCTGGAACGAAAGAGATATTTGATCCGCGAGGTGACGGCTCGTCACAACGCGGCTAATCCTCGTGTTTTCGGTTCAGTCGCCCGTGGAGAAGACCGGTCAGACAGCGATCTCGATATTCTGGTGGATGCGCTTCCAGGTTCTTCCCTGATGACGCTCGGCGGTCTGCAGTCAGCCCTCGAAGATCTTGCAGAGGGTGTGCCAGTGCATCTCGTGACGACCAGCGAGATACCGCAGAAGCATCGGGGACGTATCCTCGCGGAAGCGCTGCCAATATGAACCGCGAACATCGTATCCGCTCGCTTCTTGATCGGATCCGGAGCGCATCTCTTGATGCTCACGACCTGTTGGGTCCAATAGATCTGAAAGACTTCCGGACAAATCTTCTGGTTCAACGCGGCGTCGGAATGAGTCTTTTGATGGCAAGCGAGAGCGTGGTCCAACTCGAAGCGTTTTCGCCCGACTTCGTTGCTGAGCATCCGGAAATCGATTGGGTGACGATTCGTGGCATGCGGAACAGAATGGCGCACGGATATTTCGACATCAATCTGGACTATCTGTACCAGACTGCGAAATATGAAGCGCTTGATTTGGTTCGGATCATCGACGCCCTAATTCATATCTATCCTGAGGGAGAATAACCCCCCTTGCCCATCGAACTCCCCATCCGTCCTCTGACGGCATCCGCCTTTGCGCCCTTTGGCGATGTCATCGAAGCCGAGCCCTCCACCATGCGGCTGATCAATGGCGGCACGACCGAACGCTTCCATGCGCTGTTCTCGCCCGAGATTGCAGGCGAGGGCGCTCGGGTGATCGTCAATATCTTTCGCGGTCAGCCGCGCGCCTTTCCTTACGAAATCACCATGATGGAGCGCCATCCCTTCGGCAGCCAGAGCTTTTCGCCGCTGTCGGGGCGACCTTTCCTCCTCGCCGTCTCCCTCGATGAGGATGGCAAGCCGGGGCAGCCACAGGTGTTTCTGGCAGCCCCGCATCAGGGCGTGAATTATCGGCGCAACACCTGGCATCACCCTTTGATGGCAATTGATGCGGTCAGCGATTTCCTGGTTGTGGATCGCGATGGACCCGGCAACAATCTTGAAGAGTTCTTTTTCGATACCCCCTTCCTGATTCGGGAGCCCCAGATATGACCGGTCTCACCACCCATGTGCTCGACACGGCACTCGGCAAGCCTGCTCAAGGCTTGCGAATCCAGTTGCTGCGGATGAACGGTGAGGAGGCAGACCTGATCACGACCGTCTTTACCAATGATGACGGGCGTGTCGACGGTGGCCCGATCCTGAGTGGCGAGGCGTTTCAGCCAGGGCAATATGAGCTGCTGTTTCATGCGGGAGACTATCTGAAGGCGGCCGGTCTGGCGCTGACCGATCCGCCCTTCTTGGATGTGATCCCGATCCGTTTCGGCATATCCGACACGACGGCACATTATCATGTGCCTCTGCTGCTCTCGCCCTATGGCTACTCGACCTACAGGGGCAGCTGAGCGATGCGATTTGCCGCCATCGCGGACATTCATGGCAATGCATTGGCGCTTGACGCGGTGCTCGCTGATATCGCCGCCCACGGGATCGCGACACACGAGATTGTCAATTTGGGGGACTGCCTTTCCGGCCCGCTTGAGGCTGGTCGCACCGCCGATATCCTGCTGTCGCTCGGGCTCACGACAGTGCGTGGCAACCATGATCGCTATCTGATCGAGCATGCGGCAGGCGACATGCATGAATGGGAGGCCGATGCCTATTCGCAGCTATCGCAGGCCCATGTCGATTGGCTGCGCGCAATGCCCTTCGAAACCGTGTGGCGTGATACTGCCTATCTCTGCCATGCAACGCCGAAGGACGACAATACCTATTGGCTTGAGGATGTATCGGCGCAAGGCCATGTGCATATGCGTGGCCGTGCTGAGATCGAGGCCTGGGCCGCGGGCATTGCCTGTCCGCTGATCCTGTGCGGGCACACGCATGTCCCCCGTGTGGTTCGTCTTGCGGATGGCCGGTTGATCGTCAATCCCGGCAGTGTCGGCGGGCCTGGTTATAGGGATGATGCGCCTTATCCTCACAAGCTGGAAACCGGCACGCCGCATGCGAGCTACGCCATCCTCGATGATGCGTCGGGCGCTTGGGGCGTCACCTTCCGGCTCGTGCCCTATGATCATATGGCGATGAGCCGGCTCGCCGCCGAGCGCAACCGGCCGGATTGGGCGGTCGCGCTGGCCTCGGGTTTCGTCGCGTGAGCGACCCAGCCTTTGCCTGACGACCGCTCAATCTTGCCGATATCCGCTTTGCTGGCCCTGAGGTTGTGCCATCTCAAACCTTGAACGGGTTTTCCGCTATGATGCTCCCGTCGACATCGGCCATTTGCCGCTTGCCGCAGAGTGCCATGGTGATGTCCATTTCCTTGGCGATAATTTCCAAGGCTTTGGCAACGCCCTTCTGGCCCATAGCGCCCAAGCCATAGAGGAAGGGGCGGCCGATATAGGTGCCTTTCGCACCCAAGGCGATCGCTTTCAGGACATCCTGGCCGGAGCGGATGCCGCCATCGAGATGGACTTCGATCTTGTCGCCGACGGCATCGACGATTTTTGGCAGCATTGATATCGAGGAATGCGCACCGTCGAGCTGGCGGCCGCCATGGTTGGAGACGATGATCGCGTCAGCGCCCGTTTCGGCAGCCATCTTGGCGTCCTCGACGTCTAGAATGCCCTTGATGATCAGCTTGCCGCCCCACTGTTTCTTGATCCATTCGACATCGGCCCAGGAGAGCTTGGGGTCGAACTGCTCGGCCGTCCAGGCATGCAACGAGGAGAGGTCGGTGACGTTCTTGGCATGGCCATGGATATTGCGGAAGGTGCGGCGGTTGGTCTGCAGCATGTTCCAGCACCAGCGAGGGCGGATTGCCATCTGGTAGAGATGCTTCGGTGTCAGCTTCGGCGGGGCGGCGAGGCTGTTGCGGATGTCCTTGTGGCGCTGGCCAAGCAGCTGCAGGTCAGCGGTCAGTACGAGGGCCGAGCAGTTGGCGGCGCGGGCGCGCTCGATCAGGTTCACGACGAAGTCACGGTCGCGCATGACGTAAAGCTGAAACCAGAAGGGCCGCTTTGTGACCGAGGCGACGTCCTCGATCGAGCAGATGCTCATCGTCGAGAGCGTGAAGGGCACGCCAAACTCTTCTGCGGCCTTGGCGGCGAGCATCTCGCCATCGGCATGCTGCATGCCGGTGAGGCCGGTTGGCGACAGAGCCACCGGCATCTTCACCGTCTCGCCGATCATCGTGGTTTCCAGCGTGCGGTCGCTCATATCCACGAGCACGCGCTGGCGCAGCTTGATTTTCGAAAAATCGCCTTCGTTGGCGCGGTAGGTGCCCTCGGTATAGGAGCCGCTATCGGCATAATCGAAGAAGAGTTTTGGCACGCGCTTGCGTGCGAGCTTCTTCAGATCGGAAATTTCAAGGATCGGCCCCATTTTATCTCTCTCCGCCAATGTCTGTCAGACCGCATATCATGCCAATCGGTGGGCTGTGAACAGGCCGGGAGGCTTAGAGGTAAGAAAATTTTACCTGTCTATGGGTTTCAGAAGTGCTCGCCGGATTTGAAGGGGCCGACGCGCATGCCGGCGGCGATCAGATAGGCGGTTGACCAGCCGATCAGCAGGAAGCCGTTGACCCCTTCCAGGGCCGCCAGCATGCGCCATTCCGGGTGGGGCACGACGTCGCCATAGCCAACGGTGGAGAAGGTGATGGTGGAGAAATAGAGGGCCGTCTCGAAATCGTCGACGACGCCGATCAGCGTGAAGCTGGCGGCCCAAAGCCAGACTTCGGCTGTCAGCACGGCAAAGACGCCGATGACCACGGTGTTCATCGCGAGCATGCGGCTGCGGTGGCCATGCAGACGAATGCGATCCGTCACCCAACTCATCATATGGGTCACACCCATGAGGCCGAAAGTGTGGATCACAACCGTCAGCGAGATCATCAAGGTGCCTAGCGCAAGATTGGTGGCCAGCATGGTTCATCCTCCTTGGGATGAGTGCAATTCAACGAAGATCCTTGCGTATCATGAATTTGAGGCCAGACCAGATGTCAGTCACAGCGCAGACTTTGACGTCAACGAGACCGGTTGGCAGGAAAATCCTTCGCAGCACATCTTCTGTGATCGTGGTCGGGACCTTGGAGGCTTTCTTGGGCCAGGAGATCCACATCATGCCTGATGGTTTCAGCATGGTCTTCAGGCGCTCGGCCTGGTCCTCAAGACGAGCGCGTTGCGTCTCGAAGACATGAAGGTAGTCCAGTCCGGAGCGATTTGCGTGTTCTAGGCCGGCGACTTTCGATGCCGCAGGCAGATCGGCAGTCAGCTGGTCGAGGTCTGCAGGCAGATTTACGAACAATGCGGCGAGGTCCGGCTTCAATCCGAGCTTCTTCGGAAGAGGCGTGCCGGAATAGCCGCTTTCGCTCATCTGATCCTCACATCATGATCCCGGGTTTGGACGCCTTGCCTGCCACATAGGTTTCGACTACGGCGCGGTCGTCGCCGAGCGTCTGCAAGAGGAAGAGTTCTTCCGAGAGCGAGGTTACCGTCTCCATCCTCAGGCGCATGGCCGGAGTCGCGGCTGCGTTAAGCACGACGATATCGGCATCGGTGCCTTCGTCCAGCGTGCCGATGCGGTCGGCGAGGTCCAGCGCCACGGCATTGCCGAGGGTCATGTGGTAGAAGCTTTCGAGCGGGTTCATGCGCTCGCCGAGCAATTGCTGGATCTTGTAAGCCTCGTCCATGGTCTTGAACATGGAATAGCTGGAGCCGCCACCGATATCGGTGGCGACTGCGACGGTCACAGGCTTTTCCTGGCGCTTGATCGCCTTCAGCGGAAAGAGGCCGGAACCGAGGAAGAGGTTCGAGGTCGGGCAGTGGACGGCGACAGCACCACTCTCCGCCATGGCATCGGCCTCGCGGTCCGACAGATGGATCGCATGGCCGAAGAGCGCCTTTTTCCGCAGCAGGCCGTAGCGGGCATAGATGTCCGTATAATCCTTGGCGTCAGGATAGAGTTCGCAGGTGAAGTCGATCTCGTCCTTGTTCTCCGACAGATGCGTCTGGATATGCAGATCGGGGAATTCCTCCGCCAGCTTCTGCGTCATCGCCATCTGTTCTGGCGTCGAGGTGATGGCAAAGCGGGGGGTGATGGCGACATGGTTGCGGCCCTTGCCATGCCATTGTTCGATGACGGCGCGGGTCTCGTCGTAGCCGAGTTGCGGTGTGTCGAGGAGACCCTGCGGCGCATTGCGGTCCATCATCACCTTGCCGCCGATCATCAGCGTGCCGCGCTTGAGGCTCTCGGCGAAGAAGGCATCAGCGGAGGCCTTGTGCACCGAACAATAGGCAACCGCCGTCGTCGTGCCCTGCCGCAGGAATTCGTCGAAGAACTGCGTGGCGATCCGCTCGGCATGGGCAGATTCGACGAACCGACATTCCTCGGGGAAGGTGTATGTGTTGAGCCACTCCAGGAGATTGGCGGCATAAGACGCGATCACCTGCATCTGCGGGAAATGCACGTGGCAGTCGATCAGGCCAGGCAGGATCAGGTGCGGCCGGTGGTCGATTTCAGCAATGGCCGCTCCGGCCTTTGGCTTCACATCCGCGTAGGTACCGACAGCTGCAATCTTGCCGTCGCGGACCAGCAGCGCGCCGTCTTCCTCATAGAAATAGCTCTCGTTATCGCCGGCATGATCAGGTGCCCGGCTGAAAGAGAGGAGGCGGCCGCGGATCAGGGTCTCAGTCATTCTTATTTGCCTTCGACCGTCGTCTCGTACCAGGCGACGAGCAGTTTGCGCTCTTCGTCCGAGATTTCGGTGATGTTTCCGGGCGGCATGGCATGGCTGCGGCCGGCCTGGATGTAGATTTCATGGGCATGGGCGGCGATTTCGCCGTCCGTCTCAAACTTCACGTTCTTCGGTGCACGCGCAATGCCTTCCCAGACGGGTTCGGCGGCGTGGCACATTGAACAGCGGCCCTGTACGACATCGCGCACGGCTTCGAAATGGCCGTTCTCGACAAATGTCTGTTGCCGCGGCGAGAGACTTGCCTGTTCCTCCCCGGTTAGCACCTTCGGCACGGTCGACAGCCACATGATGACGATGAAAATGAGCACCGTCACCAACCAGGTCCAGGTCGGCTTGCCCTTCCTGGCATGCGTGGTGTTGAACCAGTGGCGGATGGTGACGCCCATTAGGAAGACGAGGGCTGCGATCACCCAGTTGAACTCCGTGGCAAAGGCCAGCGGATAGTGGTTCGACAGCATGAAGAAGATGACGGGCAGCGTCAGGTAGTTGTTGTGCAGCGAGCGCTGCTTGGCAATCACGCCGTATTTTGGGTCGGGCGTGCGGCCCGCGATCAGGTCGGCGACGACGATCTTCTGATTGGGGATGATGATGAAGAAGACGTTGGCCGACATGATGGTGGCGGTAAACGCGCCCAGATGCAGGAAGGCGGCACGGCCGGTGAACACTTGCGTGTAACCCCAGGCCATGGCGATCAGCACGATGTAGAGGAGCGCCATCAACCCCCAGGTGTTCTTGCCGAACGGTGATTTGCACAGCAGATCGTAGAGGATCCAGCCGACGGCAAGCGATGCGAGCGACAGACAGATCGCCTGCCAGGGGGCAAGTTCCAGCACACTGCGGTCGATGAGGAAGAGATCGGCGCCGCCATAATAGACGACCGCCAGCATGGCAAAGCCGGAGAGCCAGGTGGCGTAGCTTTCCCATTTGAACCAGGTCAGGTGCTCCGGCATCGAGGCGGGTGCGACCAGGTATTTCTGGATGTGGTAGAAGCCGCCGCCATGCACCTGCCATTCCTCGCCATAGGCGCCGACCGGCAGGCCGGGGCGCTTCACGAGACCAAGATCGAGCGCAATGAAATAGAAGGAGGAGCCGATCCAGGCGATGGCGGTGATGACGTGCAGCCAGCGGACGGCGAAGGACAGCCATTCCCAGGCGATCGCGTATTCATACATTTCCCAAGTCTTTCATGTTCCCCATTGTCGAAGACATTGCGAAAAAATCCGAAGGAAGGGAAGGGGGAACGACGCGGTGCAGCAAACGCTGCACGGGAAGTTTTGCGCGCTACGCACGATTACAGCTTGCCTCTCCATATGATCGCGCCAGCGGCTTTCTCTCCCTGGTGCCAGATGACGGATCTCATTCAAAGTCGGGCAGGTTCGCGCGCAGGAAGTCGCGGAAGGCGCGGATTTTTCCGGCATTGCGCCTCGCCTCGGGATAGACGAGCCAGTAATGCGAGCCGTCCTCGCAGGTGAGGTCGAAGGGCTGGAACAGCCGACCGGCTGCCACGTCTTCCGCGTAGAATTCAGGACGCAGAATGGCGACGCCGTGCCCCGCCACCGCAGCGGTGGCCTCAAAGGCCTGGGCGCCAAGCTTGCTGCGCGGATAGACGTCGAGCGCAACATCGGGATGACCTGCTGCCGTGAACCAGATCTGCCACCAGCTGTCGGAGGGGTCGATGATGCGAAGCTTGAGGAGATCGAGTGGGGTGTTGATGCCGCCGACGCTTTCAGCCAGCTGTGGGCTCAGCATGGGCGTGAAATGGTTTCGCATGACGAAATGGGCGCGCAGGCCTGGCCAGTTTCCCTTGCCGTTACGAATGGCGAGATCTGCCTCTATGCGGCTGAAGTCGATCATTTGCTGGGAAGTTTCCAGTCGCACTGCAATGCCGGGATTGCTCAGCTGAAACAGTCCAAGATGGCGCGCCAGCCATTGTGAGGCAAAGGTGGCGGTGGAGTGAATGATCAAGGTGGCCTCTGTCGTGTTGCGCAGATCGGCCAGCGCCTCGCGCAGGAGCTCGAAGCCCTCGACGACTTTCGGCAGCAGGCGATCACCGGCCTCGCTCAAAGCAATCCGGCGCGGCTTGCGCAGGAAGAGTGCCTCACCGACATGCCCTTCCAGAAGCTTGATCTGATAGCTGACCGCCGTTTGGCTCATGCCGAGTTCCGCACCGGCGAGCGTGAAACTTTGCAGCCGTGCGACCGCCTCGAAGACACGGAGTGCATTGAGCGGCAACTGTTTCGACAGTTTCATGGATAAGTTCTCTTTATGCAGCTGCACCGTAATTGAATTGGATCGCCGCTGCAACCGCTGGCATGGTCAGGGCATCAGAAACCCAAAAAGATCAACGCGCTTGGAGGCCGGCAGAATGTCCGCGATCCGCAGAACCGTGCCATTGTATCAGCTCTGGTCGCTCCTTTGGACCAACGTTTCCCGATCCCATCGAGCTCTACCCGTGACCCGTGTCGATGATATTCCCGATGACCTCCTGAAGGATATTGGACTTGAACATCGGGTGTCAGGGTCCGAACGGTTCGGCAATACCCGGCATCGTCGCGGCGGTTTGGGCGACTATCTTCGTCCAGGTCCTCTTTGAGGAAAACGATTTAATTTCCGATGTTTATTTCACTTTCTTGTGAACTGACCTCAGCTTCTGACGCACAGGAGTGAGGTTGTCTGGCCGAGCAAGACGCCCAGCAGTTCCGCCGCCACCATGGCGGCAATCACCGTGGGGCGCTTGTCTCTCACCGTGCTGCCGCCAATCGGCAGGATCAATCGTTCCAGGTCCGCTCGGTTGCCCTGCTCGCGCTCAAGATACGAGGCGAAGGTGGCACGTTTGGTTTTTGAGCCGATCATGCCGACATAGGCGAGATCGGTGCGGGCAAGCGCTTCTCTTCCGATCAAAAAATCCAATGCATGATCATGGGTGAGAATGACGGCAGCACCGCCGTTCGGTATGTCGGATATCACGGTTTCCGGCATGGCGACGTGACGCCTTGTCACCTCAGGCGGCAAGTCTGCCAAGGCTTCGGCCCGGGTCTCGACAATCGTCACGGAGAGCGGCAGCGGCGAAAGGGCATGGGCGAGGGCCAGTCCCACATGGCCGGCTCCGAAAACGAAGACCGAAGGCTCGACTTCCGTTTCCCGCAACAACTTGTCTCCGAGTGCCGCTGCCAGTGACGCGGTGACAGTCGAAAACCGCAGTGTGGTGCGGCCTCCACAGCATTGGCCGATCTCGGGGCCAAGCGGGATGTCCATTACGGCCACGCCTTGGCCGTCGAGCAGTTGCCGGGCATTTTCGATAGCCATGAACTCGAAATGCCCGCCGCCGATCGTGCCCCAGATGGCCTCTCGGGAGACCAGCATCAGCGTGCCGGCATCGCGTGGGGTGGACCCCCGGGCCTCGGTGATTTCAACGAGGATGCTGTGGGGGTGGGCGACGAGGAAGGCGGAAAAATCTGTCTTGGCCATGATGAAGGCATACTAGCATTGTCGAGATGGAACAGGACAGGGCCGCTTTGGGTTTGTCCGCCATGGTTTTGTGACGCCACCGATCCTTCCAGCCGCAACGCGGCTCCCGCCTCGGCTTACCTCAGGAGTGACAATGACCCGGACCAAGGGCACGATCATCTGGTTGACTGTGGCGGCGTTTGCCGTGGCCCTCTTCTTCATCAATCCGCTGGCGGATATTGCCGCACGCTTCAGCCATGATGTGATGATTGGGAGCGGTGCTCTTTATGGAACGCTCAGGATCGCCAATTCGGTGATGAGTGTGGCGCGGGATGCGGATGTGACGGGTGGAGTGGGCGTCGCCTCTGTCACAGCGAGCCCCGGCCAGTTGCTACAGCCGGTGATCAACACGATCGAGCGCATGGTCGATCTCCTGTTTTATCTTGCGATCGTCTCCGGCATCCTGTCGCTGGTGCTCGTGCCGGTCGCCAAGGTCGCGGCAGCGGGGCTTGCCGGTTTCGCGCTCATCTGCGCCGGGCTGACGCTGATTTCCCGTCGTGTACCGCTGGTCATTGAGCGTCTCGCAAGATCCTTTGCCGTGCTCGGCCTCCTTGGCGCGGTGCTGCTTCCGGCATCCTATACGATTGCCTTTTACGCCGGCGACGCCATTACCGACGAGGCCTGGATCAATGCGACCTCTGTGTTCGAAAAGGTCCAAGGCGATCAGGGGCTGGTGGAAGCACAGAGCCAAGTCGAGGCGATGAAGCAGGAGCGATCACCCGACGAAGACCAGGCCTTTGGACGTCTCGGCCAGGCGTTTTCAGGCACCTTGCAGGCTGCATCCGACATGGCCGCCTCGGTGGCGGCCAATGCCCGTGTCATCAATGACGGCATCGCCATTTCGGCGGATCTGTTCAATGCCTCCATCGGCATTGCCATTGCCTATCTGGTCAAGCTGCTCGTGCTGCCGGTGATGATCCTGGCGGCGTTCCTCTATCTTCTGAGGACCGCCTTGCGCTGACGGCCTTCAAGCCTTCTTCAGCCTCTCCACCGCCATCAGCACCCGCTCCGGCGTCGCCGGCGCATCGAGTCTCGGGCAAATCCGGTAGTCCGCGACCGATGCGACGGCCATGGACAGGGCTTCAAGCACCGAGATCGCCAGCATGAAGGGCGGCTCGCCGACGGCCTTGGAACGACCGATCGTCGGCTCGGCGTTTTCTGCCCAGGGCACAAGGCGGGTGTTGAAGATCTTCGGCCGGTCGGAGGCAAGCGGGATTTTGTAGGTGGAGGGGGCGTGGGTGCGTAAGCGTCCCTTGCTGTCCCACCAGAGTTCCTCTGTCGTCAGCCAGCCCATGCCCTGAACGAAACCGCCCTCGATCTGGCCGATGTCGATGGCCGGGTTCAGCGATTTGCCGACATCGTGGAGGATGTCGGTGCGGTCCATCAGATATTCGCCGGTCAGCGTGTCGATCGAGACTTCCGAGCAGCTTGCGCCATAGGCGTAGTAGTAGAATGGTGTACCGCGACCGGCGGCGCGGTCCCAATGGATCTTTGGCGTCTTGTAGAAACCGGCGGCGGAGAGCTGGACGCGGGCGAAATAGGCTTGTTTGGCAAAGTCGCCGAAGGTGAAGATATGCTCGCCGACGCGCACCCGGTTTGGTAGGAACTCGACCTCGGAGGTCGGAACAGCATATTGTTCACAGGCAAACGCGATCAGCCGTTCCTTGATCTGGCGCGCGGCATCAAAGGCCGCCATGCCATTCAGGTCCGAGCCGGAAGAAGCCGCGGTGGCCGAGGTGTTGGGCACCTTGCCGGTCGTGGTCGCGGTGATCTTCACCGTGTCGACATCGACCTGGAAACAGTCGGCGACGACCTGGGCGACCTTGGTGTAGAGGCCCTGGCCCATTTCGGTGCCGCCATGGTTCAGGTGGATCGAACCGTCCTGATAGATATGGACGAGCGCGCCGGCCTGGTTGAAGGCGGTCATGGTGAAGGAGATGCCGAATTTCACCGGGGTCAGCGCAATGCCCTTCTTGATGACAGGGCTCGTCCGGTTGAAGTCGATGATCGCCTGGCGTCTAGCCTGATAATCGCTGGAGCTTTCCAGCTCCTCAACGACGCGTGCGATGATGTTGTCCTCGACCCGCTGGTGATAGGGGGTGAGATCCCGGCCCGAGCCCTTTTCGCCGTAGAAATTGACCTTACGGACCTCGAGCGGATCCTTGCCCAGCGTATAGGCGATCTCTTCAATCACCCGTTCAGCACCCAGCATCCCTTGTGGTCCGCCGAAGCCGCGATAGGCGGTGTTGGAGACGGTGTGGGTTTTGAGCGGCTGCGAGGTCAGCTTTACATGCGGGTAGAAATAGCTGGAATCGGCGTGGAAGAGGGCGCGGTCTGTGACCGGGCCTGAGAGATCGGACGAGTAGCCACAGCGGGCGGCGAAGTTGGCGTCGATGGCTTGGATACGTCCGTCATCATCATAGGCAACGTCGAAATCGACCTTGAAATCGTGGCGTTTGCCGGTGACGCTCATATCCTCGTCGCGGTCGGGGCGGAACTTCACCGCGCGCTTCAGCTTCTTGGCGGCGAGCGCTGCCAAAGCTGCAAACTGGTTGCCCTGCGTTTCCTTGCCGCCAAAGCCGCCGCCCATGCGCCGGGTGTTGACGGTGATGGCGTTCGAGGGAATGTCGAGCACATGGCCGACGATGTGCTGGATTTCCGAGGGGTGCTGGGTGGAGGACCAGACGGTCACATCGTCGTCTTCGCCGGGAATGGCGAGCGCGATGTGGCTTTCGAGATAGAAATGCTCCTGGCCGCCAATGCGCATGGAGCTCTGGATGCGGTGGGCCGCCTTGTCGAGTTCGGTTTCCGGCGTGCCGCGCTTCAGCGTCATCCCTTGGGTGACCACGGGCGCGCCATTTTCGAGTGCGCCGTCGATATCGGTCCAGAAAGGCAGGTCGCGATACTCGATTTTGGCAAGGCGGGCCGCTTTCCGGGCTGCATCGCGGGTTTCGGCAATGACGGCGAAGATGGTCTGGCCGTGGAATTCGATTTTGTCCGTCGCAATCAGCGGCTCGTCGTGGCGGCCTCCAGACGAGACGTCGTTGACGCCGGTGATGTCCTCTGCGGTGAGCACGTAGACAACGCCCGGATAGGTTTTGACGGCAGAGAGGTCGAGCGACAGGATCTCGGCATGGGCCCGATCTGCCATGCCGAGTGCGCCGTGCAACAGGCCTGCGGGTTCGGGCATGTCGTCGATGTAGTCGGCAGTACCGGAGACATGTTTATGCGCCGAGTCATGCCTGAGCGACTGGTGCATGGGGCCCTTGATGTATTTGGTCGTCTCGTAGGTCGCCTTATCCATGATCACGCCTCCTCCGTCGCGAAGCGCTGCAGTTCCTGCGGCGTGCCGGAAACCTCAAGGAAGAACCGGGTGAGCAGGTTCTTTGCCGTCAGCTGGCGGTATTCCGCCGTGGCGCGCCAGTCGGTGAGTGGCTTGTAATCCAGGTCGAAGGCGTCGCGGGCGGCTTCCACGGTCGCCTGGTTAAAGGGCTTGCCGTAAAGAGCGGCCTCGACCGAGCGTGCTCGCTTTGGCGTGGCTGCCATGCCGCCAAAGGCGACGCGGATGTGGGTGACCACGCCGCCAGCATCTCTTTCCAGATGGAAGGCGCCGCAGAGTGCGGAAATGTCCTCGTCGCGGCGCTTGGAGATCTTGTAGATAGCCACATGGCTCGACGTTTTCGGGCGGGGCACAAGCATGCTTTCGACGAATTCGCCCGGCTGCCGGTCCTGCTTGCCATAGTCGATGAAGAAGTCTTCGAGCGGCAAGGTGCGAGTTCCCGATGCGGACCGCAGGGTCACGGTGGCCGAGAGCGCGATGAGCGCTGGCGGACTGTCGCCGATCGGCGAGCCGTTGGCGATATTGCCGCCGATCGTGCCCATGTTGCGAACCTGCTGGCCGCCGATACGCTCGATAAGTCGACCGAAGGCGGGAATTTCAGTGCGCAACACGGTGAGGGCGCTGGAATAGCTGACGCCCGCGCCGATTGTGATGCCGTCAGGCGTGACGGAGATTTTCTGCAGATCTTCCAGATGGTTGATGAAAATCACAGGGTCGAGCACCCGCATCTGCTTGGTCACCCAGAGGCCGACATCGGTGGCACCGGCAACGACGGTCGCCTTGGGATCGGCGGCCAGAGCTTCGGCGAGACCCTCGACACTGCCGGGCACAACGAGGCGGCGGCCATCGGGACCAGAGATCGCGATGGTCTCGCGAGGGGCAAGCTCTTCCAGACGTGCGATGATTTCGGCGCGTTCGCGCTCCAAGGGGTCGAACAAGGCGGAGGGCCTGATGCGGCCGACCTGTTCGGCGGCTTTGACGATCGGTTCATAGCCCGTGCAGCGACAGAGATTGCCTTGAAGTGCCCGCTCGATCTCAGCCCGGCTGGGGTTTTCCGAGGAGAGCCACAAGCCGTAGAGCGACATGACGAAGCCTGGCGTGCAGAAGCCGCATTGCGAGCCGTGACAGTCGACCATGGCCTGCTGGACGGGATGTAGCGTGCCATCCTTTGCGGCCAGATGCTCGATAGTCACCACATGGGTGGCGTTCAGCGAGCCCAGGAAGCGGATGCAGGCATTGACCGTCTCATAGACCAGCCGCCCCTGCAGCACGCGACCGACCAGGACGGTGCAGGCGCCGCAATCGCCCTCGGCGCAGCCTTCCTTAGAGCCTGTCAGGCGTCGTTTCAGCCGCAGGAAATCCAGCAGCGTTTCGGTTGGATCGACCGTCGAGAGAGTAATGTCCTCGCCGTTCAGGATGAAGCGGATGTGGTTCATGAACTGCCTTTCGCTGCGTCAGGGCCGCATTACTGCGCGGTCCAGCCGCCATCGATAGAGATATGGGTGCCGGTGATCTGCCGGGCGGCATCGCTGGCGAGGAAAAGGGCAACGGCGGCCACCTCCTCGATTGCGACGAATTCCTTGGTGGCCTGCAGACGCAGCATCACATCGGACTTCACTTCGGCCTCGGTGATGCCGCGGGCCTTTGCCGTATCCGGGATCTGCTTTTCGACCAGCGGCGTCAACACATATCCGGGGCAGATCGCATTGATGGTAACGCCGAATTCAGCCACTTCCAAGGCGACCGACTTGGTCAGCCCGAGGATGCCGTGCTTGGCGGCAACATAGGCCGATTTGAACGGCGATGCGACGAGCGCATGGGCCGAGGCGACATTGATGATGCGGCCCGCCTTCTTCGCCTTCATGCCGGGCATGGCGGCGCGGATGGTGTGGAACGAGCTCGTCAGGTTGATCGCGATGATCTGGTCCCACTTGTCGATCGGGAAATCCTCGACCGGCGAGACATGCTGGATGCCGGCATTGTTGACGAGCACGTCCAAACCGCCAAACGTCTTTTCCGCGGCTGCGATCAGGTCGGCGATCTCGGCGGGCTTTGTCATGTCCGCACCGTGGTAGATGGCCTTGCCGCCATGTGCTTCCAGAGCATGGCGCGCCGCTTCAATCTCGTCCGCGGGGCCGAAACCGTTGATCACCAGATTGGCGCCTTCAGCCGCGAAAGCCTTTGCGATCCCAAGCCCGATGCCGCTGGTCGATCCGGTGACGACGACGGTTCTTGCCATGCTCTTCTCCCTTGTCTGCGTTCATTTTGCGACGCAACAGATTGAAGAGGTTATGCGCAAACCCGGAGAACTGGCAATCGCGTTTTTCGACACGCCGCTGCTTGTTCGCTCCGGCGCAACAGTCCGTCACCCCTGCCGGATTTGCATCGCTCCGGTTGAACTTCTATGTCTTGCCCAGAGATGCAACGAGGCAGAACCATGGAACTCGGACTTTATACCTTTGCGGACGTTGATCCCAATGCAGCCAACAAGGGTGCAGAAGCGAAGCGACGGGTCGATGAACTTTTAGCCGAAATCCGTCTGGCGGATGAGGTTGGTCTCGATGTCTTCGGGCTCGGTGAACATCACCGGCCGGACTACATGGCGTCGTCGCCCGCGACCATTCTTGCCGCTGCCGCCGTGCAGACGAAAAACATCCGCCTGACCAGTGCCGTCTCCGTTCTCTCCTCCGATGATCCAGTGCGGGTGTTTCAGCAATTTGCCACGGTAGATCTCCTGTCCAACGGGCGCGTCGAGATGATGGCGGGACGTGGCTCGTTCATCGAGAGTTTCCCGCTGTTCGGTTATGATCTCGAACAATATGACCTCCTGTTTGCCGAAAAGCTGCAGCTGTTGATGGAGATTCGCGAGAACGAGATCGTCAGTTGGGAAGGCGAAACCCGCGCACCGATCCGGGGCAGGGGCGTTTATCCCCGACCGTTGCAGGATCCGCTGCCGCTATGGATCGCGATCGGTGGCACGCCGCAATCGGCCGCGCGCGCCGGCTATCTCGGCCTACCGTTGGCGCTGGCCATTATCGGCGGTGAGCCGCATCGGTTTGCGCCGATGTTCGACCTATATCGGCAGAGTGCCGCCAAGGCCGGTGTCGATCCGACGACGCTAAAGACCAGCATCAACGTGCACGGCTTCATTCATGACACGACCCAGTCGGCCGCCGACATTTTCTATGAGCCGCAGGCGGTCGTTATGAACCGTATCGGTCGCGAACGCGGCTGGGGTCCGACCAACCGGGCGCATTTCGATGCGTCGCGTGGCCCGCAAGGCGCGCTCTTTGTCGGTGATCCGGAGACGGTGGCCGCCAAGATCGTCGCGATGCACGAGATCTTCAAGAATGACCGCTTCCTGTTGCAGATGGCCATAGGCCCGATGCCGCACAAGGATATCATGCGCGGGATCGAACTCTACGGGACAAAAGTCGCGCCGCTCGTGCGCAAGGCGTTGACGGACAAGGCTTCGGCTGCGTAAGCAGCGCGCAGGACAGACATAGCCGCAAGGCCGAAGGACCAGCATGATCGTCGAGACTGAAGAGGACCTGGAGCGCCTGAAGGATATCGGGCGTATCTGTGCCATTGCCGTAAAAACCATGGCGGAGGCACTTGAGCCGGGGATCACGACGCGCGAACTGGACCAGATCGGCCGCAAGGTGCTGGAAGACAGCGGTGCGCGCTCGGCGCCGGAGCTCTGCTATCAGTTTCCCGGTGCCACCTGCATCTCGGTCAACGAGGAAGTGGCGCATGGCATTCCCGGCGATCGTGTGATCCGGGCGGGCGATCTGGTCAATATCGACGTGTCGGGTGAGAAGCTCGGCTATTTCGGCGATACCGGCTCGTCCTTCATCGTGCCGCCGGCCAAGCCGAAGCTCGATCGGCTGTTGCGCGATGGCAAGCGGGCCTTATGGGTGGGGCTCAATCAGGTCAGGACCGGTCGGCCGCTGGCCGATATCGGCAACGCGATCGGCGCCTTCGCCAAGAAGAACCGCTATACGCTGATCACCAATCTGGCGAGCCATGGCGTTGGCCGTTCACTGCATGAAGAGCCGACGGAGCTCTCCACTTGGCCGGATCCGGACGAGACGCGGATCATGGAGGAGGGGCTGGTCTTCACCATTGAACCCTTCCTGTCGCTCGGCGGCATGTGGGCAGAGGATGGCGATGATCCGTGGACGCTGTACAGCGAACCTAATGCGCCGACCGTTCAGTTCGAGCACACGATCGTGGTGACGAAAAATGGTCCTGTGGTGTTGACTCTGGCGGAGTGACGACCACTCGCGCCAGCTTTTCGTCGCATCGGCTTGTCGTGCCGCCTCTCGCATGCGCTTAGGCGGTGAAGCTGACGGCAATGCCCTTCTTCTTGAAATAGGACTGCATCATCTTGCGTCCCTGGCGGTTCGGCTGGGCAAGCTTGGCGGTCTCGAAGACGGCTTCCTTGGCACCTTCCTTTGCCATGGCGGCCTTGAGGGCTGCGATATGCGTGTCGATCTCCTCGTTGTCATTGTTGATCGAGGCATAGATGTTGTCGATGGCCTGCTGCAGGCTGAGATCGCTCATGATGGACTCCTTCGAAAGCTTTGCCCCTCCACTAGCGATTTTTGCGGGGAGGGCAAGCAAGGGTTTGTCTGGCGTTCGTCGCGAGTCTCTGTCTCGGCCTCGGCCTCGGCCTCGGCCCAAAGTCGCTTCGTAGGCGGCCGCCCACGAAGTTTCTCGATCCGACAAGCGATATGGCCTTATCGACGTTGGCATTCATTACATTATCTTAACGCAACGATAGGGCCATTGCTGCCCTCACAGTTCTGCCCTAGTTTCCGGCGAGATCTGCCCCCCGTCATTTCATTGCCAGGAAGCTAACCCGTGTTTCATTCCTTCTTCCCTCGGCCCAAGCTGTTCTTTTTGTCCCTGGCCCTCTGGACGTTGCTCGCAATCGCTGTCTGGTATTCGGTTGGCGAAGCACTCGGTACGGCCATAGGCCTTCCGCCGCTGCCTCAGGATTTCCAGGCACCGATCAGCATCGCATTCTTCGTAACCCGCGATTATGTATGGTTTTATTTGTTTGCCGCGGTCTGGATGGTGCCTTTCGGCCTGTTTTGGGAGTTTTATTCCAAGGATCACCGTTGGCGCCACTGGTCAATCTGGGGAACGTTCTTCATCGTCTTCACGACCTATTTTGGGGTGCAAGGTTCGGTTGCCATCAATAACTGGCGCCGCCCATTCGGCGATCTGCTGCAGCGCGCGCTAGATGGTAAGCCAGGCGTCAATTCGCAGCAGTTTTACGATTTGATGCTGCTATTTTGTACGATCGTCTTCGTTAATGTCGTTATCTTTGTGGTAGTCCGCTTCTTCGTTAGCCATTACGTGTTTCGTTGGCGTACCGCGATGAACGAATACTACATGTCGCAATGGGAGCGGGTTCGCCACATCGAGGGTGCATCCCAGCGCGTTCAGGAAGACACAATGCGCTTTGCGTCTACCTTCGAGGGCCTCGGCGTTAGTTTCATAGATGCCATAATGACGCTGATCGCGTTTCTTCCTATCCTTGTCGGCCTTTCATCCTACGTGACGGATCTGCCTATTATCGGCGCAATTCCGCACAGCCTCGTTTGGCTGGCGTTGCTGTGGTCAGTGTTCGGCACGGTTCTCATCGCCGTTGTTGGCATTAAGCTACCAGGGCTAGAGTTCCGCAACCAACGTGTCGAAGCTGCTTACCGTAAGGAACTCGTCTACGGCGAAGATTACGCCGATAGGGCGCAACCACTGACTGTCGCCGAGCTGTTCAACAATGTGCGGATGAATTACTTCCGCCTTTATTTTCACTACCTCTATTTCAATCTTGCTCGTTCGTTTTACATGCAAGCGGACGCGCTGTTCCTGACATTTATGCTAGTACCGACCATCGTCGCGGTGAAGATTACTTTTGGTCTCTATCAGCAGATCACAACCGCGTTCGGTCAGGTGTCTGGCTCCTTCCAATACCTGATCACCGTATGGCCTACTGTTGTAGAGCTGATGTCGATCTACAAGCGTTTGCAAGCCTTCGAGGCGGCCATTGAAGGCGGGCCGCTTCCGGAAATTGATCAGCGTTATCTGGCGCGGGAAGCAGATGAGGGCGAGATTGTTGCGAATCGCCCCTGACTTGAGAAAAAGTACGGTGTTGTCGCGCGAATAGCGGGGCAACACCTAGCCGTCATAGCCGACATAGGTGCCCGTGCGCGGGTTAAAGCTAAGATAGCGCGAGCTACAGTATTCATGCCATGCGCCCGTCCACGGTTCGATGCCATAGGACTGCTGTACGGGACGCGGGCGATAGGCAGGCCGCCGAGGGGGAGATTGCGGCGGACCGTCCGTACTGACCTTGCAGCGAGCTGGCGCGATCGTCATCTCGGCGGTCGCGCCGGCCAAAACGATCGCTCCCGTAAGGTAGACAAAAAAGAACCCGCCGGTGGCCTACCGGCGGGTTCTTTGCATTGATCCAACCGAGCGTGGTCGATCAGCCTGCGGTGCAGAAATGCGAGCGGCCGTCATAGCCGACATAGGTGCCGGTGCGCGGGTTGAAGCTGCGGTAGCGCGAGCTGCAGTATTCATGCCATGCGCCCGTCCAGGGTTCGATGCCATAGGACTGCTGTACGGGACGCGGGCGATAGGCGGGCTGGCGCGGTGGCGGCGGCGGGTAGTCGTCGACGTAGTAGTCTTCCGAATAGTCGTCATAGACGGAGACCGGCTGTTCTTCGACATAGACCCGGCGCTGCGGCGGGCTGGCAAGCGCCGTGCCAACGATAACGCCCGTTGCAAGACCGATCACGCCGGCCGCCAGCGCATCGTCGTTGTTGTGATGACGGCGATAGCGGTCGCCGGCTTCTGCCTGGCTGGCCGCGGCAATCGGAGCCATGGCGACAACGGTCGCCAGCAGCGCGTGTTTTGCTAGTTTCATCATGGCGTCAGTTCCTCAGACGATTGCACCAGATCCGGTGCGAAAAGCTATGCTGCCACATTAGGAGCGGCCGGCTGAACGGAAGCTGAATGAGCGAAATTGTTTCAAAAAGAAAAAACCCGGCATGAATGCCGGGCCGTAATTCAAAGACGTCCGATTGGGGTCAACCGGAAACCTGGAGGTTTACGGCCTTGGGGCCCTTGCCACGGCGGTCAGGCTCGGTGTCGTAGCTCACCTTCTGGTTTTCGGTGAGGCCAGAAAGGCCCGAGGCCTGTACGGCGGAGATATGCACGAAAATATCGGCGCCGCCATTGTCCGGCTTGATGAAGCCGAAGCCCTTGTCGGTATTGAAGAATTTTACAGTGCCAGTGTCGGCCATGCGTCAGGTCCTTTTCTCTCTGCCCGCATTCGGAAGGGCAGCATTACAATGTTCCCCGCAAGCGGGTTAGCGACAGGCATTTGTCGACATTCGAGGAAAGGGGCCCTGTTACCGCAGCCTTTCGTTCGCAACATCACGTTGATCCCGAAATACTGCCCGAGGTTGTTATAGCGTCCTCGGCGCGCATCAATTTATAGGTCTTCCCATGCTCGCAAAATTGCCCGAACGGCGGAAGATTGCTTGCTTTGCAAGAAATTGGCAAGCGAAAGTTTTACCGGTCCGGCAGGGGCAGGGTGCCGGAAAAGCAACGACCATAGCGCGTAAAGAGGCGCGATATACTGTCAGTTGGCGTGCTGGTAAAAATTTATATCGCCAGCGATGCAAATACCGTTGCTAAAATGCGAAAGCACGGCAGATTTCGTTAAAAAATTTTTCGTGTGAACGGAGAGCGGATTTCGCGTCGTTTCCGGTCAACCGAGAGCGCAAAGCGCCCATTTTAGGGTCTTGTTGTTTCTGGCGGGGCGAATGCTCCTAACGGCGCTTGGTTTCCGTCATATCCCTGAAGCCGCGCCGCCACAGGCTGACGGAGCCGATGGCCATCACGCCAAAGCAAATCAGCAGGAGGGCGATTGTCACCTTGCGCTCGCCAAGGCTCATGGCCGAGGCGTCTTCTGCGCGGGCGGCGCCGGCGATCACGCGGGGTGAACTGGGCGTAATGCTCGATGTAAACTCACCGGCGACGGGTGGCAGGATTTCGCTATCCACGACCACCGGCGATGGCGGCAATATGATGGTCTCCTGAGCGGCTTCACTTGCTTCGAAGGCGACAAGGCCAGCGCCAAGCAGAAGTGTCGCCATGATCGCATGCCGCCACGGGCGGCGTGAGGGGGTGGCGGGCAAATCGAGATCAAGATCCTTCATGGCGGGCATGACTCTATACGAGGTTTCGATCCGGTCATCTCGCCTGCATTGCGGGTCGGAATTGTGGCGGCACCGCGAAGTCACGGATTTTTGCAACTCGCTGTGGTGTCGACGCCACGATGGTGATTAAGGCGCTCACGGTGTTTTCTGTCGCGGTGGCGCCTTTTTCCTTGAAAGGGCGGGCCGCTTTCGCCATAGAGCTTGGACCTGAGGCCCCGGGGACCGGGGTCGATGTTCAATCAGCTCAGGACCCGTACAATGGCTTTCCTCGCCGACGCCCTTTCCCGCATCAAGCCTTCCGCGACCATCGCCGTCACGCAGATGGCCCGGGAACTCAAAGCGCAGGGCAAAGACGTCATTTCGCTTTCCGTTGGCGAGCCAGACTTCGACACGCCGCAGAATATCAAGGATGCGGCTGTCGCTGCCATCGCGCGTGGCGAAACGAAGTACACGCCGGTTGCCGGCATTCCGGAGCTGCGCAAGGCGATTGCCGACAAGTTCAAGCGCGAGAACGGTCTCGACTACAAGCCGGAGCAGGTGATCGTCGGCACCGGCGGCAAGCAGATTCTGTTCAACGCCTTCATGGCAACGATCAATCCGGGCGATGAAGTGGTGATCCCGGCGCCGTACTGGGTGTCCTATCCGGAAATGATTGCGCTGTGCGGTGGCACGCCGGTTTTTGTCGAAACCACGATCGAGAACAATTTCAAGCTGACTGCAGAGCAGCTGGACAAGGCGATCACGCCGAAGACCAAGTGGTTCATGTTCAACTCGCCGTCGAACCCGTCGGGTGCCGCCTATAGCAAGGAGGAGCTGAAGGCGCTGACGGACGTGCTGATGAAGCATCCGCATGTTTGGGTTCTGACCGACGACATGTATGAGCACCTCGTGTTCGGCGATTTCGTCTATTACACGCCGGCACAGGTCGAGCCGGCTCTCTACGACCGCACGCTCACGATGAACGGCGTGTCCAAGGCCTATGCGATGACCGGCTGGCGTATCGGTTATGCCGCCGGCCCGCTGCCGTTGATCAAGGCCATGGACATGATCCAGGGCCAGCAGACCTCGGGTGCCTGCTCGGTTGCCCAGTGGGCGGCCGTCGAAGCGTTGAACGGTCCGCAGGACTTCATCACGGAATCGAAGAAGGCCTTCGAAGAGCGCCGCGACCTCGTCGTCTCGATGCTGAACCAGGCCTCTGGCATCGTATGCCCGAAGCCGGAAGGCGCTTTCTACGTTTACCCGTCCTGCGCCGCCCTCATCGGCAAGACTGCACCGTCGGGCAAGGTCATCGCCAATGATGAAGACTTCGTCATGGAGCTGCTGGCCACCGAAGGTGTCGCCACCGTTCACGGCTCGTCCTTCGGCCTCGGCCCGAACTTCCGCGTCTCCTACGCCACCTCGAATGCCAAGCTGGAGGAGGCTTGCAGCCGTATCCAGCGTTTCTGTGCCTCGCTGAAGTAAGCGTCTGGACACTTTGTCTGAAACAGCAAAAGGGCCCGCAATCGCGGGCCCTTTCGTTTGGGTGGGTTCGTCTCTCAGGATTTCGTCAGTTTCAGAATGGTCGAGTTGCCGCCACCGCGCTGTTCGGTTACGGCATAGACGGCGCCATCGGGGCCAACCTTGACGTCGCGAATGCGAGCATTGAGGTCGAGGCGCTCCTCATGCTTGACCCGGTCGTTCTCCATGTGGAGAACGACGACGCCCTGGCTCACCAGTCCACCGACGAGGAATGCGCCCTTCCACTCGGGGATGGCATCGCCGCCATAGAAGGCCATGCCTGAGGGGGCGATAACCGGATCCCAGTAGTAGACCGGCTGTTCCGTATTCGCCATCTGGGTCACGCCGTCGCCGACCTTGTCGCCGCTGTATTCGACGCCATAGGTGACTTCGGGCCAGCCGTAGTTCTTGCCGGCTTGCGGCAGGTTCAGTTCGTCACCACCGCGCGGGCCATGCTCTACCGTCCAGAGGCGTCCCTTGTCGTCGACCGTGGCCGATTGCAGGTTGCGATGGCCGAGCGACCAGATTTCCGGCTGGGCGCCTTCCCTGCCGGCGAAGGGATTGTCGGGCAGGGCTTCACCAGTCTGGCTGATGCGGAAGATCTTGCCGAGGCCGCTTGCCAGGTCCTGTGCCTGGACGCGGGGCTCTGCATCCGATCGCTCGCCGACCGTGACATACAATTCACCTGCCGGACCGAAGGCCAGACGTGAACCGAAATGCTTGTTGCCGCTATAAGTCGGCATCTGGCGAAAGATCACGGCCACATCTTCCAGCTTTCCGCCACCCGCTTCGTCAACGACAAGCCGGGCTGATGCGACAGAAGTGCCGTTGCCGTCATCGCGCGGTTCGGCAAAGGAGAAGAAGATCTTGCCTGACGTGCCATAGTCCGGTGCAAGCGCGACGTCGAGCAGGCCGCCCTGACCTTCGGCATAGACATCCGGTAGACCTTCAATGGCCGGGCCGGGTTTGCCATCCTTGGAAATGATATGCATGTCGCCCTGCTTGGCCGTCACCAGCATGCGGCCATCCGGCAGGAACTCCATGGCCCAGAGATGGGGCAGGGCGTCTGCCACGACCTCTGTCTTGATCTTGGGCATCTGGGCCGGCTGCGGTGCGCGGGTCTGGTTGTCGAAGGCGGGTTTCTGGTCCGGTGCATTGGCCGACCCTGTTTCGACTGGCGTGCCCGAGGTCTGGGCAAAGGCCGGTGCGGCGATAATCCCCGCTGTCAGCATCGTGGATGCGAGGATAAGGGGTAGCGGCTTCATGAGGATCTCCCGTAAAATTGCAGAGTCTGTCGGTGTGCCCAGGGGGCGACAGGTTCAACGGGGGATGTATGGCGTCCGTTCCACGAAACACGGGCAGGCGCGTTCAAGATTGCTTTATTCTGCGTGATCGCCGGAGGCGACGGCTCAAAGAAAAGCGGCACCGAGGCGCCGCATTGTCGCTTTTGCGTGTCTGTCAGTCTGCAAGTCTGTCAGGCCGTGCCTTTCAGCCAGGGGCCAAGCAGGGTGGACTGTCCAAAGAGCCGCTCGCGGTCTCTCCAGAGGGCAGGCAGGGTGAGCAGTGCCAACGCGGCCAGGGCGATCACCGTCTTGGTGAGTTGGGACAGTTCTGGGCTGCGGCCGTCGAGATAGTAGACGACATAGACGATCAGCACGTGCCAGACATAGATCTGCAGCGAATGGCGGCCCAACAGCTGCAGGAAGTTCAGTGTGAACAGGCTGGTCAGGAAGGCCGCGATCTTCTGGATCGTTGCGTTCTGGTGGCGCGGGCCTGCAATCAGCAGCCAGGCGAGGCCATAGGCGACGGCGGCGAAGTTGATGAGATAGACCGGCCCGAAATCTGCTCGCACTTCCATCAGACCGAACTTTTCCAGGACAACGCCCGGCATCAGGCCATGGGCTGTGGCAATGCGCAGCGGCAGGAAGAACAGGGTGATGGCGAGTGCTGTCCAGGCAAGCGTTGCACGGTTCGGGTCGAAGACCTTCTGCCATTCGATCTTCTGCATCGATGTCAGCGTGCCCGCGACAATGCCAGCGAAGAAGACGATCTGCCAGCCGAGCAGATTGAAGCTGACGCGCAGCCCCTCCTGGCCCGTATTGCCGGCAATCCATTCATTGAGCGGGTAGGTGATTAGCCTTTGCAGGCCAAGCTGTGCTGAGAGCCAGATGAGGAGTGAGCCGATCATCACGCCAAGCCACTGGCCGCGCAGGCAAAGCCAGATCACCATGGGCGCAAAGAGCATGTAGACGATGTATTGCGGCAGGATGTCCATGAAGGTCGGTTGCACCAGGAAGGTCGCAACCGGCGCCAATGTCGCAACGTCGAACAGGCTGGTGGGCCCAAGCCAATTCTGCCATGCGGCTGCGCCACTGGGCAGGGCGATCTGCAGAATGAGCACCACCAGGATGATGCCCATCGCGTATTTGTAGAGCTCCAAGGCCCGCGACCAGATGCGATCACGGCCGACGATGTAGCCGTCCTTGATCATCTTGCGGGCATAGACCATCCCGGTCAACAGGCCGGACAGGAAGACAAAGCCCTGAGCATCTTCGACGAATGCAAGGTTTCTGTGGTTGATCTCCACCAGCCACAGACCGCCGGCGAAAACCAGATGGTTGATCAGCATGAATACGAGGAAGTAGCCCCGCATGCCGTCGATAACGTCCAATCTTCTCACATCCGACTCCCGAGTTAGCCCCCCGGTGACCCGTGGTGGCGATCTTCAACCGCATCGTGTTGACAATGCGGCGGACCACCCTCCGTGGGCGAAATCCGTGCCCCGTCAACGGCAGGTTTCCACAAAAGTTCCAGCGGTATGAAGCAGCGCTTGCCTGCAATTGCTGGAGGGCAGCCGGTGAAGGAGGCTGGTTGTGTTGCTTCGGTTCGCGACAATCCGCCGCCATCTCGGATGCAGCGCCCATTGGCATTCGGGCGAGCGGCTCTTTGCCTCCCTGCTCCATTTGCGCCTAGGCTGATTTGATGGAATAATCCTCGAAGCCAAGGAGAAAGCGCATGGTGAAGATCATTTACGAGATCGTTCCTCATGATGGCGGTTGGGCCTATCGGCTTAATGGCGCCTATTCGGAGACCTTTGCGACTCACGATCAGGCTCTTGAGGCCGTTCGAATTGTCATGGCAGAGCAGCAGGTTGGCGACGAGCCGGTCACGATCAGCTACCAGGACGAGAATGGTCGCTGGCGCGAAGAGTACAGTGATGGTGGTGATCGCCCCGAAGTCGAGATGATCGACGATTATGAGAACGGGCCGCCAGCTCAGGCCTGACGTGAGCCCAGTCTCGAATATGGTTATCTGGCCGGCATGTCATGTGTGTCAGGCCTACGTGTCCCGATGACTTTTCGGCTCCCTTTGATTTGCCGTGCCGCTCATATGGTCGTGCAGCCCCTTCACCAGCGCGTCGAAGCTTGCCCTGTGGCGCGGTGTGCTGCGCAGGCTTTCATGCATCACCACAAATGTTTCCAGCGACAAGTCCAGGCTGCCGGGCAGGACTTCGACCAGATCGGGCTCACGGGCGGCAATCGCGTTCTGGCACATGCCGATGCCCAGGCCTGCACGGATGGCGGCGAACTGGACAAGGTTGCTATCGGCCCTGAAGGCAAATTGCAGCGTAGCTAAGTCCTGGCGAGACTTCAGGATGTCGCGGATATAGGCGAGTTGCCGGTCGAAACCAATCAGCCGATGTGCCGACAGATCGGTGATGTGTGCTGGAGTACCATGCTTTTCCAGGTAGCGGCGATGGGCATGGAAGCCGAGCGGTATGCGGCCGATACGGCGGCTGATCAGGGTGGATTGGCTGGGTCGAACCATTCGGATCGCGATATCCGCCTCCTGTTGCAGCAGATCCTCGACGCTGTCAGAGGCGGATAATTCAATCTGGAGATCGGGGTGGAGCTCCTGCAAGTCGGTGAGGATCGGCGGCAGGACCTCGACGGCCATGATTTCGCTGACACTGATGCGTACGGTTCCCCGAATGCTTTCCATGTCGCCCGACGCGATGCGGGCCAGCGATGCCGACATCGCCGCCATGGTCTGCGCATGCCCGCGCATGGATGCAGCCTTTTCTGTTGGCAGCAGGCCTTGCGGCCCGCGCAGGAAGAGTCGACCGCCAAAGGCGTCTTCAAGCGCTTCGATATGTCTCCCGGCTGTGGGTTGCGTCAGGCCGAGACTGCGGGCGGCAGCCGAAAGCGAGCCGGTCTCCAGCACGGCGAGAAAGGTCCGATAGTGATCCCAACTGATATCGTTGTCCCTCATGCAAAAATGTATAGCAGATCGCCGAATTAAGGCAATTTGGATTACCTCGCCTCCGTGGGATTGTCTGCTCATCGAAACAGGAGATGACGATGATGACAGATATGAGCCATGGCGTTTCTCGGCCTCTGGCGCTGGTTCTCGGTGCAACAGGTGGTATTGGTGGGGCGCTCGCAAAAGCACTGCTCGACAATGGCTACCGGGTGCGCGCCATGCACCGGAATCCGGATGCCCAGGCAGAGCGTTTTCCAGCCTATGAGTGGGTCAAGGGCGACGCGATGGTCGCGGCCGATGTCTTGCGCGCAGCAAGCGCGGCGTACGTCATCGTGCATGCGGTGAACCCTCCGGGCTATCGCAATTGGGGCGAATTGGTCCTGCCCATGCTCGACAACACGATTGCCGCTGCATCCTCAGTCGGGGCTCACATCTTGATGCCGGGGACGGTTTATAACTACGGGCCTGATGCTTTTCCGCAGCTTTCCGAGGATAGTGTTCAGGCGCCGCTGACGGTCAAAGGCCGGATCAGGGTTGCGCTCGAGCGCCGCCTCGAAGCGGCCGCATCGCAAGGGACGCCGGTGCTCCTGGTTCGGGCAGGGGATTTCTTCGGTCCCGGTGCTGGCAACAACTGGTTCGCGCAGGGAATGATACAGCCAGGCAAACCGGTACGGTACGTCATCAATCCGGGCCGGGCGAATGCAGGCCATGCCTGGGCCTATTTGCCGGATGTGGCGGAGACCTTCATGCAGTTGCTCAAACTTGCAGACGAGCTGCCGATGTTCGCGCGCTTTCACATGGATGGACACTTCGATGTGGACGGGCTGCAGATGGCCAAGGCCATCGGGCGCGCGGTTGGACGGCCCAGCATTCCCATCTTCTCGTTTCCCTGGCGGCTGGCCGGCTTGCTGCGCCCCTTTGTGCCGCTGCTCAGGGAATTGCATGAAATGCGCTATCTTTGGCGCGAGACCGTCCGCCTCGATAATTGCCGGCTGAAAGACGTTCTGGGAGGCGAGCCGCATACGCCGCTCGATGTCGCAGTCTCCACGACTTTGGCCAGTCTTGGATGCATGTCGCCAACCAGCGCCGCATTTTCCACAGGGCAGCCCTTTCGAGCGGGTGTGGAAGGGTGATGCCTTTTAATCCGCAGAGAGAGAAAGGGCTCCCGACCTGCATCGGGAGCCCCAGGATCTGACCGATGGCTGCGATGTCAGCCGAGTGTCGGGTATGTCGTGTAGCCTTCGGCGCCGCCGCCATAGAGCGTTGCGCCGTCCAGTTCGTTCCAGCTGGCATCTTCTTCCAGTCGACGAACCAGATCCGGATTGGAGATGAACGGCCGACCGAAAGCCACGACATCGGCATAGCCGCTCTCGACGGCGTCGATTGCAGACTGTCGATCATAGCCATTGTTCACCATCCAGACAGCCTTGCCGCCAGCTGCCCGATAGGCGGCCTTTAGAGCAGCCCAGTCGAAGGGGAGAACATCGCGCGGGCCGCCGGTCGCGCCCTCGATCACATGAATGAAGGCAAGGCTGTATTCAGTGAGGCCTTCGACCAATGCTGTGTAGAGCGCCTTCGGATCCGGATCGGATACGTCGTTGGCCGGTGTTGTCGGCGAGATGCGAATGCCGGTTTTATCGGCTCCGATTTCGGCCGTGACGGCTGCGACCACTTCCAGCGTCAGGCGAATGCGGTTTTCGATGGGGCCGCCATACTGATCGTCACGATGGTTGCTGTTCGAGCGCATGAACTGTTCGAGAAGGTAGCCGTTTGCGGCGTGAATCTCGACGCCGTCGAAACCGGCTTCGATCGCCGAGCGCGCGGCCTTGCGATAGTCCTCGATCAAAGTCGGGATTTCGGCCAGATCAAGAGCGCGCGGTTCTGAAGTTTCGACGAAGGCGCCGGTGCCGTCTTCGTTCAGCACATAGGTTTTCGACTTAGCCGCAATCGCGGACGGTGCCACCGGCTTGCCGCCATCAGGCTGCAGCGAGGTGTGGGAAATCCGTCCAACGTGCCAGAGCTGGGTGACGATCTTGCCGCCTGCGGCATGTACGGCGTCGGTGACGCGCTTCCAGCCTTCGATCGCCTCGGTCTTATAAAGACCAGGTACGTCCGCATAACCTTGGGCTTGATGGGTGATGGCTGTGCCTTCGGACACGATCAGACCGGCAGTTGCACGCTGACTATAGTATTCGACGTTAAGATCGTTCGGAATGGCACCCGGCGACCGATTGCGGGTCAGTGGCGCCATGGCGATGTGATTGGCGACGGAAATGCTGCCGATGGTTGTCGGTTCGAATAGCTTAGACATGAAACCTCGCGGGATTGGCCGATATGGGGAGGGAGGACATCGGAGGCCGCGATGTGGGGTTCTATAGCACCTGGTTCAAGGCCTGGATGAAGGCGGAAATGGTATTTTCATCCCGGCGATACAACACCCTCTGGCCGACACGCTTAGAGTGGATCAGGCCGGCGCGCTGCAAGGTGGCCAGATGGGCGGAGACGGCAGATTGCGACAGGCCCGAGCGTTCGAATTGTCCGGCGCTGATGCCATCCGTTGCATCTTCCTGAGACACACCGAAATATTCGTCCGGCTGCTTCAGCCAGACCAGAATGTCCATGCGCGCAGGATGCGCAAGGGCCTTCATCACGTCCTCCAGGACCATGTTTCCTCCATGCCGTCTTCTTGTTTAGGAATTGGCTTTGCTCGATCATCATTGAGGACCGCATCTTGCGGTCCCGGTTGACGTAAAGACGCATGGCGGGAAGCCATTGTTCCATCGATAAGGCAAAAAAAGAGGGCCACCGGAAAACCAGGGCCCTTTTAAATTGTGAAGGTCAAAAACCTCCAGAGGGGAACAGCTGCTGCGGTGGAACTGGGAGGAAAAAGCCACCATGTGCATCAGCTGTGTGCGATATGGTGTTTTCTTGTGCAGTCGGCAATGCATTTTTATGCATGTCAGGCATGCGTCACTTGCAGGACTGTGTGTGTAACCCACGAAAATCAGTGGGTTATAGGCTCAGAAATTCCAGTTTCGCGCCTTGGCAACGATGAAATCTCGAAATGCCTTGAGCTTTGCCGCGTTCTTGATCTCATCTGGATAGCAGAAATAGGTGTCGAAGGACGGCACGTCGGCGCTCGTCACCAGCTGCAACAGGCCCGGGTCGCGGCCCACGATGTAATCGGGGAGCATGGCGATGCCAATGCCCAGCAGGCAGGCGCGTTTGATCGAGGTGAGGCTGTTGATCTGAAGATGCGGCTGGCGCGGATTGTCTGATGATCGTCCGGCCACTTCAAGCCAGTTGACATCGAGCAGGTAGTTCGGTGCCGGCTCGCCGAAGGTGATGATCCGGTGGTCGTCGAGATCTTCAATCGTCTGCGGTTCGCCATAGCGGTTGATGTAGGACGGTGCGGCATAGACGTGCATATGCACGGTGAACAGCTTGCGCTGGATCAGATCCGACTGCTGCGGCTGGCGCAAGCGGATGGCGCAGTCGGCGTGACGCATGTTGACGTCCAGTTCCTCGTTGTCGAGGATCAGCTGGATCGACATTTCCGGATAGAGCTGGAGGAATTCCTGGACCTTGTCGGTCAGCCAGCCCTGGCCGAGGCCGACGGTTGTCGTCACACGCAGTTTGCCGGAAGGCTTTTCCGTGGTTTCGGTCAGCTGCATCTTCACGGTCTGCAGCTTGAGAAGAACGTCGTGGGCAGTGCGATACAGCAGCTCGCCCTGTTCGGTGAGGATCAGGCCACGCGCATGGCGGTGGAACAGCTTGACCCCGATATCCTGCTCCAGCGACGAGACCTGGCGGCTGATTGCCGATTGCGACAGATGCAGCTTGTCGGCTGCATGGGTGAAGGAGCCGGCTTCGGCTGCGGCGTGGAAGATGCGCAGCTTGTCCCAGTCCAGCGGCATTCCGGCTCCTCTCATCATGTTTACTCCGCCGCCTGTCGCGTGCTGTCAATTGCAGCTGCCGTCAGGAAGCGTTCGGCTTCAAGCGCTGCCATGCAGCCCATGCCGGCCGCGGTGATCGCCTGACGGAACACGTCGTCGGTGACGTCGCCAGCGGCGTAGATTCCCTCAACGTCCGTGGCTGTCGAGTCCGGTGCCGTCCAGAGATAGCCGTTCTCCTTGAGCTTCAGCTTGCCCTTGAACAGCTCGACAGCCGGTGCATGGCCGATCGCCACGAACACGCCGTCGATCGGCATCTCTGTGACCGCGCCACTCAACTGGTCCTTCAGCTTTACGCCGGAGACGGAGGGCGGCATGGGCGGCTTGGCCGGGGCGCCGGTGATTTCGTCAACAGTGGTGTTCCACAGGACGCGAATATTCTCCTTGGCGAACAGGCGCTCCTGCAGGATCTTTTCCGAGCGGAAGCTGTCGCGGCGATGTACGACCGTGACCGACTTGCAGATATGCGACAGATAGAGCGCCTCTTCGACGGCGGAATTGCCGCCGCCAACGACGATGACATCCTTGTTGCGGTAGAAGAAGCCATCACAAGTGGCGCAGGCCGAGACGCCGAAGCCCTGGAAATGCTGCTCGCTCTCGATGCCCAGCCATTTGGCCTTGGCACCCGTGCAGATGATCAAGGTATCTGCGGTCCAGATCTGGCCACTATCTGTGTTGACGGTGAAGGGGCGGCGGCTGGTGTCAACTTCGGTTACCAGATCGCTGACGATCTCGGCGCCGACATGCTTGGCCTGGCCGAGCATCTGTTCCATCAGCCACGGGCCCTGGATGGGATCGGCGAAGCCTGGATAATTCTCCACATCCGTGGTGATCATCAACTGGCCACCCTGTTCCATACCGGCAATCAACACGGGCTTCAGCATCGCGCGAGCGGCATAGATCGCGGCGGTGTATCCGGCCGGGCCGGAACCGATGATCAATACCTTGGTGTGGCGGGCAGTCATGTCTGAAATCCTTTCGACCTGCAGCGGCCTCTATCCATGCGGAGTGTAGCCCACTCGCCCAAGCCTGCTGCGTATTTGTTCCGCCCATTTAGGATCGAAGATGCGGGCAATTCAAGGCCGCGAATGCATTAGCAACAGGGCATTGGCGGCTGTATGCGCAATAAGTGTGCGTGAGTGCGACGGATTCTTGCGTCTTGCTGCGTTTCAGGTAGATAACGCACACTCATTCGGAAGGAGCGCGTGTGCTCAAAATAGAACTCGACGCCATTGATCTGCGCATTCTCAAGGAATTGCAGCAGGACGGGCGCATGACAAATGTCGAATTGTCGGAACGTGTCGGCATTTCCGCGCCGCCCTGCCTCAGGCGCGTGCGCAAGCTCGAAGAAGCCGGTGTGATCGAGAGCTATCACGCCATTCTCAACGGAACCAAGCTCGGCTACGATCTCGTCGCCTTCTGCATGGTTGGCCTGAAGCATCAGTCGGAAACCAACCTGAAGGCCTTTGCCGCGGCAACCGACAGCTGGCCCATCGTTCGCCAGGCCTGGATGGTCAACGGCGACAGCGATTTCCTGCTTCACTGCGTTGCCGAAAATCTGACCCGTTTCCAGGATTTCGTCATCGAAGTGCTGACGGCGAATGAGCATGTGGATACCGTCCGGACGATGCTCACGATCCGCCAGGTGAAGAAGATGGGGCTGGTGGAGATTTGAGGGCGGTGCGATGGCCATTGCACTGTTGAATTGAGGGCATAATTCATGGCTGCAAATTTACTACGCAGAGTAAAGCGTGAGTTTTTGAAGAGACAAATAGCTCGTTCCGGCTACGTCTTCATTCACTCCGTGACCAATAATATTGGCGACCTGAAAGCTTGCCCAAAGTCCTACTTTGGCGGAGATTTCGGTGACTGTCCTGTGGTGTCTTGCCGTCATATGGTCGAATTGTTGCGTGAAGAGGGAGTTGCGGCTGGCCTTAGGTTGTTGGCAGGCAAGACTGTCATTTTTGGTGGCGGCGGGCTGATTTCCTTTGACAAGCATTCCATCCATTCCGACGTTTTGATCTTTTTGGATGCGTTTGCCGATGCCGGTGGCAAGGTGGTCGTCTGGGGTGCCGGGCACAATAGGATCAAGGGATTTCGAGAATGGTATAAAGATGCCGCGGTCGAAAAATATCCTGCATTCCTATCCAAGTTTGCTTTGGTGGGTGTTCGCGATTTTCATGGTCCATACCCCTGGGTTCCTCGTGTGAGTTGTATGGATCCAGTTTTTGATAGGCGCGTTGAACCTCGTCATGAAGTGGTTGCCTTCCTGCATGGTCAGGAAGCTGCGAGCTAGCTCGCTAACTTTGATGGGATTCCGACGCTTACGAATATCAAGGCTGGAAGTAAAAAGTGGACGGAACATCGATTCCGTAAGGTTTTCGATCTTATATCTTCTGGATTTTGTCTTGTAACCAATAGCTACCATGGTTTGTGTTGGGCGACATTGCTCGGAAAACCTGTCATAGCTATGCCCAATGCGAGCAAGTTTCTCTCGCATCGTTACAGCTTTATTCAGGTGGATGACTTGTCGGATTGGAGGCAAAGTCTTGGGCAGGCGTTGGGGCTAGCTAAAGGTGATCCAGAGGCTGTTTTGAGCGAGTGCAGGGGCGTCAATGCCGCCTTTCACCAAGCCGTCCTGAATCTGGCTGAAACATAAACGCAGTTGTTGGTTGATTGAAATGGTTGATCCGGTTCTTATCCTCTGCATGAAGTGGGGGGATCTCTACGGTCCCGAATATGTCAATAATCTTGCTGAAGGGGTGAGAAAGCATCTGCGGCGACCGTATCGTATGGTTTGTTTCACAGATGATCCTCACGGTATTGTGCCTGGGGTAGAGATCCTTCCAATTCCAGAATTAGACCTTCCTTCCGGTAAAAAAGATCGTAGGTGGCGAAAGCTCGGTTTGTTTCGGAGCGATCTGTTTGGTCTAACCGGCACCGCGCTCTTCCTCGATCTTGATCTTGTTGTCTTGAACGAGCTTGATAGTTTTTTTGATGTGGAAGGCGATTTCCTCATCGTGAGGGACGATGATCTGTTCAGGCCCAAGCCTTTGCGCCGCCTAAATCCAAAACGTGACAGATTTCTACATTCTGTCGGAAACAGCTCAGTCTTTCGATATGAGATTGGTGCACATGCCTACATTTACGAGTCGCTGGTCGCAGACGTTGATGATGCACTGGCCAGATACGAAATAAGCCAGCAATTCCAGAGTGCCAAAGTGGCGGAGCGGGGTGGCCTTACGTATTGGCCAAAGGGTTGGTGTGTAAGTTTTAAAAATGCGTGCGTACCGCGTGGATTGCGAAGTTACTTTGCTGCCCCCTCGTTGCCCGAAGGGGCAAAGATAGTTGTGTTTGCAGGGAATCCAAAGATGCAGGAAGTCTTGGATGGGGGTGGGCATAAATGGTATCGCCGCATTGGAAATGTTGACTGGTTACGCCGTGCTTGGACGTCGGGGTGTGAAAATTGATCGCTAAGGATTGGTTTAGGCGTTTTAAGCGCGGCATGCGTTTGCAAACGGCTGAGCGTGAGTTGAGGCGGCGTATCGAGGCGACGCTTGTTCAGCGGACACATCCGCTGGACAAGAAGTTGATTGTTTCGCTTACCAGTTACGAGGCCCGTTTCCCTACTCTGTCGAAAACCTTGTTGTGCCTGTTAAATCAGACAATGAAACCCGATATGGTCGTGCTCTGGGTCGCTCGGGAGCAGATGGCCAGCTTGCCACCGGACGTCATCGAATTGCGCTCAGCCGGTTTGGTGATTGAGCCGGTCGAGGATACGCGTTCCTATAAAAAGCTGATACCGGCGTTACAGCGGTTCCCTGAATCAGTCATCGTGACGGCGGATGACGATGTTTACTATTGGGGGACTTGGCTTGAGGAGCTCGTCGAGGCGCACCTGTCGAGCGGAAATCCCGTTGTCTGTCATCGCGCGCACAAGATCACTTTCTGCGACGGTGAGATCGCTTCCTACGGAGATTGGGATCACGCGGTAAGTCGCAGAGAGGCATCAGATCGGATTTTTCCGACCGGGGTTCATGGTATCTTGTATGATAGTGCATGCTTTCATCGCGATGTACTGGAGCGTGATCTGTATCAGGCATTGTGTCCGCATGGCGATGACATTTGGTTCTACTGGATGCATCGATTGATGGGAAGCGCGCCATTGGTGCTGGGTATGCGGCGGCGTATAGTTGAGTGGCCCGATACCCAAGCCCAACAATTGCAGTCGGTTAACATTAGGGATGGCGGGAACGATCGAGCCGTTCGCGCGATGGTGGAACATTACGGAGCTTTACGATTCAATTGATGAGCGCGTTTGTAAATGAACAAGAATTGCGGCCTGAACTTTCAGCGTCAGTAATCGTTACAACTTATAATTGGCCGCAGGCCCTCGAGTGTGTTTTGTGGGGGCTTTTTGCCCAGAGTCGAAAAGATTTCGAGATTGTCATAGCGGACGACGGATCCTCGGTCGCCACGCGAGAGGCCATAGAGCGTTTAGCTCGGCATGCTCCCGTTAGGTTGAAGCATGTCTGGCAACCAGACGATGGCTTTAACAAATGCCGCATACTGAATAAGGCCTTGGCCGTGGCGAGCGGTAAGAGAGTGATTTTTACGGATGGCGACTGCGTGGTCAGGAACGACTTTGTAGATGTTCACGTAGAGAAAGCAGTTTCCGGACGTTTTCTGTCTGGATCATATTACAAGTTGTCAGAGCATGTCAGTGCGGCAATAACGAAGGATGCAATTACCTCGCAGGAGGCCTTCTCCGCAAATTGGCTTATCAGGCATGGTGTAAAGATTGATGCAGGCCTGCTGAAAGTCCTTGCGAAGAATAAGTTCGCAGCTTTCTTGGATGCTGTTTCGACCGCACGGCCTAGCTGGAATGGGCATTCTGCTTCTTGCTTGAGGACCGAAGCTATTGCTGTCAATGGCTTTAATGAGGAAATGGGCTACGGTGGGCTTGATGTTGAGTTTGGTCTGCGACTCAACAGTTATGGCTTGAAAGTGAAGAGAATTCGCTATGCGGCTCTTGCTTTACATCTTCATCATGAGAGACCCTACAATACGCCTGCCATGCGTGAAGTCAGCCAAAGCGTGAAGGAGCGAACCCGCGAATTGGGTTTGATGTGGGCTGAAAAGGGCTTGGATCAATGGTTGCTGCGAGATGGCATCGTTCAGTTGCCTGCCTGCGACCAAGTAACAACCTATGAGGTCTCTTAATTACTTCGATCTAGGTGCAGCCCGTATGCCTCGCCCAACCGGTTCGCTTCGTTTTCTATGGCGAAGCGGCCTGTGGCGTGATCTCGCGATAATTGTTGTTCGTACCTTGCGTGCTCCTCGATCCATGCCTTGATAGCGCCCGTGATGATCGGTAGGTCGTCGCTCTTGATCAGCGTCCCAACATCAGGCCCGCCTCCGGCGAGCAACTCCGCAAACGCCCCCACATCCGTCGCCACCACGGGTACGCCCGTTGCCATGGCTTCCAGCGGTGTCAGGCCGAAGCCTTCCCAGCGTTGGGGGGCGACGAAGAGGTCGAGGGTTCGGTACCAGTCGTCGATGTTCTTGTGTTCGCCGACGAAGAGGATGCGATCGACGAGGCCGGCTGCTGCGGCTTTGGCCTTGAGTTCTTCTTCGAACGCCATGTGTTGCGGTGTTGCGCGCCCGGCGATGATGGCCGACCAGCCGGGATGGCTCGGGAGGAGGGCGATCATGGCGTCGACGAAGAGGTCTGTGCCCTTCTGATGGCGGATCCGGCCGAAACATCCGACATAGCGCAGATCAGGGTCCAGGCCACAGGCGCGTTTGGCGGCGGCCTTGTCATCGGCGGGGCGAAAGCGGTCGCAGTCGATCCCGTGCATGACCACGGTGTTGGGCACTTCGAGATATTGTGCGGTCTTGGCGCTCGTTGCGATTACGGCGTCCATCTGGCGGATCAGGAATTTCGTCCAGCCACTGTGTTTTCGCTGCGAGGCCGAGGTGAAAACGAGCTTCAACGGCATGCGCAGGAGGTCGCGCATCAGGATGCCGGGTAGCATTTCGATGTTGCGGCGGGCATGCCATATGCGGTGATCTGCTCCCTCGGGGCGCCGCCAGAGTTTCCAGAGGTCGCGAAAGCGCAGATGGGGCAGGTGCGCCGGCAATCCAGGCCCGAGCACGGCCACTTTCTGGCCGAGACGATTTTGCACCGGAACGAGTTGGATAATCGTCGATGTGACGCCGGACAGACGTTGCTTGAAGTTTGGGGCGATGACGTGGATCCTGGCGGGATCCACGTAGGTCTTCGTCTTGGGCATCAGCTGGATTGGCCTCTCAGCCCCACTTCACCGCAAGGATCTCGTAGGCCTTGGAGCCGCCCGGCGCCACGACTTCGATATTGTCGCCAACTTCCTTGCCAATCAGCGCACGTGCGATCGGGGAGGAAATCGAGATCCTGCCTTCCTTCACATCAGCTTCCTGGTCACCGACGATCTGGTAGGTCTTCTCTTCTTCGGTGTCTTCGTCGATCAGCTTGACGGTGGCGCCGAACTTGATCTTGGAGCCGGACATCTTGGCAAGGTCGATGACCTCCGCACGGGCAATCAGGTCTTCGAGTTCGCCAACGCGACCCTCGTTGTGGCTCTGTGCTTCCTTAGCCGCATGATATTCGGCATTTTCGGAAAGGTCGCCATGGGCGCGCGCTTCCGCAATCGCCTCGATGATGCGTGGACGCTCCTCCTGCTGACGCCAGCGCAGCTCTTCGCTGAGCTTGACGAAGCCGTTCTGCGTCATCGGAACCTTGTCTACCATTTCCTCTTCCTTCGTCTTCATGGCCGCCTGCGCGAGCACAAAAGAAAACAGGTTCCGAAGCATGGCTACGGAACCTTGTCACAAATCATGTTGCGCAGACTATAGCAGATTGCGTTCTTATATTTCCAGAGTTTTCGAGTGGAGCAGTCGGTGCCAGGTGACGCGCGCCAAGAAAGCATTCAAGCCTTTGTTTAGCAATCATTTCCTCTCAATCTGCTGTTTCAGCGGCGGGATGCGCCTGCACGCTGCAGTGCGCGTGGGCTGTTTGCCTCGCCAACATTTTCGGCTCACCAGCCTGCGCGGTCACCGCCTTCACGGGGCGATACGCGACTTGACGTCCGCGCATGGAACATATAAAGAACATCGTCATGAAGAAATCGCTGAAAGAACGCTTGGCCATCCTGTCGGATGCCGCCAAATACGATGCTTCGTGTGCATCGAGTGGAACCACGCGGCGCGATTCGGCTGCGTCCGGAGGCTTGGGGTCAACCGAAGGGGCGGGCATCTGCCATGCCTATGCGCCGGATGGTCGGTGCATTTCGCTCCTGAAGATCCTGCTGACCAATTTCTGCATTTACGATTGCGCCTATTGCATCAATCGGTCGTCGAGCAATGTGGAGCGGGCGCGCTTCACGCCTGACGAGGTCGTCTGGCTAACGATCGAGTTTTACAGGCGCAATTACATCGAGGGCCTCTTTCTCTCCTCCGGTATCATCCGGTCTTCGGACGATACCATGGCGGAAATGGTCAAGGTCGCCAGGGATCTGAGGACAAAGCATGATTTCCGAGGTTACATCCACCTAAAGACGATCCCCGAGGCCTCGGCTCATCTGGTCGAGGAGGCGGGGCTCTATGCGGATCGCCTGTCGATCAATATCGAGCTTCCGACCGATCATGGACTGGAGCGCTATGCGCCGGAGAAGCGGCCGGTCAACATTCGGCGCTCTATGGGCGATCTCAGGCTGAAGATCGAAGAGGCGCGCGAACCGACCTTGACTGGGCGGCGCAAGACGTTTGTGCCGGGTGGCCAGAGTACCCAGATGATCGTCGGCGCTGATGGCGCGAGTGATGCGACCATCATCGGATCGAGCGCCCGGCTTTACAGTAGCTACGGCCTGAAGCGTGTCTACTATTCGGCTTTCAGTCCGATCCCCGACAGTTCGCGCAACCTGCCGCTGATCAAGCCGCCGTTGATGCGGGAGCACCGGCTCTATCAGGCAGACTGGCTCTACCGCTTCTATGGCTTCTCCGTCGAGGAAATTACCTCGATCGGGGAGGGCGGGATGCTCGATCTGGACCTCGATCCAAAGCTCGCCTGGGCGCTCGCCAATCGCGACCGCTTTCCCGTCGATGTCAACAAGGCTGATCGGGAAACCCTGCTGCGGGTGCCGGGTCTGGGGACCAAGACAGTCAACAGGCTGGTCTCTGCGCGTCGGCACAGGCGTGTGCGGCTGGAGGATCTGACACGTCTCGGCGTTTCGCTGAAAAAGGTGCGATCCTTCATTGTGGCGGAGGGCTGGTCACCCAATCAGAGCCTGGATCGGTCGGATCTGAGGGCGGCCTTTGCGCCGCCGCCGGAACAGCTGTCGTTGTTGTAGCAATGACAGTCGTGAGGGCTTGAATGCGGTCGGTGGGACTGGAAGGCAAGGGGGATCTTGGCGAGTGGCGCGATGCTGCCCGTCAGTTGCTGGCGGAGCATGTCGATCCGCAGGATGTTCGTTTCCACACGGATGGCGACATTGCCGATCTTTTCGGCGCTATGCCCGGCGGTCTGGCCGGGGACGTCGCTGCGACCGCCTCCTTGGTTCCCAAGGCATTTATCGATGCGGCGGGTGCGGCGATCTGTCATTCCGATCCGGAGCGCTTCTCCTTGCTCTACCGCATTCTCTGGCGGCTGCAGCGGGAGCGCGACCTGCTTCAGGGTGCGTCTGATCCGGATGTCGTGCATCTTGTCCGGCTTATTAAAAACGTCCGGCGCGATAGCCACAAGATGAAAGCCTTCGTCCGATTTCGTGAAGTGGAAGGCGTGCAGGTCGGTCGTCGGCGGTTCGTCGCCTGGTTCGAGCCGGAGCACTTCATCGTTTGTCGGACGGCCGGATTTTTCCAGCGACGTTTCACCGACATGGACTGGCTGATTGCAACGCCCAAGGGCTCGGCTGCCTGGAATGGTCTGGAATTGAAGACCTCGGTAGAACCTGCCATCCGGCCGGAGGCGAACGACGACACAGATGAGCTGTGGCGGACCTATTTCGCCAACATCTTCAATCCGGCGCGTTTGAAGATACGGGCGATGCAGTCCGAGATGCCGAAGAAATACTGGAAGAATATGCCGGAAGCCTCTCTAATCCCGGATCTCATCGCCGGTGCCGAGCGTCGGGTGGCGGAGATGGCGGCGCGGGAGGCCAGCCAGCCGCAAGCATTCCACGAACGGCTACAGGCTGCCTGGCGCGGGAAAGAGGAGGAGGAGCGCGATGGTCCTGGCGATCCGTGGCTGAAGCTGAAGCGCGATGCCGCGGCCTGCACCTTGTGCCCGCTGCATGGCCAAGCAACACAGACCGTCTTCGGCGAGGGGCCGATTGGCGCCGAGGTCATGTTTGTCGGCGAACAGCCTGGAGATCGCGAGGATCTGGCAGGGCGGCCATTTGTCGGGCCGGCGGGCACTGTCTTCGACGAGGCGCTGGCCTTGGCCGGCATCGAACGTGACAGCAGTTATGTCACCAATGCGGTCAAGCATTTCAAATACGAGATGCGTGGCAAGCGGCGCATCCATCAGAAACCCGGTGTGGGGGAGATCGAGCATTGTCGCTGGTGGCTGAGCAAGGAACTGGATCTGGTGCGGCCGCGGATTGTTGTGGCGCTCGGTGCCAGTGCCTATTTCGCACTCACCGGGGAGCGCAAAAGCGTCGAGGACGTGCGCGGATATCCCATGCCGATGGCGGGTGGCCGCGTGCTCTTCGTCAGCGTGCATCCGGCTTATCTGTTGCGGTTGCCTGACGACGCGAAGAGGCAGCGCGAGATCGCGCGTTTTCGAGAAGATATGGTTTCGGTAGAACGGCTTAGGCAAGTTTCCTGAGAAGTTGATTCTCCGCCCGCTTCAATGTGGCTGGAGGGCCTTGTCGTCGATATGAGCGCGCGAATAAACGCGTCTGGCGATCGCAGCGAGCGCGAGCAAGGTGATGGCTGCGAGGGCGCAGGAGAGCGCAAAGCCGAGTGCGTAGCCTTGCCTGGCTTCAATCAACCAGGGTGGCAGATTGCCGTCGAGTGTGCCGGCCAGCTCGACGGCACTGGCAAGGGACGTGGACACGGCGAGAGCAGACTTGCTGTCGAGGCCAGAGAGATCGGCGCCAGACATGGCCAAGCGATAGACGAGGGTGCCAAGACTGCCGAGAATAGCGACACCGAGCGCACCGCCGAATTCGGCACTGGTTTCGGAGATTGCCGAGGCCGAGCCTGCGCGCTCCGGGGGTGCCGTTCCGACGATAAGGCCTGTGGTGGTGAGGATCACCGGCACAAAGCCGATGCCAATCATTACGCTGGAGATGAGTACGCCGATAAGGCTCATCTGATAAGCCGCAACCGCCATGCATGCGGCGCCGAAGGCGTTGACGACAAGGCCGAGCAGGACAGTGCGGACAGGTCCTAGATGATTGGTGATCCTGTAAGCCTGAAAGGACATGACGGTGAAGACGAGCGAGGAGGGCACTGACCAGAGTGCGGCTTCGAGTGGCGTCAGGCCGATGACAAGCTGCAGATACAGGTTCTGGAACAGGTAGATGCCGAAGATGAAAAAGACGCCGGAGAGATTGACCAGCAGGGATGCGGTGAAGGCCGGGATGCGGAACAGGCCGAGATCGATCAGCGGGTGGGTCAGCGTCTTTTGCCGGCGCAGAAAGAGGGTGCCGAGGAACAGGCCGAAGGCAATGGGCGCGAGTTGGAAAGGCTGGAAGCCGTCAGCCGCCATTTTCTTAAAACCGTAGATGATCGGCAGAACGGTCAACAGCGATAGCGCGACGCTTAGAATATCTATGGGGGAGGCGCTCTCATCGCGATATTCGGGCAACAGGAAAGGGGCTGTCAGAAGCAGCAGCGCCATGATCGGAATGTTGATCAGGAAGACCGAGCCCCAGTGGAAATAATGCAGCAGGAGGCCGCCGATCAATGGGCCGACGAGACCGCCTAGCGCAAAGGCTGTGCCCCATATGCTGATGGCGCGATTGCGCTCCGTTTCGTCCTGAAAAAGATTGACGACAAGCGAGAGCGTTGACGGCGCGATGGTTGCGCCGGCAATGCCAAGCAAAGCGCGGGCAAGGATCAGCATGTCGGCGGTCTTGGCAAAGGCGGCAAAGCCTGAAGCGGCGGCAAAGAAGAAGGCGCCGATCAGGAGAACTTTGCGACGGCCGATCCGGTCTCCCAGCGTTCCCATGGTGACGAGAAAGCCGGCGACCATGAAGCCGTAGATGTCGTTGATCCAGAGAAGCTGGGTGGCCGTCGGATCGAGGTCTGCAACGATCGCCGGCATGGCGAGGAACAGCACTGAGAGATCCATGGAGTAGATCAGGCAGGCGATGGAGAGGATCAGCAGACCAATCCATTCGCGGCGCGTGGCGCGCTCCGGCATGCGGTTGTGGTCTGGCATTTCACCTCCCTTTGAAAGCCAATGGGAGACTTCCCCGCTTTTGCTCAATTAGCAAGCGTCAAGTGCTCGGCGGCCGAGCCTGATTTGCCGCCGAAAGCGACATCATCAGGCATTTTTCTGCGCCATTGCATAGGTATCGAGGCGCGCAAGCGTCTGTTTCCCGCCTTCCACGGCTCCAAATTTGAGTGTCGCATCACGTGCTTCAGGCGTTGCGAAGATCAAAGTGAGAGTGACGCGGGTTCCGGTCCCTTCAGGCTGCAGAGTGATCACGCCGTCGAAATGCGCCGGTTCGCCCATCTCGGCGCCATGTTGATAGGCTATGCGCGTCGGGGGCGTGATGTCCTGATAGCGGATCCAGTTTGGCCAATCCTTACCGTCCGGGCCATGCATCGTATAGCGCCAGAGGCCGCCGACGGAAAAATCCATCTCGTGGGTTTCATTCTGGAATCCGTCTGGCCCCCACCATTGGTCGAGATGGCGGGCATCACTGAACATCCTGAAGACGAGCTCAATTGGCGCTCCGACAAGACGTTCCACTTGCAGGATCTTGGCCGGATCGTATCCGAGGGTCATCTCAGAGCGCACCTTCTGCCAGGTTGAGCACACTTTCCAAACGGTCGAAGTTCTGTTCATTCGCTGCGCGGATGAAAGTCGCCAGGTCGCGGTTTTCTTCCGTCGGTTCGAACAGCATGCGCCAGTGTAGCCGCGTCCCATCGCTCTCTTCCGCGAAGGTCATTTCCATTGTGTAGATGTGCATCGGTTCGTGATGCAGGAAGACGATGCGGCTCTGGGGGATGATTTCCTGAAACGTGGAGTGGTTGTCGAAGTCCGTGCCGTTGGACGCGGTCATGGTGATGCGCCAGCTTCCGCCTTCACGGAAATCGAACTCGTCGATCCTGTTGGTGAAGTCATGCGGCCCCCACCAGTGCTTGAGTTTTGCCGGATCTGCGAAGGCATTGAACAAGGTTTGCGGATCGACGGGAAACAGGCGGTCGTTGAGGATTTCCATCTTGTCAGTCATCGTTTTCCTCCTTTGTGATCGTGTCTGACTGGAGTGAGGCGATATAGGTCTCCAGCCTGTCCAGGCGGTGTTCCCAAAGCGTGCGATAGTCACCGAGCCAGCCGTCTATCGCCTTTAATGGCTCTGGCTCCAGCCGGCACGGTCGCCACTGGGCCGTGCGCCCACGCGAAATGAGCCTTGCACGCTCAAGCACCTTTAAATGCTTCGAGATCGCCGGCAGGCTCATGTCGAAAGGTTCAGCAAGCTCATTGACCGTGGCCTCACCCCTGGACAGACGTGCGATGATCGCCCGGCGGGTGGGATCGGCAAGCGCCGAGAGTGTGATGGACAGTGGATCGTCGCTCATGATTAGCTGACCGGTTAATTAACTTTTTGGTTTAATAATGGTCGCCGAGCAGAACGTCAAGATCGCCGGCAGAATCACTCGTTCCCGGTCAAAGCCCACGACAGAACGCCCAAAAACGGGGCCGGCGTTCTTCCCGCTGGGACCGCGAGGGCCAAGTGCCGCGCGTAGCGCAGTTTTCGCCCGGCTCCAGCCCCAAGGAAGCGCAGCAGTTGCTGGTGGAACGGACGGTCTCGCCATGCATCCTGACGCTGGAGCGTCTGAATTGCTCGCTGATCGCCCTGCTCTTTCAGAATGGCTTCGACGGCCTGTGTGCTGACAGCACGCAGGAGTTCGTCCTCGAGGTCACGATCACACAGGAAGAATCCGAGTTGTTCAAGGTCGGCAGATTCTGACCGCTGACGCAGCAAGGCTTTGCGCAAGATCGGCGCTTCCGCGCCGTCAAAGAGGCCGCTTATCGCAGGCTTTAGCTCGCTTGAGAGGAAATGGGAGAGGTAACGGTTTACGGATCCAATGCCACCGATGGGAACGACGACGACGCGTCGGGAGGCAAGGTCGAGGCCGAGTTTCATGGCTGTTGCTTCCAGAGCAATCTGGTCGCTGATCCCTTCGACGAGAATGACACTGCGTGCAGCCGCTGCCGCTTCTATTGCCCTGGACGTCGCCCGGATGGGCGCGTCCGGGCCGCTGTCATAGCCAAACAGGCTCCTGTCCTGCGGCCGAGGATCGACGGCAGGTGCCGTTGAAACCGGTTCGGGTCTATCGCCAGCCATGGCGAGCATTGTGATCCGAAATCGGGAAACGGACAAATGCCCGTTTCTTTCTGTGCGATGCCGGGGGCGAGTGCCCCCGGGGTTCGGATCAGAAGTAGCTCTGCAGTGGGCGAACTTCGAGCTGGCCCTTCTTCAGGCCGCGGATCGCTTCGGCGGCCGCGAGCGCACCCGCCATTGTCGTGTAGTATGGCACCTTCTGCATCAGGGCGGCGCGGCGCAGCGACTTGGAGTCCGAGATCGCCTTGTTGCCATCCGTGGTGTTGATCACCAGCTGGACCTGACGGTTGCGGATGGCGTCTTCGATATGCGGACGGCCTTCGAGCACCTTGTTGATCTTCACCGCTTCAATGCCGTTTTCGGCGAGGAAGCGCTGGGTGCCGCCGGTGGCGAGAACCTTGAAGCCGATCTCGGTCAGGATGCGCACCGAGGGAAGGACGCGCTCCTTGTCCTCGTCACGAACCGACACGAAGACGGTGCCGTCACGCGGCAGCTCGACGGATGCGCCGAGCTGGCTCTTGGCGAAGGCCAGCGCGAAATCCGTGTCGAGGCCCATGACTTCGCCGGTCGAGCGCATTTCCGGTCCGAGCAGTGTGTCGACGCCGGGGAAGCGGGCGAACGGGAAGACGGCTTCCTTGACCGCGATATGCTTCAGATTACGCGGATCGGGCTTGGCGCCATAGGCGGCAATCGCGCCATCAAGCTTTTCGCCAGTCATGATGCGGGCGGCGATCTTGGCAATCGGCGCGCCGATGGTTTTGGCGACGAAGGGCACGGTGCGCGAGGCGCGCGGATTGACTTCGAGCACGTAGATCACGTCGTCCTTAATGGCGTACTGGACGTTCATCAGGCCACCGACATTGAGCGCCTTGGCCATGGCGGCCGTCTGGCGTTCCAACTCGTCAAGGGTTTCCTTGGACAGCGAACGCGAGGGCAGCGAGCAGGCGCTATCACCCGAATGGATGCCGGCTTCCTCGATATGCTCCATAATGCCCGAGACGAAGACATTTTCGCCGTCGCAGAGCGCGTCGACGTCGACTTCAATGGCATTGGTCAGGTAGCTGTCGAAGAGAAGCGGGTTCTTGCCGAGCAGGGTGTTGATCTGGCCGGTCTTGTCGTTCGGGTAGCGCTGCTTGATGTCTTCCGGAACGAGGCCGGGCACTGTGTCGAGCAGATAGCTCTGCAGCATGCTTTCATTGTGGATGATCTGCATGGCACGGCCGCCCAGCACGTAGGACGGGCGCACGACCAGCGGAAAACCGATTTCGGTGGCGACCAAGCGTGCCTGCTCGACCGAGTAGGCAATGCCATTGTTCGGCTGGTTGAGGTCGAGCTTCATCAGAAGCTTCTGGAAGCGGTCCCGGTCTTCGGCGAGGTCGATCATGTCGGGTGCCGTGCCGAGGATCGGGATGCCGTTCTTTTCCAAGGCTTCGGCGAGCTTCAGCGGGGTCTGGCCGCCGAACTGGACGATGACGCCCACGACTTCGCCCTTTTCCTGCTCGGCGCGCAGGATCTCGATCACGTCTTCGGCCGTCAGCGGCTCGAAATAGAGGCGGTCTGAGGTGTCGTAGTCGGTCGACACGGTTTCCGGGTTGCAGTTGATCATGATCGCTTCAAAGCCTGCGTCCTTCAGCGCGAAGGCGGCATGGCAGCAGCAATAGTCAAACTCGATGCCCTGGCCGATACGGTTCGGACCACCGCCGAGGATGACGACCTTCTTGCGGTCGGAGACCTGGGCTTCCGAGCGGAGTTCGCCAACGAAGGGGGTCTCGTAGGTCGAGTACATGTAGGCGGTCGGCGATGCGAATTCGGCCGCACAGGTGTCGATGCGCTTGAAGACCGGACGCACGTTCAGGCCATTGCGGAGCTCGGCGACTTCCTTCGGGCGCTTGCCGGACAGCGAGGCGAGGCGGGCGTCGGAGAAGCCCATGGCCTTCAGCGTGCGCAGGTTTTCGGCGTCAGCGGGCAGGCCGTGCTCGCGGACACGCGCCTCCATGTCGGTGATCGCCTTGAACTGGGCGATGAACCAGGGGTCGATCTTGCAGCCTTCATGCACTTCTTCTTCCGACATGCCGAGACGCAGAGCCTGGGCGACCATGCGCAGGCGATCCGGCGTCGGTGTGCCGATAGCGGCGCGGATGGCATTCTTGTCGTCGCCCTGACCGAGGCCCGGGATCTCGATCTCGTCGAGGCCGGTCAGGCCGGTTTCGAGACCACGGAGCGCTTTCTGCAGCGATTCCGCGAAGGTGCGGCCGATCGCCATGACTTCGCCAACCGACTTCATCGCGGTCGTGAGTGTCGTGCCGGCGCCGGGGAACTTTTCAAAGGCGAAGCGCGGGATCTTGGTGACAACGTAGTCGATGGACGGTTCGAACGAAGCGGGCGTTGCGCCGCCGGTGATGTCGTTATCGAGTTCGTCCAGCGTATAGCCGACAGCGAGCTTGGCGGCGACCTTGGCGATCGGGAAGCCGGTGGCCTTCGAAGCCAGTGCCGACGAGCGCGAAACGCGCGGGTTCATTTCGATGACGACCAGACGGCCATCGGCAGGGTTGACGGCGAACTGCACGTTCGAGCCGCCGGTCTCAACGCCGATCTCGCGCAGAACCGCGATCGAGGCGTTGCGCATGATCTGGTATTCCTTGTCGGTCAGCGTCAGTGCCGGCGCAACGGTGATCGAGTCGCCCGTATGGACGCCCATCGGGTCGATGTTTTCGATCGAGCAGATGATGATGCAGTTGTCCGCCTTGTCGCGGACGACTTCCATTTCATATTCCTTCCAGCCGAGGACCGATTCCTCGATCAGAACTTCAGTGGTCGGCGAGGCATCGAGACCGGAATTGATGATCTCGTAGAATTCGGAGCGGTTGTAGGCAATGCCGCCGCCGGTGCCGCCCATGGTGAAGGACGGGCGGATGATGGCGGGCAGGCCGACCACGTCAAGCGCCTGAGCGGCGATTGCCATGGCATGGCTCATATAGCGCTGCTTGCGGTCGGTCTCGCCGAGGTTCCACTGGTTTTCCAGCTCGTCCAGCGCCTTGTCGAGCTCCGCGCCTGAAAGCTTTGCCTTGAGTTCGGCGCGAGCCGCCTCATGGGTCTTGCGGTCGGCATCCTTGATCTCGGTGGCATTGGCAAGCATCGACTTCGGCGTCTCAAGGCCGATGCGGGTCATGGCTTCGCGGAACAGGGCGCGGTCTTCTGCCATGTCGATGGCAGCTGGCTTGGCGCCGATCATCTCGACATTGTAGCGATCCAGCACGCCCATGCGCTTCAGCGAGAGTGCGGTGTTGAGTGCGGTCTGGCCGCCCATGGTGGGGAGCAGAGCGTCCGGTCGCTCCTTGGCAATGATCTTGGCGACGACTTCCGGCGTGATCGGCTCGACGTAAGTTGCGTCGGCGAGGCCCGGGTCTGTCATGATGGTAGCGGGATTTGAGTTGACCAGGATGACCCGGTAACCCTCTTCCTTCAGCGCCTTGACGGCCTGAGTGCCGGAATAGTCGAATTCACATGCCTGGCCAATGACGATCGGGCCAGCGCCGATGATGAGGATGGACTTGATATCTTGGCGCTTTGGCATGGCTCTATCCGTTCTTTGACCTGCGCGAAAAGCCGGCCTGGGTGAGGGAGGTCACCGGCCGGGCGCAGAGAGATGGTCTTTTCAGGCTAGAAGCGGCTTATAGGGAAAGTCCGTCCGCAAACCAACCCCATAATTGCGACCGCAGGCAGGAAAGTTGGGGAGCATGACCGGACCGGGTGGTTCTGCTCCGTGTCATATAGAATTCGTGGAGGGCGGCTAGCGAAACGGGCGATCGCAACAGGATAGACTAGAATGAACGAAGATCTGCCGCCCCATCTGCATTTTGCCTCGCGCAGGCACAATCCTAAGTCGCCCTCGCATCTTGGCACGCGCCACGACGCGGAGGGTCGCTTTCTGATCGAGCGCGGCAATACGATCGTCTGCCATCTGGTGGAGGGGTCGGAGAGCGAGCGTGTGATCCGCGCGGTCCGTGAGCGCTACAAGGGGATGCCGGGCGCGGACAGGCTTGCCTTCACTGCCGAGTCGAGTCTGCATATGACGCTCTTCCAGGGCATCATCGAAAGTCGTCGCGCGCTGCCTTTCTGGCCGGAGGATGTCTCAGTGCATGCGCCAGTCGATGACATGACGGCGATCTTCATGGATCGACTGGCCGGTTTTGCGCCGGGCGAGGCGTTCGCGATGGAGTTGACGCATGCGACGCCAGTTGGCCTCGTTCTTGACGGCGTGACAGCGTCGGACCGAGAAAGGTTGCGGCGCTGGCGTGACCGTCTCGGCGACCTCTTCGGGTATCGTCATCCCGACCACGAAACCTACAAGTTCCACATCACCTTTGCCTATCTCATCGAGCGGCTGGATGACGCAACAATGGCGACGTGGGTGCCTGTGCTTGAACAGTTGGCGGCAGAGATCCGCGCCGCAGCCCCAGTGATCGAACTCCGTGCGCCGGCCTTCTGCGCCTTTGATGACATGAACCATTTCGAGGAATTGCTGGTGCTGGACGCTGTCTGATCTCACGTGATGATCGAAAAATGGCGGCTCGCGGCCGCCATTCCTCATATGTCCCGTTTTGGATAGCGCGATCAGAATTCTTCCCATTCCGTGCCGCTTGGCGCTGGCTTTGCCCCCATGGCAGAGGCGATCTTGCTGGCAAGAGCGCGGGCGGGCGAGGCAACGGCGCGGGTCGGGCCGGCAACAGAGGTTGGGCGGCACGGGGCAGGGGTGTAGGCGGTGGCGGGCCCGGTTTCGATGCCTGCAGTGTGTGACACGCCCGGCGTGGGAGCTCGCGCGGCCTCAATATGTCGGCCAAGATTGAACTGAGCGAGCCGTGCCGAGAGCGATTGGACTTCGGTGACCAGCGTGTGCGAGGCGGCGTTGGTTTCCTCGACCATGGCCGCATTCTTCTGCGTACCCTGATCCATGACGTTGACCGCCGTATTGATTTCGTGGAGGCCTGTCGACTGTTCGCGGGCAGCCTCGACAATGGCCTGAACGTTGGTGTTGATCGACTGGACTTCAGTGACGATGGCTGTCAGCGCCTCTCCGGTCTGGTCGACCAGCGATACGCCGTGCTTCACCTGATCGCTGGAGGCCGTGATCAGGGTTTTAATCTCCTTGGCGGCATTGGCCGAGCGCTGAGCAAGTTCACGCACTTCCTGGGCGACGACGGCAAAACCCTTGCCGGCTTCCCCTGCACGTGCTGCTTCGACACCGGCGTTCAGCGCGAGGAGATTGGTCTGAAAAGCGATTTCGTCGATGACGCCGATGATGTTGGAGATCGAGTCTGACGATTTTTCGATGGCGCTCATGGCGTCGATAGCCGACCGTACAACGTCGCCGGATCGTTCTGCACTTTCCTTGGTGCGGCTCACCTGAACGCCTGCGGCCTCCGCACGCTCGGTCGATTCCCGGACCGATCGCGTGATCTGCGACAGGGCGGCAGATGTCTCTTCGACGGAGGCGGCCTGCTGCTCGGTGCGCCTGGCGAGATCGTCGGCTGCCGAGCGGATTTCCCGTGACCCGTTCTCGATCGTCGTTGCATTGTCGCGGAAGGACAGCATGGCTGCGCGCAGTTTTTCGATCGACTCGTTGAAGTTGCCGCGGATTTCGTCGAGTGATGGCGAGAAGGGCTTTTCAAGTCGGACGGTCATATCGCCGTCGGAGAGACGGGCAAGCCCGGCGCGCAATTCCTCGACGACGAAGCGGATCTCTTCCTCGCGGGCCTTGTGACCCTTCGACCGTTCGACGCGTTCGATTTCCTCCTGTTCGAAGCGGATCTCTGCCGCTTTTTCCAGTTCGACCTTCTGGCGATTGTTTTCGAGCAGAACCTGCAGCGAACGTGACAGGTCGCCCAGTTCGTCCGCGCGGTCACGGTCGGTGAGTTCGACGTCGAGGCGGCCGGCAGCAATTTCGGTGGTTTGGCCGATGACCCTGTTGATGCGGCTGGTGAAGCGGCTTGCGAGGAGCGAGCCCACCAGGATCAGGAGGACCGTCGCGGCGGCAATGATCAGTGTCGATGTCCGGACGGTTTCCGAAAGCACGCCCAGAACGGTGGCGCTCGGCACCGACACGACGACGTTCCAGACCGCTCCGGCGAAGGGTTTGATTGGGATGGCGATGGCCAAGTGTTCTTGTCCGTCGCGGTCGGACAACGTCCTGACCGTGCCGGGCGTATTGATTAGGCTTTGCCAGGCCGTCACGTCGAAACCGCTGTCTGTGAGCGACTTGCCCATGACGGAGGCGTCGGGATGGCTGACAAAGGCATTGGCGGAGGAGAGCAAAGCCACATAGCCGTCGCCGAGAGGGCGCTGCGCTGCGAGTTTTGCGGCGGTTTCCCGGAGATCGATGTCGGCGCCGACATAGCCCAGTGTCTTGCCATTCTCGATCATCGGGACCGAGATGGTGGTCATCAGCACGTCCTTGCCATCGACCGGATAAACATAAGGCTCAAGCAGGACATCCTTGCCGGTGGTAACCGGCAGAATGTAATAGTCTCCGGCACCTGGCTTGTCATAGTCGACGAGAACGTCGCTCTTGATGGTGCCGGTAGATCGATAGACATAGGGTAGGAAACGCCCGGTCTGATCGTGCATGGGCTTGCCGGCGAAGTCTGCGTCTCGTCCGTCAAATGCGTTCGGCTCCCATCCCGTTGAAACACCAATGGCTCCGGGAAAGCGTTCCAGGCTCTTGCGCAAGCTCGCGGTTGCAACATCCCGATCCACCAGGCCTCGTTCCCGGAGCGCACTCAGGGACGCTTCCATGCCGACCACCATCTGGTGGGCAAGCGTCAGGGTTTTCTCGGCGTCAGCCGCGGCCGTGATTGCGGCTGTCTGCATCTTCTCGATGCCGGCGTTCCGAATGGAACCGTAACTTGAGCCGATAATGGCTGCAGCGACGCCGATCGTTGTGACGACACCGAGCGCGACCGTAGAGAAGATGTTCCGGCTGGTGGCCGACTTGAAGAGCATGGCTGTTCCCTAGCGTTTTATTTCAATGGCTTGAGTTACCGTTTCTGCAGTTCCCAGCCACGCTTGCGCCGGCGGGATTGCTGCGAACTTTAGTTGGGTATGGTTAAGTCTATCTTTATATTTGGGTTCGTGACCGTACTCGCTTTTTTGGCATCGAGCCTGATGCATTTGGCAGGCTCACAGGCCCGGGATGACCAGCACCTTGACCTCACCGGGTTGCGGCGGATTGCTGACAACATTCGGGGCTTCGTTCAGGGACACCGTGCGGGAGATCAACGTGTCGATCTCTATTTTGCCGGCGGCGATGAGGTCTGCAGCACGGCGGTGGGTGAAGGGATTGAGGAAAGAGGTGAGGAGGCGTACTTCCCGAAAGAGCAGGTCGAAAGGTTCGATTTCCATGGTCTCGCCCTGCGGCATCACGCCCATCACGACAACCGTTCCGCCGGGCCTAACAATTTTCAACGACTGAGCCACGGTTTCGCTGACCCCTGCACATTCGAGCACGACATCGACGCCCCCTGGAACGAGACCCTGAGGGCCGGCGATTTTGTTGATCACGTCTCCCTCTGACGGATCGACCGTTGCCGTCGCGCCGAGCTCCTCTGCGAGCGTGCGGCGCACGGCCTGCCGCGTCGACAGGATGACGCTTGTCGCGCCGGCAAGCCGTGCGAGCTGAACTGTCAACAGCCCGATGACGCCGCCGCCGAGGACGACGACCGAACCACCGGCCTTGATCTCCGCAAGGTCGATACCGTGCAGACAGCAGGCGAGTGGTTCGCAGAAGGCACCATGCATAGGGTCGAGATCTGCGGGCAAGAGAAACGCCTGCTTCTGCGGCACGATCACATAATCAGCGAAGCCGCCATTGCGGTGAATGCCGATGGCCTGCAAGTTGCGGCAGAGATTGATCCGGCCATTGGCGCAATGCACGCAGCGACCGCAGGCAATGTTGGGGTCACCAGTGATCCGGTCGCCGATCGCAAAGCCTGTGACCTTGCCGCCCATGGCTTCAACGATGCCGCTGAATTCATGGCCGAGCGTCACCGGTGGCTTGCAGGGGAATTCGCCATGGAACAGGTGCCGGTCAGTGCCGCAGACGCCACAGGCCTCGACCCGGATCAGAAGGTCCTCAGGGCCCGGCTCGGGTCGTTCCACCTCGCGCGTGAACAATTGCCCGACGGCATCGAGTTGCATCGCCTTCATTCGTCACTCCTCCCAAAGCGCAATCCGGCCAAAGCGCGATCCGGATCAGCGGCGACTGTGTCATTTGGTCTGGGCCTTGCCAAGCGCCTGATGGTCGCCGCCACCGCTTGACCCGCAGGTGTCCGTGTCGGCGAATTTTTGCCGGCACCTGTCGACGGGGAGGACCGGGCGCTCTAGTTTGTTCAAGTCTCAACAAAAGAGCGTTCCGATGATCACAGTCCATTATCTCGACAATTCCCGTGCCCACCGCATTCTCTGGCTCTTGGAGGAACTCGGGGTGGAGTATCAGGTCACCGTCTACCCTCGAACCTCCGAATACCGTGCGCCGGAGGGGCTGAAGGCTATCCATCCACTTGGGAAATCCCCGGTGATCCAAGACGGCGGGAAGGTGGTCGCCGAAAGTGGGGCGATCATGGAATATCTGATTGAGACATATGGTGGCGAGGCTCTGGTGCCGGCTGCAGGCACGGACGAGCGGCTGCGCTATCGCTACTGGATGCATTACGCGGAAGGTTCGGCCATGCCGCTCCTGGTGATGAAGCTGATCTTCAGCCGGATACCGAAGCAGGTGCCTTTCTTCATTCGCCCGATAGCCCGAATGATCAGCGACGGTGTTTCGCGAAAGCTGCTCGATCCACAGCTCGCCGATCACCTCGATTTTTGGATCGCCGAACTTGGAAAGGGCGACTGGTTCGCCGGAGAGGCGTTTTCCGCCGCCGATATCGCCATGAGCTTTCCAGTCGAGGCGGGCATGACCGCAATTGGTTCTGATCGTGACACATCCCGGTTGCGGGACTGGATGAACCGTATCCGCGCACGTCCGGCCTATCAGCGGGCACTCGCACGCGGTGGCAAGTATCGCTATTCCACAAGCTAAGCCTTGATGGTACCGCGATGGAACGGTTTAATCCGAGCGCGCGTTGAAGGCGGCATCAATCCGGGAGGACTATCATGGAATGGAAGGGCCGTCGGCAATCCGACAATATCGAGGATCGACGCGGGCAATCGGGTGGCGGCGGGCTCGGCCGCAATCCCTTTGGACGTTCCGGCATTCAGATCCCGATGGGTGGACGACGCGGCGGAGGCTTGAGCTTCGGCACGATCATCTTTCTCGTCGTCATCTACTTCATCCTGAAAGCCATGGGCATCGACATGCTGCAAGTGTTGGGTGAGGGTAATGTCGGCGGTTCTGGCTCGGGATACGAGCAGCAGATCGGCGAGCGTCCCTCCGGCGCCTCGAATGATGAGATGACGGCTTTCGTTCGTACGGTGCTTGCAGAAACCGAAACGACGTGGAATGCGGTTTTTTCAGCCTCAGGCGAGACCTATCGCGAGCCGTTCCTGGTTTTCTTTGACGGCGGCACGACTTCGCCTTGCGGCCAGGCATCTTCGGCCACTGGCCCCTTTTACTGCCCGGCCGATAGCAAGGTCTATCTCGATACCGCTTTCTTCCGCGAACTCGAACAAAACTTCGATGCCGCCGGCGATTTCGCCCAGGCTTATGTGATTGCGCATGAAGTCGGGCACCATGTGCAGAACCTCACCGGGGTCCTCCCCGAGTTCAATCGCCAGCGCCGCTCGCTTGGCGAGCGTGAGGCAAACCAGATGTCGGTGCGCGTCGAACTGCAGGCCGATTGTTATGCGGGTATCTGGGCGAAGACGGCGGATAAGCGTGGTCTCCTGTCCGACGGTGATATCGAGGAGGCGCTGAATGCCGCCCAGCAGATCGGCGACGATACCTTGCAGAAGCGCAGTCAAGGCTATGTCGTGCCGGATGCCTTCAACCACGGCACATCGGCGCAACGAATGAAATGGTTCAAGCGCGGCTTCGACAGTGGGACTGTCGGGGCGTGCGACACATTCTCGGGCGCGATCTGAGGCTCTGTCCTCAGGTCTGGCTTGATTGGGTATCCGGCAGTGGCCGGATGCCTCATCGGATCAAGAGGGCGGTGCCCCAAAGACCGAGCGCAAAGACGGTATGGGCTACAAGGTTTAGAGCGCGAACCTTGTTGGGGCTTGGCGTTTTCGATGCCGCCCATCCGATCCCGAGCCCCGGCTGCAACAGGAACCAGCCGGCACCGACGGTGACGATGCCGAGAATCCAAGCTGGAATGAAGGTTGGCTGTGCCAGCCAAACCGGCCCGGCAATCAGGGCAAGGATGATCCCGTAGAGGATGCCGACGGCATAGTGGCTGGCCCAGCCGAGCGCCAGTTCGTGCCGATAGGGCTCTGCATTGCCGATGCTGTCGTGAAAGATCTTGCCTTTGCCCAGATGCCAGAACCAGCGGCCGACAGGTGCCCAATTGGCTCTTGCCTGACCGAAAACCCTGTGAAGGACGATGGCCCAGAGATCCATGGCGATCGTGGCGCCGATACCGATGACGGTTCCGCGCAGGATGAGGTCGAGCATGAAAAGCCACTCCGTGAGTTGTGCGTCGTTTCGAGCACCTTAGGCGGCAGAGTTTCCGTTGCGGAAGGGGAGTTCTCACATTTTCCCAGTTGGACTGCGCCTGCATGGCGTGATTTTGAAAATTGCAGGAGGCATGATCAATTTCGGTGAAGTGTTGGCGAATTAAATTGCAGGTTTCCGAAAATTGCTTGCCGAAAAGGCAGGCTTCTCCTATCCGTTGAGCATGATGCCGCTTGCCAGTTTTGCTGGAAGCGGCTTTTTTCGTCTGGATCTCTTGTCATGACCACGCTCGCGCAAACCGATCATCCGCAATCTGCTCCCGGAAGCTGGATATTTCATATCCGTGCGACGCTATCGCTCGGCATTCCGCTGATCGGTGCGCAATTGGCCCAGCTCGGCATCCACACGACCGACGTCGTGATCGTCGGCCAGCTCGGCGCCGTGCAGCTGGCGGCGATGGTGCTGGCGGGGCAGTTCTTCTTCACGATCTTCATCTTCGGATCGGGTTTTTCGATGGCCGTCATTCCGATGGTGGCGCAGGCCTATGGCCGGGGCGACGTGGTGTCGGTACGGCGCTCGATCCGCATGGGCATGTGGGTGTCGATCCTCTATACGCTCGTCATGGCCCCGCTGTTCTACCATGCGGAGACGATCCTTCTGGCGCTCGGACAAAAACCAGAAGTGGCCGGTCTCGCGGCCGGTTACGTGCAGATCATCCAGTTTGGCCTGTTGCCGGCACTTCTTTTTGCCGTTTTGCGTGCGCTGGTCAGTGCCACGGGGCGGGCGCGGATCGTCTTGTGGGTCACGCTCGGCATTCTCGTGCTGAATGCCATTCTCGCCTATGCCCTGGTGCTTGGGCATTTCGGCTTGCCGGCGCTTGGCATGACTGGTGCGGCGATCGTTGCGCTCATCGTACAATGGGTGAGTTTCCTTGCCATGGTTGTCTACCTGCAAACGCGGGAGGAAACGCGTCGCTACGAGCTGTTCGTGCGCTTCTGGCGTCCCGACTGGCAGGCCTTTCGCGAGGTCATCCATCTTGGTCTGCCGATCAGCATTACCGTGCTGGCCGAGGTCAGCCTGTTTACCGGCGCATCGCTGTTGATGGGCTGGATCGGCACGATCGAGCTTGCCGCCCATGGCATCGCCCTGCAGCTCGCCTCGATTGCCTTCATGATCCCGCTCGGGCTTTCGCAGGCGGCGACCGTGCGCGTCGGGCTTGCTCATGGACGGGGCAATTATCCGGAACTGGTGCGTGCGGCCATCACCGTGACTGCGATCGCAGCCCTGCTGTCGGCGGCCGGCGGCGTGCTGTTCATGGCGATGCCGCATCTGCTCGCCGGTGCCTTTCTCAATGAAAACACGCCCGATGCGGCAGCCGTGCTGGCCTTTGCCGGTCCGCTGGTCGGGATTGCGGGTATCTTCCAGCTGGTCGACGGGCTGCAGGCGATCGCCAGCGGTCTGCTGCGGGGGCTGAAGGATGCTCGGGTACCGATGATCTTGGCGCTCGTTTCCTATTGGCCGATCGGGTTTCTTCTGGCCTGGATCCTTGCCTTTCCGCTCGGCGTCGGCGGCATCGGCATCTGGGTCGGCTTTGTCGTCGGTCTGGCAAGCGCTGCGGTCATGCTGTGTCTTCGCTTCTACCTGCGCATTCGCCATGAAATGCAAACGGCCCGGGTATAAGCCGGGCCGTCAGATCATTCCGTTGCGAACTCCGGTCTCAGCGTTCAGCGAGAGCCGGTTCGCCCTTGGTCTCGCGGACCAGGTTGAGGAAACGGCGGAAGAGGTAGTGGCTGTCCTGCGGGCCGGGCGACGCTTCCGGGTGATGCTGGACGGAGAAGACCGGCTTGCCCTTGAGGCGGAGGCCGCAGTTGGTTCCGTCGAAGAGAGAAACATGTGTCTCTTCAACGTCTTCCGGCAGTGACTTCGAGTCGACTGCAAAGCCATGATTCATCGAGACGATTTCAACCTTGCCGGTGGTGAAGTCCTTGACCGGATGGTTTGCGCCGTGATGGCCCTGATGCATCTTCTCGGTCTTGCCGCCGAGTGCCAGGCCCAGCATCTGGTGACCGAGGCAGATGCCGAAGACCGGCTTTTCGCTCTTGATCAGGTTCTGGATTACAGGGACGGCGTATTCACCGGTGGCTGCCGGGTCGCCAGGGCCGTTCGACAGGAAGACGCCGTCCGGGTTCAAGGCAAGGATGTCTTCGGCTGACGTCGAAGCCGGAACAACCGTGACCTTGCAGTCGAGACCGGCAAACAGCCGTAGAATGTTGCGCTTCACGCCAAAGTCGACGCAGACCACGTGGTACTTGGCGTCGGCTGCGCCAAGCGTGGTGTGACCCTCGGTCCAGTTCCAGTCCTTTTCGCTCCAGACAGAAGACTGGCCGGACGTGGCAACCTTGGCGAGGTCGAGGCCTTCGAGACCGCTCCAGGCCTTTGCTTCGGCCTTCAGCGCTTCGATGTCGAAGACGCCGTTCGGATCATGCGCGATGACGGCGTTTGGAGCGCCATTCTCGCGGATCCAGGCTGTAAGTGCCCGCGTATCGACGCCGGAAAGGCCGATGATGCCGCGCGCCTTCAGCCAGGCGTCGAGATGCGAGGTGGCGCGGTAGTTCGACGGATCGGTGATGTCGGCCTTGAAGATCGTGCCAACCGCACCGTGGCGGGCTGCCGGTGTCAGATCCTCGATGTCGTCCTCATTGGTGCCGACATTGCCGATATGCGGGAAGGTGAAGGTGACGATCTGACCGAGATAGGAGGGGTCCGTCAGGATCTCCTCGTAGCCGGTCAGGGCCGTGTTGAAGCAGACTTCCGCCTGGACCTTGCCGGTCGCGCCGATACCATGGCCTTCGATCACGGTGCCATCGGCAAGAACGAGGAGGGCTGTCGGCTTGCGGGTTGTCCAGGGGGCTGTCGCGGTCATGGTCGTTCCTTGTTCGCCCTTGCGCCGGCCTCTTGTGAAAGCCGCGTCGAAGGACCATCTAACTTGCAGTTCCAGGCGCGCGCGTTCGCGCGTCTCGGCCCTGATGACAATTTTCGTGCAGGTGCCGAGCAATAGACATATCGACCTTGAAGGTCAATTCTTGAATGACAGGCAGGTGATGTTTGTCCGTTGCCAATTCACTATTCTGTGCAATTTGTTTGCACTGCGATATGTGTCTGGCTATGACATCCCTTCAAAATGACCAGGAAACGCCAAATTGCGCGCGAGCGCCGGGCGTTCTGCGGAGAAAAAGATGATGCGCGATATCCTCGCCAATTCGATGAAAGAGGCCCTGAAGGCCAAGGACACACGCCGCACATCGACCGTGCGACTGATCCAGGCTGCGATCAAGGATCGTGATATCGCCAATCGCGGCAGCGGCAAGGATGCCGTCAGCGATGACGAGATCATGCAAATCCTGATGAAGATGATCAAGCAGCGTGACGAGTCGGCGCGGATCTATGCCGCGAACGAGCGTCCGGAACTGGCCGCGCAAGAGCTCGAGGAAATCGAGATCATCAAGTCCTTCATGCCGGAACAATTGTCGGAAGAGAAGGTGCGCGAGCTTTGCGCCGCCGTGATCTCCGAAACCGGTGCGCAGGGGCTGCGCGACATGGGCAAGTGTATCAATGCCCTGAAGGAGCGCTATCCCGGTCAGATGGATTTCGGCAAGGCCTCTGGAGTCGTCAAGGACCTCCTGAAGTAAAGCCTGGCCCTCAGCTAGAGCGAACTGTCGACGCCGCCTCCGGGCGGCGTCTTTCGTTTCTGGACGGCTTGGCTGCATATAGGTGGGCGCTGTGTATAGCGGGCATGGCTTGCGAAAGCCGTGGCGCCGCCCGCGCTCCGCGCCTATATGGAATGAGAGATTTCCAAGGATACCCATGCGCTTTTCCAATGACTTCCTCGATGAAATTCGAGACCGCGTGCCGATCTCGGCCGTGGTGGGCCGACGTGTCACCTGGGATCGCAAGAAGACGAATGTGTCGCGGCAGGACTATTGGGCCTGTTGCCCCTTCCATGGCGAAAAAAGCCCGAGTTTTCACTGCGAGGACCGCAAGGGGCGTTACCATTGCTTCGGCTGCGGCGTCTCCGGCGATCATTTCCGCTTTCTGACCGATCTTGAAGGTCTGAGCTTCGTCGAGGCGGTGCAGCAGGTGGCCGATATGGCGGGCATTTCGATGCCGCAGCCTGATCCTCAGGCGGAGCGACGCGAGCGCGAGCGCACCACCCTGCAGGACGTCATGGAAATGGCGACCCAGTTTTTCCAGGACCAGCTGCAGACCGCCAGTGGCGCCAGGGCGCGGGCTTACCTTCGCGAGCGCGGGCTGACCGGGCGGACGATTGAAACGTTCCGGCTCGGCTACGCACCGGAAAGCCGCAATGCTTTGAAGGAGTATCTGGCGGGCAAGGGCATACCGAAGGAGCAGATCGAGGCCTGTGGTCTCGTTGTGCATGGGTCTGATATCCCGGTGTCCTATGATCGTTTTCGCGACCGTATCATGTTTCCGATTCTGTCGTCGCGCGACAAGGTGATCGCCTTTGGTGGTCGCGCTATGGCCGCGGATGCGATGGCGAAGTATCTGAACTCCAACGAGACGGAGCTCTTCCACAAGGGCAATGTGCTCTACAATTTTTCCCGTGCACGCCGGGCGCTGCAGGGCGCGGGTGGGGCCGAGACGCTGATTGCGGTCGAAGGCTACATGGACGTGATCGCACTTTATCAGGCCGGCATCGAAAATGCGGTTGCACCGCTTGGCACGGCGTTGACCGAAAACCAGCTGCAGTTGATGTGGAAGACCACGCCGGTGCCGGTACTGTGTTTCGATGGTGATGGTGCCGGGCAGCGGGCCGCCTTCCGAGCCGTCGAGCTTGCCCTGCCGCATATCAAGCCTGGCCAATCGCTGCGATTTGCCATGTTGCCGGATGGCAAGGATCCCGACGATCTCGTCAAGCATGACGGGCGAGCGCCCTTTGACCGGGTGATGATGGAGGCCAAGCCGCTTGCCGAGATGGTCTGGATCCGTGAGGTTTCGTCTGCCTCCATCGATACGCCGGAAAAGCGGGCCGAGATCGAGGCGCGACTGAAGCAGGTTGTGCAGGTCATCGCCGACGAAAATGTGCGCAGGCACTATCAGCAAGATATTCGCGACAGGCTCTATGCGCTGTTCCAGAGTGCCCAGCCGGGACGAGGTGAACGGGGCGGTTACCAGGGCGGGGCGAGGGCCGGGGGCTCGGGAGGCGGGGGCGGCCAGCAGGGCCGCTTCGGCGGTCGGCCGCAGGGACCGATCGCGGCTGGCCGCGGTGCCGTGTCCGACCGGCTCGCCCGTTCTGGTCTCGTCAGAGGGCGACAGGAGCATCCGTCGCTTAGGGAAAGTGTGCTCGCGCTGACCATCGTCAACCATCCGCAATTGCTGGAGCAGGAATATGACGAGATCGCCGCGATCGACTATGACAATCCCGGCCTGCAGAAGCTCTGGTCGGCACTTCTGACCGCCGTTGGCGAACTTGGTGCCACACTTGGTCGGGAGCAGTTGATTGCGAAACTCGATGCCGCCGGACATGGGGAGCTCCTGAGGGCGCTCGATCAGCAGATCCGCAATGCAAGACTTTGGATCGCGACGGAAATTGCTGCCGCCGAGGATGCGCGCGAGGGATATGGGCAGGCGCTTGCTCTCTACAAGCGCGCCCGCGCGCTCAAGCGGCAGCGCATGGAACTGGAGCGCGAGGTCGCTGACGCGACGGAGGCGGATGATGCAGAGCGGATCGAACAGCTGATCAGCGCGTTGCACGAGGTGCAGCTCGAAGTGGTTCGGATGGAAAATCAGGAGGCGATCATCGACGGCTTCGGTGTCATGTCGGGACGGGTGAGAGGCCCGGCGACCGGAAGTCATTGAGCGTCGGCTGGCATGCCGAGGCAAAAAGCCGGCGAATCGTAAAAGAGGGCTTGTCTGTGCTCACAGTGCACCTACATGAGCTTGAGCCGTAGAGATGGCGCTCGAATCGAACATTGTTTGTTGATTTCATGCCTTTTCAAGCGGAAAAGCTTGACGCCAACAAAAATTGTGGGAATCACCAGATCAAGCGCACAATGTCGAATTGGGTTCGGGCAAATCTCTGGTATGTTGACCGGTTATGCGGACAGTCAAACGTTCGGAGACGAGACCGCATTGTCCTTGGTTAATCAGGAATTAAGCAACACTCCGTTAGGTCACTGACAGCTATCCGCCCGGGCGCGTGGTCCGCCTCCCCTTCGCCCGGCGGCATAGATCGTGAGCAGACGTCAGGGAAAGCGACAAGATACATGGCATCGAAAGTCAAAGAAAACGAAGAAGCCGAAGGCGAACGCGACGGTGCCACGGACGGTCCGCTTCTCGATCTTTCCGATGACGCAGTCAAAAAGATGATCAAAGCCGCCAAGAAGCGCGGCTATGTCACTATGGATGAGCTGAATTCGGTTCTGCCGTCAGAGGAAGTCACCTCCGAGCAGATCGAAGATACCATGTCCATGCTGTCCGACATGGGTATCAACGTCATTGAAGACGAGGATGCCGAAGAGACCGCGCCTGCGGAAGACGACAGCGACGACGACACCGAGAGCGAGGGCGGCGAACTTGCGCCTGCCGCAGGCACAGCTGTCGCCACCGCCAAGAAGAAAGAACCGACCGACCGTACGGACGACCCGGTGCGCATGTATCTGCGCGAAATGGGTTCCGTCGAGCTTCTGTCGCGCGAAGGCGAAATCGCCATTGCAAAGCGCATCGAGGCCGGCCGCGAGACGATGATCTCCGGTCTCTGTGAGAGCCCGCTGACCTTCCAGGCGCTGATCATCTGGCGTGACGAACTGAACGAAGGCACGACGCTGCTTCGCGAGATCATCGATCTCGAAACCACCTATTCCGGCCCAGAGGCCAAGGCTGCGCCGCAGTTCCAGTCTCCTGAAAAGATCGAGGCTGACCGTAAGGCTGCCGAGGAGAAGGAAAAGGAACGTGCAAAGCGCCGTCCTCAGGCTGCTGCCGGCGACGATGACGATATCACCGCCATGGGCGGCGACGGCATGCCGCCGGAAGAAGAGGAAGAGGACGAGGACGAGAGCAATCTGTCGCTCGCCGCCATGGAAGCGGAACTGCGTCCGCAGGTCATGGAGACGCTCGACGTCATCGCCGATACCTACAAGAAGCTGCGCAAGCTGCAGGACCAGCAGGTAGAGGCGCGTCTCGCCTGTGCCGGCACGCTGTCGACCGGCCAGGAGCGTCGCTACAAGGAGCTGAAGGATCAGCTGATCACGGCGGTCAAGTCGCTGTCGCTCAACCAGAACCGTATCGACAGCCTTGTCGAGCAGCTCTACGACATTTCAAAGCGCCTGATGCAGAACGAGGGCCGCCTGCTGCGTCTCGCCGAAAGCTATGGCGTTAAGCGTGACAGCTTCCTCGAGCAGTACTCCGGCACCGAACTTGATCCGAACTGGATGAAGTCGATCGCCAATCTTTCCGCCCGTGGCTGGAAGGATTTCGCCCGCGAGGAAAGCCAGACGATCCGCGATATCCGCGGCGAGATCCAGAACCTCGCGACTGAAACCGGGATTTCGATCACCGAATTCCGTCGCATCGTCTCGATGGTGCAAAAGGGTGAGCGCGAAGCGCGTATCGCCAAGAAGGAAATGGTCGAAGCGAACCTGCGTCTCGTCATCTCCATCGCCAAGAAGTACACGAACCGTGGTCTGCAGTTCCTCGACCTCATTCAGGAAGGCAATATCGGCCTGATGAAGGCGGTCGATAAGTTCGAATATCGCCGTGGTTACAAGTTCTCGACCTATGCGACCTGGTGGATCCGTCAGGCGATCACCCGTTCGATCGCCGACCAGGCCCGCACGATCCGTATTCCGGTGCACATGATCGAAACGATCAACAAGATCGTTCGTACGTCGCGCCAGATGCTGCACGAAATTGGTCGCGAGCCGACGCCGGAAGAGCTGGCCGAAAAGCTTGCCATGCCGCTCGAAAAGGTCCGCAAGGTCCTGAAGATTGCCAAGGAGCCGATCTCGCTCGAAACCCCCGTGGGCGACGAAGAGGATAGCCACCTCGGCGACTTCATCGAAGACAAGAATGCGCTTCTGCCGATCGACGCCGCCATCCAGGCGAACCTGCGCGAAACGACGACGCGTGTTCTCGCCTCGCTCACGCCGCGTGAAGAGCGCGTTCTGCGCATGCGCTTCGGTATCGGCATGAACACCGACCACACGCTCGAAGAAGTCGGTCAGCAGTTCTCGGTTACCCGCGAACGTATCCGTCAGATCGAGGCGAAGGCGCTGCGCAAGCTGAAGCATCCGAGCCGCTCGCGCAAGCTGCGTTCGTTCCTGGATAGCTAAGGCTGGCTGCAAGTCTATGACGCTTTGAAGACCCGGCGGGCGTGATCCTGCCGGGTCTTTCCTTTTGGGTACGTTGCGTAGCCCTTCCGGTTGCATTCGTTGCGCGAGGGCTGCAATCGAGCGTTTTTTACTGGAAGATTGGAGGAAGCCCTCGATCCTGCCCGTATTCCGGCCTACATGCGCTGCATGCAGAATGGTGCGGCAGAACTGAAGACGAGACGCGAGACGCCTTTGGCGGCCTTGGCAGGTAAGTCGCGAGGGGGCGTGATCCTTGTTGCGTCCATCCTGCTTCATCTGCTGCTTCTGGCGCCATTGCTTGTGTTTCTAACGCCGCCGCCGCCGCAATCGGAGCCTGTCGAAAGCGTATCGGTCGAGCTTGTACCGCCGCCTGAGTCAGCGCCCGAGCCGGAAGCGGAACCGCAGGAGCAAGCACAGGCAGAACCGCCACCTGCGCCCCAAACCGCCCCCGAACCTCCGCCGGTTGAAGAGCCTCAAGCCGAGCCGGTGCCGCCAGCTGCGGAGCAGCCCGTTGATGAGCCGCCTGCCGAAGAGCCGGCCGCCGAAGAGCCAGAGGCGCCCGCTGAGGCAGAACCGGATCTTCCAGCAGGCGCTGCCGCGCCCATTCCCGTGTTGCGGCCAGTCGTACAGTTCGGTGAGGAGGATCGCGGTAGCGATCTATCCCGTGAGGGTGCAGTGGACGGTGATCCGGATGGGGACGTGGCCGCGACCGACGAGACGGCCGAGCCGGATGCGTCCGCTGAAGAGGCTGAGGCCGACGATGAGCCGGGCAATGCCGTGCCCGAACTTGCGCTGCCGGAGGCAGAGGCCGCAGGCAATGGTGCCCAGGATGCACCGGTCGAGACCCTCTCTCCGCGTGGCGAACCGATCTCCGTGTCTGCGGAAGAGGTGAAGCAAGCCTCGCTAAAGCCGCGCGCGGTCCGACGGCTGTTTTCGACGGCTATCTCCGACGATGCGATGGCGATGACCGCGATGGGCATGATGTCTCGCCAGGAACGTGGCGACGAGCTGTGTGGCGCCGAACTCAGTCAGCAGCTCCGTCATGGCCGCCCCGCTTATGAACCCTATTTCCTGCCGCGCCTACGGATCGGCGAGGGTACAGTCGCCGATGTGCCGCTTACGGGTTTTCGAGATACCAATGGTCAGTGGTTCAACATCGCGGTCCGATGCGAGGTGGATGCCGATGCCACACGGGTCATCGATTTTTCGCTCTCCATTGGCGCACCCGTCCCGCGCGCGGAATGGCAGGCACGCGGTTTTCCCGCTCGTTAGGCTTGTTCAGCGGATCAGGCTGAAGCCGATTGTGGCCATGACGATCCCGATCACCAGGTCCAGCAAGCGCCAGGCGATCGGCCGGGCAAAGAGCGGGGCAAGCAGGCGCGCACCATAGCCGAGACTGAAGAAGAACAGGAAAGAGGCGGTCATGGCGCCCAGGGCAAAGGCTGTTTCGTGTCCCGCATGTCGTGTCGAGATCGAGCCGAGCAAGACGACTGTGTCGAGATAGACATGCGGATTGAGCCAGGTTAGCGCGAGGCAAGTGGTGAGGGCTGCCGTGCGTGAAGGGCGCGCGGTGCTATCCGGAGACAAGGCGTTGCCGCCTTTCCAGGCCGACCAGAGGCTTCTCAGCGAATAGGCAAAGAGAAAAGCAGCGCCACCATACCGCATCACGGGTTCCAGCCAGATGATCGACGTAAGCACGGTGGCAAAGCCCGCAACCCCAAGCGCGATCAGTATGGCGTCCGACAGCGCGCAGGTCAGCACGAGGGGAAAGACATGCTCCCGGCGAAGGCCTTGCCGCAAGATGAAGGCATTTTGCGCACCGATGGCGACGATCAGGCTCAAGCCGAGAAGAAAACCCGACGTCAGGGCTGCATGCATGGAAACCTCCTGATTGACGGAGTTTGACTAGCCGGACAGCGATGATTAGGAAAATTAATTGTGATCATTCTGAATTAGAGATTCTAATGTTTGAGCCCTCTCATCTCGCAGCATTGTCGGCCGTCCTGCGCAATGGCAGTTTTGAACGGGCAGCACAGGAGCTCGGGCTGACACAGTCTGCTGTCTCCCAGCGAATGCGGGCGCTGGAAGAGCAGGTGGGGGCGCCGCTTGTCATTCGGGCGCAGCCCTGCCGGGCTACGGAAGCTGGCCAACGGATGTTCCGACATGCGGAGGAAATGCGCCTGCTGGAGCAGGAGGTGCGCCGGGATCTTGGTCTGATCGAGCCGCCGGCCTCAGGAACGTCCGCCTGGCCAACGCTTCGGCTCGCCGTTAATGCCGATAGCCTGGCGACTTGGTTCATCCCGGCCATGGCCGCCATTCCGGAGATGCTCTTCGACCTGGTGCTGGATGACCAGGACCACAGCGCGGACTGGCTGAAGCGGGGCGAGGTGCGGGCAGCGATCAGCAGTTCGCCAGATCCCGTGCAAGGCTGTGACTGCCGTCCGCTCGGAGCCCTGCGCTATCTGGCGACCGCAAGTCCGGCCTTCAAAGCGCGCTGGTTCGGTCACGATGGGGTCTCGGCTACAACGCTCGCCATGGCGCCGGTGTTGACCTTCAATGCCAAGGACCGGCTGCAGCGTCAGTGGGCTGAGATGGCGGTGGGCGCGCCCGTGTCCGGCCCGTCGCATTGGCTGCCGTCGAGCACTGCCTTCGTTGAGGCGGCGGTTGCGGGGCTTGGCTGGGGGATGAACTCGGAGGTGCTGGCGAAGGCTGCAATCACTGACGGACGCCTTGTCCCGTTGATGGCGGATAAGCCGTTTGATGTGCCGCTGTACTGGCATGTCAGCCGTTCGGTTGAACGCCTGCTGCAACCCGTGACGCGATCAGTCATAGTGGCCGCAAGATCGGTGCTTCATCCGCTGAGCTGAAGCCATCTTGCCCGCTTCCGGCTAAAGCCTATCTAGTCTTCAAAGCAGAGGTGGAACACGATGTCGGTGAACGATCAGGCGCTTGCCGTTTTGCATGCGCTCAACGCGCGCAATTTCGAGGGCTTGATGGCGGGCTTCGACGATGAGGCTATCCTCGATCTGCCGGACGGAATTCGCGTGGTCGGCAGTGCCTCATTGCGCGATACGCTGTCGGCCTATGTGCTACGGCACGACATGTCACTGGAGGATTTTGTCGTCATGACCGACGAGGCCGGTTTTCGCGTGGGCATTGAATGCACGCTGAAGGGGCGGAACCATCGAACAGTCGACGCACCCGCCGGAAACGACAGCGCCTATTCGCTCGCGGCCGTCGTCGTCCTGGAGCGCGGTGAAGAGCGGTTCAGCCGCCTCAGCCTGTTTACAGCGTCATTGCCCTGATCAAACCTTGCCGAGATAGATTTCGAGCGTCTCGACGATCATGGCATGGTCCTCCTCGGATTTCAGCCCGGAGACGGTGATCGCGGCGATCACGCCTGTGCCTGCAACCCTGACAGGGAAGCTTCCACCGTGATCAGCGTATTCGAGGGGATCGATCCCATGTTCCGCAGAGAGGCTTCGGCCCTTGACCCGGTTGGTTTCGCCAACCCGGAGCGAAGCCTTGTGATAGCGCAGCGTGACATTGCTCTTGCGGCGGGCCCAGTGGTCGTTATCGGGCGAGGCACCGGAAAGTGCCACGTGGAAGAGGGTGCGGTCGGCGGTCCGGATGTCGATGACAACGGGTGCCGTGTCTATGCGGGCGCGTTCAACCAGGGCGCAGCCGATCTCGAAGGCTGTCTGTTCGTCGAAGCGATCGAAGACCAGACGCTCCTCCTGCTTTTCGATGGTTTCGATCAGTGACATGGCAATTCCTTTCCTCGCTCAGTACAAGACTACAGCCGCAGCCGAGACCCGCCTAGGGTGCAGAATCGTTTCTCCCAATCTTCGAAAGTCAGCATCATGACCATTGAACGGATCATCATCCAAACGCGGGGACCTGGCCTCTATGAGTTTACCGATGAGGCGCAGGACTTGTTGAGCGCGCATGGCTCGGGCGAGGGGGTGATGACGGTTTTTGTTCGGCATACATCTTGCTCCCTGCTGATTCAGGAGAATGCCGATCCATCTGTGCGGCAGGATCTGCAAGCCTTTTTCCGGCGTCTCGTGCCGCCGAGCAGCGATCCCACGATGGACTATATCCGTCATCGGGACGAGGGGCCTGATGACATGCCGGCGCATATCAAGGCGGCTCTGTTGCCGGTGTCCCTCAGCATCCCCCATCAGGGCGGGCGCCTGCTTCTCGGCACATGGCAAGGGCTTTACCTGTTCGAGCACCGTGATCACCCGCATCGGCGCGAAATCCTCCTCCATTTCTGACGCTGCCATCATCATGAATGCCGGCTGAATACTGGATTCGGACTGCGTTCAGGCGCTCGGAACTAATCTCTCCTCAATCGCCGAGACGTGCGGGACATCAACGGAGGCCGATCGGCCTCGATCCGAGGAGAGACAACAATGACTGGCATCTTGCGCAAATTCGGCCTCGCAGCACTGGTATCCATCATGGCCTTTGGCGGCGTCGCTTCCACTGCATCGGCCGATAGCATCGGCTGGGGTGTGACCATCGGCGGCCCCGGCTACGGTATCGAGATTCGCGACGGTTACCGGGACGGCTACCGCGGTGGTGGCTGGCACGACGACCGTCGTGATGACCGCCGACACGGTTGGGGACGTCCTGACCGTCGTGGCGAGTGCCGTCCGCATCACGCCATGGAAAAGGCTCGCTGGAACGGCATGCGCCGCGCCTTCGTGGCCGACGTAACGCCCCGCCGCGTCGTCATCGCCGGCATCCGTCATGGTGATCGCGACCGGATGGTGTTCGCCAATGTCCGCGGTTGCCCTGTCATCCGCTACTGATTGTCACTACGGCGCGCCGAGTTGCGCGACGTCGAACAGAGTTTGCAAAGGCCTAGCGGTCGCCGGAAACGGCGGCCGCTTTTCTGTGATGTACCGTAGGCTTCCTATGGGCAGGACCTGTCCCGACGCTGCGGCTTTCTCAAAACTTGGAACTCCGTATCACCTGATACAGACCAGCCGAAGACGCGTTGCTAGCTGTCGAGGGGCGGTGCCGGAATTGTCCGGTTCCCGTCGCGTTTACATCCGCAACACTCCAAGCTCCGGGTTTTTCAGAAAGGACTTTTCGTCGTGATTGCAGAAGAAAATGGCTCTTCGATCTATTTCAGCCTGATGCAGGCAGGAGGTGTCAATCAGGTTTTCGGTGGGAGCATGCATGAGGTGGTCCAGGGCCTCAAGGCCCTGCCGGACAATCAGGGCGGTGTCTATAGCATCTGGATGTCGACGACCAATGACCTCAACAAGTTCATTCCCGTCTATCTTGGATACACCTCTCGCAACTTTCGGGTGAGAATGCAGGAGCACTGCCAAAAGGGGGCGATCCATCTGATGTACAGCAATCCGATTGCCAAGCCGGCCGGCGGGATCGGGATTGTCTATCTGAATGTCGATTGGGCGTCCGCACGTGCGGTGGAAGCTGTTCTGCTCGAAGGATTCGATTTCGCCTACAATACCGCCGACAACGGCACGATCAGACATCTGACGATGGGAGGCTGGTCTGAGGCGGACCTCCAGGAGGATCCGGAAATGCCGACGGAGGCGGGGCAGATCGAGACGTTCAACAATATCGTGGGGTCATTTGAAACACTAAGCCAGGCGACCCAAGGCCTCTATCAGCACTTCGCATCGCTCAAACATTAGGTGGGATGGCTATGGGTGCTGATGGACCTCGGCGCGTCCCCCTTCCTGGTCTTTGCACATCCGGTCCGTCACGGGTCAGCAGGTGCGCCGATCTCCTGGTACAGGTCCGCTTTTTCGGTTTTGATGGCCGAGAGGATCGCATCCATACCAACGGCAAAGTTTCCCGGTTCCAGGCGCATCGGGCTGACGCCCAGATGATGCAGGCCGACAAGCTCAGCCTCTGCGGAAAAGACCGGGCCACCCGAGCTGCCGTTTTCCGTGGTGCAGTTGTGGGTGAACTCTGTCGCCTGATTGGGGTCCAGCGTGCCCTGATTGCGGGGCGCCGTCCATGTGCCAATGCCGGGTTTCAACACTGAGCATTCACGGGTCACAGATTTCGGAGCGCAGGCGGGATGGTGCAGGACCAGTACCTTCTCGCCGGCTGTCACGGCCCTTGTTGTCAAACGCGGGGATGTGAGCGAACGGACCAAGCTCGGTCCGTCGGCCAGTGGCGATAGCCTCAGGATGGCGACGTCCAAATCCTTGTCGGCGAACTCGACAGCACGGCAAGCATATTCCCGACCCTCATCGTCGCCATCCCAGGACAAGTCGACAATCGCCTGATGGCACCTCTCGGATTGCCAGTAGGCTTCGTCGACCATGCGCGGGGCGGCACCACAATGCCAGTTGGTCATGAACAGATCCGCTGTCAGCCGGACACCGCTGCAACACCAGTTGGCATGCGTGCCGTCGGCTCTTGGGCCGGAACCGATGAACATGCCAAGATTGTCGGACAAGGACTGCATCGCGGCTTTTTCTTCACGGCTACTGAAACCAAGGGCTGTCACGAGTTCATCGCGGCTGCCCTGCATTGGCGAGTAGAAAGTCTTGGCGGACTGGGAGGGCATGTAGAGCCCGTCGATCACTTCGGCCCGGACAGCTCCGGAGGCGGTGGAGAACTGCACGACCGGCAGCCTTGAGGTTAGTCTGCGGGTCCAGCAGCCGGCCTCGCTTTCGCAATTTGTCTGGCTCTGGTCGAATGCGGTCAGGATCTGACCGACGGGTGAGCGCACCGCGATGGCCCATTCCTCATGATCCGGATTGGTGACCCTGATCCGCAGCCGATAGTAGCGGGGCGCGTCCCCCGGCACGGTGCCGTCGATTTCGACACGCTGCCGCGTCTTGGTGAGCGTTGCATCGCGCGGCTTGAAGGCGATGCCGAATTCGGTCACCAGCGCCTCTTCCTGTGCCGCAACGGGGGTTAGAGTGAGCGCGAGGATTACCGACGCGATAGCTGTCTTCCTCATGAGGGTCACTCGCAAAGCGGAATATCGGCACAATCACCGGCGAGCCTGACATCTTCGGCGAGAAAAATGTCAGTCATCCGGTTGATCGAGACGGCGCATTCCGAAGCGTCCGCGTCATAGCGCACGCTGGCGAGAACCGCATCTGGGGATTCGGCTTTGCCGGGTGGCTCGCGCTTGACCGCGTGTCTGATGATGTTCTGGCTGTTTGTGCTTTGCACCACGCTCTGCTGGACAATGCCGATATCGTCGGCATTGGTCAGGCGGCGCGTTGACAGGAGATTGAGGGAATCGCGGCTGCCGTTCTCGTCGTCGGCGAGTTTCAGCCTTTCGCTGCACCATTTGACGAATTCGACCGGGCGTACGGGCACATCCTTCAGCTTCAGCCATGTGCGGCGAGGATCAAGCATCGACACTTGCGGATCGGCCACGCCGCCGGCGACATGGCCGATCGCGACGGGGTCGGCGATAGGGCGGGAGGCCAGCACGATCCGTTGCTTCAGCCGTCCCGGCTGTGCGCTGTAGCTGCCGGGATAGCAGCTCGACATTCTCGCTGCGAGGCCTGCCGTAAAGGCTGCCGCCGCAGAGGTGCCGCCGATCGTTTCTCCGACATGCAGGTCGGAAAGGTAGGTCGGCATGTCGCCACCCCCGGGCGCCATGACGGCGACGAAACGGCGCGCTTCATTGCTGCGATTGGAGCGCTCCCAGAGTTCCGCGGTCGGCCGGTCGCAATCGGTGCAGGCGCCGACGACGAGGAGATTGTCATGGTCGCCGAGATTTTGCGGCGCCATCGGTGTCTCCCAGGTGATTTCCCGGCCCTCGTCCCCGTCGCCCGCCTGGCCGGCGGAGGCTACAAGCAGCATCGGGCTTTGCAGGATTTCCTGCACCAGCCCGCCTTTCAGCCGCACGCCGTCATTGGCCAGGCTATCCGTCCAATTGCTCTCGTTCATGCGCCAGATCTGTTTGGCATTCTTGATTTCGAACTCGCTCGCATTCGGCCCGGGATGGGGGGAATACGGGGCAAACTCGCTGGCGAACAGAAAGACCTGGGGTTCGGTCGGTGCCCTGACCTGCCCGATGAAACGCTTGAGGTCGACATTGGTGACGGCTTTCCGATCCCAGACAAAGGAGGTGATCATGGCGTTGGGCTCGATGCCGCGAAAACCGTAGCCATTGGCATTGGCCGCGACGATGGTGGAAAGAAGCGTGCCATGGTCGACACTGCGGTTGAAGGGTTTGGCCACGCAACGGCGATCCGTCTGCGGCGGTAAGGGCGATGCGGATGCCGCAAAGGCGCCGGCGAGATCAGGGTGGCGGGTAATCGCCTGATCCATGATGACGATCTCGGGACGGACGAGGTTTTCACTTTCGCAGGTGACGGCATTCTTGGTCTCGTAGAGAAAGCCCGCCATGTCGGCAAAATCGCCTTCGGCTGCGGAAGCGTCCTGATCGATACACCAGCGCTTGAAGTGCGCGTGAGCACCGATATTTGTCAGCGAATGAGCGGCCTTTTTGAAACCGCCGCTGCGCTCGACATCGATCGACAGATTGCGGCCGCCGAGCTCATTGGAGAGATACTCCGCTTCCGCCAGGTTATCGGGATTGGCGATCTCAAACTGCCAGGCGATCCGCTTGAAGGTCAGCTGGTCGAGTTGCGGCAGGCTCTGGTCAGTTTTGTTCTGGCTGGACAGGATGTCGGTCGTCTTCTTCTCGATCGTGTTGCGCCAGCCTGGATTGTTCTCCAATTGCTGAAGGCGATCCGCCTCTTGCTGCTGGCCGAGATTGTAGACGCGGTCGATCGTGGTGACGCTGGTTTTCACATCCGGCAATATGACGCCGAGCTTCGGGTTGATGGCAGCAGGATTGATCGCCAGACCGTTCTTCGCATTCAGGTTGCGGATGGCGGCAATCATGTCTTCGGTGCACAATTCTGGCGTGAGATTGAGCTGTCCGTTCAAGATTGTGCAGAGACCGGTCGTCTGGTCCGGCATGTAGGTCCGGGTCGGCAGGATCTTGCTGTCACCTGCGAAGGCCTCAACGACTGCGGCCATGTCGCGGTCGACGGCACCACCGGAGAATTCGACGAAAACATCCGCCGCCCGATCCGCCGCCTCGACGCTTGGAGATAGCGCGACGATGGCCATGACGGCTGCGGCCGACATGAGGTCGATGCGATATGTCATGCTGTCCTCCCGTTCGGTCCGGCGAGGTCGTGGCTCGCCGTCAGAGTGTCTTCAGATATTCCACAAGTTCCATCCGCTCTTCGTCGCTCAGCCGGCCGGTGCCGTAGTCATGGCCGGAATTGTAGTTGCCCGGAATTGGTTCTCCGGTGGCCTCGTCGCGCACGCGGAAGGTGAAAGCGTCTTGTCCGGCAATGACCGTCGAAACGAAGCCGACACGGACTGGATCGAACTCACGTGAGCCGACGGAAAACACTTCCGGACGGGTCGGGCCTGTGGGATCGGCCGGCGGCACGGTGGCGCTCGACACATTCTGCACCTTGGCTGGTAATAGCAGGTCATAAAGCGTCGGTACGGAGCCGTTATGCAAGTAAGGGGCTGTTGCCCAGATGCCGTTCAGAGGACGCGCCTTATAGGCCAGAAGCTCATGCGTGGTGGTCAGGCACTGGCGCGCGTGGTCCTTCTTCATCTCGTCTGTTACGCCCGGCAGATAGTCGACATCGCTTGCCTCGGCACCGACATCGCCGGCAGGCGCTGTCGGGAAGACGTTGGTGAAGGCGCCGCCGGCCAATTCATCAAGTTTGCCGACTACGGCGCCGACCACAGTGTTGACCAGGAGATTGCGGGTGAATTCCACCTCGCCGATCCGCTCGCCCGTGAAGGCGAATGTCTTCTGGCCCGCTTGATTGCCGGACTTTGATTTATGCAGGAAGGTGTTGCAAGCGAGGAAGATATCCGTCTTCTGGACGCCGATGGGGTCCATCTTCTCCTTGACCGGGGAAGCAAGATCGTCCCAGGCGAGCGGTTCATGGCAGGAGGCACATTCGAAGGTGGCGAAATGTTTCTGGCCGCGGGCCGCCTTTTCCCAGTCGATCGGCGGCAGCATGTCTTCCGGCCAGCGCGGAGATTTGAGCCCGGCGAGCAATCGTTCGAGCGCGATCATCTTGTCGAGCCGGACACTGGAATTGTAGCCTCGCCATGCCTTGCCGCGATCCGTCTCGATATGGGCGAAGACGCCGACCACTTCGGATGTGTTGCGCACGAGCGCGCCGACATCCGTCTCCCGCCCGAAGATATTGATTTTCAGGATGTTGTTGGCGATCCCATTCCACTGGATCTTGCCCTGTTGCGACGTGTTCCAGATGAACGGATAGCTCGACGGAGCATCCGCGTGGATTGCGTTCAGTTGATCCGGCTGCCACGTGATAAGCGCGACCTTGTTGAGAATGTGTCCCTGCGCATCCAGGCGCCCGCGACCATAGCGCACAGCGGCGCGGTTCTTGTCTTCCAGCTTCTGCTGCCAGGCGATCTGTTCCAAAAGCTGCATCTCAAGCGTTGCCCGGCTCTCAACCGTCAGCTCGTTTTTCAACACGGCGCGGGCGAAACGGTCGAAGCGGGACCGGTCGGATATGGTGAGCTTGAGGGCGGCGAGCAGTGTTTCCTCAAGAGCCTGGAAATCGGCCAGCGTTGCTGCACCCTCGACGCGAAAGCGCTTGCCCTCATGGGTGATCTCGTTGGTGTGGCAAGCCGAACAGTTCATGCCGATCCACGGTTTGCGCATGGTCATCGCATCGCAGGTGGCCGGGAAGGTGTCGCACATCAGGTCGGCAGCGCGGCTCTTGTCGTGATCGACCGCAAAGCCGACTGGCAGGCCGAGCGGATTGTCGACCGAGACCGGGTTCGGCAGGTAACCCAGTCGCTCCATATTGGCTTTGGACATGAAGGGTTCGGGCGCTTCGGCCGTCGAGGTCAAGGTCTCCAGCGCCATCATCCAGTCAAGCGGCAGAAGGCGTGAACCCTGGCTTGTCGTGTACCACCAGCTCTTCTGCTGATCGCTCCAACCCTGGTCGAGCGCAAGGATACCTGCCGGAAGATGGCCTGGAGGTCCATCTTCCGCCACGGCGCGGGGCACCATGCCTGTCGTCAGCATGAGACAGAGAGCAGCGGATGCGGTGATGATATGAAAGGGCAGCCGTATCATGCGCATGCAATCCTCCCCGGCGGGCCAACGATCCTACATTAGTGAAGCTTCAAGGGGGCAGCAATGTCCTTGATTGCATTCCAGCGATCCGTAGACCGAAAATTGCAAACGGCGCATCACCCGTTCTGGTGAGAACGTTCCAGAATGAAACTGGAGCTGATATTGGTTGCAAGCCGGATCAGTTGGGTGCGGTTGGCGGACCTTGTCTTCACGAGGATCGACTTGACCTGCGAATTGACGGTCTCCACCGATTTCGCCCGCCGTTCCGAGATCTGCAAATTGGTGAGCCCTTCCGCCATCATTTCCAGCACCGAGGCTTCGGCTTGGGTGAGCTGGAACATCGAGGCCAGCAGGTCTCCGTTGATCTCGTAGAAACTGCCGGTATCCATGCTGTAGACGATGTGACCATTCAGGCTGGGTTCGCCAAACTCGTTGGCGCTGGTGAGCGGGGCGACCTCGACACAGAGCGTATGGGGTTTGTCATCGACAAGGGAGACGATCGCTTCCTTGCGCGGACGGGCACCGAAGCGACCGTGATTGCTGAGGTCGCCGCGAAGCTCGGCAAGTGCACCGCTCGAGCCCGGCGCATTCATCACCAGCCGACCGGCCGGATCCTTGCGGAACACGGGGTAGCTCTCGAGCTGGCGGCGGAATTCATGGTTGGAATGCACGATCCTTCCGGTCGCATCGAGAATGCACACGCCGATCACCAGCATATCGATGCAATCCGCCACGGATCGGAACTGGTCTGCCAATTGCTTGGTCGGACGGCTGATGTTGAGCGCCTTGGCGATGTGCGGCATCAGGAGGGCAGCCCGCTCGAAATGTGCCTTCGACAGCGGACCAGCGCTGGCCGAAAACTGCAGGGCGAACCGGTCCTGGTTGACCTGATCCTTGTTGAGAAGTGCGCCCGCCCGGTAGCGGATACCGTATTCGAGCATGGTTCTGACATTGGCCCTCGCAAGCAATTCTTCTTCCGTATTGGCGAGGGCGTCGTCCGTTATCAGTTGGATCTGGTCGGTGGGACGCGAGAGACGGGCAAAGACGTCCTGATCAATCAGTTCCTGCGCATTGTGTGCGGCGAGATATCCATCAACCAGATCCTGATTATAGACACTGCTGAAGAAGGGCGCATGGATACGCCGCTCTTTGCCCAATCCTTGCAGCTCGAAGACAAACGCCCCTCTGGCGCCAATATAGCGCGCGATCCGGTCGAGAACTTTTGGCCAGCCGGATGGGTCGACCGTCGTGTCGTAGATCGCGAGGATCAGATCGTTCAGTTCGATCGCCTGCGTCACCGCGCCACCTCTGTCCTGCCACCCCGGCGAGCAGGTTATCCAACGCGGAAGAAATTGAGAAGCCCTCACCATATCTGGTGATGTGGCGCTGTTGCTGCCTGTCTAGGTTTCCCTCCGTCAGGCCATGAGGGTCCTGTCGCGGATGTCCGGAACAGGGGGCTTGGCTCCTCCGAGCGCCCCAACCCGGATGAGAACAGGGAGAAAGAGCATGAGCATCAATGGCACAAATGAAGGCCTCCCGGAATTCACCGGACGCCTTCTCGTTACCGGGCGCCCGCATCAGGGCAAGGACACGATCAAATCACTCAACAAGACGGCGGGTCTTTCGATCGCCAGTTCGCGCGATTTCGCCGATCAGGCGGTAACGGCAGAAGCGCTTGCGGAAGGCGACGGCATCTATTTCGACGAGATCGGTGTTACAGTTGTCACGCCGAAGGATGATGATCAGGTCGGACGGCTCTCTTCGATCGAGGCATTTTCCGCCGATGACGCAGATGCTCCGACCATCGAGCCAGAGCGCTATGTCTATGCGATGAACGAGCATTTCGGCGACTATCTGCGAGGCTTCCGGGATGCCGTCAATCAGGTCTCCAATAGCTATCTCGGCGATGGCGACATGGCGGAGGATCCCAACCAGGAAGAGATCGACGTGCTGGCCAATGGCAGCACCTGGGGTCTGCAGAAGACCCGTGTGGTCGTTGGCTTTCCGCTTGGGCAGAGCTGGACCGGTGCCGGCATCAAGGTTGCCGTGCTCGATACCGGCATGGACCTTGGCCATCCCGATTTTGCCGGGCGTGGCATCATCAGCCAGTCATTCGTGCCGAATGAAGCGGTTCAGGACTTTCACAGCCACGGTACGCATTGCATTGGCACGGCCTGCGGGCCGAAGGAACCGAGCGATGCCAATCAGCCGCGCTACGGCGTCGCGCATCAGGCGCAGATCTTCGCCGGCAAGGTGCTGAGCAATGCCGGCAGCGGTGCCGATGGCTGGATCCTTGGCGGCATCAACTGGGCGATTGCCAATCACTGCCAGGTCGTCAGCATGTCGCTTGGTGCCCGCACCACCGTGGATGGTTACTCTCAGGCCTATGAGGCGGCTGCCCAGGCAGGCCTTGCGGCTGGCACATTGATCATTGCGGCTGCCGGCAACGATAGCAGCCTGCCGGTCAGCCACCCGGCGAACTGCCCGTCGATCATGGCGGTCGGGGCTGTCGATCAGAACCTGCTGAAAGCCGGCTTCTCCAACATCACCTTCTTCCCGCCGCATGGGAAAGTGGATATCGTTGGGCCCGGCGTCGGAACCTTCTCCTCCGTTCCGGTGTCTCACGGCAAGTATGGCAGCAAGTCGGGCACCAGCATGGCAACGCCGCATGTGGCGGGCATTGCGGCCCTCCATGCCCAATCCAACCCCGCTTATCGGGGGGCTGCACTCTGGCAGAGACTGGTGGCTACGGCATTGGCGCTGCCGAATCAGCCGTCCAACCATGTCGGTGCCGGCCTTGCACAGGCGCCTTATCGCCGGTTGCAGCTGATGCCCATTCCCTTGCCGCGGCCATTCCCGCCGATCAAGATCCCGCCGATCCTGCGGCCCGTCATGCCGAAGCCGCCCCTTCCGATCCAAGGTGTCGCGGCCAGCGCCGGTGGGCGTAGCCGCAAGATGTAAGCCCCGCGGCATGCCGATTCTCCGGTCCGGCATGCCTCTTCCCCCGGGCAGGAAGCGTCGTCCTTCGGGGCGACGCTTTTGCCGTGAAAGGAGTGATTTCCATGTCAGACGAACCCCTATCAGCAGCGCGACGCTATCTCGTCGTTGTCGAGCCGGCGGCCAGTGTCGAGGCAGTCTGCGCCGAACTTTCGGCGAAAGGCTTCTCAATTGCCTCGCGGCTCGACGCCATCAGAACGCTGGTCGTCGAGGGGGGGCCGGCCGCTGCCGGAGCCGCGTCCCATGTCTCTGGCGTCCGCAGCATAGAGCCTGAAGGTTGGGTCCGCACGCAGGATTGATGCAGCATGGGCTGGGGCGCCCTGTCGAGAATGCCATGGCTACAGTTCGGTGGCCGACCATTCCTCATCTGCCTTCGCAAGAAGCGGTGTGGCGAAAACGCCCAGTGTCCGGTCCGGCCAGTGGCTGCCGGCTTGCGACAGATGATCGACCCAGCGGCGCGATTGCAGCATGGCGGCGCCGATCGCAACCGGCTCGATGCCGATCGTTGCCATCAGCGACAGGCCGGCAAGGATCGAGGTTCCGCTGGATATGACGTCGTCGATCAGGGCGACGCGCCGGTTCTCCAAAACCGGCAGCATGCGGGGATCGACATAAAGCCGTTTCACCTGATCCGGCGTGGTGATCGAAGACATCGGCACGGAGAGTTCGGCCTGATACCAGAACTTCTTCGAAGTCCCGAGAGGCACATAGCGAGCATGGCCGAGGGACCGGGCAACGGCGCTGGCGAGCGTCAGGCCGAGCGTTGGCAGGCCGACGATCACCTCCGGCTTGTAGGGTTCGAGCTTTCGCGCCAGTTCGCCGGCCAGCGCTTCCTGCACGGCAAAGCTTGCCTGGTTGATGATCAGGGATGCAAGCGCATGACGACCATCGGACAGGGGGCGGATCGGCAGTCGCAATTGGCGGCCGTCGGATAATCTGGCCGGATAGAAGTCCGTGTGGAGCGCTGCATTCTCGAAAGTGCCCGCAGGGTGAAGGTCCTGCCAGAAATCATGGGGCTGCAAGGGGCTTCCTTCCTCGGTCATTGCGCTTGTCGTGAAGCTTGGGCATGGGATGGCAGTTGATTTTGCCCTATACCGACAATCGTCAAAAGGAAAACCATGTCCACTTTGATCGGCATCGGTATCCCTGTTATCCCCGCCTGAGACCTATTCAAGGATTTATCCGCCGATGCGACTGCCCGATCTTCTTGCCGCCGACCTTGCCTTCCTCACCGGTTTGCGGCGCGATCTGCATGCCCATCCGGAACTGGGGTTCGAAGAGGAGCGGACCAGCGGCATCGTGGCCGACTTGCTCGAAGAGGCTGGAATTCTGGTGACGCGCGGTCTTGCCGGAACGGGTGTCGTTGGAACGCTTACGGTGGGCAATGGAACGCGGAGCATCGGACTTCGGGCCGATATGGATGCGCTTCCCATGACAGAACAGCCGGGCCGCGCCTATCGGTCGAAGACGGATGGCAAGATGCATGCCTGCGGCCATGACGGGCATACAACATTGCTTCTCGGGGCAGCACGGTATCTGGCGAAGACCCGCCAGTTCTCGGGAACTGTTCACTTCATCTTCCAGCCGGCGGAGGAGGGGCGTGGGGGCGCGAGGCGCATGGTCGAGGAGGGGCTGTTTGAGCGCTTTCCTTGCGATGCCGTCTTTGGTCTTCACAACATGCCGGGGCTCGACCCGGACGAAATGGCGGTCGTTTTGGGGCCGCAATTGGCATCCTCCGACAGCTGGCGTGTTACCTTCCGTGGCACCGGCACGCATGGCGCAAAGCCTCACCTTGGCAAGGATCCGATCACGGCGGCGGCGACATTCCTAGCCTCGCTGCAGACCATCGTCGGCCGGGTGATCGATCCCCTGCAGCCGGCCGTGGTCAGTGCCTGTTCTGTGCAGGCGGGCAATCCCCTCGCGCTCAATGTCATCCCTGATACGGTCGAGATTGGTGGAACGGCGAGGGCCTACACGCCTGAAGTCCGTGATCAGCTGGAGACAGAAATCGGCCGGCTCGCGGCGGGTGCCGCCGCCATGTATGGGATTGCCGCCGATTATGGTTTCGAGCGGCGCATTCCGCCCGTGGTCAATGATGCGGATGCGACGGCGCGGGCACTGAAGGCTGCCGAAACCGTTCTGGGCAAGAAGGTGCGCACCGGGTTTGCGCCATCGACAGCCGGAGACGATTTCGCCTTCTTTGCCGGCGAAGCGCCGGGTTGTTATGTCTGGCTCGGGAATGGCCCAGCCGTCGACGGCGCGCTGCATCACAATACGGCTTATGATTTCAACGATGCAGCCATCGGCCCTGGCGTTGCCTTCTGGACAACACTGGTGGAGCAGGAGCTCGCCGCCGCGACCACCGCCGGATAGGGCGGACGCGGCGAGGCGAACGCCTTATGCCGATCTCTGTGTTTTCAGGATCGGTGTCTCAAGCAGCATGCCGGTCACAACATCGGCAATGCCGCGGTCGGTCTGATGGGGGCCGATATTGCAGGCGAGGGTCGCACCGAAACAGGCCTTGAAGACCAGATACGGCGGTTCCCAGTCGACGATCTCGTCCATGACGGCGCGGATGCGGGAGAAGTCTTTTGCCACTTCGGACAATGGTGCTTCGGATACCAGCCCCGAAAGCGGAAGCGGCAAAAGCGCGTCGACCTTGCCAGTGGAGGCGACGGCCATGCCGCCGCCGGCTGCAATCACGGCATTGGCTGCAGCCGCCATGTCGGCCGGATCGCTGCCGAAAACCGTCAGGTTGTGGCTGTCATGGGAAACGGTGGTGGCGAAGGCGCCGCGCCAGTTCCCCCAGACGCGCAGGAAACCGACGCGGGGCCGGCTGTCGGCGCGTCCATGTCTGTGTGCCACTGCAATCAGTGTCGCACCCTCAGGCGGGACGACGAAGCCATCCCGGACGTCTGCTTGCGCTTCGCCCCAACGGGTAAAGCGAGGCTGGTCGATGGTTGCGACCGTCACCGTGTCCTCTCTGGAGGGGATGCGGAAGTCTTCTGCCGTCAGAGGCTCGATCTTCATGGAACCGGTAAGGGCTGATGTGTCGGCCGCCGCAATATCGCAACGCATCCGCCCGCCTTCGGCCACGGCCACGCCGTTGGCGAAGACAATGCGTGCCCGGAGATCCGCAAGGTCGTCGAACACGACAATGTCTGCCCGCCGGCCGGCTGCGATCAGGCCGAGATCGGCCCGGCCCAGCCGCTGGGCGGCATTCAGCGTTGCGGCCCTCAGCGCCCATTCGGGCTTCAACCCGTAGCGGACCAGCCGCCGGACCACATCATCCAGGCCGCCGCCATGGAGGAGATCGTCCGGGAAGACATCGTCGGTGCAGAGCGTCACCGTCTGAGGCAGGTGGCCGAGGCGGTTGAGCTCAACGACGAAGTCCGGCAGCAGGTGATCATGCGAGCCGCGCAATTCGATGGTCAGGCCGGCGCGCAGTTTGGAGAGAAGGTCTTCGCCCGAGACGAGTTCGTGGTCGGAGCTGATGCCCGCTGCCATGAACGCGGCCAGATCCCCATCCTTCAGGCCCCGCGCATGGCCGCAGATCGGTTTGCCTGAGGTCAAACCTGCCTGGACGATGGCGCTCATGCGTGGATCGCGCTCGATCACGCCGCGCATGTTCATGACCTCGGCCACGCCGCCGATCTCTGGCCAGGACAGGAGCTCCGCCATGACCGTCGCATCGAAGTCTGCGCCGTTCAGCTCCAATCCCGGTGCGGAGGGCACGCAGGAGGGCGCGAGCAGTCTCACGCGAAGCGGCAGCGTGCTGGCGGCATCGGCGGCAAATCGGACACCATCGACGCCGTGAACATTGCCGAACTCATGCGGGTCCCAGACGATCGTTGTGACACCCCTTGGCAGCACGGCTTTGGCATAGGTGGCTGGCGTCACCATCGAGCTTTCGACATGCATATGGGTGTCGATCAGACCGGGGGAGACAAAGCCACCTGCTGCATCGATGATGGTTTCGGCATCCCGCCTTGTGCCGCTTGCGTGGACGCTGGCAATCAAGGGGCCGACGAGGCCGATATCGGCCTCCCGCAATTCACCGGTCACGACATCGACCAGCGTTCCGTTGACGATCAGGTGGTCGAAGGGGGCATCGCCGCGTGCTGCCGCAACGGCACGGCGGCGGAGATCATCATCGTTCAGGTCTTCGGGTTCGGGCATCGGTTGCATGGTCATTTGCCGGCCTCCCATGCCAGGGCATCAAGGATAACGGCGCGGACCGCCGGCGCATCGCAATCGGCGGCGAAAGCTGCATTGAATGTGCCGTGGCTGTTGCGGGTTTCCACCACCGTGCGGCCGCGCGTCAGGCTGCCTGCAAGTTCCATGTCGATGCGTGCTGGCTGAAACGTGACGAGGTCGGGTCGGACGAAGGCGACGGCGGCTGAGGGGTCATAGAGTGCCATGCTCGGTCTGCCGCGGCTGACCGCGATATCGACATATCCCGCCAGCATGTCGGCGAGGAGGGCGGCATTGCGTCCGCCCGCCAGGCGGATCGGTGTGATGTCTGACGGCGCGGCCATGATCTTGCGGCAGAAATCGAGGTCAACCATGCGCAGGGGCAGGCCATGGGCAAGAACGATTGCCACAGCTTCCGGGTCGGCCAGTGCATTAAACTCGGCGGATGCGGTGTGATTGCCACGAGACAGGCCACCGCCCATCCAGGTGAGATCGTCGATGCAGGCAGCAAGATCGGGTCTTGCGAGCGCAAGTGCGGCGATGTTGGTCAGCGGTCCAAGCGCCAGGATCCGGCGTGGGGACGGGGTTTGCTCGAGCCAGAGGCAGAGCGCAGAAAACGCCTCTCCGGATGCGCGGTCATGGGATGCCGGCAGCGTCATTCCGGATGTCGGGATGCCGGTCTCGCCGAGAATGGCCTCTGCCGTTTCAAGCGTGCCGAGAACCGGACGGCTGCGGCCCGCATGCATGGGACAAGTCCAGCCGAACGCTTGCGCGGCGCCGGCAGCATTGCGCCGCACTTGCTTTAGGTTGGTGTTGCCGAAGACGAGCGAGATGCCGTCGATCTCAAGGCCGGCATGCATGGCGACCAGAATGGCCGCAATGTCATCAAAGCCCATGTCGGTGTCGATCCACACGCCCATGGATCAGCCGAACCGTTCGAGTTTTGCGGCTGCTGCGATCGGCAGGTCGAAGACGATTTCGGTGCCGAGGGGATGAGCCGGCGCTGCTGCGTCGACCTCCGCCTTGATCGTGCCGAGGCTCGAATCCAGCACATATTCGCGGGTGCCGCCGGCGAAGGATACGCCGCGCACCTTGCCCTGCAGCGGCCCCGTTCCGAGGGTGACCGTGCGTGGCCTCCAGGCGAGGCCTGCCACTTCAGGCAATGCGCCTGCCAGTGCGACTTCTCCCTCACTGGTCACGAGTTTACCGTCGCGGACGGCAAAGACGTTCTCGAAGCCAACGAAATCGGCGACGAAGCTCGATACCGGACGATTGTAGATGTCTTCCGGTGTGCCGATTTGCTCGATCGCGCCATTTTTCATGACGACGATCCGGTCGGCCAGCGCCAGCGCCTCGACCTGGTCATGGGTGACGAAGATCATCGTCACGCCGCTTTCCTTCTGCACTCGCTGCAGTTCCGTGCGCATTTCGAGGCGCAGCCGCGCGTCGAGATTGGAGAGTGGTTCGTCGAGCAGCAGGACCTTGGGCTCCATCACCATGGAGCGGGCAAGGGCGACGCGCTGCTGCTGGCCACCGGATAGTTCCGGTGTCTTGCGGTCGGCAAAGGCCGAAAGGCCCACGGACTTCAGCCCGGCCGTGACTTTGGCTTCAAGTTCGGTGCCCGACATGCCCTTGAGCCGCAGGCCAAAGGCGACGTTCTCGAACACCGTCAGATGCGGGAAAAGCGCATAGGACTGAAAGACCAGGCCGACGGCGCGCTTATTGGCGGCGACATGGGTAATGTCGGCGCCATCGAGTCTGATCTGGCCGCCAACCGGCGTCATGAGGCCTGCGATCGAGCGCATGGTTGTGGTCTTGCCGCAACCGGAAGGGCCGAGCAGCGCCAGAAGTTCGCCCTTGCGGATGTCGAGATCGAGATCCTTGACGGCGATCGTCTTGCCATAGGCGAGGGAGAGCTTGTCGAGTTTAAGGAATGCGGTGTCAGACATAGCGGGAGAACCCCAGGAAACGTTCGGCAAGGAAAACAATGCCAATGGACAAAAATGCCAGCAGCGATGACAGGGCGGCGATCGATGGATCGAAGACGATTTCCATGTAGCCGAGCATGTCGATCGGCAAGGTGCGCACACCGGGACCGGACAGGAAGAGCGAAACCGGAACCTGGTTGAAGCTGGTGACGAAGCCGAGGATGAAGGCGGAGAGGATGCCGCCGCGAATATTTGGCAGCACGACGCGGAAGAAAGCGCCGAGGCGAGACGATCCGAGAAGGACTGCCGCTTCCTCGATATCCGCACGCAGATTGTTGAGGCTGGCCGAGACGACGCGCACCGCATAGGGCAGGACAAGGGCCGTGTGGGCGAGGAAGAGCGCAAGCGTGATCGAGAGGCCAACCGGCATGACGAAATAGCGCAAGAGCGCGAGGCCAACAATGATGCCCGGTACGATGATCGGTGCCGAAACCACGGTGCTGACGGTCTCGGAGAAGGGCAGCTTGTAGCGCGACATGGCATAAGAGGCCGGGATGCCAAGAAGCAGAGCTGTAAATGTGCCGCCAATCGCGAGGAACATCGACATGACGAAGCTTTCGCGAAAACTCTCCACTGTGAAGATCTTGTAGATCCACTTCAGCGAAAATCCCTGCGGTGGGAAGGCCAGCGTATCGCCGGCAGAGAAGGAGGCGGCGACGATGATCAGGAAGGGGCCAATCAGAAAGATCAGCACCAGAAGCAACGTTAGCGGGGCAAACAGTCTTGAGGTCATCGCTTGTTCCTTGCCGTTGCAAGCCGCTTCAGGAGGATGTTGGCCGCAAAACTCATGACGATCAGGATGAAGGCAATGACGCTGGCCGAGACAAAGTTGTTGGCGACCGTCACCTGCTGGTAGAGCAGGGTTTCCAGCATCAGCACCTTGGAACCGCCGAGAATGGCGGGCGTGATATAGGCGGTCATCGAGCCGGTGAAGACCAGCGTTCCGCCGACGACCAGGCCTTCGCGGGTTAAGGGAAGCACCACTTTCCAGAAGACTTCGAACCAGTTGGCACCCAGAACCCGGGCGGCGGGAATCACGTCCTTCGGCAGGTTTTCGAGCGCGCTGATCAGGGAGATCACCATCAGCGGCAGGAACAGTTGCAGCAGGCCGATGAAAACGGCCGTCTCGCTGAACAGGATGCGGATGGGTTCGTCCGTCAGACCGACCGCCATCAGCGCCTGGTTAATGATGCCGGTGCGACCAAGAATAACAATCCAGGCATAAGTGCGCGCGACCGGCGAGATCATCAGCGGCAAAACGACAAGCCCGACCATCCGACCCTTCGCGCCGGGCGGCAGGCTGATGATTGCAAAGGCCGTGGCATAGCCGATCACGGCTGCCACGGCGGTGACAATCGCTCCGAGCTTCAGGGTGCGCAGGAAGACCGTCCGGTTCAGCGGTTCCGAGAAGAATTGCGTGTAGGCCGAGAGGCTCCAGCTGTCAGCGGAGCGGAAACCTTCCGACAGCAGCAGGACGACCGGCACCAGGAAGACAAGGCCGGCAAACAGGGCGGCCGGCAAGGCGAGTGCCAAGGCTTCGGCGCGGTTCTGGAACATGTCTGCAGTCTCCAGCGGTTGGACAGAAAGTGTCGGAATGCGGCCGGGACTTGTGGTCCGCAAGCCGCATTCCTTCGCCTTGGGAGGCATTCGTCAAAAAGGTGTTCCGGCCAGTTTCCTGATGGGGAGGGGCCCAGGAGACCGGCCGGCAATGCGCGCGTTTGTGGATCGGTTACTGGCCGACCTTGGCATTCCACTCGGAGAGCCAGCCGTCGCGCTGGTCGAGGGCAACGGCAGAGGGGATCAGCTTCAAATTGGCGGCGATATCCTCACCATAGGTCAGGTTGCCGGCAATCTCGTCGGAGACCTTGACCTCCTTGTTGGCCGGGCTGTCGACCAGCTTTTCGGCGAGCTTGGTCTGCGTCTCGGTGGAGAGCCAGAAATCCATGAACTCAAGTGCCAGATCCTGGTTTTTCGAGCCCTTGGTCAGGACCATGACATTCATGCCGCCGGTCTGGCCTTCCTTCGGGGTTGCCCAGCCGAGCGGCAGGTCAAGCTTGGTGAAGGGGGCCCAGGAGAAGCGGCCGATCGGTGCGGCCCAGATTTCTTCCTGCTGCATCAGCTGCACGAGCTGCGAAGACTTGACGTAGAAGGTGACGATCTCGTTCTTGTTCTTGCCGACCTCCTCGATGGCCGCCTTCAGGTCAGGCGTGTCCTTGCCGAGCGCCTGGCCGAGCATGTAGAGCGACGGCGGGCCCTGATTGGTGGTGATGTTCGGGAAAGCGACATGGCCGACATTTTCCGGCTTCAGCAGGTCTGCCCAGGATTCGATCTTCATCTTGTCGGTACGGTAGACGATGGAGGTGGCATAGAAGGTGTAGCCGACGCTCATGCCGTCGCCATTCGGATCCTTGGCGATGTCGTAGAGCTTGTCGAAATTGGTAAGCTTGGTGGTGTCGACCTTCTCGATCAAGCCGCTGCGCGCGGCCGACAAGGCGTCCGCCATCGACACAACCGCCATATCGACAACCGGGCTTGCCTTGTTGGCTTCGATCTTGGCCAGACGCTCGACGCTGTTGCCGGTTTCGACCACCAGCTTGCAGCCGCATTTGGCTTCAAACGGATCGTAGACGATTTCCTTGAAGGCGTCCTGCGCCAAGGCATAGACGGAAATGGTGAGCGTCCGGTCCTGTGCTTGGGCAGCACTCGCGGTCAGCGTCAGTGCGGCGACGGATGAAAGCAAAATCTTGTTCACGTGTGTTCTCCTGCTGGCGGGTTTCTTCTTGTCGGGGGTGTCGATGGCGCCGGACCTGAGGTCTGCCGGACCACCAATTGCATGGGCACGCTCTTGCGGTCGCTTTCGGCAACCCGGTCCCTGATGTCTTGTGTCTCGCCGGTCGCGGTTGCGTCGATGACGCTGACCAGGGCGGAGATGGCGATCTCGGCAATTTCCGCCATATTCATCCGCACGGTCGTCAGGCTCGGAGTTACGACGGACGACCAGACGAGATCGTCGAAGCCGGTGACGCTGACGTCTTCCGGCACCGAGACGCCTGCACGGTGGAGTTCTGTCAGTGCCCGCAATGCATGAAGATCGGAGACGGCGACAAAGGCTGTAAAACCTTCGTCACGCTTTTGCCGGAGACCGAGAAGACTGCCTTTGCCATGCACCTGCTCATGGGTTTCGATCCACAGAACCTCTGCGTGAGCGCCTTTCGGCAGCCGGGATTTCATGCCCCCGATGCGATCGTTCTGCACGTTCGAGGCGGGATTGTTGCCGATCAGCAAAACCTTGCGGTGTCCGAGCGCTGCAAGATGCTCCGCAACGATCTGGCCCCCCTGCCAATGGTCGGCAGAGACCGTGTTGCCCGGTGTCGAGGGGCTGTCGATGACGGCGACGGGGCATCCGACATCGGCGATGCGCGTGCCGCGCCTCGGCACGATGACAATGCCATCGACATCTCGTTCGATCAGCCGGTTGATGGCATCGGTCTGCATCGCGACATCGCCACGGGAATCGGCGATCAGCACGCCATAGCCCGCCTTGCTGGCGGAGTATTCGATCGCCTGTGCGATCTGCGGGAAGAGGGGATTGGCAATGTCAGGAAGGACGAGGCCGAGCACGCCTGTACGCCCGGTCCGCAGCGCGCGCCCAGCAAGGCTCGGCGTATAGCCGATCTCGGCTGCCGTTGCCCTGATCTTCTCGGCAAGCTCGGCCGAGACGCGCCCCTTGCCCGAAAGTGCATTCGAAACGGTCGCCGACGACACGCCGAGCAGGGCGGCGATATGGCTGAGCTTCGATCCGGTGCGCGGCGGGTTCATGGGAGCCGGGGAGTTTGATTAAACGATTAATCAGAGAGCTATAGGAGTTTTGCAGCGGAGTCGAGCGGCAATTGTGCTGCCAAGAGATTTGCCGGGGAGATTCCCTGTTGGTGATGGCGGGGGGTGCCTTGGAGCGCTGCCGGATCTGTGCCCGATCTTTCGGATCCTGTCCCAAGATTCGGAATTTGGCGTCACATGAAGATGTGATAAGTGTCTGTTTTTAAGAGAAAATGGTGGGCCCGGAGGGACTCGAACCCCCAACCAAGCGGTTATGAGCCGCCGGCTCTAACCATTGAGCTACAGGCCCAGCGCGGCTCGTCGCCGTCGGGCGGGCAATGGTTGGCCCCGCACCGTGGCACAGCGTCTAACGCAATTCCGGGGGGGCGACAAGTCTCTGCCGTATTGGCTTCACAATCTGAGGTCATCTAGGATGTGGAAGGGTATCGTGCCGAGGTTACCATTGAAGGATCCGGCACATGAGGGAAAAGGAAAATCCAATCATGATCCACTATCCACGCGCTTTGATCCTTGCCGGCCTGTTTTCAAGCGTCGTGCTGCTCGGCCCGTTTTCCTTGCCGGCACGGGCTGAAGACATGCAGCGCCGCGAGGCAACGATCATGGTTTCCGGCGAGGGCGAGGCGTTGATCGCGCCAGATATGGCATTGATTTCACTGAGCGTCGTCCGGGATGCGTCGACCGCTGCCGAGGCGCTGGCTGCCAACAGCAAGGCCATGGCCGAGGTGCTGGCCGATCTCAAGACGCAGGGCATTGACGACAAGGACATGCAGACCACGGATTTCTCGATCCAGCCGCAGTATCGCCAGCAGCCGACCGATGGCAGCGGCGGTTATGTGGCGCCTGAAATCGTCGGCTACAGTGTATCGAACGGTCTGACTGTGCGGGTGCGGGATCTCGGCGCACTGGGTGGTCTGATCGACCGTGCCGTGAAACTCGGCGTCAATCAGGGCGGCAATATCACCTTCACCAATGACGACAGTGATGCTGCGGTCGAGGAGGCTCGCAAGCAGGCCGTCGCAAAGGCGGCCGCCAAGGCGAAGACGCTGACTGACGCTGCCGGCGTGAAGCTTGGTCGCGTGATCGAGATCTCCGAGGCTTTTGCCCGGCCGATGCCGGAAATGATGGCCGCGCCGATGGCAAAAATGGCGGCCGCCGATGCCGTTCCGATCGCGTCTGGCGAAAACCGGTATACGGTGACCGTCAACATGACCTATTCGATCGAGCAGTAGGCTTCTGTTGTTTTCCAGATAAAGAAGGGTCGGCGCTGATACGCCGACCCTTCTTTCGTTTCAAGGCTCTGATCTCAGAGGTTGAGCGGGTGCTCCGCGATCATCCTGGTCAGGCTGCCCTCTGCCGGGAAGAGCGGGATGAGGCAGGCCTGGAGGGCGTGGTAGATGTCGCCCTTGCCGGGGAAGAGGCTGTTCGAAGGCTTGTCGTCTTCGGTCAGTTCCTCGAACCAGCCGCCGTGTTCCCGGTCGAGAGTGTTGTTGGCGATGTAGTTCCAGATCTTGCGGTAGCTTTCCTCGTGGAAATCGCTTTCCTGATGCTGATTGAGGAAATGGGCAGCGGCGGCGCCTTCGCAGAGCGGCCACCAGAGTTTCGAGCGCTTGTCGGGGGCGTTTGCCCAGTCAAGCGTGTAGAAGAAGCCGCCCTTGTCCTTGTCCCAGCCGAGCACCATCGACTGGAAGAAGAGGCCGCGCGCGGCTTCCGGCATCCAGTCGTGGCTCTTGCCGCCAAGCACCCAGAGCTGCAGGATGAGGCGGGCCCATTCCAGCCAGTGGCCGGGCGTGGTGCCGGCGGGGCGGAACATTTCGTTCGGATGGTAATAATTCCGGTCGACCACCCAGTTCTCATCGAAATGCTCGGCAACACGGAAGGCTTCTTCGCGGGCGCGGCGGTTGATGATGAGGTCGGCGATCCGTTCGGCCTTAGTCAGATAATGTCGCTCGCCGGTGGCCTCGAAAGCGGCCATCAGGCTTTCGGTCAGGTGCATGTTGGAGTTCTGGCCGCGATAGCCGGGGACCGGCTGCCAGTCACATGAGAATTCCTCGGCGATCGCGCCGTGGCTCTCTTCCCAGAACTTTTGCTCGATCACTTCCGTGATGTCGGCGAGCATGGCGTCTGCCAGCGGATGGCCGGCGCATTTGGCCGAGGAGGCGGCGAGCAGAACGAAGGCGTGTCCGTAACCCTGCTTCGTGTCGTCGGCAGGGCCGGTGTCATCAGCCTGCCAGAAATAGCCGCCATGGGTCTGGTCACGGTGGCGTTCCCAGAGATAGCGCATGCCGTGATCAACGATATCGCCAGAGCCGGGGCGACCGAGCAGATGGCCGATGGCATAACAATGCACCATGCGGGCGCTGGCATGAATGCCGCGGGCGGGGTTGTCGGGGTTGAGCGGCTTGCCGTCGCGCGACAGATCGTAGAAGCCACCCTTCGGATTGAGCGCGGGGCCTTGGAAGAAATCGAATAGGCCGTCGGCCTGGGCCAGCAGCCAGCGGCGGTGATAGGGGCGCGCGCTCCACGGCGCGTCCTGCGTGCCAGATACCTGACTTTCCGACATGTATTCCTCCCAAATGATATCCTCGCCGGTTGTATAGCGGAACCGCAGGCCCGCATCTACCGCTTGGCTATGGACATTCACACACGGATCGCATGTTGACATAAAGATATCTTTATGTGACTGGAGCCTGTCGCTGATGAAGCAAAGGAGTTCGCATATGCTCGATCAATTGTTCGGCCGTGAAGGCGCAAACCGGGATGGAGCGGAAATCCTCAAAGCACTCCAGCAGGCGGCGCGCGAACGCATCCTGATCCTCGACGGCGCCATGGGCACGGAGATCCAGGGTCTTGGCCTGACCGAAGAGGATTTTCGCGGCGAGCGTTTCCTCGGCTGTGCCTGCCACCAGCAGGGCAATAACGATCTGCTGATCCTGACCCAGCCTGATGCCATCGAAGACATCCATTTCCGTTATGCGATGGCGGGTGCCGATATCCTCGAAACCAATACCTTCTCCTCGACCCGCATTGCCCAGGCCGATTACGAGATGGAAGGGGCGGTCTATGACCTGAATCGTCACGGCGCGGAACTCGTGCGCCGGGCGGCCTGGCGGGCCGAGCGCGAGGATGGCAAGCGCCGTTTCGTCGCCGGTGCCATTGGACCGACGAACCGGACCGCCTCCATCTCGCCTGACGTCAACAATCCGGGCTACCGCGCCGTCTCCTTCGACGATCTGCGCCTTGCCTATGGCGAGCAGATCGACGGCTTGATCGATGGCGGCGCTGACATCATCCTGATCGAGACGATCTTCGATACGCTGAATGCCAAGGCGGCGATCTTTGCCTGCGAGGAGCGGTTTCTCGCCAAGGGCATTCGCCTGCCGGTGATGATCTCGGGCACGATTACCGATCTTTCCGGCCGCACGTTGTCGGGCCAGACGCCGACGGCCTTCTGGAATTCCGTGCGCCATGCCAAGCCCTTCGCGGTGGGCCTCAACTGCGCGCTGGGGGCAGATGCCATGCGGCCGCATCTACAAGAATTGTCCGGTGTCGCCGATACCTTCATCTCGGCCTATCCGAATGCCGGCCTGCCGAACGAATTCGGCCGCTACGACCAGAGCCCGGAAGAAATGGCCGAACTCGTTGCAGGTTTTGCCGAAGAGGGGATCGTCAATGTGGTTGGCGGCTGCTGTGGCTCGACGCCTGCGCATATCGCCGCCATTGCCGAGGCCGTGAAGGGCAGGGCGCCGCGCCAGCCTGTCGAGCATCGGCCCTTCATGTCGCTGTCGGGGCTTGAGCCGTTTGAACTGACCAAGGACATTCCCTTCGTCAATGTTGGCGAGCGGACGAACGTGACTGGCTCGGCCAAGTTCCGCAAGCTGATTACGGCGGGCGACTACACGGCAGCACTCGCCGTTGCCCGCGACCAGGTGGAGAGCGGTGCCCAAATCATCGACATCAACATGGACGAGGGCCTGATTGATTCCGAGAAGGCCATGGTCGAATTCCTGAACCTGATTGCCGCCGAGCCTGACATCGCCAAGGTGCCGGTCATGATCGACTCGTCGAAGTTCCCGATCATCGAGGCTGGCCTCAAATGCGTGCAGGGCAAGGCGGTGGTGAACTCGATCTCGCTGAAGGAAGGCGAGGAGAATTTCGTCGCTCAGGGCAAGCTCATCCGCAATTACGGTGCCGCCGTCGTCGTCATGGCCTTCGATGAGAAGGGGCAGGCGGATACCTATGAGCGCAAGGTCGAGATCTGCCGCCGCGCCTACAAGATCCTGACGGAAGAGGCGGGTTTTGCGCCCGAGGACATCATCTTCGACCCGAACATCTTTGCGGTCGCGACCGGGATCGAGGAACACGACAATTACGGTGTCGACTTCATCGAGGCGACGCGGACGATCCGGCAGGAAATGCCGCTGGTGCATGTCTCGGGCGGGGTCTCGAACCTCTCCTTCTCCTTCCGCGGCAATGAGCCGGTGCGCGAGGCCATGCATGCGGTCTTCCTCTACCATGCCATTCAGGCGGGTATGGATATGGGCATCGTCAATGCGGGACAGTTGGCGGTCTATGAGAGCATCGATCCGGAGCTGCGCGAGGCCTGCGAAGACGTGGTGCTGAACCGCCGCAAGGACGGAACGGAACGCTTGCTGGAGATCGCCGAACGTTATCGCGGCACGGGTGAGGCGAAGACCCGCACCCAGGACATGAGCTGGCGCGAATGGCCCGTCGAAAAGCGGCTGGAGCATGCGCTGGTCAATGGGATCACCGAATTCATCGATGTTGATACGGAAGAGGCGCGCAAACAGGCCGAGCGTCCGCTGCATGTCATCGAGGGGCCGCTGATGGCGGGCATGAATGTCGTTGGCGACCTCTTCGGCGCCGGCAAAATGTTCCTGCCGCAGGTGGTCAAATCGGCGCGTGTGATGAAGCAGGCTGTAGCCGTGCTGCTCCCCTATATGGAAGAGGAAAAGCGGTTGAACGGCGGCACCGGCGAGCGTCAGGCGGCGGGCAAGGTGCTGATGGCGACCGTCAAGGGCGATGTGCATGATATCGGCAAGAACATCGTCGGCGTGGTTCTCGCCTGCAACAATTATGAAATCATCGATCTCGGCGTCATGGTGCCGGCCACCAAGATCCTGGAAGTGGCGAAAGCGGAGAATGTCGATGTCATCGGCCTGTCCGGGCTGATCACGCCGTCGCTCGACGAGATGGTGCATGTGGCAGCCGAAATGCAGCGGCAGGGCTTCAACATTCCACTCCTGATCGGCGGCGCGACGACAAGCCGGGTGCACACCGCTGTGAAGATCCATCCGCAATACAGGGCGGGGCAGGCGGTTTATGTCACCGATGCCAGCCGCGCCGTCGGCGTCGTCTCGGCGCTGCTCGCGGAGGACGGCAACGAGACCTATGTCGACGGCATCAAGGGCGAATATGCCAAGGTGGCAGAGGCTCATGCGCGGGCGGAAGCCGAAAAGCAGCGGCAGCCGCTGGCGTCGGCCCGGGAGAATGCCGTCAAAGTCGACTGGAGCGCCTACAAGCCGACGAAGCCGAGCTTTACCGGCACCAAGGTGTTCGAGACCTATGACCTTGCCGAGCTCGCCCGCTATATCGACTGGACACCCTTCTTCCAGACCTGGGAACTGAAGGGGCGTTTCCCGGCGATCCTGGAAGACGAGAAGCAGGGCGAGGCGGCCCGGCAGCTATTTGCCGATGCGCAGGCCATGCTCGCAAAGATCATCGCGGAAAACTGGTTCCGGCCGCGTGCGGTTATCGGCTTCTGGCCGGCCAATGCCGTGGGCGACGATATCCGGCTGTTCACGGACGACAGCCGCCGGGAAGAACTCGCAACCTTCTTCACGCTGCGCCAGCAGATCGCCAAGCGCGAGGGAAGGGCCAATGTGGCGCTCAGCGATTTCGTAGCACCGTTGGAGACCGGCGTTCCGGATTACATCGGCGGCTTCGTGGTGACGGCCGGCATCGAGGAAGTGGCGATTGCCGAGCGCTTTGAGCGGGCCAATGACGATTATTCGTCGATCCTGGTCAAGGCTTTGGCGGACCGATTCGCTGAGGCTTTTGCCGAGCGCATGCATGAACGCGTGCGCCGCGAATTCTGGGGCTATGCGCCGGACGAGGTCTTCACGCCAGAGGAGCTGATCTCGGAGACCTATGGCGGCATCCGTCCGGCGCCGGGCTATCCGGCCCAGCCCGACCATACGGAAAAAGTGACGCTGTTCTCGCTGCTTGACGCGACCAAGGCGACCGGTGTGACGCTGACGGAGAGCTATGCCATGTGGCCGGGCTCGTCTGTGTCAGGTCTCTATATCGGCCATCCCGACAGTTACTATTTCGGCGTCGCCAAGGTCGAGCGCGATCAGGTCGAGGACTATGCGGCCCGCAAGGGCATGGATGTCCGCGAGGTCGAGCGCTGGCTGGGGCCGGTATTGAATTATGTGCCGAAAGCGGTGGCGGCGGAGTAGCTCGCTGGCAGGCGGATGAGGGGCTGCCGCTAGGGTAGCGAACGGCGCCGAGCGGCGAATGCTAGCCTCATCCGATGCGCGAACGCGCTCACAAACCGATTCCAAATTCGGCAATAAGGCATTGAGGCAGATTCCTAATTGCCTTTACGCCTCAAGCCTCAGCAGGATCGCTGTCGTGTCGTCGCTCTGTTTGTAACGCGGGTATTTCAGTCCGTCCGGGTCGACTTCGCGCTCCAGATGCCGGAGTTCGTGAACGAGCGTGGCGAGGCCAGCCGTCGCGGCGCGTTGGACCAGCGTGGCTGCATCGTAGCGCTTGTAGAGAGCCACAAGATCGGCCAGCCCATCAGAGCAAAGGATGGCGGTTGCGCCCCCGCCATGGAGGGGCACGTCGACCATGGCGAGGTGATCGGCAGCTTCGGGCACCACGCCGAAGGTCCAGGTGGTGCCGTCGGGCGTGTTCTGACGGGCGCGGCCGCGGCGCAGATCTTCGAGGGTCGTGGGATCACTGGTTGCGATGTTGGCCGCGCCAATGCCGCCCACGCGCGCGATGTGTTGCGCCGCCTGATGCTGCTCCCATTCATAGGCGCCGGGGATCGGGATGATGAAGTCGGCGCGTCCGTCGTCATGCAGGATATACATGCAGCTGTCGCCAAGGCCGAAGTAGCGGAAGCCGGTTTGCGTGGCCTGCAGCGCCGTTAAGCTGCTGAGCGGCCAGGCATAACGCGGCTGGTCGCCGGCGACCGCGAGGAAGGCGTCGCGGGCTTCCTCCGAGATCTTTCGCAGAACCGCCTTCGGCTCGGCGTCTCGGTCGAGCCGCTCGGCGAGCCGTGTTGCGGCGAACTCAGCGATC
>NZ_LJHS01000008.1 GCF_001296045.1 Rhizobium sp. AAP43 | reverse complement strand
CCCCCCGCCGCTTCGCGGCGACCTCCCCCTCAAGGGGGAGGTCGAGGCCTACCACCCTCCCCCGCCACCACCGCCACCGCCGCCGCCCGAGGAGCCCCCGGAGAAGCCTGACGAGGAAGAGGAAGACGAACTGGAAGGCGGTGGGGTTGGGATGGTGGAGGCGATGGTTGAGGCCATGGACGACGAGAAACCGCCGATGCGATCACCGAAGCCGCCGGGATTGCTGCCGTGATACCATGTCGGGCTGTAGGCGGCGGCCGCAGCACCTGCCGCGGCCGTGGCGAGCCAGGTTTCAAAGGTCTGCGACCAGGGCTTTTCAAGCCCGAGCGAGACCGCATAGGGCAAGAGCTTTTCGAAGTGGCTGGGCGACATGGTGGGCGCGCCTGCCATGTTCATGCGGTCCTGTTCGGCAAGTGTCAGGTAGATCTTCAAACCCTCGATGCCGTCCATCAGCTTTCGGCCGAGAGGGGTCGGCGCGCCCATCAGGAAGAGGAAGAGAATGTTGACGAGCAGGATACCGCCGAATGCGAGCAGAAGCGGAATCTGATGCGTCTGCTCCAGGTCCATCCACATCGAGAGCAGCATCAGGCCCATGGTTGACAGCGCCACGAAGCCGATGAAGGCAAGTGCCACGATGGAGATGATCTTGCTGAACAGAGAGCGGCTGCTCTTGAACATCTTGACCAGGCCGACGGTGAAGGTGCCGAAGAAGATCGAAAAGAAGGTCGGCACCAGCATCAGGGCATAGATATCTTCATCCAGCGTGCCGAAGACGAACAGGGCGAGGATGATGGCGACGGACATGGCGATGCCGAAGCTGATATAGCCGGCGTTTGCCTTGTAGTATTTGTTGCGGTGTTCCTTCTCGATCGCTGCGCGAAAGGCCGAGCCAACCGTCTGAACGCGTTTGCCGTTTTCCTTGTCGATGATCAGTTCATCACCCGCCGACGGGATTTCCTTGATCAGCCGCGCCTGTCCGGCTTCGAGCATGCCGTCGATCGCCTTTTTCGTCCGGCGGATGGTGATGCCGGTATCGAGGTCATCGAGTTCGACGTAACCTTTGACGGCGAGATCGAGCGCCGAGGCCGACAGCGCCGTCCAGCCGCCACCGGAAAAGCCCTTGTTGTCTATGTAGTTGACCAACGCTGGAGAGAGGCCATCCGGCGCATCCCAGCGCGGCACCACGACACCTTTTGCCGGGTCGCGGCCGACGGCGAACCAGGAGCGCAGGTAATAGAGCGAGACGAGGAGAAGGCCAACGCCCGCGATGATCAGGTTCAGATTGTCGCGCAGGAACCACCAGACGCCATCTTCCGCCGATGGGGCAGCAACGAGGCCCTTGGCGAAGCCGAGGACAATGGTAAAGCCTTCCTGGGGGCCGAGCGGGCGTGTGGTTTCAAATTCCAGACCGTTCGAGCCCGGCACCTCTCGGGCGTTCTGCGCATCGGAGCCCATCGCGCCAGTGAAATAGGTGGTTTTCGTCGGCACGGCATTGCCCGGCAGGGTCACTGTCGCGCGGGCACGCTTGATCGAGAACATCCAGCCATTGCCGGTGGTGTTCCAGTAGAGTTCGTCGTGGTCATCGAAATAGCGGATCTGGCGGCCGGTGCGGTAGGTGATCTTGTAGGTGTATTCACCGGGACGCAAAAACACGTCGGCCGAGCCGGTGTAGATGCGGATGCCGCCAGTTATGCTCTCGGTGCGGTGGTTTTCCGGCTGCCCATCACGTTCGACCGAGATCAGCTCAAAATCGACCTCGCGGCGAAAGCCCTTCTGGTCCAGGGCATAGAGCGGGAAGTCGCGGAAGATGCCGCGCTTGATGTTGTTTCCCTCCGCCTCGACCGTAATCGTCTCGGTTACCTCGATCGAGGCGTCAGCGGCAACGGCGATATCGGCGTGGTAGTCGCGAATGACCTCCTCAGCCTGCGCGCCGCATGCCATCCAGAGAAGGAGAAGGAACGCGGAGCACAGGCGAAGGAGCAATGTCATTTCTTGTCGTTCCTGACGAGGTCGACGCCAAGCGAGGCGAGCGCATCCCAATAGCCGGGGTAGGTTTTGGCCACGCAACCAGGGTCGAGAATGGTGATGTCGCGGATCTTGAGACCCGCGAGTGCAAAGCTCATGGCGATGCGGTGATCGGCGAAGGTGTCGATCTCGGCCGGCAGCGACTGGCCGACAAGCGACGGATCGGAGGCCACGAGCAGGTCGTCGCCTTCCTCCTTGGCCAGGCCCTCGCGGATGTTGTTGAGGCCGGTCGAGACGGCGCGGATGCGATCGCATTCCTTGACGCGCAGGTTCTCGATGCCGACGAAACGCACCGGCGTCTCGTTAAACGCAGCGAGAACGGCAATCGTCGGGATCGCATCCTGCATCTGGCTGCCATCGATGACGGCGGGCATGTGCGGGAACTGCGCGATCACGTCATAGGCCTTGGCATCCGGCTGGGTGAAAGCGTCAGACGGCGTGCCGATGTCGATCTGGCCCTTGGTCAGCACTTCGGCGCCCCAGAGATAGGTGGCCGCGGAGGCATCCGGCTCGATTTGGAAATCGGTTGCGGTATAGCCGGTCGGCTGGATGACCCAAGAGGCCGGCGTCGGCTGCTCAACCTTGGCGCCGAATGCACGCATGGCAGACATCGTCAGGTCGATGTAACCGCGGGCGCCGATATCGGCACCGGCAAGCTCGATGGTGAACGGCTCGGAACCGCAGGCCGCGGCCATCTGGAGAGCCGAGACATACTGGCTGGAAAGGCCGGCATCGATGATGACGTGGTTCTTCTCAAAACGGCCCGTGGCATCGATCGTCACCGGCGGGCAGCCGGTGGGGCTCTCGATGGCGACACCCAGCGACTTCAGCGCTTCGACCAGCGGCTTGATCGGGCGCTTGCGCATATGCTCGTCGCCGTCGACGACGTAGCGGCCCTGACCGAGCGCCAGCGCTGCCGTCAGGAAACGGGTGGCCGTACCGGCATTGCCGAGGAAGAGCGGGGCTGCTGGTGCCTTCAGTTCGGCGGAACTGGTGACGACGAAAGTGGTCGCATCCGGCTCCTCGACGGTCACGCCCATCTGGCGAAGGGCTTCGGCCATATAGCGGGTGTCATCGCTTTTCAGCGCGCCGGTCAGCCGGCTCGTGCCCTTGGCGAGACCAGCAAGCAGCAGGGCGCGATTGGTGATGGATTTCGAACCCGGAGGGCTCACCTTGCCGGTCAGGGCATGGGTGGGCGGAAGGATGGTCACACTGTCAGTCGTCATTGATCTCAGTCTCTAAAGGTATATCTGCCGAAGGACGTCAGAACTTGACCGTCGGTACCGCACGGTCGGCCTCGTTGGCAATCTCGAAATAGGGCTTCTTCGAGAAGCCGAACTGGCCAGCGACGAGGTTGGAGGGGAAGCTCTCGACCTTGACGTTCAGATCGCGGGCCGCACCATTGTAATAACGGCGGGACATCTGGATCTCGCCCTCGATGGTTTCCAGCGAGCGCTGCAATTCGGCAAAGTTCTGGTTGGCCTTCAGATCCGGATAGGCTTCCGCGAGTGCGATGATCTTGCCGAGCGCGGCCCCCAACAGGCCTTCGGCGGCGGCACGACCGGCGACATCACCTGATGGCACCGCCTGGGCACGGTTGCGCAGCTCGATGACGCTCTCCAGCGTTGCCTTTTCATGGCCGGCATAGCCCTTCACCGTCTCGATCAGATTGGGGATCAAGTCGGCGCGGCGTTTCAGCTGCACGTCGATGCCTGACCATGCTTCCTCCGCCATCTGCCGGGATTTGACGAGGCCGTTGTAAACGAAGACGAGGTAAGCGCCGACGGCAACGAGAATGGCGAGTGTCGTGAACATGGAACGGCGTCCTCCTTCAGAATTGCGCCGACGTTACAGCATATTTCAGCGATGAAAACCCCGGCCAAACCATGCTGTCGTGGTTTGTCAGCGTCGGCGGTGTCTCGTGAAAACGCGAATATCCGCAATTCTAAACAACCGGTAATCATCTCATTAATTTGCAGATCCTAATGTATTAATTCAAGAACCTTCGTGGGGCCGCCTATGCAGCCATTGACCTGGAACAGATTCCCCATCTGGGCACTCGTCGCCGATCGTGAGATTCTGCGTGCAGCAATCCCTGAACGTCGGCTGGGAGAGACGCTGAACGACATGTTGAACGTGATGACCAGCGTCGGCGAATTCAGCCTTTCGCCGGTCGCTGCCATCTATCTCCGCAATCAAGACAATGGTCGGATGCGTCTCTTTCACGTCTGCCAGGCGGATGATGTACCGCTGCCACTCGAATTGGGTGAGGACGAAGATCTTGCCTGGATGACGGCGGGACGCAGCCGCGGCTTTCTGTACCAGATACCGCTGAGCCGGCGAGACGGCGGAGAAATGTTCGGAACAGTGCTCTATTTTGGCCGCACTGCCCGGCGGATGAGTGCCGAGAAACTGTCGATCCTGGCCGATCTTACGCATGAAATCGCGCATGTGGTGATTCATCGCCACGGGACAAGCTGCGCTCTAATCGACATGGTCGAATTGTCGACGGATGAGATCTACGTCTTCGATCCGCTGACACTGTCCATCATCCGCGCAAATGGGACCGCCAGTGTGCGTACGGGTCATAACATGGCGGCCCTGGCGCGGCTTACCCCCGCAGAGATCAAGATGGACATGAGCGAGGCTGACTATCGCGCGCATATCCGTCCCCTGGTGGACGGAGAGGCCAACAAGGTTTGTTTCGAAGCTCATCACAGGCGGCGCAATGGCACCGTCTATCCGGTCAAGGTCCATGTGTGGCGGATCAAGGCCGAAGATCGCGATATCTTTGCCGAGGTGGCGATTGCTCTTGCCGATCAGCGCAAGGCATTCGGCTTGCTCGAGCAGGTCTTCGATGCCATTCCGGGCGGAATCGGCGTCTTCGATGGCCGCTCGCGGCTGCTGATGGCCAATCATCGGCTTTATGACCTGATGAACATTCCGCCGGAGCTGTTCCCGCCAGGCTCAAAGTTCGAGGATATTCTTCGCTACAACGCCATGCGCGGCGAATATGGCGACGGCGATCTCGAGGCCATGGTGCGCGAACGGGTCGAACAGGCAGAGCTTGGGCTTCCCTATGGTTTCGAGCGCGAAAGGGCGAGCGGAAAGGTGCTTGCTGTGCATTCAGAGCCCCTGACCAGCGGCGGTTATGTCTTGAGCTATACCGACATTACCCTGCGCAAGCAGGCGGAGAACGACCTGATCCGCAATCGTGACGAGCTGGAAGCGACGGTTCGGCAAAGGACGGCCGAGATCGAGGCTCAGGCGGCAGCACTGGAGGAGGCGCTCGAGAAGGAGAGAAATATCAACGCGATGCAGCGGCAGTTCGTCTCGATGACGAGCCACGAATTCCGCACGCCGCTTGCGATCATCGATGGCGCAGCACAGCGACTGCAGCGGAAAAAGGGCGAGGTCGAAGGCGCCTTTCTGGGTGAAAAAACGCAACTGATCCGATCCTCGGTATCCCGCATGGTCGAGCTGATGGAAAGCTTCCTGTCTGCGGGCCGGATGGATACCGGCAAGGTGGAACTGATGCTCGTCGAGTGCTCGCTGCACAAGCTGATCGAACAGGCGATCAAGCGGCAGAAGCTCTCGGCCCAGCACCACCGCTTCGAGACAGATCTGACGGGGCTGCCCGTGGCCATCCGCTGCGATGCACTGGCGATCTCCCAGGTCATCACCAACCTGTTGTCGAACGCCGTCAAGTACGCGCCCCGTGCCCACGACATTCACATAACAGGCTGGCAGGAAGAGGAGCATGTTTTCCTCTCTGTCCGCGATGAGGGCATCGGAATCGACCCTGAGGATATTCCGAAATTGTTCCAACCCTACTTCAGGGCCCGGACGTCAACCGGCATTGCCGGCACCGGTATTGGCCTTTCGCTGGTCAAGCAGATCGTCAACCTGCATGACGGCGACATCTTCATCGAAAGCCGGCGTGGCAAGGGCACCACATTCACCATGGTGCTGCCTGTCGCTGGACCACAGTCAAACGTTCAAACGGAGGCGGCGACCGTCAACGCCGCATAGCGCCCAAGGGCGGAAAGCGAGTGAGCCATGATCACTGTTTTGTGCATAGAAGACGAAAGGGACGTGCGTGAACTGATCGCCGAGGAGTTGGAGGACGCGGGACTGAAGGTCCTGCAAGCGGAGAACGGCCGTGAAGGGCTTGATATCATTCTGCGCCAACAGCCCGACATCGTCATCTCCGACATCACCATGCCGGAAATGGATGGCATTTCGATGCTCGGCGAATTGCAGATCAATCATCCGCAATTCTCGAACACCCCGTTCCTCTTCCTCACCGCCCTCTCAGACAGGGACAAGCTGATCGAAGGCTTGAGCGCCGGTGCTGAGAGTTACCTGACGAAGCCCGTGGACTTCGACATTCTCATGGCGAAGATCCAGGGCCTGGTGGTGCGGATCGAGAACCGCGTCTCGGCAGGTCTGGCTTTCTAGGTCAGGCGACCTTGCCGAAGTTGATGCCACCCGCGTCGGTCATCAGGAAGGCCTCGCCGCAAGCCTTGGCGAGCGCGCGCACCCGGCCAATATAGGCCTGGCGTTCGGTAACCGAGATGACGCCACGGGCGTCGAGCAGGTTGAAGACGTGGCTTGCCTTGATGCACTGGTCATAGGCCGGGAAGACGCATTTGTGCAGGCGCTGATTGTCGTTGTCGGTCGGTGCGCCGGCGGCAAGAAGCGCCTGGCATTCCTTCTCGGCATCGATGAAGTGGCGATGCAGCATATCCGTGTCGGCAAATTCGAAGTTGTGGCGGGAATATTCCTGCTCGGCCTGCAGGAAGACGTCGCCATAGGAGATCTTCTCCTCGCCTTCGCGACCGTTGAAGTTCAGGTCATAGACATTGTCGACGCCCTGGACATACATGGCGAGGCGCTCGAGACCATAGGTCAGCTCACCGGCAACGGGGGAGCATTCGATGCCACAGACCTGCTGGAAATAGGTGAACTGCGAGACTTCCATGCCATCGCACCAGCATTCCCAGCCGAGGCCCCAGGCGCCCAGCGTCGGGCTTTCCCAGTCGTCCTCAACGAAACGCACATCATGCAGCAACGGATCGAGGCCGATAGCCTTCAGGGAACCGAGATAGAGTTCCTGCAGATTGGACGGGTTCGGCTTCAGGATCACCTGATACTGGTAGTAGTGCTGCAGGCGGTTCGGGTTTTCGCCGTAACGGCCATCCGACGGGCGGCGCGAGGGCTGAACATAGGCTGCCTTCCACGGTTTCGGGCCGAGGGCTCGCAGGGTGGTGGCCGGATGGAAGGTGCCAGCGCCGACTTCCATGTCGTAGGGCTGCAGGACCGCGCAACCCTTGTCCGCCCAATAGGCGTGCAACGTCAGGATCAGCGCCTGGAACGAGCGCTTGGGGTCCATGTGCGGGGCAAGGGGCGTGGTCATCGGGTTATCCATCCGCTTTGGCTGTCGGTTTCGGCCCGTCTGGTGCCATGAGCGGGCGCGAGGGTCAAGCGTCTGACGCGGGCGTCCTGCACCCGTATCGACGGACGCTTGTGCTTAACCGTCGAGATCTGCCGCCTGCTGGAGTTTGCCGACCAGAGAGAAGGAGACCCCTTCCGGCTGGAAGCGGATCCCGGCCTGACCTTGAAACAGATCAGAGACGACACGCTCGGTCAAACGCGAGCCGAAGCCGCGCCGGGTGGGTTCGACGACATACGGGCCGCCGCTTTCGCGCCAGTCGAAGGTGAAACCGCTGTCAGGCAACTGCCCCCAGGTCATGTGGACACGCCCCTGCGGTGCCGACAGCGCGCCGTATTTCGTCGCATTGGTGGCGAGTTCATGGATCGCGAGCGAGAGGCCGAGCGCCTGCTGCGCGGAAAGATAGACCTTGGGGCCTTCAATCTTGATCCGTTCCTCGCCGTCGACGTGGGGCGCAACCGCCGTCTTGGCAATCGCCGTGATTTCGGCTGCGGTGACACTCATTCCAGTCAGGACGTCCTGGGCCTTGGCGAGCGTCTGGATGCGCGCGCCGATGGTGGCGGCCGCTTCGGGTATGGAGGTTGCACCGCGCAGGCTCTGACTGATGATCGACTGGACCATGGCCAGCGTGTTCTTCATCCGGTGCGCCAGTTCGCGGTTGAGCAGTTTCAGCTCTTCCTCGTGCCGCTCCTGCTCGACCAGATGGTTCTGCGCTTCGAGATAGGCCTGTTCGAGGGCCTGCCGATCGGCGATGGCAGCGGTCTTTTCCGTCACGACATTGAGGAGACCGGCGATTTCGCCGTCGTCGTCGTAGATGGGGCTGTAGGAAAAGGTCCAATAGGTTGGAACGGGTACACCGTTGCGGATCATCTGGAGAGGCAGATCCTCCATCCAGGTCCCCTCGCCGGCCAAAGCTTTGCTCACAAAGGGTTCCACGCCGTCCCAGACATCAGCCCAATACTTTCGGAAGGGCTGGCCGAGGGCACTATTCGCACGCCCTTCAAGCATGGGAAGATAAGCATCATTGTGAAACTGCAGGAGCTCATCGCCCCACCAGAAGCACATGGGCTGGCGCGACGACAGCACGAGCCTTACCGTCGTCTTCAGCGCGGCCGGCCAGTGCTCTATCGGGCCGAGGGAGGTCGCAGACCAGTCCACCTCATCGATTTCGCGCGCCACAAAACCCGATAATCCCGGAAAATTTCGCGTATCGTTCATCAACGTCCCAAGCCAGCCTTGTCCGCGACGGGCCTAGATCAGCCCCTCAATCGCCAGGATATTTTGCATACCTAGCGGCACCACAGGTTTCACTCAAGTGCAAGCTGCGCACTGTGCCTCACGAAACTCAGTCGTCTTCACGCCGAAGGCGATATTCGCCGGTTGTCTCATCCTTGATCAGGGTGCCGACGGCGTCGTTCTCTTGTTCCTTCTCTTCGGCGCGTCTGCGGGCTGCAAGCTTTTCCGCATCGGAGACGAAGCGGCGGTACAGCAGCCAAGCGCCGCCCACCAGGATTCCCATGAATATCAGCTGTGCCATGTCCCCTCGTCGTCAGCCTCTTTTCTTGCCCGGCTCAGAGCCCGTAGCGGCCCCACAATGCCTTTTCTTCGACGGTCTCCGCAAGACCCGCGACCGCCTGTGCCGCGATCTGGTCGACGCCGGCAAATGCGCCGATGCCCGGGCTGCGGCGGCCGAACAGGCCCTTCGCCGCACCGACAAGCTCTAGCCGGGCGTCCTTGCCGTAGCGGGTACGCACCTCGTCCCGGACATTGCCGAGCCGATCCACAAGGCCGAGTTCCAGACCGCGCTTGCCCGTCCAGAAGAGGCCGGAGAAGAGGTCGGGATTGTCAGCAAGCACGGTTCCGCGGCGGGCCTTGACCATGTCGATGAAGATCTGGTGGATCTCGACCTGCAGGGTCTTCAGGTATTCGATGTCGCTTTCCTTCTCCGGCTGGAAGGGATCAAGGATCACCTTGTTTTCGCCGGACGTGTAGACACGGCGCTCGACGCCGAGCTTTTTCAAGAGTTCGGGAAAACCAAAGCCACCGGACACGACACCGATCGAGCCGACAATCGAGGTGGCATCGGCAATGATCTCGTCACCAGCGATCGCGATCATGTAACCGCCCGAGGCAGCAACATCCTCAACAAAGACCAGAACGCGCTTGTTCTTTTCCTCGGCAAGCGCACGGATACGATCAAAGATCATGCGCGACTGAACCGGCGATCCGCCGGGCGAATTGATCGACAGGGCAACCGCCGGGCTCTCCTTCATCGAGAAGGCCTTTTCCAGCTGACCAGCGACAGTGGCGAGATTGAGGGCTGGCCGGAACCTGGATCCACCGCTCATGATCGGCCCATGCAGCCGCACAACGGGAATGACCACGCCCTTCTTCTGGAAGCGCTTCGGAACCAGCCGTTTCAAAACATCTGCCATTGCCGTGTCGAACTCCTCGGTATCACCCAACGTGATCGAGATGTAAGGAGCCGCGGACCAAACACAAGGTCGACGGCAAAAATCAGACGGTCTCAACGCAACCGGGAATAGCCCGTTCGGCCATTGTTCAGACTGTCAACCAGAGGCGCAAAAGCGTGACTATCCGGTCGGTCGTGCATGAGGAGCGGTGCACGCAGTTGCAGCCTGGCACGCGAGCCCTTGATTGCCGTCACCAGGATACGGGTGGCGTTTTCGCCCTCACGTGGATGGATGGCGGTGATCTCCAGCCCGCCGAAACGCCGGCCACAGGCCGTGATGATTTCAGCAATCGATTGTGGCCGGGCGATCAGCGAGAGCTGGCCGCCGGGCCGTGTGATTGCGCCGGCCGTCCGGATCCAGCTGTCGAACAGGTTTTCCGTCATCGCATGGGCTTCCGCCTTCAGCTGGTCCGGCGTCTTGCGGTCACCCGGATCATTGAAGGGCGGGTTCATGATGACATGCTGGAAAGTATCGTCGGGAAGGCCTTGTGCCACCCGGGCCCTGCCGGTCAACGTCACGTCGCCTTCAATCACTTCAGCGCGACCGGCCAGATGGGCGTTTTCCTTAAGCGCCAGGCTCTTTCGCGCGAACTCGGCCATGTCGGCGGAGCGTTCGACCAGCACGACCGAAGCCTTGGGCAGGCGCGTGGCGACGGCAAGACCGGCCGCACCGGCACCCGCCCCCAGATCGGCGATCCGCACCGGCCGGTCATCGACCACGAGCGAGGCCAGCATCATCGCATCCATGCCGGCGCGATGACCGCGACCGACTGGCTGGACCAGATGGAACGCGCCCCGGTGAAAGGCGTCTACAGTTTCCTGCGCGATGGGGAAGGCGGACGACGACACGGCAACCTCAGGCGTCACGATCGCGCAGCTCGGCGCCAAGGCCGGCATCACTGAGGATACGGCGCGCCTCATCGACACGATCGGAATCGACCAGAAAACGGCGCTGCAGCATGCCGAGCGATCCCTCGAGAATACTCATCGACTGGTCTGCGACCATGGCGCTGATTCCGGCGTCACGCATCAGGCTTTCGGCGAAGGACAGAAGAACGACGTCGTTGCTGCGAATGATTTCGTGCATATCGGTCCGAAAATCCCCTGGCTGCGCCCCGGCGGGACAATTCGCCCCTTGCCGTTGCGGTCTCGGCTTTTTATGGTCGGACACCAATTCGAACAGGAGTCCGGTGCGTTGGGCGTAGTCATACCGCTTGAAGACAACAAAAACAAACAGGCATCCGTCAAGCCATTGGTGGACCTGACAAAGAGCGGCATGGAGCGCGTCAACCAGCTGATCCTGTCGAAGGCCGGGTCGGATGTGCAGATGATCCCGGAAGTCGCCAATCACCTGATTTCCTCCGGCGGCAAGCGGCTGCGTCCGATGCTGACGCTCGCGACGGCTGCGATGTTCGGCTATGAGGGTGACCATCATATCAAGCTGGCGACCTCGGTCGAGTTCATGCACACCGCAACGCTTCTGCATGACGACGTGGTGGACGAAAGCGACCTTCGCCGCGGCAAATCGACGGCGCGCACCATCTGGGGCAACCAGGCAAGCGTTCTCGTCGGCGACTTCCTGCTCGGTCAGGCTTTCCGGATGATGGTTGAGGTCGGCTCGCTCGACGCGCTCGATGTTCTCTCGACCGCCGCCTGCGTCATCGCGGAAGGCGAAGTGTTGCAGCTGTCCGTCGCCAAGAACATGGAGACGACCGAGGACGACTATCTGGCCGTCATCCGCGCCAAGACCGCCGCCCTTTTTGCCGCCGCAGCCGAAGTCGGTCCGATCGTAGCCGGCACAGACAAGGGCACGCGCAGCGCGCTCAAATCCTATGGCATGAATCTCGGCCTTGCCTTCCAGTTGGTCGATGACGTGCTCGATTATGGCGGCAAGGCTGCTGAAACCGGCAAGAATGTCGGCGACGATTTCCGCGAGGGCAAGATCACGCTGCCGATCATCCTGTCCTATCGTCGCGGGACGGCGGAGGAACGGGAGTTCTGGAAGCAGTCGATCGAGGGCGGCCAGAGCGATGACGAACGGCTGGAGCGGGCGCTTGTCCTGATCGGGAAATACGGCGCACTGAACGACACCATCCAGCGGGCCCAACATTACGGGACGATCGCGCGCGATGCCCTGGCGCCGCTGCCGAATTCACCTTGGAAAAGTGCGCTGAACGATGTGATCGACTTCTGCATTTCGCGCGTCAGCTGACGAGGAATATCGATCGTCTTGCGAGGCTGCTTCAAAAAAGCCATTCTCTGGTGAATCATCATTGCGCTTCCGCGCGCGCGACGCTCGTGCTCGCCATCAGTCCCTGAAAGGCCCAATTACATGCGGCAAAGCCTCGTCTCTCGCATTCTCGCCGGAACCGCCCTGGTCTTGCTCCTTGGCGTGGCGCAGACCTCCGTGGCGCTGGCCGCTGCTGCTGCCGGAAAAACGGAAGAAGCAGAGAGTTTCGATCTGACCGCCGTCGATTCCTTCGCCGGCGCTTATCTGGCCGCACGCACGGCCGAGGCCGATCGAGACTATGGCAATGCGGTGCGCTTTTACCGCAAGGCATTGGAGCTTGCCCCGAACGAGCTTGAACTGCAGCAGCGGCTGATGATCACCCTTCTGATGAATGGCGAGTTCGACGAAGGCGCCAAGATTGCTCGAACGCTGGAAAAGGATCCGGCGGTCGAGCGCGTGACTTCGGTGACACTGGCTTTTCAGGCGATCCGCGACGGCGACTATGACGACGCGCTGACCTCGCTGAAGTATCAGGGGCCGAATGATCTCGACCGGCTGATGAACCAGCTTCTCGTTGCCTGGGCCAATTTTGGTAATGGCAAGTCGAAGGAAGCGCTGGCGCTGGTCAAGGATCTCGACGGACCGGGCTGGTACGATATTTTCCGCAATTACAATCTCGGCATCATGGCCGCAGCTGCCGGCGACATCGACACGGCCCGCAGCGCATTGACTGACACGATCACCGATCGCAATGGTGGCGCGACCGCGCCTGACACCTTTGCCCGGGCCGTGATGGCACTGGCAACGCTTGAAGCGGGTGCTGGCAACAAGCAGAAGGCGCTCGATGCGCTTTCCGCCGGCGACGAAATGATCACCAACTACGCACCATTCAATGCGCTGCGCCAGGCAATCGAGGCCGGCAAGACGGTTGAGCCTGCCGTAAAGACTGCCGCACAAGGGGCAGCCGGGGTGCTGTTTTCTATCGGCGGCGCGCTCAATCGCGAAGGTGCTGAAGACACGGTGATGCTTTATCTCCAGCTGTCGCGCGCCCTCGACAAGGATGCGGCCGATACGCTGATCCTGCTCGGCGGCATTGCCGAAAAGGCCGAGCAGCCGGAAAAGGCCATCGCCTTTTATCGCGACGTGCCGGCTGCCTCGCCGATGCGCCGAATTTCCGAGCTGCAGCTTGGCCTGACGCTTGCCCTGACCGGCAAGGTGGATGAGGCACGCAAGCATCTCCAGGCCCTGATCGCCTCGGACCCGCAGGATATTCGCAGCTATCTCGCCTATGGCAGCGTGCTTTCCGATGCCAAGGACTATGCCGCCATGGCGGAGAATTACGATCGCGCGGTGGAAATCATCGGCGCGCGGCCGGTGCGCAATCACTGGTCCGTCTTCTTCCAGCGCGGCATCGCCTATGAGCGCCTGAAGAAGTGGGACAAGGCCGAGCCGGACTTCAACAAGGCGCTGGAGCTCAATCCCGAACAGCCGCAGGTGCTGAACTATCTCGGCTATTCCTGGGTCGATATGAATCGCAATCTCCAGCAAGGCTTGGAGATGATCAAAAAGGCTGTCGAGCTTCGTCCGGACGACGGTTACATCGTCGATTCTCTCGGCTGGGCCTATTACCGCCTCGGCCGTTTCGATGAAGCGGTCGTCGAACTCGAACGCGCCATCGAGCTGAAGGCCGGCGACGCGACGATCAACGACCATCTCGGCGATGCCTATTGGCGCGTTGGACGCAAGCTTGAGGCCACCTACCAGTGGAAGCGGGCGCTGGCCTCCGAGCCGGAAGAAACGGAAGTGCCGAAGATCCAGGCGAAGATCGACAAGGGGCTGCCGCCGCTCGAGGCGGATGCCGCCAAGATCGAGCCGAAGCCGGCAGACGCGCCGAAGAAAGACGACAAGAAGACCTGATCCGATGAAAGGTCTCCACGATCCGGCGAAAGCCCCGGTCGAGGAGACCGCACGGGCCAAGGTTAACCTCGCGCTGCATGTGACCGGGCGCCGGGCAGATGGCTATCATATGCTCGATAGTCTGGTGAGCTTTGCCGAAGACGGCGATGAATTAACCTTCCGGACCGCCGAGGCCGACAGCCTGCGCCTTTCGGGGCCCTTTGCCCGCTCTCTCTCGCTTGGCCAGGAAAACCTTGAGGATAATCTGGTGATCCGCGCGCGTGATGGATTGCGCGCTGTTCTTGATCAGCATGGATTGCCCTCTTCACCCGTTGCCATCACGCTTGAGAAGAACCTGCCGGTGGCGGCCGGAATCGGCGGCGGCTCTGCCGATGCGGCGGCGACCCTGCGCGGGCTCCTGCGGCTCTGGCAGGCGGAGTTGCCCGCAGAGGCGCTGGCCGCACTTGCCCTGTCGCTTGGCGCCGATGTGCCGATGTGCCTTCACGCCCTGCCCCTCAGAGCCCAGGGCATTGGTGAGGCGATCACGCCAGTCGCCCTCCCCTCTTTTCCGATGGTTCTGCTCAATCCGCTGATGCCGGTTTCGACGCCGGAGATCTTTCGAAGGCTGGAGCGGCGCGACAATGCGCCGATGGTGGAGCTGCCGGACGCGCCCGATGCTGAAGCATGGCGCGCAGTCTTCCCGCAGCTTCGCAACGACCTGCAGCCGCCGGCCGAAGCGCTGGTGCCCGAAATCGCCGAAGCCTGCGGCCTGCTGCGTGAAAGCCTGGCGGTCTTTGCCGGCATGTCCGGATCCGGTGCCACCTGTTTCGGCCTCTATGACAGCGAACAGGCGGCGTTGAAGGCAGCCCTGGCGCTATCGGCCTACCGGCCACAATGGTATGTGCTTCTCACGCGCACGGTTGCCCATGAGCACGAGCAAGGAGACGGAGCATGAGCCGGATCGACGAAAGCCGCCCCTTCATCGCAGTGGGCATTGCCGTGCTGACCGTCTCTGACACGCGCCGCCTGGAGGACGATCGCTCTGGCGACACGCTTGTCGCCCGGATCGCAGAAGCCGGTCACAGGCTTGTCGCGCGCGCCATCGTGCAGGACGACAAGGCTGCCATCCGTGACCAGGTGGAGCAGTGGACGAAGGACGAGGCCATCGATGTTGTAATCACCACCGGTGGCACGGGCTTCACCGGACGCGACGTGACGCCCGAGGCCCTGGAGCCCTTGTTCGAGAAGCGAATGGACGGCTTTTCGGAGGTCTTTCACCGGATCTCCTATGACAAGATCGGCACCTCGACCATCCAGTCCCGCGCAACCGCTGGCCTTGCGAATTCAACCTTTATCTTCGTGCTGCCAGGCTCTCCCGGAGCCTGCAAGGATGCCTGGGACGGGATCCTGAAGTTGCAACTCGACTACAGGCACATGCCATGCAATTTCGTGGAAATCATGCCTCGCCTCGACGAACATTTGCGGCGCGGGGCATAACGGCCCGGGAGGCCTCAGCGGCGGGCTTCGCGGGCGACCCAAGATGGGATGATCTCGCTCGCCAAACGGCGCGGCTTTTCACCACGCGCCAGCTGCAGCAGTTCACGCCCGGGTCCGGCGAGACCCATCGCCTGGCGCTTGGGGATCAACAGGCCGTTCTCCAGCGGCGGCGGACTGCGCGTCAGCCGGCGATAAAAAGGCAGGCGATAAAGCCGTGATTCCGAAAAACGCGCCGGCTGCTTGTTGAGCGCAACATATTCTGCCACTTCGTCGACCCAACCAGGGCTCAGCCGCGCACCCGGTTCGATCAGCAACAGCCACTCGCCACGCGCGGACGCCAGCACATCCTTCATGTCCCATTGCTGATAAAAGCGGCAACCGGCAGCATCTGCCACTAGGGACGATCCATCCTGCGAGCCATGGTCCAAAACCACGACATCGCTCACCAAACCCTCGACTGCACCGGCTACAAGCACGGACAAGGTCTGTGCGAGCTCGGGCTCCTGATCGTGGCATTCCATGATGACGGTCAACATTGCCTACATCTATCGCATTGCACAAAGTTTTGCCACCGGCAGATTCTCAAAGTTTGTTCTTGCATTGTTCTCATTGCTGCGGTAGGAAAATAGTCATTGAGCGGGCCGCGATCCCGCGAGGAGCCAACACATGACCGAGCTGTCTCTTGTGAGCCAGGCTGCATTCCAGCCCGGCAATACGGCAGATATTGCCGATGCGCTGATGAATGCTTCCGGGATGCGGATCGATATTGACCGGCGGCGTGGCCGCGCGGCTGGCATCAATCCTGCCGGGCGGTTCGAGAAGCTGGAGCGGGTGGCCGTTGATGATGGCTGGCAAATGCTGGAGGACATGCCGCCCTTCAAGACGGAGGTGCAGGTCGAGAAGCCGCGTACGGTGATTACCCGCAACGAGTCGCCCGATATTCCCTTCGACCGCTCGATCAACCCGTATCGCGGCTGCGAGCACGGCTGCATCTACTGCTTCGCTCGCCCGACACACAGCTATATGGGTCTTTCGGCCGGGCTCGACTTTGAGGCAAAGCTGTTTGCGAAACCGGATGCTGCGCGGCTTCTGGAGCGCGAATTGTCGAAGCCCGGCTACAAGGTGAAACCAATCGCAATCGGCACCAATACCGATCCGTATCAGCCGATCGAGCGGGAATGGCGGATCATGCGGCAGATCCTGGAAGTGCTGGATAAAGCCAATCATCCAGTCGTCATCGTAACGAAGTCGGCGCTCATCCTGCGCGACGTCGACATCCTGACATCCATGGCCGAACGCGGCCTGGTGAAGGTCGGTATTTCCGTGACAACGCTTGACCGCAAGCTTGCCCGGACGATGGAGCCGCGCGCCTCGACACCAACGAAGCGACTGGAGGCGATCAAGGCTCTGTCTGAGGCCGGTATTCCCGTCGCCATCATGATGGCGCCCGTCATTCCGGCCTTGAACGATCACGAAATCGAGCGCGTGCTGGATTCCGGCAAGGCGGCCGGGGCGTCTGAGGCAAGCTATGTCCTGCTGCGCCTGCCGCTCGAAGTCAGCCCTCTGTTTCGCGACTGGTTGCTGCAGCATTATCCGGACCGCTATCGGCATGTGATGTCGCTGGTGCGCTCCATGCGTGACGGCAAGGATTACGATGCCGAATTCGGAAAGCGGATGAAGGGGGCCGGCCCCTATGCATGGCAGATCAGCCGGCGCTTCGAGATGGCGACCAAACGGCTTGGCCTGATGCGCCGGAGCCTGCATCTGCGCGAGGATCTGTTCATTTCGCCGAACAGCGGTGGGGTTCAGTTGTCACTGCTCTAGAGCGGACACGCTAGAAAGCAATTCCGGCGCGGTCATCCGCCGCCTCGCGCCGGATGTAGTCCCTGGTAGCCGCCCCTTTCGACTTCACCGACGAAAGGGACCGGGGACTTGCAGGAGGTCGGGTGCGCGTGCGATTTCTGCCGCATGAAAACGCGCACGCCACCCGATTCTCCTGACCTCTTCGCAGACCTTCCGCTTCTCCCGGATTTTTCGATCGAGACCCGCGCCAGGCACCGGGGCATGTGGCCTGTCGCTGGCACGGATGAGGCCGGGCGTGGGCCACTCGCGGGGCCGGTCGTGGCCGCAGCCGTCATTCTCGATCCGGATAACATACCGGCAGGGCTGAACGATTCGAAGAAACTGTCGCTGAAGCAGCGGGAAATTCTCTTCGAGGCGATCATGGCGGCAGCAACCGTCTCGATTGCTTCGTCCTCTCCGCGCCATATCGATCTGGTCGACATCCGCAAGGCGAGCCTTGATGCCATGCGGCGAGCCGTTGCCGGACTGCCAGTCAGGGCGCATCATGTCCTCGCCGACGGACGCGACGTCCCGCCAGGACTTTCCTGCAGCGGCGAGGCGGTGGTCAAGGGGGACGCACGATCCGTCTCGATTGCAGCGGCCTCGATCATCGCCAAGGTGATGCGCGACCGGATGATGGCGCGGGCCGGGCTTCTCTATCGTGACTACGGGTTTGAAGTGCATGCCGGCTATGGCACGGAACGTCACCGCGGCGCGATTGCCAGCCACGGCCCCTGCCCGCTGCACCGGATGAGTTTCCGCCCGCTCAGGGTCGAGGCAGACTGACCGCAGGCGGCCACTATTTCGCAGCGAGTGCGGAGCACCAGCGCTCGTTCGGCGTCAGCGCGAAAACCTCAGGTGCCGCAGGTGTCGATCAGCTTTTGCGCGGCCTCTTTGGCGCCTGCCAAGGGAAGCTCTGTCACATCGCCCTCGACGCTGATCGAAAGCGTGTCGGCCGCCGAGAGCAGTTCGCCCAAGTCCCGCTCGCCACCTGCCGCCATTGCGCCCTCGAGGATAAAGAGATCGTCCATCTCGAGCCGGAAACCGGTGGTCTCGATGATGCGCACGGCCTTGCCGGCGGTCAGGGTGAGGTCAAAGGCCTGATCCGGCTTCGCGGACTTCGGTTCGTGGGAATAGACCACGTTGATCGGACCATTCTTTCCCTCACAGGAGAAAGAGAGAACCACGTGGTCGCTCTCGGCGACACCATAGACAAGCGATGCAACCCCCTCCCCGCTCCAGCCATGCCAGGCGAGTTCTTCGGTCGCAGATAGCGATGACGCATTGCTGAGCAGAGCCCCGGCGAAAAGCAGCGTCGAAATTACAGGCCTGCGCTGAGACATATAATATCCTCCAATGAAAAACGCCCCGACCGGGCGAACCGATCGGGGCGTTTCACAAATTCTGCGGTGTGAAGCCTGGTCCGAACTCAGTTCAGACGGGACTTTACCTCACTGACGGAGGCGTTGAACAGGGCCTGCTGAACGCCGTCATCGGCCTTCTTGACCAGAACCTTCTCGGCAGCGGCAATTGCAAGATCAACAGCCGCAGAGCGCACGGCATTGACCGCTTCGCTTTCTGCCTGCTTGATCTTCTGCTCGGAGAGTGCGTTGCGACGTGCAATGAACTCCTCGGTCTTCTGCTTGGCTTCAGCGGTCAGGGATGCTGCTTCGCGCTCGGCAGCCGATACGATGGCGGCGGCTTCGGCTTCAGCTTCCTTGCGCTTGCGCTGGTATTCGGCCAGCAGATGCTGGGCCTCTTCGCGCAGACGCTTGGCTTCTGCCAATTCGTCACGGATCTTGTCGGCACGGGCGTCGAGGCTCTTCGCCATCATGCCCGGCACCTTCAGATAGGCGAGCAGGGCAAGAAAGAGAACGAGGCCAACGAGGGCAAAAAATGTTGCGTCCATGGACCTCAGGCTCCCTGCTTGGCAACGCCGGAAACGGCGGCCTTGATGTCGGCTGCGGTTGCCTTCGTGCCAATCAGCTTTTCGACAATCGTGCTGACGGTATCGATGGCAATCGTGTCGACTTCCGCAAAGGCCTTTGTCTTGATCTCGGCAATGCGGGTTTCAGCAGCGGCAATCTTGGCTGCAAGCTCTGCTTCGACCGCAGCGCGCTCAGCGTCGGCCTTGGCCTTGGCGGCGTCACGGGCAGCACCTGCGATCTGGCCGGCTTTCGCCTTGGCCGTCGTCAGTTCGCGCTCGTAGGTTTCGATGGCGGCATCAGCCTCGGTCTTGAGGCGCGATGCCTCATCGAGATCCTGTGCAATCCGATCATGGCGGTTTTCGAGAATGCCGCCGACACGGGGAACGATAACCTTCTGCATGAGCATGTAGAAGACGCCGAACGTGATCACCAGCCAGAGAAGCTGCGACGGGTAGGTCGACGTATCGAAAGGCGGGAACACACCGCCACCATGCGCCGCGTCATTGGCTACGCCGGTTTCCGTGTGAAGCTGGCCTTCTGCCGGAGTTTCCTCGGCATAGGCGGGGGTCACAAACATGCTCACCTCCAGGTGTATGCTCAAATGCGCGAGATCACGGCTGCCTCATCGGCGCGCCGTGATCCCAAACTCCAGCCGGTATTAGACGGCGAACAGGAGAAGGAGAGCGATGAGCAGCGAGAAGATGCCCAGAGCTTCCGTAACGGCGAAGCCGAATACCAGACGGCCGAACTGGCTGTCAGCAGCCGACGGGTTGCGCAGTGCGCCGGTCAGGTAGTCACCGAAGATACGGCCGAGAGCGAGGGACGTACCAGCCATGCCGAGGCATGCGAGACCCGCGCCGATGTACTTTGCTGCTTCCGCTTCCATATGGATACTCCTTCGAATGGGTTGTTGCGGCTGTTTATGACACCCGGCGAGCCGGGGCCAGCGACTTTATTCTCAGTGGCCACCATGCACGGCGTCGTTCAGGTACATGCAGGTCAGTACCGCGAAGACGTAGGCTTGCAGGAAGGCAACGAGAAATTCGAGACCGGTCATGGCGACCGTCATGATGAGGGGCAGGATTGCGCCGCCGATGCCGATCGCACCCATGGCGCTCATCGAGGCAACGAAGCCGGCAAAGACCTTCAGCGTGATGTGACCGGCCAGCATGTTGGCGAAAAGACGAACCGAAAGGCTGATCGGACGCGACAGGAAGGACACAACCTCGATCGCGGACACGAGCGGCAGAAGCGCGCCCGGTACGCCAGACGGCGCAAAAATCGAGAGGAAGTGCAGTCCGTGCTTATAGAAGCCGTAGACCAGGACCGTCAGGATGACGAAGAGCGCCAGCGCAAAGGTCACGATGATCTGGCTGGTGATCGTGAAGAAGTAGGGGAACATGCCGAGCAGGTTCGCCGTCAGGACGAACATGAACAGCGAGAAGACCATGGGGAAGAACTTCATGCCCTTGGAGCCAGCACCTTCGCGCAGCATCGAGGCGATGAATTCATAGGCCATCTCGGCGACCGACTGCATGCGCGTCGGAATCAGGCCACGGTTCGAGGTCGAGAAGTAAAGGAAACCCGATGCGGCCGCGACAGTCGCAACCATGAACAGCGAGGCATTGGTGAACGAAAAATCGATCCCGCCGATCTCGATCGGAACAATCTTCTGGATCAGGAACTGATGCGTAGGATCGTTTGACACGTTCTGCTCTTTCAATTTCGCCGCCGAAGCGGTCACTTTACGTCTCGGGTCCGCCGCCTTAGCGACCGTTGCCCTTGTCTTCCAGGTCCATCTTGCGGTCTGCCGGATGCGGCGATGCCACGATCCCGACGACACGCATGACGTTCAACACTCCAGCACAGAAGCCAATCAAGAGCATGACGATCATGCCCCAAGGCGATGTGCCGACAAAGTGGTCGAAAAGATAGCCCAAAAGCGTGCCGACGATGATGGCAGAGATGAACTCGCTCGAGATCTTCATCGCCATGCCGTAGCCCTTGCGGGTTTCGTCGGCGTTGATGTCGGCCCGTTCCTCGTCCCTGACCTTGTCCTCCCTGACAGAGAGTTGTTCGGCCAGTCGTTTGCGTCGCTCTTCCAGACCTTCTTCCCGGTTATCCGTCATGGTTATCCCCGCTCCGCCTTCCCTGAGCCGCTATCGCGCCCGAAACGAATGCAAAAACGGCGGCAATAAAACCCGTCCGGCCCGCTTTGAAGTCGGCCGCACCATAATTTTGAGCCCCTGCATAGTCAAGGCATTGAGGCTGCAAGTTTCACCACAAATTAACCCAACAAAATCATGGATTTAAGCCATTGCGGGCGTTTTCACACAAATGACGGAGGGCAAAACGGGTCACTTGGCCGCGGGCGGCGACCAGAATCTGCCACATTGACGTGGATGGCGGCGCTTCGGAAGCCGATGCCCGTGACGTTACACACAGCATGGACAAACATGGCGGGCAACGCTGCCCATTCCGGCAGTCGCGCCAGGCTGGTGGCTGGTCTCTATCAGGTCCAACCGCCACCGAAGGTGCGATAGAAGATGTGCTTACCGATCTTTTCGACGCGCTTCATCGTTGGCGCCCAGTTCGGATGGACATAAGTCGCATGGTAGTGCGTGGCGGAGCCGACATCCTTGAACCAGATCTTGCCCGCCGTGACGGCCATGGCAATTTCCTTGGCCATGCGCCAGTGGCGTGGCGAGGTGACGATGTCCGGAATGCGGTCACAGGCGAAAGAGAACTGGCAGCGGTTGCGCAGGTCCTCATTCTGGTAAACCACACCGCAAATCGTGTTCGGATAATGCGGATTGCGCACGCGGTTGAGGATGACCTGCGCGACGGCGGCCTGGCCCTTCACCGATTCCCCGCGCGCCTCGAAGTAAATGCCTTGCGCGAGGCACTTCTGCTCCTTTTCGGAGAAGACATCAGGCGGCAGCGGCGTGGCGGCCCAAGAGTGATCCTTGGCGTCGATGTCCGGGATGAATCGTCCGCTGGTCTCGGTTTCCGGCGCCAGGATCGAGTTGAAAGGCGAAACGCTGGCATAGTCCGGTGCTGGCGGCGCGTAAGCGGTGGCCAGAACGTCTGGCGTCGAATTGGTGACGAGTTCGGCAACCATTGGCGACAGAGACGGATCGGCCTTCGGCGTCTCGCGCTTGAAGTAGAAGCTGGCGAGTTCGACCGGCTTGGTTTTGGTCTTGTCCTTGACGAATGCGGATGGCTCCAGCGTTTTCGGCTCCATCAAGAAACTGGTGCGCTCCAGAATGGAACCGGCTGAGAAGGCGCGCGGCGGCAGCATCTGCTGCACGGCAACCACCCTGCCCTTCTTCATGTCACGGGTGACGCGCATCTCGTCCGGCAAAGGATCGGCCGCGGCCTTGCCACCATCAAATGCAATGCGGCGGCCATCTGGCAGGATGACGCCCGCGCCGCCAGCCAGAGCTTCAGACGCTTCGGCATCCGAGAAGGCAAGCTTCGCCTCGTGGATCGAGCCGGCAGGCGTGGAGGTAAGAACCATGCGCCAATTGCTCGCGCCGCGGTCGGCGCCAGCCAGAAGCCCGGCCAGATCAGCCTGGGCTGCGACGGATGGGAAAATGAGCCAAGAGGCGAGACCGAACACCAGGGGAGAGGTCCAGTTCTCCAAGCGGGACAGGACCTTCTTCGAACGGCGGGACTGGGAACGCAAAGCCATACTCCGACACAATCGACGCGAAACAGACAGGAACACTATCGACAAACTATCTCCCGTTAACCTTGATGCTTGGTTAACGCCGCCGGAGATCGGTGTCGGATCTGTTTGGCCATAGGAACATGGCCGACCAAAGGCGACCGGCCAGGCGCATCGATGGTGGTGTGAACTAGATCACAACATGCGAGCCGAGTTCGATCACTCGGTTCGCTGGCAGACGGAAGTAATCGGAGGGATCGGCGGCCGTTTCGGCCATGGCAATGTAGAGCCGGTCCTGCCAGTGGGGCATGCCCATGCCTGCAGCGGCCACGAGTTTGCGGCGGCCGAGATAGAAGGAGGTCGACATGATGTCGAACTTCAGGCCACCGCGGCGCAAGGTCGCGAGTGTCTTGGAGACGTTCTGGGTCTCCATGAAACCGAAGCGAATCTCGACGCGCGAGAAGCGGGAGGACAATTCCTCGACGGCGAAGCGCTCGCCCTCCGTGACACGCGGGCGCCCGAGGGTCCGGATCGTCAGGATGATGTTGCGCTCGTGCAGCACGTGGTTGTGCTTGAGATTGTGCATCAGCGCCGCCGGCGCCCGGGTCGGATCGCTGGTGAGAAAGATCGCGGTACCGGCGACAGCGGCCGGGCCGTGCTCGCCCTTCTTCTCGATCATCTCGATGAAGGCATCGAGCGGAATGTCGTCCCGTCTTGTTTTGGCAAACAGGATCGCCGTTCCACGGCGCCACGTCCACATGACGATGGTGATGGCAAAAGCAAACAGGACGGGAATGTAGCCGCCATCCTGGATCTTGAGGAGGTTTGCCCCCAGGAAAACAAGTTCAAGTGCGAGAAGCGGCATCAGCACGACCAAGGCGGTCAACAGGCTCCAGCCCCAATTCTTGCGGACGAATTCGAAGGCCATAATGGTGGTCACCACCATCGCCCCCGTGACCGAGATGCCATAGGCGGTTGCCAGCGCCTCTGAACTTCCGAACACAAGGACCAGCACCAGGACGCCAACGAGCAGCAGCGTGTTGACCGAGGGCAGATAGATCTGTCCGGTCTGCGTCTCGGAGGTGAACAGAATGCGCATGCGCGGCAGGAAGCCGAGATGGATGGCCTGGCGGACCAGCGAGAAGGCCCCGGTAATCACGGCCTGACTGGCGATGATCGTGGCAAAGGTCGCAAGGATGACAATCGGCAGCAGTGCCCAGGAGGGGAACATCAGGAAGAAGGGATCGGACATCGCCTCCGGATTGTGAAGGACGAGCGCGCCCTGCCCCAGATAGTTCAGCACCAGCGCCGGGAAGACCAGGGCAAACCAGGCCAACTGGATCGGCTTTCGGCCAAAATGGCCGAGATCGGCATAGAGCGCTTCTGCCCCTGTAACCGTCAGGAAGACGGCACCGAGAACGACGATGCCGAGAAACCCCTCGCGCAGCATGAAGCTTGCCGCGTACCAGGGATTGAAGGCAGCGAAGATGCCGACGTCGTCGAAGATATGATAGATGCCGCCTGCAGCCATGACGATAAACCAGAGTGCGGTGATCGGGCCGAAGAAGCGGGCGACAGCGCCGGTTCCATGCGACTGCACGGCAAAAAGGCCAATCAGGATAGCCAGTGAGATCGGGACGATGAAATCGGCCAGATCCGGCGCCACGAGCTTGAGCCCTTCGACCGCCGACAGGACCGAAAGCGCTGGCGTGATCATGGAATCGCCGAGGAAAAGGGCTGCACCGATGAGGCCCAGTACCATCAGGATCGGTCCGTGCCCGTTTGCCGTCTTCGATAGAAGCGCCAGCAGCGAGAGCGTGCCGCCCTCCCCGTCATTGTCGGCTCTCAGCAGGAAGAGCACATATTTGAGGGTAACGATGATGGTCAGTGACCAGATCATCAGCGAGATGAGCCCGATGACCTCAACGCGCGTGATGCCGTCAACGCCGATCGGCTTCAACGCCTCGCGAAAGGCATAGAGCGGGCTCGTTCCGATATCGCCATAGACGACGCCGACGGAACCGAGGGCGAGAGCCAGGAAGGCACGGGTGTCCTTGGGGCCGGCATCGGCCTGATGTTCGACAGTCTGCATGGGACTTCAGGCTCTTCAGAGCCAGCCTTTCCAACGGAAAAACAGGAAGGGAACAATGGCGGACACCAGCATGCCGACCAGCGCCAGTGGATAACCGAACTGCCACTGAAGTTCCGGCATCAGCTGGAAGTTCATTCCATAGATCGATGCAACAAGCGTCGGCGGCAAGAAGACCACGGAAGCGATCGAGAAGATCTTGATGATAGCGTTCTGCTCGACATTGATCAGACCAAGCGAGGCATCCAGCATGAAAGTGATGTTGTTGGCGACAAAGGCCGCGTGCTCGCCGAGCGAATTGAGGTCTCGGGACAGAAGGGAGCAGAGCTCGACGGCTTCCTCATCGCGGCGGATGGCCGGCTGCGCTTGCAGGAAGGCGACGAGGCGCGAGAGGGAGACGAGACTGTCCCGGACCTTGCTCACCAGCTGGTGATGCCTTGCGATGGTCAGGAGCTTGTCTTCGAGAAAGTGCGGTGGGCGCCGCTTGGCGGCCTTTCGGTCGACAAACACCGTGATCGACAAGTCGTCGAGGCGTGTCGCCAGCATTTCGAGCACCTCGGCCGTCCGATCGACAACCGTTTCCAACAGACGGCAGGCCAGGGTCGCACCGGAACGGCAATGTCCATTGCCATTGCCGCGCAGCAGGCCCGCACTGAAAAGGGCGAAGGACTTTGGCTCCGCATAACGAATGGTGATCAACCGATCCTCATGCAGGATGAAGGCGATATCGGTGAGCAACGGCAAGTCGGTCTCGGCCCGATAGATCAGCGATCCAGCCATATAGACCGTACCGTTTTCGACATAGAGGCGGCTCGACGGCTCGATGTCCTTGAGCTCCTCCCGCGTCGGCAAGGGAATTCCCAGCCTCGCTTCGACGAACAGCTCCTCCTCGCGGCTCGGGCTGATCAGATCGATCCAGACGATATCGTCGGTAAATTTAGCATAAGCCGGATCCACGCCGATCACTTCGGCTTTGCCGTCTTTTCTGTAGGCCCTGATCAAGAATGATCACCTTCGTCCGCACCGTATCCGGCAATGGCGCGGACCAAATCACACTCCGGCATCGCTTGCCAAGTCTTATCTTGCACGACTGAATTGCAGGCTCCGCACGGCTGAACCCGTCAAGCGACCGGCCGAAACCACAGCTTGATCTCGGTCAACGCGTCCGGAATCGACTGGCGCGATGGTCGTTGGTGATCGTTTCGCGCTGGTGAGCGTCCAAGCCCCCGACCCAAGAAGCCGGGCCTGCGCGACCCGCCGCCTCCTTGCGCCTCTGCGTTCGGGGGCGGCGGCCCTTGCTCCTATTCAAAAACGATTGAGGGTGCCGCACGACCAGAACGGGTCTTCACCTGATCCCAGACCTTCTCGGCGATGTCGCGGTAGATGCGCGCCTGCGGCCCATCGGGTTCGGCAGCCACCACGGGCGTTCCGGCATCAGACATTTCGCGGATCGAGATTGTCAGCGGCACCTCGCCGAGGAAGGGCACGCCAATCGTCTCAGCTTCGGTCTTTGCCCCACCATGGCCGAAAATATCATAGCGGTTGCCGGTATCGGGGGCGATGAAATAGCTCATGTTCTCAACAATGCCGAGGACCGGAACCTCAACCTTGTTGAACATGTTCAGCCCCTTGCGCGCATCGATCAGCGCCAGATCCTGCGGTGTCGAGACGATGACGGCACCGGTCAGCGGCACCTGCTGCGCCATGGTCAACTGTGCATCGCCAGTGCCCGGCGGCATGTCGACCACGAGCACGTCGAGATCGCCCCAGGCGACTTCCCGCAGCATCTGCATCAACGCCGACTGCACCATCGGACCGCGCCAGATCATCGCCGTGCCTTCATCGACGAGGAAGCCCATCGACATCACTTTGATGCCGTAGTTTTCCATGGGCACGATGATGCGGTTCTCGATCTGCTGCGGACGGCCGGTGATGCCGAGGAGGCGCGGCATGGAGGGGCCATAGACATCGGCATCGAGAATGCCGACGCTGAGGCCATTCGCCTTGAAGGCGAGTGCAAGATTGACGGCCGTAGTCGACTTGCCGACGCCGCCTTTGCCGGAGGCCACCGCGATGATGGCGCCCACACCGGGAACACCTGCCTTGCCGCGCGGGCCGGCCGGCTGACCCGTCGGTGCCGGACCATGGCTGTGGCCGTGACTATGCCCGTGGCTGTGGGCGGCAGGGGCGGCTTGCGGGCGCGGCGGCGCGGCACTTCCCTGCTTTCGCTCGGCCGTCAGGCTGACCACGGCACCCTTGACACCGGCAAGCGCCTTGACGGTGCGCTCGGCCGCCTGACGCAGCGGCTCCAGCGCATCGGCACGGTCTGCGGGCACATTGATCGAGAAGTAGACCTTGCCTTCGGAAATGAAGATGTCGGACACCATGCCGAGGTCGACGATGTTTCCGTCGAGATCGGGTCCCCGGACACCGGTCAGGGCCTGGCGTACGATCTCGCGTGTCAACTCTGTCATGTCATGTCCTTCTGCGTCTTGTCGCGTCCGGCCTTAGATAATGGAGCGACACGACTTCGCCAACAGGCATCGCATGCCTGCGTCGACATATACCGCGCTGGATGCGAGAAAAGAAAAGCCGCCACGTGGTGCCGGACGGCCCCTATGGCGGCTTCTCCTTGCAGGACCCTTGACAGGTGCCTTGCTACGTCCCCTCTGGACTGATCCTCAAGATGCAGGATCCGTGCCAGATTGTGCAGCGCAGTATCGGCCGCTTAATGCTGCGAAATCCGTGGCTTCGTGCGAAGAAAGCAGGCGGAATGGCGCTCAAAAAAGCGCCAGTTGAGCATCTACTTGATCAGGCCGAGGCGCAGGGCCTTTGCAACGGCCTGCGTGCGGTTGACCGCATCGAGCTTCTTGGTCGCCCGATTGAGGTAGTGGTTGATGGTGTGCTCGGAGAGGGTCAGGATTTCGGCGATCTCGACGCTGGTCTTGCCAGCGGCCGTCCAGTTGAGGCAGTCGAGCTCGCGCTCCGTCAGCATGTCGCTGTTGCGGCTGTCCAGTTCCCGGATTTCCGCCAGCTGGTTGAAGACGAAGATCGACAGATAGGTCAGGTCCTTCATCTCGTCATTGGTGAAGGGCTGGCGATCGCCACTGAGCGAGATCGCGCCGCGCGCGCCTGATGCGTCATGCACTGGGAAATAAGCCCCCCTGTTCATTCTGAACCGGGTGAAGAGGGCTCTTGAAACCGCAGCCGTCTGCGCGTCACGTTTCAGGTCGCTGCGCTCCACGTCGTAGCGGAACGGAATGGAGGCCCTGCGCAGATGCGCCAGAACCGGGCTTCCGGCCAGAAGGCCGACCTGGTCGAATTCGGAAATCAGATCGGATGGCCAATTGGTGATGATCGAGCTGCTGGCGAGGCTGAGTGCCGTCGGACCCGGCAGATTGACCACCATGAAGGCACGGGAGCCATATTGCTCGGTCACGCGCTTCATGAACCGGAAGACGTCGAACTGCGTTTTGAACCCCGACACTTCTTCAACCAAAGTGTCGATCCGGCTTTCCTTCACATTCTCCAACGGACTCATGGCTTCGTCATTTCCGCGCCAGCGACAACCCGGTCGATCAGACGTACCCGCCGATACCGATCATCCCCGTCGTTTCCCATCATATCGTCCAGGTGCCAGCAGAGCATCCAAAAAATCCATCATCAATGCCATCGCGAACCACCTCTGGTAACATGTATCGAGGCGCCGCATTACAAAATAGATCATGCCGGAATAACGTGAAGGCGAAAGATTCGAAAACCGAATCCGCCTCCAATAATTGGGTGAGGATAAGCCCCTGCGGCTTTGGGGGTCCAGATAGGCCTTCAATTTTACCGTAAACCCCTGTTAGACAAAGGTCTGACGCCTAAAAACACGACCGAGATTTCGGCAGGAGACAACGCATGGTCGCAACTGAGACATTCAAGGGCACGGTTCTTTCGAAAGAGTGCCTGGAACTGGGCGAAGGCCCGTCCTACGATCCGATCACGGGACGCCTCTGGTGGTTCGATATCCTCGGATCCACGCTCTGCGAGCTCGATGTCGAGCGTGGCCAGACCTACACGCATGCCCTGCCATTCAAGGGCAGCGTCATCGCCTCGGTGGACGACCAGCGCCAGATGCTGGCGTCTGACAAGGGGCTCTACCTGCGCGACCGCCAATCCGGCGTCCTCACGCCATACGTCCAGATCGAGGACAAGCCGAGCAATCGGTCGAATGACGGGCGCGTGCATCCAAGCGGCGCCTTGTGGATCGGCACGATGAGCCGGACGGCGGAAACCGGCGCCGGCGCCATCTTCCATATTGCCGGAACGCAGGTGACCAAGCTGTTCGAGGCTGTCAGCATTCCGAACGGCATCTGCTTCTCGCCGGATGGCACGATCGGCTATTTTAACGACTCGAAGGTCAACCACATGATGAGCGTCGAGCTTGACCCGCTCACCGGTCTGCCGCGTTCGGCGCCGAAAGTGCTGATCGACCAATCCGCACGCAAGGGCGTGATCGACGGTTCCGTGACGGATCTCGAAGGCACAATCTGGAATTCCAACTGGGATGGGGGTGCTGTGGATCGCTATTCGCCGGACGGTCGTCACCTGTCGCGCCATGCCGTTCCGGTAAGTCGCCCAACCTGCCCCGCCTTCTTCGGCAAGGCCCTCGATCGTCTTGCCGTCACCTCCTGCTGGGAAGGCCTGACTGACGAAGAACGTGGCAACGAACCGCTGGCTGGTGCGCTTTTCGATCTTGGTGTCAGCGTTCGCGGCAAGCCGGAACCGCTGTTCAAGCTTTGATCTCCGTCCTGTCATAGATCGCTTAAAAAGGAGGCCCGCAAACCACGTTTTGCGGGTTTTGTTCCGTCAAAACAACAAAATAAACCTGCGACGGATAACGGAACGAACGCGGCCAAAGGGCATTTTCCCCTCGAACCGACAAGGCAGCAGCATCTCGCAGCCAAGTCATTCGATAGAGAATTCGAGAGGAAAGGTAGTCCATCATGAAGAAGTCCTTCAAGACCCTCGCCGCAGCTCTGCTGCTCGGCTCCACCGCCATGGCCCCGGTCGCTTTTGCCCAGGATGCCACGACCACTCCCCCTGCCACGACTGGCACGGAAGCCCCGGCCGTTGCGCCTGCTGCCCCTGACGCTACCAACGGCGCCATGAGCACGACCACTGCCGCTTCTGCCTCTTCGGCCACCTATCTGACCGAGCAGGCTGAAAACCACATCAGCGTCAACGATTTCATGGGTGAGGCAATCTACACCGCCGACAATGAAACGATCGGCAACATCAATGACCTGCTCGTTGAGAAGGATGGCGGTGTTGTCGCGGCTGTTGTCGGCGTCGGCGGTTTCCTCGGCATCGGCTCAAAGGATGTCGCAATCCCGTTCGACAAGATCACCATCACCCGCGAAGCGGCTGAGAACGGTGCGGAGGGCGAAGCCCGCCTGACGACCACTGAAACGGCTGAAAGCCTGACCAACGCGCCGGAGTTCCGCACGCTGGACGACCAGGCTGCTGATGCTGGCAATGCGACCGGTACCGGCGTGGCTCCGACCGACGGCACGACGACCTCGTCGACGGGTAACTAATCCCCGGAATGAGGGACCTGTTGCGGTCGACGACCACACAAGCCTCATGGGCGGCGCTTCGGCGCCGCCTTTTGGTGTTTTGGCCATCCTGAACGATGGTCGCAAGCGTCAGGCGGTTACCCGGTCGATGACCGCGAATTCGTGATGATGTTCGAGCAGGTAGCGCAAGGTGGCACCAGAATCGGCCGGCTTGCCGAAATGGTATCCCTGCCCCATGCCGCAACCGAGCTGCCGCAAGGCTTCGGCTTCCGCTTCCGTCTCGATGCCCTCGGCGACGACTTCGAGTTCCAAGCCCTTGCACATGGTGACGATCGCCCGGACGATGTGTTCGGAAATGCGGTCGGTGGTGATGGCGGAGACGAAGGCGCGGTCGATCTTGACCTTGTCGAAGGTAAATTCGCGCAGGCGCCCAAGGCTGGATTGGCCCGTGCCGAAATCATCCAGGGATATGCGGATGCCGGCGTCCTTTAGCTCGCGGATGATCCTCCGGGCTGTATCGGCCGAGGACATGACGGCCGTTTCGGTGATTTCCATTTCAAGCCGGCGCGGATCGAAGCCAACGCTGTTGAGGATGGACAAGGTGTTGAATGAGGTGCGCGGGTCCATCAGCTGGACCGAAGACAGGTTAAAGGAAAGGAAGAGGTCGCGGGGCCAAGCGAGCGTCGCTTCCGCTGCCTTGCGCAACAGTGTTTCGGACAGCGTGTCGATAAAGCCTCGTTCTTCTGCGAGCGGCACGAAGACGGCCGGTGAAACGAAACCGAGATCGGGATCGATCCAGCGAGCGAGCGCTTCGAAGCCGAGCACGCGCCCATCGACAAGGCGGACGATCGGCTGGAAGTGGACATCAACCGTGTCATTGATGATGGCATTGCGCAGCGCCTGTTCCAGCTGCGTCGCGCGCTTCATTTCCTGGGCAATTTCGCGGGAATAGACGGTGATCTGACCGCGGCCACGACGTTTCGAGCGATAGAGCGCGGTCTCGGCGCTCTTCATCAGATCCTCGAAATCGCCGCCGGCAAAGGGGTAGACAGCAAAGCCGAGCGAGGCCGATAGCCGGACATTGCGATCGCCGAGGTCGTAAGGCGCAGAGAGCACATCCTTGATCAGCTGGCCCGCGCGATCGGCACCATTGCGCTCGAAAACCAGCGGCAGAATGACGGCAAATTCATCCCCATCATGCCGCGTGACGGTCGCACCATCCGGCACACAGGCCTTCAGGCGATGCGCGACCTGGCACAGGATTTCATCGCCGGCTGATTGTCCGAAGAGATCGTTGATCGGCTTGAAACCGTCCAGGTTGACGATGCCGACAGTGAAGGGTGCAGGGTCTGCCGAACGGTCAGCCGCGAGCTGGCGCACCTTGTCGCGCAGGCGCACACGATTTCCCAGACCGGTCAGGCGATCGGTGTAGGTCAGATTCGATTGCTCGTCCTGGTCACCGTGCTCGGCTTTGGTTCCAGCGGGACCCATTCACTCTTCCTGGTACGCCTCAACATGTTCCAGAATGCAGCGCAAGCCTTAATAAAAGCATATCGAGGGCGGCTCCACACAGCCGTCCGTCACCCCATAATCAGGGGTGATTGAACATTATGCGGCCGAACGCGCAAGTTCGGGTGCATGCCGCTGGATGACCTGCTCTATGACATCAGGGCTCAGAGGCTTGAGGATCACCTCGTCCATGCCGGCAGCATAGCAGGCTTCGCGATCGCGATCGAAGGCATGGGGCAGGACGCCGATGATCGGCATGCGCGCGGGTGTGTCGTCTTCTGCTGCGCGGATGCGGCTGGCGGCTTCGAAGCCGTTCACGATCGGCAAGGTGACATCCATCAGGATAAGAGCCGGGTTGAGGTCCCGCCAGGCGGCGATGACCTCCTCGCCATCAGCACAGATCCGATAGGCATGGCCCAGTCCATCAAGGATCTGGGAAAAGACGATCTGGTTGATCTCGTTGTCTTCGGCCACAAGGATGAGCGACTGGCGGCTCGGCGGCTGAGGCTTTTCGATGACCTGGACAGAGTCGACGACAACCGGTGGATCGTCCTCGGTGCAGATTTCCCAATCGTCGACCGGCGCCGGGTCCGACTGCAGCGCCGTCAATCTGTCGAGAATCGCGAAGGCGAGATCCGAAGGCTCCTCACCATCCTCGACGGTCAGGTAGTCGATCTCCTGCGCCTGGATCAGGCCAAGGCACTGCATGTCGACCCTGATATCGACAATGGCGAGATCAATCGACACGCTGACGGAGCGGGCGACATCCAGAAAGGCCTCGAGTTCGTCGTCGTTGCGAACGCAGCAGGAATCAAGGCCGAGCAAACTCAGAAGGTCGAGCATTTCGCGCTCGAAGGCGGGCTCGCCACTGACCACCAGTGCCTTGCGGCCAGCAAGGCGGCCACCGGCCTTTTCCTTATCCGCATCCATCACCGACGGGAGAGCCTCCGCCTGGGAATGTCCAGAGATGCCATCACCGCTGTCGGCAAGCGCACCGCCGTCATCCAGGCTGGAGACAAGAAAGTATCGACCTGGCTTGCCGACGCGCTGCATGTGGATGCGCATCATCCGCAATGCAGATCCGTGAACCCGCATCTCCAGCGCCAGCGACGCGGTGACGCCGGTTTCGAGAACCTCGCGCGACAGTTCCAGCAGCCGCTCGGCGACGGCGTGCTCGAAGACATCGTGGAGCGGGCTGCCCAATGCCTGTTCACTTCCCACCGACAAGGTGGAGCAGAAGATCTTGTTGACGGCAACGACATGCAGGCTGCGGTCCTGGACAAAAACCGGATGGGCGAGATTGTCGAGAATTTCCTCTGTCAGCTGGACGCGCTCGACATCGGCTCGCCACTGGTCCTCGCGGCGCTTCTGGTCGGTCACGTCCGTCATGATGCAGAAGCCAAAACCCGAGGCGAGGCGACGCTTGCTGTAGCGGGTCCAGCGCTTGCCATCTTCCCAGACCTGCATTTCGAACCGTTCGCGCCAGTGCGCCGCAATCTGGCGTGTCAGCCATTCGTCACGTGTCGGCGTTTCGTCGTTGCCCTGCCCCGGGACCAGATGCCGCCAGCCGGCCGCATAAGCCGTTTCGAGAATGTCGCGCAGGCGCGTTCCCAGGCGAAAGGTGTCAGTCGGCAGATTGAGGTAGTTGGTGACGTTGCGGCTGGCGAAGATGAGATGGTCGTTGCGGTCATAAACGAGAACGGCTGCCTGCAGCGCTTCGGACATGGCCTCGAGCAGCGCCGGCTGTAGCGGGGCGTCTGGCAGGATATCGCGCAAAGCGCCCAATCCTCCCTCGCCGGAAACCGGAGTCAACTCTTTCAAACTACAGCCTCTAACGACGACGCCGAGACAATCGGCGGTCATTCCTCAAAGTGACGCCTGTGCGCAACATGCCGGGCCTTCCTGACGGAGCTTGCGGTAAAATCGGAACGCCCCGGCAGGCGCCCCCCGCCGGCCGAAACCGAGCCCTGGGACATGTCAAGTCATGGATCAAATTAAAGCATCTGCGTTAAGAGCCACTTAATGCCTGCGGCAAGACGGGGGAGAGCGCGATTTTTCCCTTTCCGTCTCTGCCCGAATCCCCGAAAATGGGGAATGTTCATCAAGCAACTCTCCGAAACCCTGATCAACCAGATCGCCGCGGGCGAAGTCATCGAGCGCCCGGCAAGCGCTGCGAAGGAATTGATCGAAAATGCCATCGACGCCGGCGCGACCCGCATCGAGGTAGCGACGGCTGCCGGCGGCAAGACACTGCTTCGGGTGATCGACAATGGCTGCGGCATGGCGCCGGAGGATCTGGAGCTCTCGATCCGCCGTCACTGCACCTCCAAGCTCAGCGAAACGCTGTTCGACATCCGCTCGCTCGGCTTTCGCGGCGAGGCGCTGCCCTCGATCGGCTCCGTCGCCAAGCTGACGATCACCAGCCGCCCAACGGGTGCGACCTCGGGTTCGGAAATCGCGGTGGTTGGCGGCAAGGTCGGCTCGGTTCGTCCAGCCCCGTCGAATCCGGGGACGACCGTCGAGGTTCGCGACCTCTTCTTCGCCACCCCTGCCCGGCTCAAGTTCCTCAAGACCGACAAGGCGGAAACTGCCGCGATCACCGAAATCGTCAAGCGCATGGCGATCGCCTTTCCCGCGATCCGCTTCGTGCTGTCAGGCACGGATCGCAGCACGCTGGAATTTCCCTCCACCGGCGACGATCATCTGGCCCGCATCGCGCAGGTTCTGGGCGCCGACTTCCGCGACAATGCCATTGAGCTTGATGCCGAGCGCGAAGGCGTAGCGCTCTCCGGTTTCGCCGGACTGCCGACATTCAATCGTGGAAATTCGGCCCACCAATATGCCTTTGTCAACGGACGCCCGGTGCAGGACAAGCAGATCCTGTCGGCGATCCGCGGCGCCTATGCCGAAACCGTACCACATGGGCGCTATCCGGTTGCCGTTCTATCGTTGAAACTTGATCCGGCCCTGGTTGACGTCAACGTGCATCCGGCGAAATCCGACGTGCGTTTCCGCGACACGCAGCTCGTGCGCGGGTTGATCGTCGGCGCGATCCGCCAGGCCCTGCAGCGGGACGGCGACCGGGCGGCAACGACGGGTGCGGGGGGCATGTTGCGCGCCTTCCGCCCCGGCTTCAGCCCGCCACCTTCGACCACCTGGACCGCCGCCACCTCGCCATCGCGGCCACTTGCCTTACCGACGTCCACGGTTCACGGCTTTGCCGGGACAGCGCCCGCCTATGCAGCGCCCAGCCCTTCGCCGAGCGGGTTTTCCGAAGCGACGCAGGCGGCTTTTGCAAGCCTTGCCGAACCGGCTGCCCGCGCCGAGCCCGCCCCCGGTGGCAATGCCACGGTCGAGGCGCTGGCGAGCTATCCGCTGGGGGCTGCGCGGGCGCAGGTGCATGCCAACTACATCGTCGCGCAGACGCAGGACGGACTTGTTATCGTCGACCAGCATGCCGCCCATGAGCGGCTGGTCTATGAGCAGATGCGCAAGGCGCTGACCGGCCGCCGTCTCCCCTCACAGGGACTGCTGATCCCCGAGATCATCGACCTGCCGGAAGAGGATTGCGACCGGCTGATGAGCCATGCCGAAGGCCTGGAGCAGCTCGGGCTCGCAATCGAGCGTTTTGGCCCCGGCGCGATTGCGGTTCGCGAGACCCCCGCCATGCTGGGCGAGATGGATGCGGTGAAGCTGGTGCGCGATCTCGCCGATGAGATTGCCGAGTGGGATACCGCCGACCGGCTGTCCGTGAAGCTTGAACATGTCGCTGCGACCATGGCCTGTCATGGCTCGGTGCGCTCGGGACGGCAGCTCAGGGTCGAGGAAATGAACGCGCTTCTGCGGCAGATGGAGCAGACACCGGGATCGGGCCAGTGCAATCACGGCCGCCCGACCTATGTCGAGTTGAAGCTCTCCGATATCGAACGGCTGTTCGGGCGCAGTTGACGAAGGTCGCGATGTTTCGCCCGAAGGGGCTTCAAATCCCGGAAGGGGCGCTGTATTGCAGTTTCAGGACAGACGGCGCAGGAGAAGAGTGATGAACCGTTTCGAAGGCAGCGGCAACCGCGAGGCCAAGATCCGCTATCTCGACGCCGACTTCCAGATCCTCTCGCCGGGCCATCATGTGGTGTGCGCGATTACGGGCAAATCCATCCTGGTTGACGAACTCAAATACTGGAGCGTCGCGCGCCAGGAGGCCTATGCGGATGCAGGCGCCTCCCTGGAAGCCGAAAAACGCGCGGGCGCCCTGCCCAACCAGAAGCGCTGAAGCTCAGTCCGTCTTCTTCAACTGACGCTGCCGGCAGGCGGCAATCGCCAGATCGATGATCCGCGATGGCGCTTCGGGATCGTCGAAGACCATGTCGACCTCGACCACCATCGATTTTTCCAGCAATTCCTCCGCCTTGCCATGCTGGCCACTCAGCCGGACATGATCCTTTGCAGTGGTCACAAGCTGAAGGTCTTCTGCCTCTGATCGCTGCAACAGATCGGCGATCTCGTCGTCTTCCAACTGATGATGATCGGGAAATCCCTGCCGATCGACGATTTCGGCACCCAGATCTGCCAGCGTGCGATAGAACTTGTTGGGATCGGCTATCCCCGCGAATGGGAAAACCCGGCGACCGCGAAGGAGGTCGGGATCGCGCGGCAAGACATCCGACCGCAGCACAGGCTTGCCGCCGCGGGATGCCTGGCGGACGAACTGGTCTGCCGCATCGCCCTTGCCGACCTTCAGGATCGCATCGAGATGGTGCATCTGCACCGCGATCGGCGCACGCACCGGTCCGGCCGGCACGATCGCGCCATTGCCGATACCGCGGAAGCTGTCAACGACGATCAGCGCATAGTCGACGACAAGTCGCGCGCTCTGGAAGCCGTCATCCATGATGATCAGGTCGACGCCCTCTTCGACGAGTTTTTCGGCGCCGGCAATGCGGCGTCTCGAAATGACGGTCAGGGCTTCGCGGGCCAGAAGAAGCGGTTCGTCACCGACGGCCGTCGAGCGATGATGGCCGGGGTCGACGATAGTGGTGACATCGAGTGTGCCGCCATAACCGCGGCTGAGGATGCCAGGCTTCAAGCCCTTTTCGACGGCTGCTCGCGCAATCGCGACGGCGGTCGGGGTCTTGCCGGCACCGCCGACGGTAAAGTTGCCGACACAGATGACCGGGACCGGCACGGCATGACGGCGCCGCCGGTTCATGAGCGTGCCGGCTACTCGGCCATAGACCGTTGCGATGGGCCAGAGGCTCCATGCACGCCAGTCCTTCCGGGTCCACCAGAATGGCGGTGCTTCTGAAACCATCATCGCCTCGATCAAACGCCTGCCCTTCAGGCAGCTGTGGGGTCGACAAGAAGCATTCACCGGGCGGGCCGGTCAAGCGCAAAGGTCACACCCGGCAACCGTGTGTCAGGCGAGCATGGCCTCAAGTTCGGTGATATCGGCGAGCACCATGTCGGAATGCTGCTCAAGCGTCTGGCGCGTACCCGTCCCGGAAAGGACGCCGACCTTCAGGCCGGCACCGGCTGCATGGCCCATAAGGAGATCGTGATTGTTGTCGCCAACCACCGCGACCTGATGCGGTGACAGCCCCGTCTTGGCGCAGAAACCGAGAACCATGCCGGCTTCGGGTTTGGCGCCATGACCACTGTCATAACCGGCGACATAGTCAAGGAAACCGAGAATGCCGAAACGTTCGGCGGCGACGCGGATCGACCGCTCATTGTCACTGGAGGCAATGCCCAGGCGCAGGCCCCTTGCATGCAATCTTTCAAACAGCGGCAGAAGATCGGTGACGGCCACGGACAGCTCCGCTGCCTCGGCGAAGAAATCATCGATGCGCGGAACCAGAACGTCGAGCGTAAGGGTAGAGCCGGCTGCGGCCATGCCCTCGGCGATTTCACGGGTATTGCCGGAGGCAAACAGGCTGTCGGGCGTGATTGCCCCGGTGACCGGATCCATGCCGCAGGCTGCAAGCAAACGATCCGCCAGTTCCGCATCACCGTCTGCCGCAAAGGTTGCCACCTTACGGTTGACCGGGCCCCAGCTGGCGTCAAAATCAAGCAGCGTGCCGTCCTTGTCGAACAGGATGCCCGAAATGGCTGGCTGACGCGTCATGATGATCCTGTCTGGTTCAGTTGGTCACGGCAGACCGAGGTTCGAGCTTGGCCTTCACCGACAACGGACTGACATAGGCTTCAAGACCCTTGATTGTCGCTGCCAGTGCGCCTCGCATTTCCTGCGTGGTTTCCAGCCCGGCGTCAATCATCTTGGTACGGGCGAGATCATTGCTCAGGAGAAAATGGACAGCCTTTGCCAGCATTTCTGCATCACGCACAACGCGAGCCGATCCCTTGCGCACCAGCTGCTGATAGGATTCTCGGAAATTGCTGACATTGGGGCCAGACAGCACCGCACAACCGAGCATGGCCGGTTCCATCGGGTTCTGGCCGCCCTCGGCCGTCAGCGAGCGGCCAACGAAAGCGAGCTCTGTCAGGCGCAGATAAAGCCCCATCTCACCGATCGTATCCCCAAGGAAAACATCCGTCTCGTCGGTAATCGGATCATTGCGCGTGCGCCGGGCAACAACCAGACCCTTTTCCTTGAGCATGGCCTCCACTTCATCTCCGCGTTCCGGATGACGCGGGACGAGAATGGTGAGGAGGCCGGTATGCGCCTTCAGCGCACGATGAACCATGGCGGCAATGGATTCCTCGCCGTCAAAGGTGGAGATCGCGGCCCAGCTCTTGCGCTTGTCGATCTGGCTTCGATACTGCGCCAGCACCGCCTCGTCGCAGGGTGGGGCTTCGCTATCGGCCTTGATATTGCCGGAGACCTGGACTGGCCAGCAGCCGAGGTCGCGGAAATTCTGCCCGTCGACATCAGACTGGGCAATAACGAGCGCGAGCTTGCCGAACAGCGCCTCCGCGACCGTCTTGTGACGATGCCAGCGGTTGAAGGAGCGGTCCGACATGCGGGCATTCACGAGGATCTGCGGGATCTGGCGCTGATGCAATTCGGCAAGCGTCGTCGGCCAGATCTCCGACTCGACGCCGATTGCGGCATCAGGCTGCCAGTAGTCGAGAAAACGGCGAACGGCCGGGCTGAAGTCGAGCGGAACGTATTGATGGATGACACTGTCGCCAAGCCGGTTCTGGGCAATCTCGGCGGAGGTCAGCGTGCCGGTGGTCAGCAGAACATGGATGTCGCGGCGGCGCAGTTCGCGCATCAGCGGAATGACTGCCATGGTCTCGCCGACGCTTGCCGCGTGGATCCACAGAAGCGGACCAGCTGGACGCTCGCGGCTTGCATAGCCGAACCGTTCGTTGCTGCGCGTCCTGTCTTCTTTGCCCTTGGCTGCCCGATAGGCAAGCCAAGGCTTACTCAGCGGATAGGCCATCAGACCCAGCCAACCGTAGGACCGTACGGCGAGCGATGCCATTCTGTCGCTCACCGTCATCGGACAAACCTGCTCATCTTCATCGATAATGCCATTCTGCCCCAAAACATCCGGGCTTGCGCAAAGACTGAGGAATGCAAGAAGACTTAGGTTAAAAAGTGACCCGTTTGAGGCACGATGTTCAGACTGTGACGCATGCTGCACTGCACTCGCAGCTTATTTCTCCGATGGGTTGAGAAGCTTGTGCATGTGAACGATGAAATAGCGCATATGCGCATTGTCAACCGTCGCCTGTGCCTTTGCTTTCCAAGCCTGGAGCGCGCTTGCATAGTCCGGGAAGATGCCGACTACATCGAGTTCGTTCAGATCACGGAACTGTATATCTTCGAGGCTGGAAAGTTCGCCGCCGAAGACGAGGTGGAGAAGCTGTTTCTTTTCGCTGGATTCAGTCATTTTCTAGTCTTTTCGGTGGATTTACGATTGGAAAAACATCTGCGCGATTTCGCCTTAAAGGTCAACTCCGGGGAATTCGGGTGATGTTCTTGAGCAAAACCGGAAGAAGTGCGGCAGATGCTGCACAGAGAACCGGATGGGTGACTTCCGCCCTGTTGTAGACAAGCCGTGCGCCGTCAAGATCAGTGATGCTGCCACCGGCACGCGCCAGGATCACGTCTGCCGCGGCAAGATCCCAGTCATGCGAATTCTTCTTGACCAGCGTGCCATCGATCCGGCCATCGGAGACCAGCGCCAGGCGATAGGCAAGCGAGGGGATATGCTCCACACGCTCGATCCTCGGTCGCAGTGGCGGGGCAAAGCCCGCAACCATATCCTGGGCCGATGCGAGCTTGAGCATGCCCTCCATGTCGGCGTCGGAAACGGCGATCTCCAGGCCATTGCGCAAGGCCGGGCCGTCAATGGTCGCGGTGAACTCCTCATTGAGGGCGGGCGCCACGAGGACGCCGGCGACTGGCATACCCTTATGGACGACCGCAACGCTGACACACCAGGTCGGCTTGCCGGCGAGAAAGGCCCGTGTGCCGTCGATCGGATCGATTACGAAGACCGTATCGCAGGAAAGCCGCGCCTGATCGTCGTCGGTTTCCTCCGACAGCCAGCCATAACCCGGCCGCGCACTGCGCAACATTTCTTCGAGCACGCGATTGGCAGCATAGTCCGCCGCACTCACGGGAGATGTGCCCTCGTTCTTCCACCAGACCTCGGGCGACTGGCCGAAATGCGAGACCGCAACCTTCGCCGCCTCGCGCGCCGCATCGAGGATCAGGGCGAGATCGGCCTGCCAATCGGGCGCGACCACGCCTTCTGCCGCGTCTGCGCCTATCGTCTCAGAGCCCGGCAAGGGTCATGCCCTCGATGGCGATCGTCGGGGCGGCCACGCCGTATTTTCGGTCGATATCGTTGGCTACCGTGATCCGCATGAACATGTCCTTCAGGTTGGACGCAATGGTGATCTCGGAGACCGGATAGGTCAACTCGCCGTTCTCGATCCAGAAACCGCTCGCACCACGGCTGTATTCACCAGTGATCATGTCGACGCCCTGGCCAATCATGTCGGTGACATAGAGGCCGGTGCCGATGCTGCGGATCAAATCCTCGGGTGAGATATCGCCAGGCTCAAGCGCCAGATTGGTGGACGATGGCGAGACGGAAGTGCCACCTCGTACGCCGCGACCGTTGGTCTTGAGACCCAGTTCTCGGGCGGCAGACGAGGACAGGAACCAGTGCTTGAGCACGCCGTCCTCGATCATCGTGAGGGGCTTGCCGATCACGCCCTCGCCATCGAAGGGGCGCGAGGAGGAGCCACGCACCTTCATCGGATCATCGGTGATGTTAAGGCCTGATTTCAGCACCTGCTGCCCCATACGATCGCGCAGGAACGAGGTCTTGCGGGCCACCGAGGCGCCATTGATCGCACCAGCGATGGTGCCGACGAAACCACGGGCAACGCGAGGATCAAAGACGACGGTCAGATTGGAGGCGGTCGGCACCTGGCGGGGATCGCGGCGGCGGACGGCACGCTCGGCCGCACGGCGACCGATGTCTTCCGGACTGTCGAGATCGGCATAGTAGAGCCGGCTGTCGAAATCGTGGTCCCGCTCCATCTTCGTGCCTTCGCCGGCAATCACGGCGACCGAGCGGGAAAAGCGCGAGCCGGCATAGCTGCCGGAGAAACCATGCGAGGTGACCAGTACCAGGCCGCCCATACCGGCCGAGGCACCAGCACCGAGCGAATTGCTGACACCGTCGACGCTGCGGGCCGCATCTTCCATGGCAAGCGCGCTTTCGCGCAGGCTGTCACTCGATACTTCGGTGTCATCATAGAGTTCAAGATCGGCGATATGGCTTGCCAGATCGCTTTCGTCAGCAAGACCGGCAAAGGGGTCCTCGGGCGAAACCTTCGCCATGGCGACAGCGCGTTCGGCAAGTGCCGTCAGGTCGAAACCGGGATTGGCGGACACACTTGCCACCTGGCGGCCGATGAAGACGCGCAGGGAGAAATCGTCGCTTTCAGAGGCCTCGGTCGACTCGACCTTGCCGAGCCGGACGCTGACGCCCTTGGAACGCGACCGCACTACGACGGCATCAGCGCGGTCCGCGCCTGCCTTGCGGGCGAGGTCGACCAGTTGTTCGGCACGTTGAAGGAGATTGGCAGAATCGATCTGATTGGGCATGGAATGGCCTTTCGTTCCTGCACCATTTATTGTGCCTTAGAGAGGGCATCAAGGGTAAGGGTGCCTTTTACCGTTCACGAGCCCGACATGACCGGGCCGCAAGACTGCAAGGAGAGACTGATGGCAGGCGCAAGCGAGGCTCTGTTCGCGCAACCATTGTTGTTGCTCGGAGGCGCCGTCATCGCAGCTCCGATCTTCCGCAAGCTTGGCCTGGGTACCGTGCTCGGCTATCTCGCAGCCGGGGTCGTGATCGGCCCGGTCCTGCATCTGATCGGCGGTTCGGGCGATATCCTTGCAGTCGCAGAACTTGGCGTGGTGCTGCTCCTCTTCATCATCGGCCTGGAGCTGAAACCCAGTCGCCTCTGGCACATGCGACGCGACATTTTCGGGCTCGGCTTGGCGCAGGTGGTGCTGACGGGCCTCGCGCTCACCGGCATGGCACTCGCCTCCGGTCTGCTCGACTGGCGGGCAGCCCTGGTCGCCGGCTTCGGCCTTGCTCTGTCGTCGACCGCCTTTGCCCTGCAATTGCTTGGAGACTATGGCGACCTCAACAGCCGCTATGGCCAGCGCTCCTTTTCAATCCTGCTGTTCCAGGATCTGGCCATCGTGCCGCTGCTTGCCATGGTGTCGGTGCTTGGGACGCCAAGCGGCGATGCCGATCAGTCGGCGCTCGTCCAGATCGGCATTGCCATCGGGGCCGTGGTTGGGATGATCCTCGCCGGTCGTTATCTGCTGACACCCCTCTTCCAGGTCATCGGGCGCACGGGGGCGCGCGAGGTGATGATTGCTGCTGCCCTCTTCGTGGTGCTCGGCTCAGCATATCTTATGCAATTGGCCGGGCTCTCCATGGCCATGGGGGCGTTTCTTGCTGGTGTGATGCTGGCGGAATCCTCTTATCGGCATGAGCTGGAAGCCGATATCGAGCCCTTCCGTGGCCTGCTGCTGGCACTTTTCTTCATGGCAGTCGGCCTGTCGATGGAGTTGCAGGTCATCGTCGACAATCTCCTGCTCATCGGGCTCGCCGTGCCCATCCTGATGGCGGCCAAGGCGCTGGTGCTTTACATCCTCTGCCGGGCTGCCGGCTCCCCACATGAAGACGCCGCAAAGGTGGGCCTGCTTCTGCCGCAGGGTGGCGAATTCGGTTTTGTGCTGTTCACCACGGCGGCTGCCGCCGGCGTTCTCAGCAATGCGCAATCCTCGCTCCTGATCTCCATCGTCACCCTATCGATGGCGCTGACGCCCGTGTCGGCCATTCTCGGGCAGCGACTGCTGAAACGAGAGGGTAGCGAGCGCGAGCAGATGGATGAGGATTTCGAAGGCGCCGGTTCCGATGTGTTGATGATCGGCTTCTCCCGCTTCGGCCAGATCGCTGCCCAGATCCTGCTTGCCAGCGGTCGCGACGTGACAATCATCGACGACAATCCGGATCGCGTGCGCCAGGCGTCCACCTTCGCCTTCCGCATCTATTTCGGTGACGGGACGCGTCTCGACGTGCTGAGGGCCGCAGGGATCGAGCGGGCAAAGATCGTTGCGATCTGCACGCACAAAAAGGAGGTCACCGATAAGATTGTCGACCTCATTCGCGCCGAATATCCCGATGTGCGGCTTTATGTGCGCGCCTATGACCGTATCCACAGCCTGGCGCTCAGGGCCCGCGACGTGGACTACGAAGTGCGCGAGACGCTTGAGTCCGGTCTGCTCTTCGGTCGGCGCACGCTGGAAGGCCTGGGCGTTTCGGAAGACGAAGCCTACGATATCGGCGAGGACATCCGCCGTCGTGACGAGGAGCGCCTGCGTCTGCAGGCCCAGGAAGGCATCATGGCCGGTCGCGACCTCGTGCACAGACGGCCGGTCAAACCGGAACCGCTGATCAAGCCGAAGCGCGCCGTGAAGTCGCAGCCGGAGGAAGATGCCGCCGAGGCATGATGATCAGCGGCGGACGAAATCCTCGATGCGGGCAGCGAGATCGCGCTTCAGCGGCTCCTTCAAGCTCTCGCAGATCTCGAATATCTGCCGGGCCTTGAAGAAATCGAGTACTCGATAAGAATTCACTTCGGGCTTCAGGTAGATGTCGGGCTGGCAGATCTTCATCTTCAAGGCGACATGCGACTGCATCATCAGCTGCGAAGCGCCGAAGAGGCTGTCGATGCGGTTGGGCACCAGTGAGCCGTCGCCTTCCGGCGCGCCGATCACATCCACAGCAACAAGAATGTCCGCTTCGCCAACCAGATGGTCATAGGGAACAGGATTGAAAATGCCGCCGTCGATCATCAGCCGCCCATCGATAACGACAGGGGCGAAGAGTGCTGGGATCGCAGCCGAAGCGGCCAGCGCTTCTTGAAGGTCGCCCTCGACGCAAACGAGTTCCCGCTGGCCGTAATAATCCGTGGCGACAACTTTCAGCCGCAGGCCAAGGCTTGCGAAATCCTGCGGGATCTGCGGCGGCAGGAAGGCTTTGAGGAGACGCGGCAGATTGAACTGGCCGAGGCGAAAGCCGCCAAGGGCGTCGCGAATGGTCGATGGGCGCAGGCCCCAGAACCTGTTCAGAACCAGCGAACGGTTATCGGCAAGTCCGAGTACATAGGCGCGGATATCACGGCCGCTCATCCCTGAGGCATAGCCGGCCCCAAGGATCGCACCCATTGATGAGCCGGCAATTACGTTCGGGCGGATGCCGAGCTCATCAAACGCTTCAAGCACCACGATATGGGCAAAACCCCGGGCACCTCCGGCTCCCAATGCAAGACCTATGGTCGGATCACCGCTGCGGTTTGCCGGCGGGGTAGCACTGTCTGCAATGGAATCCATGGATGGCCTGCTCCAGAAAGGGTTTCAGGCTGCCTTATAGGAAAAGAAGTACATTTTCGTGTCGCCGAACACCCGATCCTCGATGAAGGAAAAGACCGGATCGACGGAGACCTGCACATCGGCACGCTCTTCGAGAATGACGAGCGCACCCGGGGCCAGCCAGCCGCCGGCATGGGCGGAGAACAGCGCCTTCTCACCCAGACCCTTGCCATAAGGCGGATCGGCGAAAACAAGTTCGAAGGGTTCGATATTGTTGGCAGGCCCAAGATCCGTGGCATCCCGGCGCAACATGCGGGCCCGGCCATGCAGGCCGAGCGCGTCGATGTTTTCCCATAGAAGTCCACGACCCTCGACGCTGTTCTCGACAAAAAGCGCCGATTTGCAGCCGCGCGACAGAGCCTCCATCCCGACCGCACCCGTGCCGGCAAAAAGATCGAGGATCTTCGTACCGTCGAGCGCGCCGGGATGGGCATGAGACAGAATGTTAAACAGGCTCTCGCGCGTCCGGTCCGTGGTCGGCCGGATGTCGCTGGATTTTGGCGTGGCCAGATTGCGGCCACGAAATTCTCCACCAACGATGCGCATCAGGGCTTACCTCTTGCCCTTTGGTGCGCCACGACCGCCACCGGCAGGTCTGCCTGCACCCGAGCCGCCACCCGGCTTACCGCCGAATCCACGCGGACCGTCAGAGCGGGCGCCCGCCGGACGTGCGCCGGGCTTGCCGCCAAAGCTCTTGCCGCCACCTGGCTTGCCGCCAAACGACTTGCCCGCCGGCTTTCCACCGAAGGGCTTGCCAGCCGGACGATCGCCAAAGGGCCGGTCGCCAGCGGGCCTTGCACCGCGCGGTTTGTCGCCGAAGGGCCTGTCACCGGCCGGACGCTCGCCTCTTGGACGCTCGCCTCTTGGACGATCGTCACGTGGCCGGTCATCACGTGGTCTGTCATCACGGGCGCGATCGGACGAAAAACGTTCGGGGCGCGGACGCTCCGGCTTGTCACCGAAGGCCTTTCGCGGACCGCGGTCGCCGAAATCCTTACGCGGGCCCCGGTCGCCAAAGTCCTTGCGGGGTCCGCGATCACCGCCCTCGCGGCGCGGGCCACCTACTGCACCCTCACGGCGCGGGCCACCTACTGCACCCTCGCGGCGCGGGCCGCGGTCGGCACCTTCTGGGCGTGGACGATCGCCGCCTTCACGGCGGGGGGCCCGGTCACCAAAATCCTTGCGCGGGCCTCGATCTCCACCTTCGCGGCGCGGGCCGCGGTCACCGAAGCCCGACTTCTTGTCCGGGCCATCGGCGCGGATCCAATCACCCTCTTCGTCCCGGGCGCGGGTAATCTGAACCGTTGAGGTCGGACGGCTGTCGACGCGATCGTCAGCCTTGCCGGCGCGCGGATCAGGCCGGCGCCGTGCCGCTGCAGCGGCTGCCTTTTCACCGAGCGGACGGGCACCCGGCGCCATCCAGACATTGGCGGTGCGGCTCTTGGTGCCGAGCGGCGGACGCTTGGGCTTGTCGCCATCGTCGCGGCGAGTGTCCAATCGGTCGAGAGCCCGTTCGCGCCGGTCACCCTTGTCACCACGATCGGTCCAGCCGGATTTCTCGGGCTTGCCACCCTTGTCGCCGCTGCGCTTGCGATCAGAAGAACCGCCCGCACGCTCGTCGCGGCCCCATTCGGCCTTGGCGGCCTTCTGCGGCTTCTTCTGGCCTGGCTCTTCGTCTTCCTCGACGGGGGCACCATGGCTGTAGATCGGCGCGTCGAAATTGGCTTTGGAATCCTCGATCAGGCGCGGCCCGAGCTGGTCGCGCAGCATGCGGCCACGGACTTCCTGCACCTGGGCTTCCGGCAGATCACCGAGCTGGAACGGACCGTAGGAGATGCGGATCAGACGGTTGACCTCGAGACCGAGCGCGCCGAGCACGTTCTTGATCTCGCGGTTCTTGCCTTCGCGAAGACCCATGGTGATCCAGACATTGTGGCCCTGCTTGCGGTCGAGCGTCGCGTCGATTGCGCCGTAGAGCACGCCATCAACGGCAATGCCTTCCTTCAGCGCATCGAGTGCCGGCTGGTCGACTTCACCATAGGCGCGCACGCGGTAGCGGCGCAGCCAGCCGGTGGTCGGCAGTTCGAGCACGCGGGCGAGACCACCGTCATTGGTGAGCAGCAACAGGCCCTCGGTATTGATATCGAGGCGGCCGATCGACATGACGCGTGGAAGATCTTCCGGCAGATTGTCAAACACGGTCGGGCGGCCTTCCGGATCGGAATTGGTCGTCACCAGGCCGGCCGGCTTATGGTAGAGCCACAGACGGGTGCGCTCGATGCCACGGATCGGCTGACCGTCGACCTCGATCGTGTCGGCAAGCGTTGCGTTCAGCACGGGGCTTTCGAGCACCACGCCGTTCACGGAGACGCGGCCTTCCATGATCATGCGCTCGATATCGCGGCGCGAGGCTACGCCGGCGCGCGCCAGCAGTTTCGAGATGCGCTCGGGCTTCATCGCCTCATCGCCGGACGACACGTCGGCCCTTGGTGCACGCGGTGCGCGCGCGGGCTTGTCGTCGGACTTCGAAGCGGCCGACTTCGCGGCGGAATTGCGGGTTAGCGGCTTGCCGCCGCGGTCAGCAGGTTTGCCTGCCGGACGCCTGGACTTGTCTTTGAATGTCATTTGTTGTTTGCCTGTCGTTTGGGCTGTCGTATCAGGTCGCGCGGTCCGGGTTAAGCGGAAAGTTGATGCATGTCTAAGACAAACGGCTTCATGGAAGCCGCCTTTGCAGAGGCGCGCGCGGCGAAAGCCCGTGGCGAGGTGCCGATTGGCGCCGTCGTGGTGCTGGACGGCGAAATCATCGCCCGCGCTGGCAACGAGACGCGCGCCCTGAAGGACGCAACAGCGCATGCCGAAGTTCTGGCCATCCGGCGCGCCAGCGAAGCGCTCGGCGATGAGCGGCTGATAGAGGCCGACCTCTATGTAACGCTGGAGCCCTGCACCATGTGTGCGGCCGCAATTTCCTTTGCCCGCATCCGAAGGTTGTATTATGCTGCACGTGACGCTAAAGGTGGCGCGGTGGAAAGTGGCGTGCGTTTCTATGCCCAGTCCACCTGCCATCACGCACCGGACGTTTACTCCGGCATTCGCGAAACAGAGGCGGCAGACATGCTCAAAACCTTTTTTCAGGAGAGGCGGGATTGATCGACATCTACCTGTTCGTATCTGCCCTGATCATGGCCATGCTTGCGTTGGCGACCTGGTCCAACATTTATATTGCCCCTGACCGCTCGACTTTGCCCATGCAATGGTCGCTCAGGGGTCGCATAAACTGGCAAGCGCCGCGAATGGTGGCCCTCTTTTCGCCGCCGCTCGTTCTCGCCGTTATCATGACGCTGGTCGCTCTCTTTGCCTCAGAACAGAACGACTTTGACAAGGCCTTGGTGTTCAGGGCCTTGATGTTCATGGCCGTGTTGGGCCTTGCGCTTCAGCTCTTGCATATCTGGCTCATCGCGCGCGGTGTCGGCGATGATGGTGACCAAAACTTCTAAAGCCTTTCACGCAAAGGCGAAGTTACGGATCGGCGCTATCTCTTTGCTTTATCCAATTCCGGACGTGCAAACCGCTTCGCACTTTGGCGGGAAGTGCTGAAGATTCAACCGGCCGCGAAAGCCTTCAGCTTTTCGCCGGTCAGGCGGTAGCGTATCCATTCCGACTGCGGTTCGGCGCCGACAGCATCATAGACGCGGATAGCGGGTTCGTTCCAGTCCAGCACGCTCCACTCGAACCGACCACAGCCCTTGTCGACCGCGACCTGCGCCAGATGCCGCAGGAGCAGTTTCCCGGCGCCACTGCCGCGATGATCGGGCGCGACATAGAGATCCTCCAGATAGAGACCGTTTTTCGCCTGCCATGTGGAATAGCTGTAGAACCAGACGGCGAAACCTGCCGGCTTGCCATCAGCCTCCAGGATCACGGCTTCCGTCACCGAGCCTTCGCCGAAGATCGTGTGTCGGATCATCTCCTCGGTCGCCTCTACCTCATGCCCGGCCTTCTCATAGACGGCGAGTTCAATGATGAAGCCGAGGATGGTTGCGGCATCATCCGGCTGCGCAGGGCGAATGGAAAACGACATCAGGAAAACCTCAAAGAAAAAGGCAGGTCGTTTCCGCCCTGCCCTGTCGTGATGTAACGGCGTTTCGCCTTATTGGAAAGGCTGCCACCAGGAGCTGTTCTGCTGGGCAGACTTGGCCATCTTCTTGCGGCGCTTTTCCTTGACCGATTCAGGCTCGCCCAGATCGGTGAGAGCAGTGTCCTGGGTCTGGCGATACTCCGACGGCGGATCAGACAGCAGGCGGCGCTGATCGAGATAGGCGCCCTTCTGCAACTGGCGCGCATCGCGGAAGGCCTGCCACTTCTGGGTTTCCGTCATGGTGCCAGCCTTGCCGTAACCGGCGAGAAGCGGCGAACGGTATCGCGGATTGTCAGCATTGGCGTCGGCCTCTGCGACGAGACGCTCGCGCGCCTCTTCGGGGGATTCGACCCATTCCGGATTGTTTTCGCGGTTGGCAACCGACGGCTGGGGCGCCACGAGCGCTGCCGTCTGTGTACCGCCCGGCGGCAGGACGAGGTCCGGACGCGGATTGTATTTGGTGCCCTTGTTGGCTGGCTCCTTGGGGGCGAGCGACACGGCCGAGCCGACGTCATCCACCAGCTGTTCCATTGCCGTCTTGTCGGTGCCGTAAGTCGGGCTGCCGACGCAGCCGGAAAGACCGGTGGTGACAGCAAAAAGCCCGGCCAAGCCGACGCCAACCCTGAACAGATATGCCGAATTCATGAATGCCTACCAGCCTCGCCGCATAACCTTGGTCGTGCCGAATGTGATTTCTTCCACCCCTGCGGGCAGAATTCGGCCAATTTCAGGCAGTTTTACCGGATGAGCCGCGAAAGCGCAAATCATCCGGTAAGTTTTCCTTAAACTAGTGGTTTGATTCCGACATTTGCTCCCGATCGCAGCACCCTCGCAGGCAAATGTCGGAATCCTCAAAACCACTAGCAAGCTTATGCTTCTAGTGGAATTTTAGAATTTGACATTTGATCCGCGAGATCGCCGCAAATGGATATCAAATGTCAAATTCATTCCACTAGTGATGCAAGCTCCCGCAGCGCCTGGGCATCACGGGCCGAAACCTCGGGATAATCGGGGTCCGAGCCGACATCCTTGGTGATCTTCCAGGAGCGCGCGCACTTGGTGCCCTCGGCCAGCTTCGGCTCGACCGCAACCTTGGTGCCATCGTCGAGACGGAAGGCGTCTGCTGCCCCCTCGCCCGCAACGACGGAGATATCCGAGGTGATGCAGATTTCGGCGAAGTCCAGACCTTCGAGCGCTGCCATCAGCTCCGGATCAGCGATATGGACGACCGGGGCCGCTTCCAGCGAGGAACCGATGCGCTTTTCCTTGCGCTCGACTTCCAAGGCACCGGTGACGGCACGGCGCACGGTGCGGACATGCTTCCATTTGTCGGCCACCGCCTCGTTCGACCAGTCGGCCGGGATGACCGGGAACTGTTCGAGATGGACGGATTCGGCGTTCGGGTCACGCGACAGCCATGCCTCTTCCGTGGTGAAGGGCATCATCGGCGCAAACCACAGGACCAGGCAGTCGAACAGCTTGCGGATGACGAAGAGGGCCGAGCGGCGCTTCAGGCTCGACGGGGCGTCGCAATAGAGCGTGTCCTTGCGGATGTCGAAGTAGAAGGCGGAAAGCTCGACATTGGCGAAATCGCTGAGCGCACGGACGATGCGCTTGAAGTCGAATTCGTCGTAGCCCTTGCGCACGATCTGGTCGAGTTCAGCCAGGCGATGCAGCATCAGCTTTTCGAGTTCCGGCAGATCGGCATAGGCGATCTCGGCGCCATGATCATGGGCGAGCGTGCCGAGCATCCAGCGCAGCGTGTTGCGGATCTTGCGGTAGCTGTCGATATTGGTCTGGATGATCGTCTTGCCGAGACGCTGGTCTTCCCAGTAGTCGGTGTTCATCACCCAGAGGCGCAGGATATCGGCACCCGACTGGCTCATGACTTCCTGCGGCGTTACCGTGTTGCCGAGCGACTTCGACATCTTGCGGCCGTCTTCCGCCATCGTGAACCCGTGGGTGACGACGGCATTATACGGCGCACGGCCACGGGTGGCGCAGCTTTCCAAGAGCGACGAATGGAACCAGCCGCGATGCTGGTCGGAGCCTTCGAGATAAACGTCCGCCGGCCATTTGAGATCCGGGCGATCTTCCAGTGTGAAGGTGTGGGTCGAGCCTGAATCGAACCAGACGTCGAGGATGTCAGACACCATCTGCCACTTTTCGCCGTCATGCTCGGACCCAAGGAAGCGTTCCTTGGCACCTTCAGCAAACCAAGCATCGGCACCTTCAACTTCGAAGGCAGCGAGGATGCGGGCATTGACCGCCTCGTCCTTCAGGACATTGCCTTCCGTATCGGCAAAGACGCAGATCGGCACGCCCCAGGCGCGCTGGCGGGAAAGCACCCAATCCGGGCGCTGCTCGATCATGGCGCGCAGGCGGTTCTGACCGCCAGCCGGCACAAAGCGGGTCTGGTCGATGGCCGAGAGTGCGCGGCTACGCAGCGTCGTGCCGTCGCCGAGGTCCTTATCCATATAGACAAACCACTGCGGCGTGTTGCGGAAGATGACCGGCTTCTTGGAACGCCAGGAATGCGGGTAGTCGTGCTTGATGCGGCCACGGGCAAAGAGGTTTTGAGCCGCGATCAGGGCATCCATGACGCGCTTGTTGGCGTCGCCCTTCTTGCCGTTGTCATCAAGCACGCGGGCAGCGCCGCCTTCAGCCGAAGGGCCGAAACCGGGGGCGTCTTCCGTGTAGAAGCCGGCATCATCAACCGGGAACGGGATCTTGGTGTCGATGCCACGGGCTTCGAGCGCCTTGGCATGACTCATCCAGGCGTCAAAGTCTTCGCGACCATGGGACGGCGCCGTATGCACGAAACCGGTACCGGCGTCATCGGTGACGTGATCACCATCGATGAGGGGTACAGCAAAGCTGTAGCCCATGGATGCCAGAGGATGGGCGCAGGCGATGGCAGCGAGTTCAGCCGCTGGCACGCCGCGCAGGCGGTTGAATTCGAGCTTGGCCTTGGCAAAGGATTCCGGCGCAAGCTTGTCGGCAAAGATCAGCTTCTCGCCCGGCTGCGGACCGAAGTCGTTGGCAGCAGCGGTGACTTCGTAAAGGCCATACTCGACGCGCGACGAGTAGGAGATCGCGCGGTTGCCCGGGATAGTCCAGGGTGTGGTCGTCCAGATGACGACGGAGGCGCCCGACAGTGCATCAGAGCCCGACACCACCGGGAACTTCACCCAGATCGTGTCGCTCTCGACCTCGGCATATTCCACTTCGGCTTCGGCAAGCGCGGTGCGCTCGACGACCGACCACATGATCGGCTTGGAGCCGCGATAGAGCTGGCCGGACATGGCGATCTTCAGGAGTTCGCCGGCAATGCGGGCTTCCGAGTGGAAGGCCATGGTCGTGTAGGGGCGGTCGAAATCGCCCTCGATGCCGAGACGGCGGAATTCGTCCGACTGGGTGTTGATCCAGCCCTGCGCGAAGTCGCGGCATTCCTGGCGGAATTCGTTGACCGGGACTTCGTTCTTGTCCTTGCCCTTTTCGCGGTACTTTTCCTCGATCTTCCATTCGATCGGCAGGCCGTGGCAATCCCAGCCGGGCACGTAGTTCGCGTCATAGCTGCGCATCTGGAAAGAGCGGGTGATGACGTCCTTCAGCACCTTGTTCAGCGCATGGCCGATATGGATGTTGCCGTTGGCGTAGGGAGGGCCGTCATGCAGGACGAATTTTTCGCGGCCGGCGGCGGAGGCGCGGAGCTTCTTGTAGAGCCCCATTTCCTTCCACTTGGCCGCCATTTCCGGCTCCTTCTGCGGCAGGCCTGCGCGCATCGGGAATTCGGTTTCGGGCAGATAGAGGGTCTTGGAGTAATCAAGCTTTTCGGTGGTGTCGGTGCTATCGGTCATGGAGCCTTGCAATCGTCTCTGGCGCGTTTGCCGCGCATGCGAACGGGATATCGGAATGAGATGTGGCGCTTGGGAAGCACCGAAAACCCGGACCCTCCGGCAGCAATCAATGCGCGCAGAAGGCCGGGCCAATAATTCGCAAGTCTATCATCAAGCGACGATATCGGGTCATGGTGGCCGTTGTTTAAGAGGTTTTCGCGTCCATGGGAAGAGGTTTGACGCGCGCTTCGGACGGTTCCGACGCCAACTCGTGAAAGCGGCGCAAGCCCGGCTCAGCCCCTATCCGCCTCAACCACCGCCCGCAGCGCATCATTGATGCGGTCCTGCCAGCCGGGGCCCTCGGCCTGGAAGTGCTCCAGCACGGCGCTGTCGATGCGCAGCGAGACAAGCTGCTTGGCCTCCGGCGCTGCGCGGCGTTCCACGGCGGGTGCGACCGGCTTTGGGGTCGGACGGAACAGGGCTTCGGCGGCGTCCTTGGGATTGATGGGGCGGCGGGCCATGGGTGCGGGCTTTCTGATGTCGGGCCGGGTGGGTCGGCCGAGGTTTCGGTTGGAGACAATCAACCCGCGGCACACAGGTGCACGGGCGTCAGAAGGCAATCTTGGCGTCCAGTTCGCCCATCGGCTTGACGCCTGCGAGAAGCGCCCTCGCCTCTTCCTCGTCCTTGCGGATCTGGGCAACCAGCGGATCGAGACCGTCGAATTTCCACTCGTCGCGCAGATGGCCGAAGAAGGAGACCGAACAGATCTCGCCATAGAGATCGCCAGAGAAATCGAAGACGAAGGTTTCGAGCCAGGGATCGCCGTGATCGGTCACGGTCGGACGGTAGCCGAAGCTTGCGACACCATCGCGAATGATGCCATCGGGGCGACGGAAACGCACGGCGTAAATGCCGGGCCGGAGCATCGCTTCCGGCGGCAGATGCATGTTGGCGGTTGGGAAGCCCAGGGTGCGGCCAAGCTGCTGGCCCTTCATCACTTCCGCCTCAAGGGTGAAGCGGTATCCCAGAAGACCGGCGGCCTGGGTCACATCACCCTCGCCCAGAAGTTGGCGGATGCGGCTCGACGAGATCACCTCGGCGCCCTCATCGCGGAAGGCATCGATCAGGCTGACGCCGAAGCCATGGCGACTACCGGCCTCCATCAGGAAGGCAGGGCCACCCTCACGGCCCTTGCCGAAGTGGAAATCAAAGCCGGTGACGACTTCCTTGGCGCCGATCCAGTCAACCAGGATGGCCCGGACGAAATCATCGGCAGAGCGCTGCGAAAATTCGCGGTCGAAGGGATATTCGATGACGGAATGGAAGCCCATGGCTTCCAGGATGCGGGCGCGGATGGGGGCCGGCGTCAGCCGGAAGACGGGCTTATCCGGATTGAAGACGGAGCGCGGATGCGGCTCGAAGGTGAGCACCAGGGCGGGCACGCCAAGCGCCTCGGCGCGCTCCAGCGCCCGGTTCAGCACGGCCTGATGGCCGCGATGAACGCCGTCGAAATTGCCGATCGCCACCACGCCGCCGCGCAAGGCTGCCGGCAGCGGTTCTTTTTTTTCGTTGCGGTGGAAAACCGTCATGATTGCCGTCGCCTCACGCCAGCCGGTGCATCCAGTATTGCGGCGCGACCTTTTCGCGGTCGAGGTAGACATGCAGCCGGTCCTCGTCGGTCACGCCGCCGGTCGCATATTCGGCAGCATGGATGCCGCCGGAGATATAGAGCAGATCAAGGCCTGCATCGACCGCACCCTTGACGTCGGTCGGCATGCCGTCGCCGATGGCGAGCACGCGGGTCATGTCGACATCGCCCCGGGCTTCGCGGGCAGCGGCAAGCGTTTCCTCATAGATCGGCGCATGCGGCTTGCCGGCAATGCGGGTTTCGCCGCCGAGCGTGACGTAAAAGGCGGCGACAGCGCCGGCGCAGGGGATGATGCGATGGCCGCGCTCGACCACGAGATCGGGGTTGGCGCAGATCAGCGGCACCTTGCGCGCAACAAAGGCGGTCAGCATGTCGCGGTAATCTTCCGGCGTCTCGACCTCATCGTCGAAGAAGCCGGTGCAGACGACGCAATCGGCTTCGTCGGCCGAGACCACCGTCACGTCGAGACCGTCGAAGAGCGGCATGTCGCGTTCGGGGCCGAGCAGGAAGACCTTTTTCGGACCGGCGGCAATCAGTGTGCGGGTCACGTCACCCGAGGTGACAATGCGGTCATAGGCGGTATCCGGCACGCCGATGGCGCGCAGCTGCGGAATGACGCCGATCGCGGGCCGCGGCGAATTGGTGATCAGGACCACCGTCAGGCCTTTTTCGCGGGCGGCCGTCAGCGCTTCGCCGGCGAGCGGAAAGGCATCGATGCCATTGTGCAAAACACCCCAGACGTCACACAGAATGACGTCGTAAGCGTCCGTCACGTCGCCAAGGGTGGTAATGCTGCGGGCCATCTTTGTTCCTGACTGCTCTGATTGTGCCCGCTGACATGGCAAAGGAATGCTGCCAAGGCAAGGGGCGCGGCGTCACCCAAACGCAAATTCGCCGCCTCACTCAAATCAGCGCATGCATGGCGAGGCCGAGAAGGGCTGCCACCAGAAGCGTGCGACCGACCCCCTGATGGAAGCGGAAGAGCAGGATGGCGGCCATAATCGCAATCAGCAGAGCCTCAACATCCAGCGTCGACCAGTCCGGGACCGGCAGGGCGGCGGCAAGCGGCCCGAGCCTTGCGAATTCGACCTCTGCGACCGCCTTGAAGATCACATGCAGGGCGAACCAGAGAGCGAGATTGAGGATGACGCCGACGACGGCGGCGGTGATCGCGGAGAGGGCTGCACTGACCTGACGGTTGCCGCGCAGGCGCTCCACATAGGGCGCCCCGGCAAAGATGAAGAGGAAGCTCGGAATGAAGGTGGCCCAGGCGGTGAGCAAACCTCCGAGCAGTCCGATCAGGAGCGGATCGAAAGGGCCGCTTTCGCGAAAACCGGCGAGGAAGCCGACATAGGAGAGGACGAGGACCAGCGGTCCGGGTGTGGTTTCGGCCAGCGCCAGCCCGTCCAGCATCTCGCCCGGTCGCAGCCACTGATACTGTTCGACGGCAACCTGCGCGACATAGGCAAGTACGGCATAGGCACCACCGAAGGTGACCAGGGCCATGCGGGAGAAAAAGGCCTGCAACTCCGGCAAGGCTGTCTCCGGCAGGAAGAGCCAGAGAAGCGGAAGTGGTGCCAGCCAGATGGCGATCCAGACAAGGCCGATGCCGAGCTGGCGACTGAAGGCCGGCCCACGGCCTACGGGCGTTGCGATTTCCATGCCCGTGCCGGGCCGTATGCGCGCATGGGCAAGGCCAATGATGGCAGCGGAGAGCACGACCAGCGGAAAGGGCAGCGAAAAGACGAAGAGCGCGACGAAGGCGATGGTGGCAATCCAGCGGTGAAAACCGCTTTTCAAAGCCCGTTTGCCGATGCGGATCAGCGCTTCGATGACGATGGCAAGCACCGCTGCCTTCAGCCCGAAGAACAGGCCGGTCACCATGCCGGTATCCTGATAGAGGGCATAAAGGGATGAAAGGCCGAGAATGACGGCAAGCCCCGGCAGCACGAAGAGCAGACCGGCGACGATGCCGCCCCTCAACCCATGCAGGAGCCAGCCGATATAGGTTGCCAACTGCTGCGCCTCAGGCCCCGGTAGCAGCATGCAATAGTTCAGCGCATGCAGATAGCGATCCTCATCGATCCAGCGCTTTTCCTCGACGCAGATCTTGTGCATCAGCGCGATCTGGGCGGCGGGACCGCCGAGGGAGAGGAGGCCGATGCGGGTAAAGGCGGCGGTGAGTTCGGAAAACGTCGGTCGTGTCTCTGTCATGCCGGCTTTCCGTCTTTCCTCAATTCTGCCGCCACAAGAGCGGCGAGCACCGCCGCAGTCAAGCCAGAAGCCTGGCGCCGGGGCCGGACTTTCCAAGCTGATCGTCGCCATTGCGCAAGGGACAATCCTCCAGGGACAGGCAACCGCAGCCGATGCAGCCATCAAGCCTTTCTCGCAACCCTTGAAGTTGCGAGATGCGGCGGTCGAGATCGGCTCGCCAGGTTTCCGACAAGCGGCGCCAGTCGGAGACAGAGGGCGGACGGTCGTCTGGCAGGGTTGCGAAGGCGGCGGAGATATCGGCAAGCGACAGGCCCAGCGACTGGGCGACCTTGATGACGGCAACCCGACGCAGCACGCCGCGCGGAAAACGGCGCTGGTTTCCGCCGCTGCGCAGCGAATGGATGAGCCCTTCCCGCTCGTAGTAGTGCAGAGCCGAAACGGCGACACCGGCACGGCGCGCCACCTCGCCTACGCTCAGGAGAACAGGCTTCTTTGGCTTTTGCTCTGCCATAAACTTTTGATCCTTGACCTCAATGAAGGTTGAGGTCCTATCCATGTCAGCGTCCCGGTTCAAATTCAAGATCGAACAATTATGGAGCGCAGCATGAAGAACGCATCCGCCTTGCCGATGAATGACCAACTCGCCACCCCCGCGACCGTTCTCCGGATCGACCGCTTCACCTGCCCGCTTGCCCATTGGCTGGCGTTTGCCGAACGCCTCGCCTTCATCGACGGACATCTCCGGAGCCACCCGCATTGCAGGATGAGCCGCGTGGCCTCATCCGAGCGCGACGGCCAAGTCTATGTGATCACCATTGCAGAATGGGACAGCCGGGACGCGCTGCTTGCGGCAAAGCAGGAAATGGCGGCGGTTTATGCCGAAAACGGCTTCGATCCTGCCGCATTCCTCAGCCAACATGGCATAGAGAGCGAGTTTACCACCTTCGAAACCATGGTTCTCTGAGGGTTAACAGGCCATCCGGTGCCATTTACGATAGGCATCGGATTTTTGCGCGCTTGCCTTGACTCAATCCAAGCCTGTTCTTATCTGACAGTCGCTGGCACTCCTCTAGGGGGAGTGCTAATAGTATCCGATGTGATCCCGTCCGGGATCGCGAGTGTCATTTGATCGAGGGATTAGACAATGGCAAGCACCAATTTCCGCCCGTTGCACGACCGCGTTGTAGTCAAGCGCGTCGAGTCTGAAGAAAAGACCAAGGGCGGCATCATCATTCCCGACACCGCCAAGGAAAAGCCGGCTGAAGGCGAAGTCATCGCCGTTGGCCCGGGCGCCCGCGACGAAAGCGGCAAGCAGATTGCGCTGGACGTCAAGGTTGGCGACCGCGTTCTGTTCGGCAAGTGGTCCGGCACCGAAGTGAAGCTCGACGGCGTCGACCTCCTCATCATGAAGGAAGCCGACATCATGGGCGTTATCGGCTGACTTAGAGCCGGTTATTTCCACTTCTCATCCTGAAATTCGCAATGGGCTAGACGCCCGGGAGTTTTGAATATGGCTGCTAAAGAAATCAAGTTTGGCCGCACCGCGCGCGAAAAGATGCTGCATGGCGTCGACATCCTCGCAGACGCCGTGAAGGTAACGCTCGGCCCGAAGGGTCGTAACGTCATCATCGACAAGTCCTTCGGCGCTCCGCGCATCACCAAGGACGGTGTATCGGTCGCCAAGGAAATCGAACTGGAAGACAAGTTCGAGAACATGGGCGCCCAGATGGTCCGCGAAGTTGCTTCGAAGACCAACGACATTGCCGGTGACGGCACCACGACCGCAACCGTTCTTGCCCAGGCCATCGTTCGCGAAGGCAACAAGGCCGTTGCTGCCGGCATGAACCCGATGGACCTGAAGCGCGGCATCGATCTGGCCGTTGCTGAAGTCGTCAAGGACCTCCAGGCCAAGGCCAAGAAGATCTCGACTTCGGAAGAAGTTGCCCAGGTCGGCACGATCTCGGCCAATGGCGACACGCAGGTCGGCAAGGACATTGCCGAAGCCATGCAGAAGGTCGGCAACGAAGGTGTTATCACCGTCGAAGAAGCCAAGACCGCTGAAACCGAACTCGAAGTCGTCGAAGGCATGCAGTTCGACCGCGGCTACCTGTCGCCCTACTTCGTGACCAACCCGGAAAAGATGGTCGCCGATCTCGACGACGCCTACATCCTCCTGCACGAAAAGAAGCTCTCGAACCTCCAGGCCATGCTGCCGGTTCTCGAAGCAGTCGTTCAGACCGGCAAGCCGCTCGTCATCATCGCTGAAGACGTCGAAGGCGAAGCTCTTGCAACGCTCGTCGTCAACAAGCTGCGTGGCGGCCTGAAGATCGCTGCCGTCAAGGCTCCTGGCTTCGGCGATCGCCGCAAGGCCATGCTGGAAGACATCGCCATCCTCTCGGGCGGCACTGTCATTTCGGAAGACCTCGGCATCAAGCTCGAGTCTGTCACCCTCGACATGCTCGGCCGCGCCAAGAAGGTCTCGATCACCAAGGAAAACACCACCATCGTTGATGGTGCTGGCCAGAAGTCCGACATCGAAGGCCGCGTTGCCCAGATCAAGGCGCAGATCGAAGAAACCTCTTCGGACTACGACCGCGAGAAGCTGCAGGAACGCCTTGCCAAGCTCGCTGGTGGCGTTGCCGTCATCCGCGTTGGCGGCTCGACCGAAATCGAAGTCAAGGAACGCAAGGACCGCATCGACGACGCGCTGAACGCAACGCGCGCTGCTGTTCAGGAAGGTATCGTTCCTGGCGGTGGTACGGCTCTGCTCCGTTCGTCGACCAAGATCACCGTCAAGGGTGCAAACGACGACCAGGAAGCCGGCATCAACATCGTTCGCCGCGCTCTCCAGTCGCTGGTTCGCCAGATCGCCACCAACGCTGGTGACGAAGCTTCGATCATCGTCGGCCGTATCCTCGACAAGAACGAAGAGAACTACGGCTACAACGCCCAGACCGGCGAATTCGGCGACATGATCGCCATGGGTATCGTCGATCCGGTCAAGGTTGTTCGCACGGCTCTGCAGAACGCAGCTTCGGTTGCTTCGCTGCTGATCACCACCGAAGCCATGATCGCCGAGCTTCCGAAGAAGGAATCGGCTGGCGGCATGCCGGGCGGCATGGGCGGCATGGGCGGCATGGACATGATGTAAGACCCATCGGGTCTTTCATCTGAACCATCGGTTCAGTCTTACGAAGGGCGGTCGCAAGGCCGCCCTTTTTTCGCTCTTGTGGACACCCGTAACGCATGCCAGACGCAGGGCTGCGACAGATTCTGATCAAACGTCCAAAAATAAGCACGCTTCCCAGCCGCACAGCGCTTGTGCGCAGCACGATAGTCAATTTAAATATTTCTTAATGCTAACTGGCTTTTCCACTTTGACGCGGCCGCCTCTTTTCTTGCGCTCATACGTGGCAGGGCATTTTCAACCCGACGGCGTCGTGATATCCGTCAGTTGTACGTTCATTCTCGTTGGGGAACGAGATGGTTGTGCCGATGCTTCACAAACGCGTTTCGTGAGGCGAAAAATATAGTGGTTGCGCCGCCGGGCTGGGCCGGTGTTGGTATGTTAAGGTCTCTGCGGCGGTTCGCCGACGAGAGGCGGATTTTCGGGAATGCGGCCGGTCGCGCAGCGTCGACACACAAGAGCCGCTACCTGTTGCTGGGTTTGGGGAAGACAGTGTTTAAGATCGCAAATGCCGAACTCGATATGGGCAACCCATACGATTGCCCGCCGGATCGCGGCGGCTTTCTGGCGGATGACGCGTGTCGTTTTGGCGTGTCCGAAGACTGGACTGGTAATCTGACCAACGGATTGCTGCAATTGGGCGAGCGCGCCCGGACTATTCATGGCCTGGATACGCCGGAGATCGGCCTCCTGACCATGATGCGCTGCTACGATCCAGCAGATCGCGCGCATATCCTGAGGCTGTTCGAGCAGGCGGCAACCGAACCATCGCGCTTCTGCTATTCGACAACCATCATCGTGGGAAACAACCATCGCCAGCCGTTGTTCTGCATCGGCGAGTCGTCCGGGCTTGTCGACAATGGCGGCAATATTGTCGGCCTGTTCATCTTCCCTCGCTTCCAGCTTCCCACCCCAGTCTCGGTCAAACCGGCCTGAGATCATCAACGATCAGATGAATGGCATTTGCTGTTTCGTTTTTGTGAACGAATAGTCAAATGTCGTCAACCTATCCGGAGATCAGAAAAGCGGGCATTAGTGCGTCACTGGCTGGCGCCGAGGAGCGGCACAGCACCAACGTTATGGAGCCCCCGATGTCGTCCACAAACAATGCCCTTCTGGTCCTTGTCCGCGTTCTTCTCTCCTTCATCTTCATCCTGTCCGGTTTCGGCAAGCTGACCGACCCGACGGCAACTGCCGGCATGATCACCGGCGCCGGCCTGCCGGCTGCCGACCTGCTCGCCTATGCTGCCGGCCTTTATGAGCTGGTTGCCGGCCTCTTCATCCTCGTTGGTTTCCAGACCAAGCTCACCGCCTGGACTATCGCGCTGTTCTGCGTGTTCACCGGTCTGGTCTTCCACTCCGGCACCGTTGCCATCGAAGGCTGGCCGGAAGGCGCGCTCGGCTGGATCAACACGCTGAACCAGATCATGCTGATGAAGAACATCACGCTGGCCGGCGGTTATATCGCTCTCGCCATCATCGGCGCCGGCGCCTACTCGATCGACGCCCGTCGCTCGGCTGCCTGATCCCTGCCCTAACCGGCAAAAAGAAACCCGCTGGAGCGATCCGGCGGGTTTTTTTCGTGAGCGATTGCCCCTCATCCACCCTTCGGGACACCTTTTCCCAGCAGGCGATGAGAGGAGCGAGACCGCCAAGGCATGTTGTCCCCTCTCCCCGCTCGGGTGGAGAGGTCAGGAGGAGAGGCGAAGCTCTCTCGCCAGCGTTTAGAGGACGCCGCGCACAGCCTCGATGATGCGATTGATCATTGCATTGCCCTCATGCTCCGGCTTTCTTGCCCGCACAAGGCAGGCCTCGGAGCGCAGGATCACACCATCCGACAGCACTTTCAGGTGGTTCGCCTTCAAGGTCGAGCCGGTCGAGGTGATATCGACGATGATATCCGCCTGGCCGGCGGCGGGCGCGCCTTCTGTGGCGCCCAGGCTTTCGACGATCCGGTAGAGCTGGATTCCATGCTGGCGCGAGAAATGCTGCTGGGTTAGGCGCCAGTATTTGGTGGCAATCGCCAGGCGCCGGCCATGGCGGGTGCGGAATTCGGCGGCGACATCGCCGAGGTCGGCCATCGTATCGACGTCGAGCCAGATCTCGGGAACGGCGACGACCACGTCCGCATGTCCGAAGCCGAGACGGGCCGATATTTCGACGCGGGCATCGGCATCGGCCAGCCCCTCGCGGATCAGGTCTTCCCCCGTCACGCCGAAATCCACCGTGCCATTGCCGATCTCGCGCGAGATTTCGGAAGCCGAGAGATAGGCGATCTCGACATCGTCGAGCCCTTCGACACGGCCGCGATAGGAGCGGTCATTGCCGACGGCGACGATCTTCATGCCCGCCTTTTCGAAGATGGCGGAGCTATCATCCTTCATGCGGCCCTTGGAGGGCAGACCGATGGTGATGGTCATCAGACTGTCCTTTCCGTTTCGATGCGGTCTAGCCAGAGCGAGAAGCCGACGGCTGGTATATGCGTTGCGGCGCCGAGCAGCGTCAGCAGACGGTCAAAGCGTCCACCGCCAGCCAGTATGGCCCGCTGATCCTTGGCCGTCACTTCGAAGACGAGGCCGGTGTAATAATCCAGCGGACGGCCGAAGGCGGCGCGGTAGGTCACGAGGCTAAGATCGATGCCCGTATTGGCAAGGGCTGCAACCCGCTCGTCGAAGCGAGAGATGGCCGCTCCAAGCTTCAAGCCGGCAGCATCGGCGAAACCGGCAAGGGCGGCGGAGGCCTCTCCCAGCGGCAGTTCGAGCGAGAGGAACTCGCGCAGCAGCAACAGCGCCGCACCATCGAGACGGGTCTCGGCCAGTTCCAGCTTTTCCTTCAGCCTTCTTGCGATTTCGGTCGGCGTGCGGCTGGCATTGGTGAGGTAGCCAGTCTCCTGCATGGTCGCATCGATGTAAGCAATCAGCGCGCTCTGGTCGCCGCTGGCCAGGAGATCGGAGACCTGCGGATCCAGGCCCGGCACCGGTGTCGGCGTGGCCAGTTTGCGCAGCAGCTGGTCGAGCTGGTCAGGGTTGCCAAAAGCCTGAATCAGTCGCTTCTGCCAACCGGCGGGCAGGCCCAGCGCCTTGACCACGGCCTCGAAGACAGACTGGTCGCCGAGGGTCACTGCGAGCGGCCTGGTAGGCAGGAGGCGGGTGAGGATTGCGACGCTATCGGCAATGGCGCGCGCATCCGATGCGGCGACCGCGATATCGCCAAGGTCCTCGATGCCGGCCTGGTAAAACTCCTGCGGGCCTTCGCGGCGCTGACGGAAGACTTCGCCGAGATAGGCATAACGCTTCGGCGTGCCCGTTGCCGTCTCGATATGGCGAAGACAGACGGGAATGGTGAATTCCGGGCGCAGGCAGAGGCTCTCGCCCCGCTCATTCTCGGTCAAGAAAATACGCCGGCGCAGGTCTTCGCCTGCCATGTCGAGGAAGGGTGCCGCCGGCTGGATGACCGGCGTATCGACGCGCGTGGTGCCGCGCGAGACGAATTCCTGCAGAATGGTGCCGGCGAAATCCGGCATGTCGGTCATGGGCATGAGGTTGGTCCTGCGATTGGGGAGTAAGTCCCCCTCTGGGCTGCCGCCCATCTCCCCCACAAGGGGGGAGAAGACCTGAGGCAGGCGCCAACCAGGCTCATAGAGGAGGTAAATCCGGGCGCGAGCTGTATGCGCCGACCGGCTCCCTCCCCCTTGTGGGGAGGGTTGGGGAGGAGCAAAGCCGCGAACTCAGACATCAAACACCCTTCGCCCGACGGCGATCTTCCGCCTGGGCGGCGAGGATCTCGCGGACCTTGGCGACGAGATCCGCCTCGGCCACGACTTCCTGCGCTACGCGGGCTTCGCGCCATTCGGCATTGTCGGTGATCTCGCCCGAGAGACGCTTGCCCTCGATCAGGTCCTTGATCTGGACGACGCCTTGCGCGCGCTCGTCGCCGCCCTGGATGATGGCGATCGGCGCGCCACGGCGGTCGGCATATTTCAGCTGGTTGCCGAATTTCTTCCAGTTGCCCTGGTACATTTCAGCACGGATGCCTTCGGCCCGCAGCTGCTGCGTGAAGCGCTGGTAGCGGCCCATGCTCTCGACATCGCCGTCCATGACGGTGACGAGGACCGGACCCGCCACGTCGTCCTGACCGAGCTTGCCGAGGTTCTTCAAGGCCGTCATCAGGCGCGAGACGCCGATGGAGAAGCCTGTCGCCGGGACCGGCTGGCCCATGAAGCGCGAGACGAGTCCGTCATAACGCCCGCCGCCGCCGACCGAGCCGAAGACGACCTTTTCGCCCTTCTCATTAGTGACGTCGAAGGTGAGTTCGGCTTCGTAGACAGGGCCGGTGTAGTATTCGAGGCCGCGGACGACGGAGGGATCGATCTTGATACGGGTCGCATCGTAGCCTGCGCCGGCGACGAGTGCACCAATCATGTTCAGCTCCTCGACGCCTTCCTCACCCTTAGAGGTGCCAGCAACGAGGGAGGCGAGTTCGGCAGCGCTTTCGGCATAGGAGGTGATACCGACAAAGAAGAGAACCTTGGCGATCTGTTCCTCGTTCAATCCAGCACCCTTGGTGAAGTCGCCGGACTCATCTTTGCGGCCTTCGCCGAGCAGAAGTTTCACGCCTTCCGGACCAAACTTGTCGAGTTTGTCGATGGCGCGCAGCACGTTCAGACGACGGCCGGCATTCTCCTCGCCGCCGAGACCGATCGCTTCCATCACGCCGTCCAAAACCTTGCGGTTGTTGACGCGGATCACATAGTCGCCGCGCTTGATGCCGAGCGCTTCCAGCGTGTCGGCCATCATCATGCACATTTCGGCATCGGCCTGGACGCCCGGCGCGCCGACGGTGTCGGCGTCGAACTGCATGAACTGGCGGAAACGGCCCGGGCCCGGCTTTTCGTTGCGGAAAACGTAGCCAGCGCGATAGGTGCGGTAGGGCAGCTGGATTTCCTGGAAATTCTCCGCGACATGGCGCGCCATCGGCGCTGTCAGGTCATAGCGCAGCGACATCCACTGCTCGTCATCGTCCTGCAGCGAGAAGACGCCTTCGTTCGGGCGATCGCTGTCGGGCAGGAACTTGCCGAGCGCATCGGTGTATTCGAAAAGCGGGGTCTCGATCGGATCGAAGCCGTAACGCTCATAGACCTCGCGGATGGTCTCCATCATCTGGTTGGCAGCGCGAATGTCGGCAGCCTCGCGATCGACGAAGCCGCGCGGCAGACGGGCCTTCAGCTTCTGGGGCTTCTTGTTCTTATCGCTCATGATGACAACCGGAATTTCGTTTCAAAAAGGTGCCGGTGTCTTAGAGGATCAAGGATTTGGCGGCAAGGGCGAAGGCAGGCAACGCGGCGTCGGACGCTGGAAAAGGGGCGTTCCTGGTGTTGTGTTTGCGCGCATAACCAGAAGTTGGACCGATGAACAAGCGCGTCACGCTCAAGATGCCGCCACGCGCGACGCCCCCAGAAGTCTCGGCGAACCTCTGCAGGACAGCACAAGCTCGGTGCCTATTGGCGCTACAAGGTTGTCGATTACCGCATCATTTGCGATATCCGAGACGGCAAGCTCATCGTGCTTGTGGTCGAGATCGGCCATCGCAGCTCCGTCTATCGGTAATCCATGATCCTTGAAGCCCTGAATTATGCCGCAAGCTGGCCGCTGACTTCTGCTGCTCATCGTCCCTTCATCCGGTCCTCGGTCAATCTCTCTGCGCGCGCCAATCGCTGCGGCAAAGCCTGGGCCGAACATGAGCGGCGGACAAAAGGGGCGATGCTGAAGGCGGCCGAGGGCTGCCGGCAAAGGCGAACGGCGGTGATCCTCGGCTCGGGGTTACTGCGCGATGTGCCGGTCATCGCGCTATCTCGGATGTTTGATACGGTGGTGCTGGTCGATCTCGTGCATCTCGCCAGCGTCCGGGGCTGGATTGCGATGAAAGGCCTCAAGAATGTGCGGCTGATCGAGCGGGACCTTTCCGGGCTCGATGATTTTCTTGCGGGCACGACACCGGACCCGCTCTCCTTCCTACGGCAGGTGCCCTACCTGGACTTCGTTGCCTCGGCCAATCTGCTCTCCCAGATCGGCATCGGTGCGGAGAGGCGGATCGCGCGCGCGGACGGCGGCGTGGCAGCTGCGGACGCGGTACCCCTTCTGATCCGCGCCCATCTCGATGGACTGCAGCAGGTGGCAGCAACCACATGTCTGGTGACCGATGTCTCCTACCGCGTGATCGACCGCGCCGGCCGCTGCCACGAAACCGTGGACCTTCTCCATGGCGTCGATCCGGGCGATCCGCTTGAAACCTGGGACTGGCCGGTGATCCCTTTCGGCGAAGAAAGCCGCGACTATCAGATCGTTCACAGCGTTATCTCGCGCCAGATGGCTCCATGAATCGTCGGCGGCCTTGTTTTCGGCACAAGGATGCACAATCTTCAGCCTCATGATGCTCTTTCGCCGCTTCTTGCTGCTTGTTGCCGCTCTCGCCTATGGCGTGATGCCGATGTCCGGGACAAGTTCCGGCCTGTCGGCCATGGCGATGCCCGTGGCCGGCGTTTCGGACGGGGTGGTGCCTGAGCATCACGGTGGATCGAGCATGGTACGCGAGTTTGCAGCGATCGCGGCTGATAGCGCAGACTGCCCGCATTCCGGCATGTCAGCCACCGTGTCCGAGCTCGACCCCGAGAATCACGCCGATCACGGCAAGGGCAAAGGCAGCGCCGTCTGGCACTGTTCGGCCTGTCTGACGCTGCCGGTCGATATCACCTTCGCATATCAGGGCCCTGCTGCCCGCGCGGCAGAAGCCGCAACCTTGCCGCGCCCGCTCGTTTCACAACGTGCCGCGCCGCTGACGCCCCCTCCCCGCGCCTGATCTTATGACCGTCGCGGCCCTTGTTGCCGCCCATTTCATGTTTCGATCAGCACAGGAGATACTCATGCTGAAGACCATTTTCGTTGCGGCATCGCTTGCGACCGCACTGACCACCGCATCCCTCACCGCTGTCTTGGCCCAGGACAACACAATGCATCAGGGGCACGACATGTCATCCATGGAGCATGGCATGATGGATAAGAGCGCCTCATCCAAGGCCTTTGCCGAGGCCAATGCCCGTATGCACAAGGACATGGCCGTGCCGCTCACCGGCAATGCCGATGTCGATTTTGTCCAGGGCATGATCCCGCATCACCAGGGCGCGATCGACATGGCGAAGATCGTGCTCGAACACGGCAAGGATCCCGAAATCCGCAGGCTGGCGGAAGACGTGATCAAGGCGCAGGAAGGCGAGATTGCCATGATGAAGGAGTGGCTGGCGAAGAACGGCCAGTAACTTCCAAGGCCAACAAACCGGCAATGGCGCATTCCTGCGCCATTGCTTTGCCGGCAACCGGGGGTAATCTGCCGTTCACAGATCGACAAGGAGGCACCATGTCCATCCGTCCCGTGACCGTGATCGGTTTTGATGCCGACGATACGCTCTGGCAGAACGAACAGTATTACAAGCTGACGGAACAGCATTATCGCAGTCTGCTCGCCGAGTTTGCCGAGGGCGAGCACATCTCCGACAGGCTGCTCGAGGCAGAGAAGCGCAACCTTGCGCATTACGGTTTTGGCATCAAGGGTTTCACACTCTCGATGATCGAGACGGCGCTGGAGATTACCGAAGGCCGTGTTCCCTCAAGCGTGATCGGCGAGATCCTGGCGATCGGGCGGGATCTCCTCAGCCATCCGGTAGAATGCCTGCCACATGCGCGTGACGCGCTGGAGGCGCTGGCCGGGCAGTATTTCCTCGTGCTGATCACCAAGGGCGATCTTTTCGATCAGGAACGCAAGCTGGCGCAATCGGGGCTCGGCGATTATTTCGATGCGGTCGAAATCGTCTCGGACAAGACGGCCACCACCTATCGGAGGATCTTTGGTAAACATGGCGATGGGCCGGAGCGATCAATGATGATCGGCAATTCGCTGAAATCCGATGTCGTGCCCGCCATCGCTGCCGGCGCCTGGGGCGTGTTCGTGCCGCATGAACTGACATGGGTGCTGGAGCACGTGGACAAGCCGGTGGAAGCACCGCGCTTTCGCGAAATCGCCGATCTCGGCGCCGTGGCGGATCTGGTCAGAAGCCTCGGCTGATCAGGGCCGAACGAAATTGGCTCGCAATTGCTCAATGCCCGCGCGGCAGCAGCAGCCTTCGATATGATCGTTGACGAGGCCCATGGCCTGCATGAAGGCATAGACTGTGGTCGGGCCGACAAAGGTCCATCCGCGCTTTTTCAGGTCTTTTGAGAGGCGGATGGAGGTCGGTGACGTGGGGTTGGCGCGCAGCGTCGCATAGTCCATGCGGGTCGGGCGTTCCGAGGCATCCGGCTCGTAACTCCAGAAGTAACGAGAGAGCGAGCCGTATTCGTCTTCAAGGTCGATGGCACGGCGGGCATTGTTGATCGTCGAGACAATCTTGCCGCGATGGCGGACGATGCCGGCATCGGCGAGGCAGCGGGCAATGTCGTCATCACCGAACGTCGCCACCTGATGGAAATCGAAGCCAGCAAAGGCTGTCCGGAAACTCTCGCGTTTGCGCAGAATGGTCAGCCAGGACAGGCCGGACTGGAAACCTTCAAGGCAGATCTTCTCGAACAGCCTGATATCGTCGGTAACGGGGCGGCCCCATTCCTCGTCGTGATAGCGGCGATAGTCTTCCAGGCCGCCATGCCAGAAGCAGCGGTCGAGACCATCATCTCCGCGGATCAGTCCATCTGGAACACCCGTCATGCGATTCTCCCCTCCGGTTCAGGGCGTTTACCATTTGTTCACGATTTTTCCAAACGAGACGCTAACCCTGACAAAAGGTTTCGCGGATCACGGGCATTTTATGGAGAGCTGTTTACCTGATGGCGGGTTGGCTCTGGCAGGATCCGGCCATTCCGGCGTGCGCACTGAACCAGCCTCGCCTCCCCTTCGGTCCCGTGTTGTGAGTCGTCCGATGTCGTTGAAGAAGATCCTGATGGCCCTCGTGGCCGCCCTGCCGATGGCCTTGCCCGTTCACGCCAATGATCGCTACCAGAACCGTCCGCCGGTGATGGTCAGCCCCGATCTATCTGCGCCCTGGGTTCTGCAACTGGGTGGCGTGCCGACAACGCAAGCGCGCCAGCAGAGGCCTCGCGCGGGTGCACGCCCGCTGTTTCCGCAAGCGCAGCAGGCCGGCCGTCAGCTGAGACCCGTCTATCGCAATCAGGTGCGGCAGCAGATTGCGCAGCCGGCACCGGTTGGACAACGCCGGATCGCCTCCCAGCGGCGCGGCCTGTTTTCGCAGCAACCCCCGGTTCAACAGGTGGTTGCCCGTCCCGCAAGGCCAGCCAAACCGCAAATCGAGCCAAAATTCCTGCCGCAGATGGTGCAATACGATACGAAGCACAAGCCGGGCACTGTGGTCATCGATACGCGGGAACGGTTCCTCTATCTCGTGATGGAGAATGGCAGCGCCAAGCGCTACGGGGTGGGCGTCGGCAAGCCAGGCTTCGAATGGGCCGGTACCCACAAGGTGACTGCAAAGAAGGAATGGCCGGATTGGCGCCCGCCGCAGGAGATGATTGCCCGCGAGGCCGAAAAAGGCCATTTCCTTCCAGCGCATATGCCGGGCGGGCCGGAAAATCCGCTGGGTGCACGCGCACTCTATCTCGGATCGACGCTTTATCGAATCCACGGCACCAATGCGCCCTGGTCGATCGGCAGCGGCGTGTCCTCCGGCTGCATCCGTATGCGCAATGAAGATGTCATCGATCTCTATGACCGCGTGCCCAAGGGCGCCAGCGTCATTGTGATCTAAAGCACTGATTGCGTCACACGCATTTCATTCGATCTTGCTTTGGCAGGCAAATTGACTAGGGTTTCCCTCGATCCAAAGGGGGATTTTCCATGTCGAAACTGAAATTCAGCACGGCGGCGCTTCTGCTCGTCGCCGCGTCCATCGCCCTGCCAATGCAGGCATCGGCCTTCGGCCTCGACCGTGTCGAGACGAAAAACAACGTCACTCTGGTCGCCCAGCAGCGCAAGGAAGTGCCGGAAAAGTTCAAGCGCAAGGTCGTGCGGCTTTCGACGGACGAAAAGCCCGGCACCATCATCATCGATACCAACAACAAGTTCCTCTACTATGTCGAAGGCAATAACCGCGCCACGCGCTACGGCGTCGGTGTGGGCCGCGAAGGTTTTGGCTGGTCAGGCGTGGTGAAGATCGGTCGCAAGCAGGAATGGCCGGAATGGCGCCCGCCGGCAGAAATGCGCCAGCGTGAAGCCGCCAAGGGTCACATCCTGCCGGTCGTGCAGGAAGGCGGCCCGGACAATCCGCTCGGTGCACGCGCCATGTATCTCTACAAGGGCGGCCGTGACACGATCTTCCGCATCCATGGCACCAACCAGCCCTGGACCATTGGCCTCAACATGTCGTCTGGCTGCATCCGGATGATGAACAAGGATGTCGAGCACCTCTACGAGCGTGCCGATATCGGCGCCAAGGTGATTGTCGTGGGCCCGGGCAACAAGCAGGGCGAAGTTTCCTTCGACGACAAGGGCATCGACATTCTGCGCACGATCTTCGGCGGCTGATCCCAGCCCCCGGCATCTGCCTGTCATCAAGGTCGCGCCCATGCGCGGCCTTTTTTCATGTCATCTTCCTGTAGCAGGGACATAGCAGTCTCCGTCGCATGGCCGTATCCATCATCCGGCCGGCACGTTCCGGAGATCCTGCATGAACCGCCTTTGCTGCCGCAGCCTGCCCTTCCTGCTCATGACCGGCGCCTGCCTGATGGCGGCCAGCCCCGCATCCGCCGAGATGGCGATCTCCGCTTATGGCGGGTTTCAGACCGCGCCGCATAGCGATATCGAGGTATCTGACGACGCTGATTTCCGCGCCGGCTGGGATGGCAAGTCGTTCGAGATGCCCCCCTATTACGGCGTGCGCGGCACCTGGTGGATGGAGGGCATGGGACGGCCCAACCTCGGCCTTTCCGTCGACTTCACCCATGCCAAGGTCTATGCCGATAGCGAAACGCTCGACCGTTCCGGCTGGTCGCATTTCGAGTTTTCCGACGGCATCAACCTGCTCACGTTGAATGCGCTTTACCGGATGCCAATCGAAGGCACGAAGTTCGTGCCTTATGTCGGCGCCGGCGCCGGCATCAACGTGCCACATGTCGAAGTCACACGCGCTTCCGGCCGGACCTTCAATTACCAGCTCGGCGGAGCGACCGTTCAGGCACAGGCCGGTGTCGCCTACGAGTTCGCCGACAACTGGTCGGCCTTCCTTGAATATAAGGGCAACTATTCCTGGGTCGATGTCGACATCGATTCCGGCGCATCGCTGAAGACCAACATCCTGACCAACGCGGTCAATATGGGCGTCAGCTATAAGTTCTGAGCCGCGTCAACGCTTGATCGAACAGAAGATGGGCGCACGGTAATCCAGAACGGTTTGGGCACCAGCTGAAGCCGTGGCGCCCAGCCGGGTCAGTGCCATCACATATTCGCCTTCGAAGCGAAGCGTATCTGCTGATTTCCGCGTCGTCAGAAGCGAGAGCGTCAGCCGGTAAACCGGCTCGCGTTTTGGAAAGACGGCCTGCAGGCTGAAGCGCAGATCCCTGTCGTCTGTCCAGTATTGCCGGATCATTTCAGAATCCATCTGGAAGCGGCGCAGTTCGGCTGGAGCCCTCTTAGCCTTGAGCCCTGCAACACCGCGAAAGTGAATGAGCTTCTGCTCGTCCTTCTTGCTGAAACCGCTTTCCAACGACATGTCGAGCATGGCATCGGACGCGGCACAGTAGATGCGCTCTGCCGCGCTTACCGCCACTGGACTGGATACCAACAGCAAGGCGACCAGCACCAATTTTCCAGTCACTGCAACCTCCCAGGATGAAACATCCGCAGGAGAGTATTACAGACATCGCTTAACAATTCGCTGAAGCCCGCTTCAACCGCGCAGTGCCCTGGGCCTCTCTCCGCCATAGGCCCAGTTGAGCAATTCCACCGTATGCACGATTGGAATGCCGGTTGCCGAACCGATCTGCGTCATGCAGCCGATATTACCGGCCGCGATGAGATCGGGTCTGGTCTTCTCGATGTTTTTCACCTTGCGAGCCTTGAGGCGGGCAGAGATCTCCGGCTGCATGATGTTGTAGGTGCCGGCAGAGCCGCAGCAGAGATGGCCTTCTGGCGGATCCTTGACGGTGAAGCCGGCCGCTTTCAGCAAGAGCTTGGGCGCCATGGTAACCTTCTGGCCGTGTTGCAGCGAACAGGCGGAATGATAGGCAACGGTCAGGCCCTTCGGCGCTTCGACCGGCAGATCGAGGGTGTGAAGATATTCGGTCACATCCTTCGCCAGTGCTGAAATGCGGGCGGCCTTTTCGGCATAGACAGGATCCAGCCGCAGCATGTGGCCGTAATCCTTGATCGTCGTGCCGCAGCCGGATGTGGTAACGATGATCGCATCGAGACCACCCTCATCCACGGCGCGGCTCCAGACGTCGACATTGCGCCTTGCGCTTTCCAGCGCCTGTTCTTCCCGCCCCATGTGATGCACCAGCGCGCCGCAACAGCCTTCGCCCCTGGGCACGACGACTTCCACGCCGAGCCGGGTGAGAAGCGCAATCGCCGCTTCGTTGATGCCGGGATCAAGCACCGGCTGGGCACAGCCTGTGAGGATCGCGACGCGGCCACGGCGCTCAGTCTTCGGCGCATGGGTTGCGGGTTCGGCAAAGGTGGAGGCTGGAGGCACGGCAGAGGGCGCAAGCCGCAACATGGCTGCCACCGGCTTCAGCGGTTTGACCTGATCAAAGAGGCCGGCAAAGGGCCGACCGAGGCCTGCTGCCTTCAAAGCCCAGCGGAAACGGCCCGGATAGGGCAGCACCATGGCCAGCACGTTGCGGATCAGCCGGTTCGGCAAGGGCCGCTTATAGGTCTTTTCGATGTGGATGCGGGCGTGATCGACCAGGTGCATATAGTCGACGCCGGAGGGACAGGTGGTCGTGCAGGCAAGGCAGGAAAGACAGCGGTCTATATGGGTGACGATCTGCTCATCCGCCGGCCTGCCGTTTTCCAACATGTCCTTGATCAGGTAGATGCGGCCACGCGGACTGTCGAGCTCGTTGCCGAGCGTGACATAGGTCGGACAGGTGGCCGTGCAGAAGCCGCAATGCACGCATTTGCGCAGGATGCTTTCCGCTTCTGCCACATGCGGATCGGCGAGCTGTTCGGCGGTGAAATTGGTCTGCACGTCGGTCCTCCCCCGGAGCAGCGTTGAAAGCTGCGCCGGATATGCTGCTTCAGATCCACCAAGTATCCGGTTTTCCCACTGGCTGGCCTGCGGATGCCTTTTGCAGGCCGATAACACAACGGATGACGCCCCAGATTGAAACGCCTAGCATCAACAACATGCCCAACGCCCCCATCAGCACAAACATCGCCACGACTGCGAGAAGCGAATAGAGTAAACCCAGCCAGAATGTTCTGATGGCATAGGTGTAATGGGTATCGACCCAGGCATCGCCCTTGCTGCGGTTCACATAGGCCATGATCAAGCCGATAATTACGGTGATGCCGACGACGAAACTGACCAGATAGAGGCAATAGACCAGCTGCGCATTCAGACGGCCGGGAGAAAACCAGCCCTCCCCGCCCGAGGTTACAGGCGGCTGGTAGTTCGGATCAGTCATGACAAAACTCCTTCATGCCATCAGTTCGGGATTGAAGATCCCGTGCGGGTCGAGTTTTGCCCTGACTCGGGCGGAAAGCAAAGCGACAGCCGATGTCTGCGGCTCGAATGCCGGCGTGGCGGCCCTGACAGCCGGGCTCGCGCGAAGCAAGGCGGCATGGCCTCCGCCCAGCGTGCGAACGCCGTGCCTCAGCACCTCTGCTTCCGGATCGGCCTCCATCCGCATCCAGATCAGGCCACCCTGCCAATCGTAGAAGGCATCGATGCCGGCGCGGAGCCGGAGGCCGGCCACCAGCTTGTGCGCTTCCGACGGGGCCATGGACACGCGCCAGAGCGGCCGCGTCGTGCCATCGGCATAGGGTGTCACATCGCGGATCTCGCGCCACAGCGCCTTCGTCTGCTCGGCATCAAGCCGGCTGATGGATCCGAAGCCGGCCAGGGCCGACGTCAGCTTGTCGGCGCGGACAGCGACCGAGGCTTCGAGCCCTTCCAGCCTCAGAACGGTCGCGGCACCCTCCGGCAGCACGCCGCCAATGACCCGACCTCGCACGCTTTCCGGCAGATGTGCGGCACCCGACACCTCGACAGAGAGCGACATGGCCGAGGCGAGAAGTCTTACCGCCTCTTCGTCATCCAGCCCTGAGACGACGAGGGTGAGCGCCGTCTTCGGCACGGGCAATACCTTGAAGGTTACCTCGGTCAGGAAGCCGAGCGTGCCGTATGAGCCGGCGAGCAGCTTGACGAGATCAAGCCCGGTAACGTTCTTCATCACCCGGCCACCCGCCTTTACCGCCTCGCCTTCGCCATTGACGAAGCGGATGCCGAGAAGATGATCGCGGGCGGCACCGGCGGTGAAACGGCGCGGGCCGGAGCTGTTGACGGCAAACAGGCCACCGATGGTCGGCGTGCCCGATGTACCCATCAGGCCCCGATGATCCATGGGCTCAAACGCCATGCCCTGACCGTTTTCGGCAAGCGCTGCCTCGATCTCGGCGACCGGCGTGCCGGCATGGGCCGTGATGACCATTTCGGCGGGATTGTAGGCGGTGATGCCGCTGAGGGCTGCGGCAGAGAGGACGCTTTCCGCGGTCACGGCATTGCCGAAGCCGGCCCGCGTGCCGCCACCCCGGATGGCGAGCGGCGAGCGGCTGGCGGCGTGGTCGCGGATAATGTCGGCGGCTTCGGTTTCTGTGGTGGGGGTCAGCATGGGGTGGCTTTCGTAGAGACTGTGTCCCTCATGCCCTGCCCTCCAGCGGAAAGACCTTGGAGGGGTTCAAGATCCAGTCCGCATCGAAAGCCGAGCGCACCGCCATCTGCTGGGCAAGATCGACCTCGGAGAACTGGTGCAGCATCAGGTCGCGTTTTTCGATGCCGACGCCGTGTTCGCCGGTGAGGCAGCCGCCGGCATCGACGCAGAGTTTCAGGATTTCCATGCCGGCCGCTTCGGCCCGTGCGGCATCTTCGGGATCATTGATGTTGTAGAGGATCAGGGGATGCATATTGCCATCGCCGGCGTGGAAGACATTGGCGACGCGCAGGCCGTAGCGGTCGGTAATCTCCGCGGTCTTCTTCAGAACATAGGCCAGCTGGCTGAGCGGCACCGTGCCGTCCATGCAGATATAATCGGCGATGCGGCCCGTCGCGCCAAAGGCGGATTTGCGGCCTTTCCAGATCAGGGCGGCTTCCGTTGGTGACTGGCTTTCGCGCACGGTCTTGACGCCGTGGCGCCTGGCGATCTCGACGATCGCGGCGAGCATCGCCTCCATCTCGGCTTCCGAGCCTTCGACCTCGACGATCAGCAGCGCCTCGACATCGAGCGGGTAACCGGCATGGGCAAAGGCCTCGCAGATCTCGATGGCCGGCTTGTCCATGAATTCGATGGCAACCGGAATGATGCCGGCGCCGATGACATCGGCGACGCAGGAACCGGCAGCTTCCGCGCTGTCGAAACCGAAGAGTACGGGGCGCGCCCCTTCCGGCTTGGCGAGCAGGCGCACCGTCGCTTCGGTGACGATGCCGAGCTGGCCTTCCGAGCCGCAGACGAGTCCGAGCAAGTCATAACCTTCCGCATCCAGATGCTTGCCGCCGATATCCACCACCGTGCCGTCGACCAGCACCAGCTTGACCCCGAGCAGGTTGTTGGTGGTGACGCCGTATTTCAGACAGTGCGCGCCGCCGGAATTCATCGCGATGTTGCCGCCGATGGTGCAGGCCAGCTGCGAGCTTGGATCAGGGGCGTAAAAATATCCATCACCGCCAACGGCCTCTGAAATGGCGAGATTGGTGACGCCGGCCTGAACCGTTGCGGTCCGGTTTGCGTAATCGACATCGAGAATGCGGGACATGGCCGAGAGGCCAAGCACGACAGCATCTTCCTGCGGAATGGCGCCGCCCGAGAGGGACGTTCCGGCGCCGCGGGGCACCACGGGAATGCCGTAGCGGTGACAGTATTTCATCACGGCAGCGACCTGGGCCGTGGTTTCCGGCAGGACGACCGCGAGCGGGCGGCGGCGATAGGCAATGAAGCCGTCGGTCTCGAAGGGGACGAGGGCGTTGAGATCTTCGACAAGGCGGCCAGCGGGCACGAGTTCCCGGAGGTCACCGAGGATCTCGGCGCGACGGGACAGAACGCCTGCCCTCACCGGCAGAAAGGCTATGGCTTCGCTCATGTCTCGCTCCCCCTCAATGCCTGGAGTATAGCCTTGCAAGCTGCCTCGCTCAACTGGTTCATTTTTCTTACCACTATGCCGTAGGTTCGGCAAATGCTATAGACTTATGACCGAAGAGGAAAAAGTAGTACTCGACCATGACCAATCTCGGTGACCTTGAAGTCTTTGTCCGCGTGATTGCAGCCGGCAGCATGTCGACGGCTGCGCGGGACCTTGGATTATCGCCAGCCGTGGTGTCGAAGCGGATCAAGCGCCTCGAAGACAAGCTCGGCACGCGGCTTTTGCAGCGCACGACGCGACAGATCTCGCTGACGGAGGCGGGCCAGGGTTTTTACGAGCGTGTCCTGACGATCCTTGGCGGACTTGAGGAGGCGGAAGCCTTCGCCTCAGGGCGCTCTTCGGAGGTTGCGGGAACGCTGAAGATCTCCGCACCCACCTCCTTCGGGCGCATGCATGTGGCGCCGCATCTGAAGCCCTTCATGCAGGCGCATCCCGACCTGACGATCAATCTTATCCTGTCGGACGAGTTCACCGATATTGTCGGGGGCGGCTTCGATCTGGCGATCCGCATTGCCGAACTCCACGATTCCTCGCTGGTGGCCCGAAAGCTTGCGCCGGTGCGCCGGGTGCTCTGCGCCTCACCGGCCTATATCGCCGAACACGGATTGCCGCAGAGCCTTGAAGAGCTAAAACGCCACCGCTGCCTTCCGGCCCACAATCACGAACAGTGGCGCCTGGAGGGGCCGACGGGACCCGTGGCACTGCGCCCCGAAGGCATGCTGGTCACCAATTCCAGCGAAGTGATCCGCGAAGCCGTGATCGCCGGGCTCGGGATTGCGCTGCGATCTACCTGGGACGTAGGCGCGGAGCTGAAGAGCGGCCGGCTGGTGCAGGTAATGCCGGGATATGAGAGTTCGCGCAACGTGGCGCTGTCGGCCGTCTATCCAAGCCGGCAATTCCTGCCGGCGAAGGTCCGCCTGTTCATCGACTATGTGGCAGAGCTTTACGGGCCGGAACCCTATTGGGATCGGTGAGATCAGGCTTAGCTACCCGTCAGCCCACCCGGCACCGAACTCCAGAAACCATACTTCTTCGAATGGCTCCGCCTTAACTCCGCGAGGAAAGCGAGATGGGTGGACAGCCCATGGCCGGCCGGCAGATGCGGCATCAGGCGTTCCAGTTCGGCGACGTAGCGGCCGGCATGCGGATAGGCCATGCCGATGCCGCGCCTGAGAATGTCCTCGACGAGCACGCGGTAGAGCACCACGGCCGCCAGCGGCTCCTTGGCGGACAGGGCTTCGGCCGCCGGTGCTAGATCGTCGTAGTAGCGTCCCTCCCAGTCATGCTGGTGGCGCAGAACCTGTTCGGCGGCGAGATCGAGGCGCGGCCAGGTGATGAAGAAGTCGAGCGCGAGATAGATATCCTCATGCGCCCGGACGACGTCAAAGGCGCGGTCCATCTCGTCGAATTCAGCAAAATCGTCGAGCTTCGACAGATAAAGCCGCAGCACGCCCGGATCGAGGGCCTCGGAAAATTCCCGCCAGCGCAGTTCCTGGGCATCCTCGCGGCGCTTCAGGCGATCAAGGATCTCGGCCTCGAGTAGCCGGCGTTCATGGGCACCGTATTCCGGACCGACGGATGTCGGCATGCCGTTCACCGGAATGATCCGCATGCCACGCGGCCGCTCGCGGACCCATTCGAGCGCATCTTCGAAACGTGCCGCGCGATAGAGAAGGTCTGCGACAGCGAGCGTGTCGCGGCGATTGTCGGGCTTCTGGCGCTCCAGCACGAGAAAGGCGTCAATATCACCCTGATGCAGGGCGAGCGCCTGCAGGAGATCGAGCGCGCCAAGCTTCAGCGGTTCCGTCGGCACAACCTCGGCCAGCAGCGCCCGCCAGGCATCGGAGGCGGGCTTTGCCAGCACGGCGGTCAACTCGCGCAGGAAGCCGGTGTGTTCGCCGTATTTGTCACGCAGACGCAGCCGCTCAATATGGGGCACCAGGCGGGCTTGCTCATCTGCGTCGATGGAGCGGATCAGCTGAACGGTTGCGGTTTCGGCATCTTCAAAGACTTTCCACAGCCGGGCGCTGTCGGCGACCAGCCGAGCGGACAGGGGAAAGCGCAGGCCGATGAAACGCAGGATACGCTCGGCGGCAGCCGGCGCATCGGCCAAGCCGAGTTCGGAGAGGATATTGCGGGCAAGGGCTGAAAACTCGACGGCCATATCGCGGGCGCGGGCCTTGTTGATGCGCGTGCGGGCCTGGTCGATGGTGTCGAGACGGCGGTCGATCAGCCGGGCCATCTCGTCCGGTCCACCTTCACCGGCCAGCGCCGTCTGCAGCCGGGCCTTCAGCGCCTTGTTGGCCGCCGCCTCGTCGAGCAGGATATCGATCAGCTTGTCGATGCCGAGCGCGGTCAAGCCCTTCTTGTCGAGCTTCGCCTTTACCTGTTTTGCCATGCGCCTGCGGGATCTCGGGTTTGTGTTGACGTCTTACATGGTCAAGAAGCACGAAACTGGCAAGACTGTATATTCGATCCTCTGCGCGACGTTGCCGAATAGCCAGGCCATTTGGAGAATGCTAGGCAAGCCGCCTACCTCACAGCCATGGCCTTCCTTAAATGTTCATCTCCGAATTCCTCGCGCTCGGCGCAGCCACCTGCATTGCCATGAGCGGCATGCTGATCAACGAGCTCAATGGCCGCGTGGGTCTGTTTCGGCTGGCGCGCTGGCAGTTGCTGGCCGCCTTCGGAATGACGGCAAGTGCTGCAGTCGTGACCGGCGGTTGGCGAAGCCTGGAGGGCTGGCATGTCGGCGCGCTTGCGACGTCCAGCCTGTTCGGCATCATGATCGCCAGCACCACCTATTTTGCCGCGATCTATGCGGCTGGCCCGCGGGTGACGGCGCTGCTGTTTTCACTGACCTCACCTTTTGCGCTTATCCTGGGCTATCTGGTGCTCGGCGAAACCATCGACCTGCAACAGGCGCTTGGCGTGGTGCTGGTTCTCGCCGGCATCCTGCTGGCCATCGGCCTGCCCGGTGCAGCAAGCGCGACAGAGGCGACTTCGCGACAGCGCATTTCCCGGACAGGCATCGCGCTCGGATTGGTGACAGCACTCGGGCAGGCGCTTGGCAGCCTCTGTGCCCGACCGGCCATGGCGGATGGCGTCGAACCTTTCACGGCCATGGCGGTGCGCTCCGGGTTCGCTGCCGTGTTTTTTGTTGTCCTTGCCTTCGTGCCGCTTCGGCCGTTGCGCAGCAGCGAGGCCTTCTCCTGGAAGGCGCTCGGGCTTGGCGTGACGGCCTCGTTCTTCGGCACCGGGCTCGGCATGTCGCTGCTGATGGCGGCCTTGGCCGGCGGCAATGTCGGGATCGTCTCGACGTTGTCGTCAATGACACCCGTCGTCATCCTGCCGATGCTGTGGATCAGAACCGGCGTCGCACCCCGCCCCTCAGCCTGGCTCGGCGCGGGACTTGCGGTGGTGGGTACGGGGTTGATCAGCCTCTGATCACACTCCCCTTATCCAGTCAGCCGCCAGCCTCGTGATGGCGCCTGAGCCGTCGGACCATCCACCACACACCGAGAATGGCGAAGGGCACCGAGATGCCGGTCACGACGGCCGGGTCAACGGGCAAAAGGTCGTGCGGGATGGCCTTGGCGGCATAACCGACCAGGCCGATGATGTAATAGGAGATGGCGGCTACCGACAGGCCTTCGACGGTCTGCTGCAGGCGCAGTTGCATTTCGGCGCGGCGGTTCATCGTGGCGAGGAGATCGGAATTCTGCCGCTCCAGTTCGACATCGATCCAGGAACGCACGAGACCGGTGGCGCGAGACAGCTTGCGCGACAGGTTCGCCTGCCGCTCCTCGATCGACTGGCAGGTGCGCATGGCGGG
>NZ_LJHS01000007.1 GCF_001296045.1 Rhizobium sp. AAP43 | reverse complement strand
GGATAAAGGCCGCCTGAATTCGAAGCTCTGCGGGAGGAGGTGCATCACTTCGATGAATGGAAGATAACCGATATCCCCGCAGAATAAAGAGGCATTGCTGCACTGCAGCTATGCAGAAAACGCATTCCACAATTTCGTGCGGACGAGTTCGGCAGAACGCAATCAGGATCACTCGTGTTCAGACACACGAACGCCCGCGTCAGCGGGCGTTTGATCATTCAGTACTGCGCGGAAGCAGAGATTCAGCGGCCGACGGACTGGCGGGCAACACTGCGGATGTCGGCGCGATTAATGCCGAGGTCCTGCAGTTCGCGGGTGCTCATGCGGTCCAGTTCCAGGACGGTCTGACGATACTTGCGCCATGCGTTGAAAGAGCGTGCTACGTTCATGATGATCCCCTTTCGCGAGGTCTCTTGACGTCAGCCACCTTGTCCGGTTCCAACGTCGTTTCGATGAGGGCAACATATCCCCTCTCCGCCCCTCTGATAAGACACAAGTCCTCAGGTCCGCCATGCGTAAGGCGCATGGATGGTCACTGCTCGAGCACATGGATCCGATCCAGCATTCGATCTGGTCCGTCAATGCAAGCCAAAGAGCCCCAGCAGTTCTTCCCGCTGCTTGACGAAAGCGGCAGCGCTGCGGTCACGGGGACGCGGCAGGTCGATATCGATGAGCCTGGGCTCTCCACCCTTTTCCCGCGGCAGGATCAGGATACGGTCCGCGAGGAAAATTGCCTCCTCCAGATCATGCGTGACCAGAACCGTTGTAACGTCCTCATCTTTCCAGATCCGCGCCAATTCCTGCTGCATGGCGATCTTTGTCATCGCGTCGAGCGCACCTAAGGGTTCGTCGAGTAGCAGGATTTCCGGCTGCACGGCGAGTGCGCGTGCGATGCCGACACGCTGCGCCATACCGCCTGACAACTGACGAGGATAGGCTGCCTCGAAGCCCTTCAGGCCAACGAGGTTGACATAGCGTTGCGCCACATATCGCGCGTCCTCCCGCGACAACCCTCTGGTTTCAAGACCGAAACCGATATTGTCTATCACGGTCAACCACGGAAGGAGACGCGGTTCCTGGAAGATCACCGCCCGGTCGGTACCGACCCCACGGACGCGGCGACCATCGATCAACACATCACCGCCATCGGCCTTTTCGAGACCAGCCAGGATCCGAAGAAGCGTCGTCTTGCCAGATCCGCTCGCGCCAACGATTGCCAAGCTTTCGCCTGATCGGATGGTGAGATTGAGATCCTTCAGAACCGGCAGCGGCTCGCCGTTCAACGTGAAAGTCTTGGAGAGGTGACGAACCGTCACCTCTCCGCGCAGGCTGCTTGGGAGTATCATCGCCACGCCTCAGTTGCTCGCCGCATCGGCAGTGTAGAGAATGTCCTTGGCTGCGAGCTGGCCTTGTTTGAGCTTGCCTTCGCGCACCAGGACATCGATCCAGAACTGCAAGTCACGTTCGACCGCCTGACCACCGGCACGCACACCATAACCGCGGAAGTACTTGGCAATCTCGGGATTTTCCCCACGCTCCTCCAGTGCCTTGGCGAAGACCGCCTTCGTCTCCTCGGGATGCTCCCGGGCATAGTCCAGAGCCCGCTGCGATTGCTCGACAAAGACCTTCGCCGCTTCCGGATGCTCAGCAATGAAGTCGCGACGCAGAACGACAAAGCCACCTGCGATTTCGCCGAGGACGTCGGTATCGTCAAAGATTGCTCGAAGGCCGCCCTTCTGCTTGGCTGCCCCTTCAAATGTCGTCTGCCAATAGCCGAAGGCCGAGACATCGACCTGACCTGAACGCAAAACTTGCTCGAGCTGCGGCCCCGGGACCACGATCTGATTGGCCGCATCTGCCGGCAAACCAACGGAATGAAGTGCCTCCCGGATCGTGTAGTCCAGATGCGCACCCAGAGTATTCACCGCTATGCTCTTACCGGCGATGTCCTTGATCCCCTTGATGGGGCTATCTTCGAGCACATAGAAGATCGATTGGACTTCGTTGTTAATCCCATTCGACGGATAGGCGGCGACGAAGTCGTTTCCGCCAATGATCGAGTTTAACACGGCAGAGGTTGCAGCGCTGCCGATCTCGACATCGCCAGAGGCAAGCGCGATCAACGAGGCCGGTCCACCGGTTGCATAGCCGATGTTTTCGATGGTGATGCCAGTACCATCAAAGTAGCCGAGCTCGGCTGCGAGTTCGTGGGCTGACAATCCGCCCTGACTTGCGAGGTAACGAAACTTGACCTCGTCAGCGGCGAGAGCCGCGCCGGACAGACCGATGGCGATGGCGGCGGAGAGGAGGAGTCGGGTAGAATGCAGGGTCATGGACGGTGTCCTTTCAAGGAATTGAGTCAATCGGGGAAGGGAGTTGAAGCGGCGCTCAGGCCCAGCGGCAGAGCTTTCGCTGCAGGAGAACGAGAGCAGCGTTTGCCGCGAGCCCCAGCAAGGCGAGCAAGAGGATGGCCGCGAACATCAGCGGTGTCTGGAAATTGTACTGGGCATTCATCACCTGAAAGCCGATGCCCTTATTCGCTCCGATCATCTCGGCAGCGATCAGGAGCAACAGCGCCGTGGTCGCCGAGAGGCGGAGCCCGACAAAAATCGCAGGGACCGCGGCTGGAAGAATGACACGGCGGAAGATGGCGAGAGAGCTTGCACCATAGGTCCGCGCCATCTCGATCAGTTTCCAATCGACCTCCTTCACGCCGCCAATCGTCGAGAGAAGGATCGGGAAAAGCGTCGCCCAGAAAATGACGAAGACTTTTGAAGCCTCGCCGAGGCCGAGTAAAAGGATGAAGACCGGATAGAGCGCGAGCGCCGATGTCTGGCGGAAGAACTGCAGCAGCGGATCGAGTGCCTGTTCGATGGCGCGCACCTGCCCCATGAAGAGGCCGAGCGGGATGCCAAGCCCGACGGCGGCAAGGAATGCGATCCCCGATCGCTGCAGGCTGATAGCAACGTCATCCAGCAGCGCGCCCGAGGAAATGCCCTTCCACAATGCGCTGACGATCTCATCAAGAGGCGGGAACACGGATGCATTCACCCAGCCCAATTTGGTTGACACTTGCCAGAACACGAGGAAGCCAATGACCAGGCCATAACGGGCGAGGATTGGAGTGAAAGCGGTCACGGCCTGCCCGAACCAGCCGGGCACTTGGCTTGCACGAGGCGAAAGACCAATTCCGTAGGCAGTTCCATTTTGGATATCGTCAATGGACATGTTGACCCCTCACTCTGCAGCCTGGATGATCGATTGCTCGGCGGCCCATCGGTTGATGGGGAACGGCAGACCGAGATTTTCGCGCAGAGTCTGGCCTTCATAGGCCGTCCGAAACAGGCCACGGCGCTGCAGCTCCGGGATAACCAGGTCGACGAAATCGTCGAGCCCTGTTGGCAGCCATGGTGGCAGGATATTGAAGCCGTCAGCGGCTTCGTTCTCGAACCACTCCTGCAATGTGTCGGCGATCCGCTCTGCGGTTCCAACGATGGTGAAGTGCCCGCGCGCCGAGGCGACCCACTGGTAGAGCTGGCGGATCGAAAAGTTGTTTTCGTCGGCGATCTGACGGATCAGGGCCTGGCGGCTCTTCATGCCCTCGGTCGGCGGCGCTGGCGGCAGGGGGCCGTCGAGGTCATAGCCGCGCAGGTCGAGCGTGCCACCCGTCAGACCATTGAGCAGGCCGACACCATCCTCTTCCAGAATGAGCGACGTCAAACGATCGTACTTCTCCCGCCCTTCGGCCTCCGTGCGACCGACGAAAGGCGAGACACCAGGCATGATCAGAACATGATCCGGGTTACGGCCGAGGCCGCGCGCGCGGTTCTTGATGTCGCGATAAAATTCCTGCGCGGTTTCGATGTGCTGATGGGCAGTGAAGATAACCTCGGCCGTGGCGGCGGCAAGGCCACGGCCATCGTCTGACTGGCCCGCCTGGACGATGACCGGATGCCCCTGGCGCGAGCGTGAGACATTGAGCGGTCCCTTGACCTGGAAGTGCTCACCCTTGTGGTTTGTATCGTGAAGTTTCGCAGGATCGAAGAAAACACCTGTCTCCTTGTCCCGGATAAAGGCGTCGTCCTCAAAACTATCCCAGAGTTTTTTGACCACATCGACATGTTCGGCCGCACGGCGATAGCGATCGGCATGCGGCAGCTGAGCCTCGCGATTGAAGTTCTGCGCTGTCGGATCGCCGGTTGTCGTGACAACGTTCCAACCGGCTCGGCCATTGGAAATCAAATCGAGCGAGGCGAATTTGCGGGCAGTATTATAAGGCTCTTCGTAGGTCGTCGACGCCGTTGCGATGAATCCGAGGTGGGTGGTGAAGGGAGCCAGCGCGGAAAAGAGTGTGACGGGCTCGAAGCCTGCCACGCGGGCATTGCCCCCTTCCCGAGCGCCGCCGAAGCCGACTGCCAGTCCATCTGCCAGAAAATAGGCATCGAACAACCCGCGCTCTGCCGTCTGGGCCAGTTGCTTATGAAATTCGAGGCTGACAGCCCCATCGACCGGTTGGTCGGGATGGCGCCAGGATGCAACGTGCTGGCCGCCACCGGGCAGAAATGCTCCAAGTCTGATCTTGCGTGTCATGGCCGTTCCTCTCTTAATCCGTTGACCGAATGGATGCAGCCTATATTGTCTATAAATTTTATAGAGAAATGAGATTTCGAAAATTGCGCCTTTTCGCAAATTGATTTCCGCAGCGGACAGAAAAAATGAACAAGCCTGCCGAGTCCGCGCAACTTTGGCCAATTGCTTCTAAAGCTGGCCCATGAATGCCGCGGCACCGAGTATGCGATCACTCCGCGCGCAAAGCGGTTGCTGTGATCTACGGTCGAAAGCTGGTTGAAAGCGGCTCGGTTGCAGATATCTTCCATCCGCCGCAAAGCGATGATGCGCGCATGCCCTGATCCCCTGTTGGAGCCGATCTGGTCCGGTATCCCTTCCGAAAAGCCGCATACGCCTTAAACCTGGAGTCCGCATGACCTTCGACGCCCCTTCCCTGACCGCACTTGCCGATGAAGCCAAAACGTGGCGCCGAACAATTCACGCACACCCAGAGCTCCTCTTTGACCTGCCGAAGACGGCTGCGCTTGTTACCGAGAAGCTGAAAGACTTTGGCTGCGACGAGGTGGTCGGCGGCATTGCGACATCCGGCGTGGTGGCCGTCATCAATGGAACGAAGGGGCCAGGCCGAACAATTGCGCTCCGATCCGATATGGATGCGCTGCCAATGTCGGAACAGACCAACCTGCCCTATGCCTCGAAGGTCGAGAACATGATGCATGCCTGCGGGCATGACGGACATACCGCCATGCTTTTGGCCGCTGCGAAGTGGCTTGCAGAGACGCGCGACTTCGCGGGCAAGGTTGTTCTGATCTTCCAGCCGGCAGAAGAGGGTGGCGGCGGCGGCCGGGTGATGATCGAGGAAGGCGTGCTCGAGCGCTTCGGCATCGAGGAAGTCTACGGTATGCACAATGAGCCAGGTCTGCCGGTCGGCGCATTTGCCACACGCCCCGGACCGATCATGGCGGGTGGCGATCGCTTCGTCGTAACGATCATTGGCAAGGGTGGCCATGCGGCGGCACCGCATCTCAGCAACGACCCAGTTGTGGCCATGGGACACATGATCACGGCCTTGCAGACGATCGCATCCCGATTTGTTGATCCTCTCGATTCCGTCGTCGTGTCGCTGACCTTTGTCGAAGGTGGCAATGACCGGGCATTGAACGTCATCCCCGCCTCGGTCCGTATCGGCGGCACGATCCGCACGATGCAGCCAAAGACGCGCGCTGCGGTGGAGGCGCGTTTTCGCGAAGTCGTGATCACAACTGCTCGACTGTTCAACGCAGAAGCCGAAATCGACTGGCGCCCGGGTTATCCGGTCACCGTCAATGATCCCGCCAAGACGCAGCTCGTCGTCAGGGCGGCGCGAGCCGTCGCCGGCGCTGAGAATGTCGACGACAACTATCCGCAGACCATGGGCTCTGAGGACTTTTCCTACATGCTTGAAAAACGGCCGGGCGCTTTCATCTGGCTTGGCAATGGCGATAGCGCCGACCTGCACAATCCGGCCTATGACTTCAATGATGATGCAATCGTGCACGGCGTGCGCTACTGGCTGACACTCGTCGATCAACGCCTCAATGACACGGCTGGAGAATAAAATGAGCGAACCGGCAACAATCCATATCGCCTTTGCTGATCTCGTTGCCCTGCTGGAGCGGATCTTCGTCAAGCATGGCGTATCGACATCCAATGCCCGGATACTGGCCGAGAATTGCGCCGGCTGTGAGCGGGACGGATCGCTGAGCCACGGCATTTTCCGCATGGCAGGTTACGTCTCTTCGCTCGATAGCGGCTGGGTAGACGGCATGGCCGTGCCCGTCGTCGAGGATGTCGGCCCGGCCTTTGTTCGCGTCGATGCCAAGGGCGGCTTCACCCAGCCGGCATTTTTTGCCGGACTGCCACTTCTGCTGGACAAAGTCCGGGAAAACGGCGTCGCCGTGCTCGCCATCCGACGCTCACATCATTTCAGCGCGCTTTGGCCTGACGTGGAGCCCTTCGCCGAAAAGGGTCTTGTCGCACTTAGCGTTGTGAACAGCATGGCCTGCGTTGTCCCATATGGGGGGAACAAGGCTGTCTTCGGCACGAACCCGATCGCCTTTGCCTCGCCGCGGGCCGGCAAGCCACCCTTCGTCTTCGATCAGGCTTCGTCAGCGATCGCTCATGGCGACGTCCAGATTGCAGCGCGTGCCGGCCATGAACTCAAGCCCGGAATGGGCGTTGACCGGGACGGGCAACCGACAACCGATCCGAAGGCGATCCTCGATGGCGGAGCGCTGCTGCCCTTCGGCGGCCACAAGGGCAACTCCATCGCGCTGATGGTCGAAATCCTGAGTGCCGCACTGACCGGGGGCTACTTCTCCGGCGAATTCGACTGGAGTGGACATAAGGGCGCCCAAACGCCATTTACCGGCCAATTCCTTGTGGTCATCGACCCTGAACGCGGGGGCAATGATGCATTTGCCGCACGCGTCGGACAGATCTGCGACCTCGTTCTGGAAGCCGGCCAGGACCGGCTACCCGGTGACCGCCGCCATCTGACCCGCGCGAAGGCTGAGCAGAATGGTATTCCTCTGTCGGCAGAGAGCCACGAGCGGTTGAAGGAACTGGCCGGAGACTGACGACATAAGTTCGAACACTCACTTGAAACGAACCGGTGGAGGAAACACCGGTTCGGTCTTTGATTTATCCTGCAACCGTATCCAGGGTCGCCGAAACCCGCTCCCCCAGTCGCGCATTGCGATTGCAGTCGAGGAGACTAAAATCGATATGAGACGCCCAGCATCGCAAACGGCTGGACATCATCCTTCACGATCGGGCTGTCCTTGGCATCTCCTATGAGGAAACCTGCTCCTGCAGCACCTGTCACCGACCAGTTTTCAGTGAACATGTAGGTGATGGAACCCTTTACATCGACCCGCTTGACGCCGGCCTGTGCATCATACTGCGTCAAGCCGGAGCTTGCTGACTGGGCGCTTGTGACGCCGAAATACGATTGCATGTGCTTGTCATCTGCCCAAGTCCCGGAAACATCCGCCGAGAAAATGAAGCTTTCATACTTATACGACGCCTTGGCGCCGACGATACCTGTCAGGCCATCACTGCCGCCGATCGTCTTGTCGAGCTCTGCATAGGCTTCGAAGGGACCCACTTCATAACTCAGAATACCGCCAATCACCCCGCCTGCGTCGATATCACCGAGACCGCGCAGATAGTCGGAATCATCTTCCTTACGGCCCAGGTCGTAACCGCCCTTCATGCTGGCTCTGAAGCCATTCGCCTCATAGAGGTCGACCGTCACGCCCGTTATGTCGACGCTTACACGGTCGCCAAATTCCGCCGAAAAGATCGGGAGTGGGTTGATCTCAAACTCATCAGACCCCTCGTATTCAGGCATGTAAAGGGCGCCCGCACCGACTGTAACTTTCCAATCGTGAAGCGTATCGCGGAAATCGCCATAACGCCCAGCATCAAACTCCTGGGGAGGGACTGCAGCAGCGTCAACACGTTCAAGGTCAGCCGCAAACGTGGAGAGAGGCAGCGCGACGACTACACCAACCAGGACTATTGCCGGCATGGCACTGCGGCCTGAAATGGTTGGCTTTTCTCTCAGAGAGCGGGATTGGCATTGGGTCACTTGGAACTCCTGTCATAGCATATGGCAAAGCATTACGGATTGAAGGCGACACCGAGGATAAGAGAGTGGGTCGAGACACAGATCTCCAGGCCAGACGTGGACTTGGATAAGACGTGGAAATCGCACCGCCTGGCGACCCCGAATGGTTTGCCTTCTTCGTGCACACTCACCTTGACGAACCTGAATTGCAGCAACATTACGGGGATGACACAGTTCGGGTGCACGGGCGGAGGAGCCGTATTGCGGGGGGACTTGGGCTACTCCGCCCGTGCCTACGCCCGATGGGGCGTCGGGCGATTCCTACGGCTGGAAATGCGATATGGCTTTGGTGAAACTCGATGGAACGTTCAGCCAGCGTACCAAGGGTCAACGTTGCCTATCGGTCCATTGCGGCGGCGCCCCAACCTTGTCGGCGATCACACCGGCAAGCCCCGGTGATCTGCCAAAGGCATCACAGGCCGCGTATTTCGGCTTTCCACCGAGCGCCGACTTGATGCGCTGTCCCGACGGCAGAGAAACATCCGGCCCCTTCGGCTCCTTGCCGACTATGAGGATGCGGGAGAAATATTTCCCGAAACTCGCGGCGAGACTGTAGGCATCGCCCACCTCGGAAACACGCGCATTGTTCGTTATGGAATTGGCTCCCTTGGACCAGACAACTGCGGCCAACTGGCTACCGCTGCGATCGATCGCTTCGGCTTCAACCGCGAGCCCACCCAAACCGGCCGGGAGACGCGGAATGCCGACGGGCAGTGCAAGGCTGCTCCCCAGCGACACTGCCGTCGATACGCCCGCGATCGTCTTATTCGTGGGGACGATGTCCGTAACGACGGCCCGCACGGTCAAGTCGGCGCGCTGCCCCGGCGCCACCAATTCATACTTGTCGCTGAGCGCCACGCACACAGCACGATCCAGCGCATTTGCGACCAGACGCCGATCCTGCTCAGCCTTGATGCGCGATGCCGCATAGAACGAGAACGTGGCAGGCATGACCGCAATAGTCCGAACTGTCGCGAGCCTTTGGCCATCCACGAAGCTTCTGGACTTCGTAAACTTGCCTTTCGCCGGACTGAGCTGGCTGTAGGAGGTCAGAGTTCCGGCTTCGGTCAATGGAACAGCTGTACAGCCAGAGAGGAAAAGAGCGAGAGGCAGACCTATTCCTGCCAAGACAAGTCCACGCATCTTCGTCACCACAAACGCGGCATCGGGGAACAGGATTGCTTATTGCTGCACATGTGCTCGCCTCCGTCGTCAATCGTCATGCTGACGACAGTGAGCAGGAAGCGTTGCGGCAACATTACATGGTGCCATTCGGTATCGAAAAGTTCACCCGGCCTTTGCTGGCCTTGTGAAACCCGCGGCGCCAAGGTTTCTAAAAACCTACAGCTGGATTGTGAACGTGGTTCCGCCTGTGCTGCTGTCGACCATCACGCGGCCGCCATGATCGGAGATAATCTGCTTCACCAGACTTAAACCGAGCCCCGCGCCATTGCTGCGCGGCTTCACACGGTAAAACGGGTCAAAAACCTGGTCCCGCTGAGCGGCCGGTATCCCAGGCCCTTCGTCCGAGACTGAGATACTCCCACTCCTCGAGACAATCACCGAAATCAGGCCGGCATTGCCTCCGTGGTCGATGGCATTGCGGACCAGATTGCTTACCGCCCGAGGCAGGGCAGAGAGACTTCCGAGCCGCTCAAATCGCTCCACTTCGCTATCAAATGAAATCTCGTAACCGGCAGAAATGGCCAGCGGCGCAAGGTCTGCGACCACTGTGCGAGCAATGTCCACCAGGTCGACCATCTCATGGAGATCAGTCGCCTGATCATTGCGTTCAAAGTCGAGAAGCTGCTCGGCCGTTTCACCCAGTCGTGCCACATCCTTCATGAGCCTGAGGCGCGCGGCACCTTCCGGCATCCCATCAATACGGGTCTGCATAATCGCTATGGGCGTTCTGAGTTCGTGCGCCGCATCAATGAGGAAGCGTCGCCTTGCCCGAAATTGCTCTTCGAGACGGTCGAGTACAGAGTTGAAGGCGATGATCAATGGCGTGACTTCTTGCGGTACATCCTCCAGGGGAAGTCGCGCCCCACCATGGCGAGGGTCAATCTCCGCCGCCATGCGAACGACTCCTTTCAGCCCTGCCAGTCCACGGCTGACAATACGAGGAATGGTGAGAAACAGCGCGGGCACCGCGATCGCCAAAAGCGGAACATAAATCGGGGCAAGACTGGTCACCATCGTCAGAAAATTATTGGCCGTACTGGTATTGCCGCCATACATCACACGCATCTCACCCAAGGGTGTCGCGATGGCATCGATCGAAGCCGTCTCGTTGACGCCGCTGGCCCCGCGAATGTCGGCATCCCTCATGAAGCGCACATAAGGCGCCATTTCCGCGTAAACTTCCGGCACCGCCCCATAGCGCACCGACTGGCTGTCTTGCGCCGCTGCGATAAACCACAAACGGTCGTTGTCGGCCTTAAAGGCTTTCAGGTTTTCGCTTTCGACAACAACGAGCCTGCCCTGTGGATCGCGTATCAGTGAATCTTCGAGCGCGTGGGTCAGCCTGTCCTTCAAGCCAACATTCGGCGACAGGATCAAAGCGCCATAAACGCAAAGCCCAACGATCACCGTCGCGACGACGATGACGAGAACGAGACTGAGCTGCCAGCTGAGCTTCCACCAGAGAGACGGGTTCGCATTGCCTCGGGCCATGGCTATTCTTCCCTCAGCAGATATCCGACGCCCCGGATATTATGGACCGCCACACCCGCCGAAGCATCGGACAGGCGCTTTCGCAATCGGGAAATATGCGCATCGAGCGCATTGGACTGGATTTCTTCCTCGTAATTATAGACAGCAGCTTCAAGCGTTGACCGCAAGACGGTCTTGTCCCTGCGCTTGGCAAGGGCCAAGAGCACCAAAAGCTCGCGTCGGGGGAGATCGAAGGGCAGCGCATTGACGGTCACATTGAGGTGAAGGGGATCGATGGCAACACGTCCGACGGTGATCTGAGCCTCAATCAGACTGGCCGGCCGCCTGAGCAACGCGCGCAAGCGAGCCATCAGCTCGTCAACCAGAAACGGTTTGCCAAGGTAGTCGTCCGCACCGCCATCGAGGCCCTCGATCCGCTCCTTGGGTTCGTTTCGCGCTGTCAGCACCATGACCGGCGTATCCACCCCGGCCCGCCTGAGCTTCGGGATAAAGGTCAGACCGTCCCCATCCGGAAGTCGCCGATCAAGGAGAATGACGTCATAGATGTTTTGGCGGGTTAACTCGCAAGCATCGGCAAGCCACATCGTATGGTCAATGACGATGCCCTGCTTGCCCAGTGCAGCCATCAAGGCATCGGCCAGTTCCTTTTCATCTTCGATCAGCAGAAGTCTCATAATCAGCGCCCCTTTCATTCCTTTCTTCTGAAGCGACAAGGTTGCGGCAGCATTGCGGTCCGCACGACTGCATCCGGTAATGCTGCTGCAATTGTCGATGCCTAACCCTGAGATCTACCGGCCGCTGCTGCGCGCAACGACGCTGCATCCAGTCAGCCGTGTCGAACTCGATCAGGAAGAGGCAAGCCATGACCCTCAAATGGACTGCAAGATTTGCCAAGATAGGGGCACTGCTCGGCGGATGCACCCTTGCATTCATGTATCTCGATCCCAGCCGTGGTGCCGTCGACGCGAACGAGCGGCTCAAGGAGATCGTGGAGTCCTCAACTGCAATCAGCAAACCGTTCGAACTGACACTTGCGGAGGTGACACGCGTAGAGCCCGCCTCGATGGTCGAGCGGCTTCGCGTCAGCGGTGAACTTCAGCCTGTCAACCGCGTGGTTTTGAGGGCAAAAGCCGGCGGCAAGATCCGCGACGTCGGCGCTCTTGAAGGTAAGCGGGTCAGGGCGGGCGATGTGCTTGTCCGTTTCGAAACGGGTGATCTTCGATCCACACTTTTGCAACGCGAAAGCGATCGCGATGCGGCCGAGGCAGAGCTCGCGCTTGCGATAAAGACACTGAGCCGGACGGAGCAACTTGCTGCGAAAAACATTGCGTCAAAAGAAGACCTTGAACAGGCCAGAGGCGACGTCGCCGGAAAGACATCCAGGGTTCGGAGCCTCTCTGCGCAGGTTGACATCGCCCGCACTGCGCTGCGCGATGCTGACATCACGGCCCCGTTCGATGGTGTCGTTGCAAGCCGCGCCGTCGACGCAGGCACCAGCGTCGGCGCAGATGGCGAGTTGCTGACTATTGTCCATCCAGACGTCATGGAAGCAAAGGTCCTAGTCTCCACCCGAGACATTGCACGCGTTGCCGAAGGCCAGACTGCAAAATTGACGATCGATGGACTGGAAGAACAGGTGATTGAGGGGACAGTCGCTCGGATAAATCCTGTTGCGGAAAGTGGGACACGTTTCGTGCCCGTCTATCTGAGATTGCCCAATCACGACGGAAAGCTCTGGGGCGGCATGTTCGCCACGGGGTCGATCATCGTCAACGAAAAAGACGGTGCACTCGTCGTTCCGGCACTATCGCTGCGCAAGGACGATGCGGGCGATTATGTGCTCAAGCTGAAACACGGTTATCTAAGGCGCCAGCCTGTGACCATAGGACAGGGGTGGGATGGGAATCAAATGGTGGAGATCGCCGACGGCATTGCGGACGGCGATACAGTTTTAACCGCTCCCCTACCCGAGTTGAAGCCCGATGTTGCTGTGATCCTCAACGAGGCCGGTTGAGATGTTCCTGACCCGCGTTTCAGTCACACATCCCGTATTCACCACCATGATGATGTTGTCCTTGCTGATCATGGGCATTTTCTCCCTTCAGCGGCTGGGGCTTGATCAATATCCCAACGTCGACGTTCCAATCGTTGTGGTCATGACGACCTATCCGGGCGCCACCCCGGAAACCGTCGAGACAGACGTTACTCGCCCAATAGAGGATGCATTGAACGCCATCAGCGGGCTCGATGAGATCGCTTCAACCTCTTACGAAGGTCGCTCGGTGGTAACCGCCAAGTTTAACCTTGATGTGCAGGGCGCGGATGCAGCACAGGACGTACGCGAGAAGCTTGCAACGATTGAAGCCGCGCTACCGGACGATGTGGACAAGCCACTCGTCTCCCGGTTCGATCCATCGGATCAGCCGATCCTCTCCATTGCCGTGAGTTCGGTGTCGCTGGATGTCCCGGCCCTGACAACGATCGCAGATCAGCGGGTTGTGCGAGACCTGACCACTATTCCAGGTGTCGGCCAGGTCACTTTGATCGGCGGCCAAAAGCGCCAGATTGACGTCTCCATTCTTGATACGCGGATGCGCGCCTTTGGCGTTGGTATCGATGATGTCATCACTGCTCTGAAATCGGCAAACCAGAATAGCCCGGCCGGCAGTATCATCGATAAATTTTCAGAACGCACGATCCAGGTGCAGGACCACATTGAGCTGCCTGAAAATCTGCTCGACGCAATTGTCGCCAGTCGTGGGGGCGGGCCGGTCTATCTCCGCGACGTTGCCACCGTTGCCGAAGGCGCCGCCGATGCCGAAAGCCGCGCCCTGTATAATGGACAGACAGCGCTCGCCATCGATGTCGTGAAAGCGCAGGACGCCAACACTGTTCAGGTCGTGGCCGATGTGCGCGCACGTCTCGATGAGCTCAATGCAGAGCTTGCCAAGCAGAATGTTCAGCTTCGCATTGTTACCGATGCCTCAACTGCCATCCAGGACTCCGTGTCCCAAGTTCAGGCGACCCTGCTTGAAGGGGCTGCACTGGCCGTTGCGATTGTCTTTCTGTTCCTCAATTCCTGGCGCAGCACCGTCATCACCGGCCTGACGCTTCCAATCGCGATGCTGGGTACGCTAGCGGTAATCGGCCTTCTTGGCTTTACGCTGAACACGCTCAGTTTGCTGGCGCTGACCTTGTCTATCGGCATCCTGGTGGACGATGCTATCGTCGTGCGAGAGAACATCACGCGCCACCTCCACATGGGCAAGTCGCACCTTCGCGCGGCGCTCGACGGCACGAATGAAATTGGCCTTGCCGTGGTCGCCACGACATTGACCATCGTCGCGGTTTTCCTGCCGGTCGCCTTCATGGAGGGGATCGTGGGCCGCTTCTTCTACGAATTCGGCGTCACTGTTTCGGCAGCCGTCCTTATCTCGCTCTTCGTCGCCTTCACGCTCGATCCGATGCTGTCCAGCGTGTGGTTCGATCCAGATTCCCATCCGGATTCTAAACGTGGGCCAATCGGGCAACTGATCGCGCGTTTTGATCACGGTTTCGAATGGTTGGCCAACCAGTATCGCCATGTGATCGGCTGGACGCTGCGACATCGCCTGGTCACGCTGTTGACAACTGTCGGCATCTTCATCGGCAGCCTTTTCCTGATGCCGTTGGTCGGCACGGAGTTTGTGCCTGCGAGCGACGAGGGCCGCTTCCAGATCAATGTGACCGCACCAGCTGGCTCCTCCCTCGACTACACGGCCACGAAGCTTCGGCAGGTTGAAAATGCGCTCAGGGAGTTTCCTGAGATCGAGACGCTCTATTCGACCATTAACACGGGCGGGGCGGTTGGAAAGAACCGTGCTGCCGTGCTGGTGCGCCTCGTGTCTCTGCCACGTCGCACACGAACACCGGTCACGCTGGCAAATCCGATCCGCGAGCGACTGGCCGCCATCCCAGGCATTGATACCGCCATCGTTCAGGAAGGTTTGGGCGGCGGTGACAGCCCAATTAAGCTCAGCGTGCTTGGGGACGACCGAGCAATCATAGAGAAAATCGCCAAGGATCTTACCAATGATATGCGTCAGATCCCGGGCATGGTGGATGTGAATTCAAGCGCCAGGGACGTGACCTCCATCCTCTCGGTGCGCCTGAAGAGCGAGGCGGCAAGTGATCTCGGCATGACCCGAGCCGATCTTGCCGCCTCGCTATCTCCCCTGATCGGTGGCGAAGCGCTCTCGAGCTGGACCGATGTAACCGGTGAAACCTACGATATCGTCGCGCGGCTGCCGAGGGAGCAGCGCACGGACACGGCGACGATCGGCGAGCTCATGCTGACAACGGGCCGGGTGGATGCGAATAACAGGCCAATACTCGTACAGGTCGATCAGGTCGCAGATTTGAAGACTGTCCCCGCGGCCTCCGAGATCCGCCGTCTCGCCAATCACCGTGAAGTGCTGGTCTCCGCCGACGTGTCGGGTCGCACCTTGGGTGAGGTGACCCGCGAGTTGCAAACCCTGATTGACGGTCGCGACTTGCCCAATGGCTATCATATTCTCTTTGGGGGCGAATCCGAAAATATGCAGGAGACATTTGGGGATATGGCAGCCGCCCTCGCAATGGCGGTGATCTTCATCTACCTTGTACTGGCCTCGCAATTCGGGAGCTTCTTGCAGCCGCTTGCGATCATGGCTGCGCTGCCTCTATCGCTCGCCGGCGTCCTTCTCGGCCTCATGGTCGCAGGCAGCACGATCAACATGTTCTCGTTGATCGGCTTCATCATGCTGATGGGCCTCGTCAGCAAGAACGGTATCCTGCTGGTGGACTTTGCCAACCAGGAACGGCGGCGTGGCCTCCCCCTGAATGAGGCGCTGATCAGCGCTGGAGCCATCCGTTTCCGGCCGATCGTCATGACGACGCTGGCGATGATCTTCGGGATGATACCGCTCGGCATGGCGGTGGCCGGCGGCGGCGCGCAGCGTGCTCCAATGGCCCATGCCGTCATCGGCGGGCTGATCAGCTCGACAATCCTGACCCTGATCATCGTGCCGGTGATCCTGTCCTACATAGACAGTGTAACCCAACGCCTGCAGCAATTTCTGCCGAAGGCACCTGATGATTATGATGATCAAGACGCGCCATCGAGGGCGTAAACTACGCCGCAACACGGCATCCGGACTTCAACCGGCCATGGCGTCAGCCGATCAGGCCTAAGACCTCTCGAGGTCAGCGGAGCAAAAGAATGCTCAGGGGGCCGCCAACGAGTATGGCAAGAACAATGATCGGGTGGAGATAGAAGAACAGTACACGGAGAATGGCTTTAGGACGACCCATCGAAACGTCACCTGCTTGAAAAGTCAGGTGACAGTGCCCTCGTCGGATTGCGGCGGCATTACCGCCTAGCAATTCCTGTCTGATCGCTATCGAGCGGACGATATGCGTAGACTTCGGAAGTAGGCAATCGTTCCAGATTCCAGCCATACCCCGACGCCGCCGTGCTGATTCACCCCGAATTTCAGGTCATTGACAATCAGGGCGGGGCGAGCGTTCCCATCGAGATAAAGTTCTGCTCTGGCACCCGCAACCACGATCCGCATGTGAATCCATCGACCGAGATCGAGCTCCGCATAGCTTTCGTATTTCTCCGGTTCTTCGCGCCTCAGCCTGTCAAAACGATAGTCAGGATATGCGACATACTGGATACTGTGATTGCGGCGGACCTGATCATCGGCGGTGCTATTGGTCGGGCGAAGGTAGATACTCTCGAACCGCCCGTTTTCATCGATACGGAAAGTCAGACCGATAAATCCACGCGCATAGCCGGGAGCGTTTGGCACAAGCTCACTAGCGATCTCGACATCTATCACCCCGTCAGAGAAATCCACTGGCAGCCATGCCATAAAATCACGATCCGTCAGGGTTTCCCTCTGAGGATCCTGTATGGCCTCCGTCGGCATCGTCATCTGGAAAGCCTGAACGCCCTGGTAGGTAGTTTCCAAGAGCGCAACACCAGACAGGCGAAAGTCTTCAATTGAAGGGCCATGACTACCCGTTGGCGGGCTGTCCGAGGCAAAGAGCCTGCCATGGAACCATGTGATTGAATCATTCAAGTGCATCGGTACCCCCCATTGGCAGTCTCATGACCACATGGACCACGCCGCCTTCCCCTTTGCCAAAGTCCCATCAGCGCACGTGCAGATGGACGGCGATGCCGCCGTCCATCGCGTGCATTCGTGTCAGACGCGTACCCAGGACGGAGCGACAGTCGGCCCCATACCAAGGAAGAAACCGAAATGGATGTTCATTTCTCCGATCGGCTCAAGGAAGCGGCTATTGCTCAACGGGCCGGCGTTGACGGCCTCGAACGAGAGCTTCTCGGCCAATTCGCGAACCTTCGCGGTTGCTCCCTCATCATCGCCTGCCACAAATACCTGCAGCGTCTTGGCGGCCCGCGCTTCCGGCGAGATCAAGCCTGCAAAGATCGTGTTGAACGCTTTGACGACATGCGCACCGCTGGCAAGCTTCTGGATCTCCTCGGCCGCAGACGTCGTGTGACCCAGCACCAATTCCTTGTAATCCGCCGTAATCGGATTGGTGATGTCGATCAGGATCTTGCCTGTAAGATCGCCGGCATCCGCGAGTACCTGGCCAACGGCCTGATACGGCAGCGCCAATAGGACGATATCAGCAAGTTTGACTGCTGCGGCAACACCCCCGCCTTCCACATTCGAGCCGATGTCTGCGGCAAGCGATGCCGCCTTCGCCGGATCGCGATGTCCGATCACGACATCAATGCCGCAAGCAGCAAATGCCCGGGCGAATCCGGAGCCCATATTCCCTGTTCCAATGACTGCAACTTTCATGTCCGTATCCTCTGTTTTCGATGGGGGACACTTTGCCTCTGAAACAAATTCGGATAAATCCTATAAATATCGCATCACTTGAAACGGAACGTTTCGAATGGATCGCCTAACCGCCATGGAAGTGTTTGTCAGAGCCGTCGATTGCGGTTCATTCAGCGCTGCGGCCGATGCTATGCAGATGTCCCCTCAACTTGTCGGAAAACACGTCCAGAAGCTTGAGCAGCATCTCGGGGTTCAGCTTCTTCATCGTTCAACGCGACGGCAAAGCCTGACTGACTTCGGCCGCATCTTTTATGAGCGCGCGAAAATAATCCTGGCTGAGGTCGAAACGGCCGAGAGCATGGCAGCAGAAACACGCGCTGTTCCGGCAGGACGCCTGCGCATCAACGCTCCCGTGAGCTTCGGCATGCGCACCCTTTCCCCGCTCCTGCCTGGTTTCATGAAGCAGTTCCCGGAAGTATCGGTGGAACTGACCTTGGCCAATCGTGCGGTAGACCTAATCGAAGAAGGTTATGATGCCGTATTTCGAGTCGGAGAACTGTCCGACAGTGGCCTGATCGCAAGGCGGCTTTCACCTTACCGGCTCGCGCTTTGTGCATCGCCCAGATATCTGGCGAAAGCACCACCCCTAACCTCGCCGCAGGACCTCCCAGCGCACGAATGCCTGGGATTTTCCCATACAGCACTCCGCACTCATTGGACTTTCGATGGCCCGGACGGACGTCAAGTCATTCCTATTGCAAGCCGGCTGGTTGCCGATCATGGCGAGCCTTTGCTTTGCGCGGCTTTGGAAGGACTGGGGATCATGTTGCAGCCCTTGGAACTCGTGCGCGACTATCTTGCCGATGGTCAACTCGTCGAACTGCTTCCGAACTACAGGGTCCCAACCCGGCCCTTGCACATCCTCTATGCGCCGGATCGACGATTGACACCGAAGCTGCGAAGCTTCCTGGATTTCGCTGTCGCAAATTTCGGCGCCCATTTGGGCGACGTTTGACAGTGCAAGCGCGGACCATTTTTTAGAGGATATAGGCCTTGGACAGACTGGAATGCGACCGCATGTTTGCGGCAGTCATAGATACAGGCAGCTTCGCAGCTGCCGCCTCACGCCTTGGAACAAGTACCGGGCAAGCCTCGAAACTTGTTTCGCGACTTGAAAAAGAACTCGGCGTCCAGCTGATCAAACGAACAACGCGCGCCTTGGCACTCTCCGAGGTCGGCCGTGCCTACTATGATCGGATCAAAGGCATCATTGAGGATTTGGATGCACTCGATGCATCCGTACGCAATGCGGCGGGCACTCCTTCGGGCAGGCTTCGAATTACCGCGCCCGTTACCTTTGGTACGACCCAGTTGACCCCCGTCCTCATTTCGTTTGCCGCGGCATTTCCCGATATCCAATTGGATGTCAGCTTTGCCGATCGCCTGGTCAACCTTGTCGATGAAGGTTTCGATGCAGCAATCCGCATTGGGCAGCCAGCGGATAGCAGTCTAATTGCCAAGAAGCTTTGTCCTGTCAGAATCGTGCTTGTCGCATCCCCTTCCTATTTCGCGGCACAGCAAACACCGGAAAGTCCGGCTGACCTTCCCCTTCACAGCTGCATTGTCGATACGAACTTCAGCGATCCGCAAACATGGCGGTTCAACAGCATTGATCGCCAGGGAATGATCGAGACCGACGTGCGAGGTCGCCTGAATTTCTCCAATGCGGAAGCCTGCCTTGCAGCAGCAGAAGCTGGATTGGGAATCGCACGTGTACCAAGTTTCATTGCTGGAGCGAGCCTGAAGGCAGGCACAGTCCGTTCCGTGCTTACCCAATATGAAGACGTCCCGCGTGGCCTTTATGCCGTCTATCCGCCCGGACGTCATCTCGCGCTGAAAGTGCGTGTGCTGGTCGACTTTCTCGCCGACGCTTTTCGCGGCCAGCCCAAATGGGACAAGGGCTGGACTTAATTACTTCCATTTTGGAAGCAATTTACCTCTGGTGGACGGGATAATCATCAATCTGGAATTGGGGCATATTCTCCTCACGAATTCATCCAACGAGAAGAGAATTACCATGATCGACACCCGCACAGCTCCTTACGCCGCACTCGTCCTGCGCGTCACACTTGGTCTGCTTTTCCTGAGCCATGCCGGCCTGAAAATCTTTGTCTTCACTCCGGCTGGCACTGCTGGCTTTTTCGGATCTCTCGGCCTCCCTGGCTGGCTCGCCTATGTCACGATTCTTTGGGAAGTTGCTGGCGGCGTGGCTCTCATCCTTGGCATCTGGCCGCGCGTTGCCGCAGTTGCGATGATCCCCGTTCTGCTCGGAGCGATCGTCACTGTTCACGGCGCCGCTGGCTTCTTCTTCAACAATGCCAACGGGGGCTGGGAATTTCCGGCATTCTGGATCATCGGCCTCATCGTTTTGGCGCTGACGGGCGATGGTGCCAAGGCCCTGCGTCCGACTCCGTTCCGCAAGTAATCACTGCGACGATTGAGAAAGGTAAAAGCCATGAACTCGACTTCGGGCCAGAAAACCGGCATCGGCAAAGTTACCTTGACTGTCAACGACCTCGATCGGGTCAGTGGCTTCTATCAGGAGGCCGTCGGCCTCCATCTCCTTCGGGGCGATGCGAGCGCCGTAGAACTCGGCGTCGAGGGAAAGACGCTACTCGAGTTGCGACGTGACCCCACAGCCCGCCGGCGTTCGCATCGCGAGGCAGGTTTGTTTCACACCGCATTTCTGCTTCCTTCGCGCGCAGACCTGGCTCGATGGGTCCAGCATGCGATGAAGACCCGGCCACCCGTCGTAGGCGCATCCGACCATGCTGTCAGCGAGGCGTTGTACCTCGCCGACCCGGAAGGCAACGGCGTAGAGATCTACGCTGACCGACCAGTCCTATCTTGGCAATGGAAGAACGGACTGGTGCACATGCCGAGTGATCCACTGGATATCGATGCTTTGGTTGCTGCGCGTGGCAGCGACGAGTGGCGGGGTTTCCCGGAGGGATCAATAGTCGGTCATGTCCACCTCCAGGTGGGGGCGATCCCGGCGGCGGAGGCGTTCTATGCCGACGTTCTCGGCTTTGCCGTTACGTCACGCTATCCCGGAGGCACATTCTATGCCGCAGACGGCTATCACCATCATTTTGCGACCAATATCTGGAACAGCCGCGGTGCGGCCCAACGCACGTACCCGAGCACCGGTCTTGCCGATATCGAAATCCTCGCAGGCGACAACTTTGCTGCTTCCGCAAAATCAAGGGCAGATGAGACCGGAACTCCAGCCGCCGAGCGGCCACAGGGGCTCACCATCAGCGACCCTTGGGGGATACAGATCAGTATCGTCTCGTCGGCAGCCAACAACCTAAAGGGGTGAACAATGCTCGTAGAAGGTAAATGGACAGCCGACTGGCATCCCGTCCAGGCAAGCGACGAGAAGGGAGCCTTTGTTCGGCAGATTTCAGGCTTTCGAAACTGGATCACCCCCGACGGCAGTGCTGGACCAACGGGCGAGGGAGGCTTCAAGGCAGAGGCTGGCCGCTACCACCTCTATGTGGCGCTGATCTGCCCTTGGGCAGCGCGGACGCTGATGGGTCGCGCATTGAAAAAACTCGAAAGCGCGATTTCGGTATCCGTCGTCGAGCCTGCCCTATCCGAGCAGGGATGGCGCTTCGGCGACTACCCCGGCTCCCATTTGGATACGCTGAACGGCGCCAGTTATCTGCATGAGCTCTACACGCGTGCCGACGCCGCCTATACGGGAAGAGCGACGGTTCCCGTCTTATGGGACAAGCTCCGCGGCACGATCGTCAACAACGAGTCGGCCGACATCCTGCGCATGTTGAATTCCGGTTTCGGAAAACTTGCCGACGAAAGCGTCGATCTCTATCCGGATGCGCTTCGCGCCGACATCGACGAGCTGAATGAACGGATCTACCCAAACCTCAACAATGGAGTTTATCGGGCCGGATTCGCAGTTACGCAAATCGCTTATGAAGAAGCGTTTGCCGATGTCTTTTCGACGCTTGACGAGCTGGAAGCCCGCCTCGACAATCAGGGTCCATATCTGTTTGGCGATCGATTGACGGAAGCCGACATACGCTTGTTCGTTACTCTCGTACGCTTCGATGCAGCCTATCACGGCCTGTTCAAATGCAACCTACGCCGGCTTGCAGACTATCGGGGCCTCAGTCGCTACGTCGCCGCCATTCTCGCCATACCCGGCATTCGTGGGACGGTGAACATCGACCATGTTAAGCGCGGCTACTACTCCATCAAGGCACTCAATCCGAACGGCATCGTGCCCGTCGGCCCCCAGTTGCCTTTCGAGCATTCATAAAGGACCAATACTGATGTCAACAATAGCTGCCAATATCCTGGTCATCATGCTCCATGGCGTCGGCTCCAGCGGCAACGATCTTGCACCGCTCGCCAATGCCTGGAAGGACAGAATACCGGGGGCCGTCTTTATGTCTCCCAACGCCCCTGCCCCTTCCAGCTTTGGCTCGGGCTACCAGTGGTTCAGCGTCGCTGGTGTAACAGAAGAGAATCGAAGCACGCGGATTGCGGACGCACGGCCGTCCTTTGATCAGGTGATCACGTCGATCATCGAAGCAAACGGCTTTGCCGGGAAGCTTGACCGCGTCGCGTTTGTCGGTTTTTCACAAGGCACGATCATGGCGCTTGATGCCGCTGCATCAGGCCGTTGGCCGGTTGGTGCCGTGGTAGGTTTCTCAGGCCGCCTGGCTTCGCCACTGCCTTTGCAGCCCGCACGCGAAACGCCCGTTCTTTTGGTCCATGGCAGCGCTGATCCCGTGATCCCAGCGGCTGAGACGACCAAGGCTGCCGCCACCCTTCAGAGTTTGGGACTTCAGGTCGAGACACTCTTGCTGCCGGGTGTGCCGCACACAATTTCCGCCGAAGGGGCGGCAAAAGCCGGCGATTTCCTCGCGGAAACATTTGCGGAATAGGAAGGCAGCCGACATGGAAATCGGTCTTTACACATTTGGTGACTTGCCGGTCGGCACCCGTGGGCCGGAACCATCCAGACAGCGTCTACTGGAGATCGTGGAGGCAGCAAAACTTGCCGACCAGGCTGGTTTGAGCGTTTTCGGGATCGGCGAGCACCATCGCCCGGACTACACGATCTCCGTCCCGGTAGCCATCATGGGGGCCATCGCGGCTGTCACCAAAAACATCCGGATCACCACAGCCGTCACCATCCTGTCTTCCTCTGACCCGGTTCGGATTTTCGAGGAACTGGCAACGATCGACCTTCTGTCTTCCGGGCGCGCGGAGTTGACGGTTGGGCGTGGTGCCTTCATCGAGTCCTTCCCGCTTTTCGGCTACGATCTGAAGGACTACGATGCCCTTTACGAAGAAAAGCTCGACCTCCTCCTGAAAATCTCCGCCAGTGAAGCCATCACCTGGAATGGCCGCTTCCGCCCGGCCCTAAACAATGTCGAAATTGCCCCACGCCCCTATGTGGCAAAGCCTCCAATCTGGATCGGCGCCGGCGGCACTCCGGAAAGCGCAATCCGCGCAGGCAGGGCGGGCGTGCCGCTAAACCTTGCCAATATCGGCGGCGAACCGGCACGCTTCCGGCCATTCATCGATCTCTACCGGAAAAGCTTCCTGGATGCGGAGCATGACCCGAGCGGATTGAAAGTGGGCATTTCTGGCCATCTGCATGTGCAAAAGAACAGCCAGGTGGCCATGGACGAGTTCTACCCTCACTACGCCCGTTACATCGGCCACAATCTACCGAATGGCGACAATGGTTGGAAAGTGTCGCGTGCAGACTATGAGCGTCTCGCCAGTCCGCACGGCGCGCTTTTCGTTGGCAGCCCCCAGCAGATCATCGACAAGATCCTATACGAACACGAGATGTTTCGACATGATCGGTTCATGGCGCAGATCGATATCGGCGGCTTGCCCTTCGGAAAGGTTGCCGACGCGATCGAATTGTTGGCTACCGAAGTACTGCCGGTCGTGCGTCGGGCAACGGCCTCAAGCTAACGAGCGCCGTAACCGGACGACAGCAATTCCCGAACAATAGAACCCGCAGTTCAGATGAGACGGCCTGCGGGTTTTAGGAATAGCCAGACGCACCGTGCAAGGTTACTCCATCGAAAGACGCGCAGGTGGCAGCCCGAGCAGCATGACCGTTTCAGCACCCTCTGGCAGGGACCAGAACACTGCCGCAGACTTTCCAAAACTCCATGACCTGCTTTCCGTCGACTGTCATTGGCGGCCAATGGGGGATGTTTTCGCCGTTCGGATCACCCGCTTTCACGAAGGCCTCAATCGCTCCGGGAAACTGTTCGACTATGGTTAGATCGACAGTGACAAACGGCTGCTCGGATGCTCCTCTGCCGCAGTCGTGGGGGCGGTCGAAACCAGCCTGAGCATCGCCAGGGTAAATCTGCAGGACCAGCGGCTATCTGAATGAATAGCCCACGACAGCTTGTTTCTCATGCTGATTGTCCCTTCCTTGTCAGGGAAAGCCGAGGCTTCGGAATCTGGCAAGAGCAGCTGAGGACGGATGGAGCGGGCACTCCCATTCTGTCAATTCAAGCAGGTCGGGCCCGGAACGCGCTTTCCCGACAACCAGGACGAGATAGCCCCTGACAAAAGAGCGAACCGCTTTCGGCAATGCAAATACCCGGAGGGCGGGAGCCTTCCGGGCATCATGATTAGTGATTCCACCACGACGATGGCCACAAACGCCAATCAGGCGGCAACTGTCGGACGCGCAAAGCCAGCCAGCGGCGCCATAAAAACGGCGCCAAAAGAAGCAAGCTTCTCACGCAAATCAGCCGGCGGTTCGCCGTATACGTAAAGCGCATTGATCGTCGCGAGTTTCAGGAACTGCTCCGCAAAGGGGCCAAAGGTTCCTTCGATATGCGGCAGCACGCCTTCGGTCAGATAACGCTCGACGATATGAACGCTACGCCCGTCTTCACCGAGGGAGTATTCATAGATCAGCGTGCCGGGTTCCTTGTTAGAGAGCGCGATGATCTGCGCAATCAGCGTCTTAAACTCTTCCAGAGCCTGTGGCTCGACCGTCATATGGAAAACGTTGGTGATATAGGTCATGGGACATTCTCTGGTTTTGAGGGGAGCAACGTGTCAGCGAGGAATGCGGCTGGCTAAAGCGCGCCGCATTCGCCCGATTGCGCGGCATGGATTCAGGACTTGTCGGTCTCTTCTCCGAAGATCTTTCCGGCGCCTGCCCAGTCTGACGGCGCAACATCTTCGAAAATGACGTAGATGTAGTTCGGATCCGTTCCTGTGTTCTTGACGATGCTTTCGGTGATTTCCGCGGCAACCGCCTTCTTCGCCTTGGCATCCTTACCGCTGAACCAGCTTACGCGTACGACAGGCATGATAGTCTCCTTTGAATGCAGCGGTCACAGACCGCCTTCTGGTGTGGCTTGGCTCTCGAGGACCGATCAGCGCTCAAGGAATGATGCGAGATCAGCCGTAAATCTCGTTGGGTTCTTGAAAGCGAGAAAATGATCGCCCTGATCCTGGGCGCTGTAGACATGGAGTTCCGCGCCGGGAATGACGGATTGCATCCACTTCTGGCTCGGAACATTGTTGCTATTCTCGCCCGTAAAGATCGCCGTTGGCACATCGATCTTGTGGCGAACGACGTCACGCCAGTCGTTCATGGCGTGATCGAACAACACAAGGCTCATGAACTTCGGGTCGCTCTTGATGAACGTCTGCGCGAAGGCTTCCGAATTCTGGAAGGCGGGTGATCCTTGTTCCATGTAGCGGCGCATGGCGTTCATATCGACGATCTGGTCATTCGTCGGCGCACCGCCGAAAGCCGCGATCATGCGCTCGGCCGAGGTCGTCATCCCCCCGGCCTGCTGCCGCTCCTGCTCCGACCAGTCGGCATGCGTATAGATCGAGATCGGTTCGTCGATGAACACTGCCTTACGGATCGTATCCGTGCCGAACAGGTCGATATAGCTCCACACGACGGAGGCCCCCATCGACCAGCCACAAAGGTCAACTTTCTCGACACCGAGATGCTCGATGAATTCGTTGAGGTCTGCCCCGAAACGGGCAATTCGGGTGCCGTATTCGACGTTCTGGGAGAGACCCTGATTGCGCGGATCGATGACGTAGACATGATACTTCTGGCTGAGCAGATACATGACATTGATGTATTCGGCCCCGTTGGCCGACCAGCCAGGGATGAAAATCAGCGGTCGCCCTTGGCCAGCCTCCCAATAGGAGAGCTTGACCCCGTCCGTTGTCATGAAGCTGTTGATCTCCAACCCCTTGAAGTCGGAGAGCTTTGCAGGGAGGCCCTCAATCTTGTTCGGGAAGACATAGTCCTGACCAAGAACCTCGATGGCCGGCGCCGCAAATGTCATCGTCGAGGACAAGATGAGGCCGGAAAGGGCGATCATCATGGACAGTGATTTACGTGGCATCTCAAAGACCCTTAGAGTTGAACGTTGAGTTTGCGGTCATCTGCAAACCTTGCCGACGGGACTTTGCTAATGTAAAACGGAACGATAATAAACGGCTGGAATTACACGCTGCGTAGAGGAATTCGCTACAATGGCTCAATTGGAGCAATTGAACGGTATCATCAGTTTTGTTGAAGCAGGCACCTTGTTGAGCTTCACAGCAGCGGCAGACAAGCTGGGTGTAACCAAGTCCGCCGTGGGCAAAAGTGTTGCGCGACTGGAAGAAAGACTCGGCGTGAAGCTTTTGCATCGAAGCACGCGCAAGCTAACCTTGACACCAGATGGTGAGGCTTATCTGGCCAGTTGCCGCCACGCTCTTCAGGAAATCGGTTCCGCTGAAGAGGCGTTAGCCGCAAAGAGCCAGCAACTTGCTGGACGGTTGCGTATTGATGCGCCGGCAGCCTGGGGCCGAAAGATCCTGCTGCCAGTGCTTGCGAAAATCACCAAACAGCATCCAGGTCTCACTCTCTCCCTATCTCTCACCGACAGGATCATCGATCCGGTCGAGGAAGGTGTGGACCTTGCTATCCGATTTGGGGAGACGAAGAGCACCACAGGACTGATTACCCGCAAGCTGACCGAACAGCGAGCCTTGATCGTGGGCTCACCGAGCTATTTGAAAGCGCGCGGCACGCCCCTGACAATCGAGGACTTGCAGGAGCATGACTGCATTGTCGGATTTCGGCGGGATATCCCCAATTCGTGGCGGGTCAAGGCGAATGATGGTCTTGTGGTTCGTGTGACACCACCACCGACCCATGAGATCGGCGATGGTGCCGCCATCGTCGATGCTGCCGTGGCCGGCCTTGGGCTCGCCCAGATGCCGAGTTCACTGGTTACAAAACACATCGCCGAAGGACGGCTCATATCCGTGCTGGATGCGTTCACAGGCGCCAAGATCGAGATCTCTGCCATCTGGCCATCGACGAAGCAACTTCTCCCTCGCGTCAGGCATGTGGTCGAAATTCTCGTTGATGAGGGCCGCCGTGGAAACCTTGGCGAGTAGACTGGCGGATCTCTGAGCCGCGTTTACGGCTTGAGCCAGTTGGCAAGCCAACGCAACAGGCGCGGCATGACAATCCAGTGCATCGCAAGGACGATCAATGCGGTCAGCAGCATCATTCTGAGAATAAATGGCAGTGCCGTCAGCAGGGGAAACAAGAAAGCCACAGCCAAGGATGCAAGCGGAAATATCCCCATCCAGGTGATAATCGCCATCCGCCACCTTGCAGGTTGTTTCTGACCTTCCAAACCTGTGGCAGAAAACCATAAATCCGTCGTGTTGAATACGCGGTATTCGGGATCATGATCCGAGACCTGCCGCAAGCGTTCATGCCAGATCGCAGCCTCCTTTGAGTTGCGCCAAACGTCGAGTGCAGCCTGAGTTGTGAAGCACTGTACGATATGAAATTCCTCGCCATCTACTCTGGGTGGGATCACGGTCGAAAACAGATAACCCGGTGACTGTGAGCAAGTGGCGAGCATTTGCCGGACGAGACGCTCGTACTGGGCTGCCTGAGCGGGATTGGCACGGCGATGAATGATGCGTGTTATCGGTGTCATAACGAGACTTTTTCCTGAGCAAAAAGTGCCGCATGCGGATGGATCAGCATCCAGCGGGCACTTGGCCGCTTCGGAGGTAAATGTCGAAGCCCGTATTGTTCTCGAAAACGCTTGCGGGGCACGAAGATGCCAAAAGCCGGCGGCTTCATTTTTAGCTAGTCCCTCCGTGCAGGCGGATAAATTTAGCCGCTGGCGACACAGAGTAGCCGTTTTCGCTACAATCCGGCGGCAACTGGCGTCAGGATCAAAGCGCAAGATACTGAAGCTACTCAATTTTGCGATTTCCGCTAAAACCATCTCAAGAACTATGACAAACCCATCGGAACCCTTATACTGCACCCAGTATATTGACATACTCCACCCAGTATGTGAGGTCGGAGGAAGGACAGCAGATGCCATACTCCATCGAGGACAAAAAGCGTGCAACGACCCGTCTCCGTCGGATCAAGGGGCAGGCCGAAGCGCTGGAACGAGCGATTGAAGCCGGAACCGACTGCAAGCTTCTCCTGCAGCAGATCGCCGCGATGCGTGGTGCTGCAGGAGGCCTGATGGCAGAGGTTCTCGAGATCCATCTTCGGGAGACGGTGGCATCCGCTGGAGAAATGACGTCATCCGTTGGCGAAGACCAGATGGAAGACATTGTGAAGATTCTGCGCGCCTATCTGAAATAGGCCCGCAGCCCAGCGAGGAATTGCAGTATGAAAAGCAGAGCAGCGGTAGCATGGGAGGCCAACAAGCCCCTCACCATCGAAACGATCGAGATCGGCGGACCGAAAGCGGGAGAGGTTCTGGTCGAGGTCATGGCAACCGGCGTATGCCATACCGATGCCTACACGCTCTCTGGGCTTGATTCCGAGGGAAAGTTTCCCGCAATTCTCGGGCACGAAGGTGCCGGCATTGTGCGCGAGGTCGGCGCAGGTGTCACGTCGCTGAAGGTCGGCGACCACCGCCTGACCGACATAGAAGACACTCGAGATGTTCGTCTTCAATAACTGCTCCCAACGGTCGACAGGGAAATCCTCGAGCGGCGCGCGGAACTGCATGCCGGCGTTGTTGATGAGAATGGCTATCGGACCGAGATCCTTTTCGATCGCGTACCAGCAGTCACGGCATCGCTGTCCGTTACGTCGAAATTGCATGCCGAGGCAACCGCACCCTGCGCTCGCACTGTCTCCACCGCTGCTTGCAACTTTCCAAGGTCACGTCCATTGAGAACGACTTCAGCGCCATGCGACGCGAGACCTTCTGCCATAGCAAAGCCGATGCCCTCCGACGATCCCGTGATAAGCGCACGACGGCCAGAAAGATCAAACAATGGCGATGCCATTCGGGTTTTCATCGCTTTTAATCTCCCTGCTTCGTGAACCAGACTTGCACGCGAAGGTCTTATGCGCATCCAGCAACGCATCTCGTGCATAGCTGCATTGCACAATAAATGTTTTCCGTTTGGTCAAAAATCAGGCATAACGCCTCCAGTTGATGCACACGGCGGCTTTCCTCCCAGTTCCGCCGCACCAACTGTTCCCCTCTGGAGGTTTTTGACCTTCACACTTCATGGGCCGCGGTCTTCCGCTGGCCCATTTTTTTTGCCTCACACGGAAGAGCAAGCCAGGGCTCAATGCCCCGGCTTAAAACGGCGGATAATCGGCGCTGCAAATTGCACCAGCACGATCACGAACCCACCAATGACAATCCCGAGCAGAGCCTGAGCGGCAGATGTCGCGAACCAATGCAGGACTTCGGGAAGATACCCGAGTAGCGAACTGACAGTGGTCGCAAAATCTTCAATCAGGTGCTCGGGGCCGTGGAAGCCGAGTTCGGCCAGCCCATGGACGAGAATGCTTCCCCCAACCCACAACATCGCTGCAGTGCCAACCATGGCGAGAACCTTGAGGAAGATCGGGACGCCGGCCACCAGTCCCCGCCCGACCAGGCGCAGTACACCAAGTGACGTCCGTGCAAGAGCGAGACCCACGTCATCCGCCTTCACGATCAGAGCAACGACGCCATAAACGGCAACAGTGATCAGGATGCCGACAGCCGCCAGCACAGCCGCCTGGGTATAGATGTTGGACTGGGAGACATTGGCCAACGTCAGCGCCATGATCTCAGCCGAAAGAATGAAGTCTGTGCGGATCGCGCCGGAGACCTTCTGGTTTTCGAGAGCCACGGGATCGACCGTGCCGGAAACCGCCGCCTCATGCTCATGCGCGTCATGCGGCATCACGATTTCGTAGATCTTTTCCGCACCCTCATAGCAAAGATAGAGGCCGCCGAGCATCAGGAGCGGCGTAATCGACCACGGTGCGAAGTAGCCGAGGAAAAGCCCGGCGGGCAGCAGGAAGATCAACTTGTTTTTCAGAGAGCCGAGCGCAATCTTTCCGATGATCGGCAGCTCGCGTGCCGGAGAAAGCCCAACCACATAGCGTGGCGTTACAGCCGCATCATCGATCACCACGCCAGCCGCCTTGGTCCCCGCCTTCGCAGTCTGCGCGGCCACGTCGTCAAGGGAGGTCGCAGCAAGCTTGGCAATGGCGGCAACGTCGTCGAGAAGTGCAATTAGTCCGGTGGCCATGTGTTGTCCCAATCTGTTTGGTCGGCAAAGTAAGTGTGTTTGTAACGGTTTGTCCAACGGGGAATGCCATCGGCAGGCGTCTTCACCCTAGGATGACATGCGGAACGTAACGAGAAAGGTTGGCTGTGATCCGCGATCGATCCTCCCTTACGCCTAGCGCACAGGCCTTATCCCCAACGATCCAGCTGCCAAGCACGGCGTGACCGGCATCGCTCTCGAACAGCGGCGCATACGCCTGGATAACGTGACCCTCGGCACCGTAGTTCCCCGACGCCGAAGCCACTTCACGCCCGGCGCGAAAGAGGCGCACATTTTCCCCTTCGCGCGAGAGAAGTGGCTTGATGACATAGTCATTCAGCTCATGCGCTTGCGGATCATCAACAAAAAAGCTCGGCAGCAGGTTGGGATGGTTCGGATGGCGCTGCCACAGCATCGGCAACAAGCCCTTGTTGGACAGGACCGCCTTCCAGGCAGGCTCGACGAAGACCGCCCCCTGGCCGCCGAGATAAGGCGCATAGGGTTCGCGCAGCATGAATTCCCAAGGATAGAGCTTGAAGCAGCGCTCAATGACGCGGTTCTGGAGATCGACGAACCGCCCCTGCTGGTCGATACCAATTTCGCGAATGTCGAGAAACTGTGCGCGGTGGCCCGCCTGGATCGCGCAGTCCATGAGATAGACGCTGGTGCCTTGGTCCTCCGGACTGTCTGTTACCGCCGCAAAATGAAAAATCCTGTCACGCGAGAACTGGCCGAAAGCCTCGACCAGATGTTCCTGCAGAGAATTGTACTGGTCCGCATCCTCCGCGAGTTGGCCGAGGGCGATCTGGTCGGTCAACCAGTTGAACTGAAAATAGGCCGTCTCAAACACTGAGGTTGGGGTGTCGGCATTGTATTCGAGCAGCTTTGCCGGCCCGGCTCCATCATAGGCGAGATCGAAGCGTCCGTAGAGGTGCCGGTCTCCCCGCTCCCAAGAACCGCGTACGACATCATGGTAAGGTGCGGGAATGGCCAGCCGATCGAGCGCTTCCTCGCTTCGGACAATATCCCCCACGAGGTCCATGCACATCTGGTGCAATTCCTGACTCGGATCCTCGATCTGTCTTTCTATTTCTTCAAGTTCGAAACAAAAAGCGGCATCATCAACCCAGTACGGTTCACCATACATGTCATGAAAGTGAAAGCCGACAGCGTCAGCTTTCACGCGCCAGTCCAGACGCGGAGGGATGGAGATGCGCCGCATTCTATCCTCCAGAGAAAAGGCGACCACCAAAACCGCCGCGGCCGGTTGCATGCGTTCGAGGATTGAAGGACTGGACGCTCAAAGGACCGGGCACCTTGAGCGATCGTCCTCCGCCGTGCTTGTCGACAACAGGCGTGACCATCTCACCCCATCGATTGACATAGATCGCTGTCGCGCCGTGGGAGGAGCCCTCTTCCTCCTGACGACTGCGGAACCTGCGGTAGTCTTCGATGTCATCGATCCCCGAGGACAAGACGAACCCAGCCAACTTCGGAATGAACACACTTTTCCCGTCGAGATTGTTGGGAACCGTGCTACCCGCATGCTCGGCGCATTTGCGAGGGCCATAGTCCATTTCACAGGCCGGCATGTTCCGGTAGCGCGGACCTGCTGCAAGGTGGGCTTGCATGGCATCCGCAGCCGCAACGCGGCACACTTCGGGGTCCATGTCAGAGGTCAGGCATTGGTCAGCTGAGGAAAAGACGACCGCCTCATCACCCGAGCAAGTCGACAGCACAAATGCCGTCGCGGCAATTGTACCCAAGGCAAGATACGGGTGATCCCCGATCAGACGTCTGCGCATGGGAAAACTCTCAATATGTCATACAGGCGGCATTGAGGATGCCGACCACCACAGCAATGCCGCCACCCCAGAGGCCGGCTGCAATGTTCCCATCGGTGATTTTTCTGTGCAGGTCTCGCATGGTGAAGTTGGCAATGTAGAATGCAAGAACCTGGATCGCGATACCGATCAAAGCCCAGATAACAAAGTCGATCAGGCTCACGGAATGCGCTGCCGCTGAAGCAAGCGGTAGACTGAAGCCAAGCAGCGCACCGAGAAACGCCACGACAGCCGCAAGATTGCCCTCACGGATCAACTGCGCTTCCCTCTGGGGCGTCAAACGCGTGTAGATCGCCGCAAAAGCCGCGTAGCAAGAGAGGCCGATGGAAAAGTAGGTAAGAAAGGCCAGCAGGCCCGCTAAGTAACTCGTCATCCTGAAAAACCTCGGCGATATGAGAACAGAGAAATCCGCACGGCATCGAAAACAGACTTATAATTCTGACCTCTAATCACACTGTAGCGCGTTGGCAATTGGCGTGCGACACCCGTCAAGGCCGCGCGCTTCGGCGATGCAGAAAGTCTCTCTGTTCTCGCTCGTTTCGGCAGCCCTATATTGCTCGGCACTGCGAAGGACCGAAATCGACCTTTCTTGCGCTGATTGTCCCTGAAGCCGGCAGTGCGCAGACAAGCGGCATCGGATCCTTGCGCAACCCGGCCATGGCAGCCTGAAATGACAGGCTGAGAACGGGTGACCCGCCTGTCGCCACATAGGCATCATCGAAGCTGAACGCGTTGAAATCGCAAGGCGTCCTGACGATCGTGCCAAGCCGAGTATAATTGCCCTGCAAATTGAGAGACAGGATAAATTTGGGAGGCTGCGCGCACTGGGGGCATTCTAGGCTTCCTCGCCCTGGGAACTGAAGGCAGGGCGCTCATCTTCTGCATCCCGATGCAGAAGAGCGTCGACTGCGGGGACCTGCCTGCGGTATGAGCATCATCTGCAGACCGAGTACACAGGCGACTTTCAGCAGTGTGGTCGCGCGCACCGCTGCCACGCGCACGGCCTTCAATCGGCGCCCAACCGCAGCCAGAATTTCCGATTCCGACCTCATAAAGATGCCCCTAGGGAACATCAGGGCCATCTGTGAACCGTATACGCATCATTCAGATGATGCGGCCAAGGGCACTGATCCGACACGGTGTCTTGGTCTAGAAAAGATATGTTTCAGGATCTTTTCATGGAGCAGAAAATCAGCCTATTTCGGCATTCCCTGGGGCCGCAGATAACGCCGCAGGGCCGCGATGCGGAAAATTGCGTTGGGAGCGCCGTAGCCGGAATAGCCCTTTCGCTGCACAATCTCGAAGAAGAAGCCTTCCCCATAGGTTGGCGAATAGAGCTGGAAATATTCACCGGTGTCATCCTTGTCATAGAGGATGTTCAGAGACTTCATCCGTTCGATCAGACTGGGCTCAAGGCCAAATCGTGCTTCGATGTCTTCATAGTAATTCGGGGAGATTACCAGAGACCTGAAGCCCTTGGTCGCAAGGGCTTGTGCGGTTTTGAATATATCGCCCGTTTCAAAGGCGATGTGCTGGATACCCGAGCCAAAGGTCTCCGCGATGAAACGGCCGGCAAGTGTGTTGCGGTTCTCAGCACCATTCAACGTGATCCGCAGGCTGCCATCTGGTGTTTCCACCACCTGGCTTCGCACGACACCGGCCGGATCAATGATATCGACCATGGGTGTTTTGCGGGTGGCTAGCTGGGAGGTGTAGAAGAGAAGCCAGGTCAGCATCTCTTCGTAGCGCGTGGTCTGGGCCAGATGATCGATCCGGATCAGCCCAATATCAGAAACAGAATTTTCGTTCGCGATTGGTACAAATTCGGCATCCCAGATCTTCGCAAGTTCGCTTTTCGTGTCGAGGAAGTAGACTATGCCGCCGCCCACCCCACGAATGGCTGGAACCTGCATCTCTCCGGGACCTACAGCTTGGCAAAAATCCTCGGCTCCCAATTGCAAAGCACGCTCATGGGCAGCCTTTGCATCATCGACCGTCAAGCCGAAAGCATAGGCATTGGCACCGTGGACAAGGTAGGAGGCATTGGCGAAGCCCTTCTCCTCCCTGTTGACGATCAGCTGGATATCCCCTTGACGAAACAACGTAACAGCCTTTGACCGATGCTGACCGACTGGTCTGAAGCCGAGGATCGAAAACAGGGCTTCAAGGTCCTGTCCGTCATTTTCGCCGACGGCAAACTCGATAAAGGCGATCCCGGAGACTTCAGCCCGTGCTGGCATGACGGGAGCCGGCATACGGATGTCGGGCTCCGCCCTCTTCACCTGATCCATCAGATAGACAAGGGAGCGCCGACCATCTTTGGAAATCGCCTCCGGGGACCCGCCACGGAACTGGTCGTTAAAGATCTCAAGCGAGAGAAAGCCGTCATAGCCTGTCGCCGCCACCGCCTGCATGAAGGCAGCGACCGGCAGATCCCCCTCGCCAGGCATATTGCGGAAATGTCGCGACCAGTAGAGCAGATCCATCTCGATCAGCGGTGCATCGGCGAGCTGAACGATGAAGATGCGGTCCCCCGGAATGGAGCGGATCGAATTCACTTCTATCTTGCGCGCCAGCGTGTGGAAGCTATCGAGGATCAAGCCGATATTCTTGTGATCGGCTCGCCGCACGATCTCCCAGGCATCCCTGTGATCGTGGATATGACGCCCCCAAGCCAAAGCTTCATACCCGACGCGCAGACCACGCTTGGCCGCGCGCTCGCCAAGTTCAGCAAAATCGGCCGCAGCGCGGTCAATGCCGCCTAAAGAGACTGGCGAGGTGTTGGAGCAGATCAGCATCAGATCCGTTCCAAGCTCAGCCATCAGGTCGAACTTGCGCTCGGCCCGATCAAAATTCCGGCTTCGGAACGGCTCTGGCATGCCTTCAAAATCGCGGAAGGGCTGAAAGAGTGACACGGTCAGCCCATGATCGCGGACCATCTTGCCGACATCGGCCGGCGAGCGGTCGAAGGCCAAGAAATCATTCTCGAAAATCTCGATGGCATCGAAACCGGCCCGGGCAATCGCCGAGAGCTTCTCCTCGAATTCACCACTGATCGAAACGGTCGCAATCGAGGTTTTCATCGTCGATCTCCTTCGTAATCGCCAAAGCCGGATCGCTTCAGCGCCGGCCCTCCGCCACCAAAAGCGTCAAGGCTCTGACGGCATGCGGGTATCCCGTCGCCCCGAGACCCGCCATCACGGCGGTCGCCGTGGTCGAGACCAGTGACTTGTGATAGAGGGGCTCGCGTCTATGGACGTTGCTGATGTGGAATTCGATGATCGGCCCTGTGAACATCTTCAACGCATCGAGAAGGGCCAGAGATGTGAAGGTGAAGGCGGCAGGATTGATCAGGATCCCCGCGGCCTCGTCGATCGCCTCATGGACATCTTCGATCAATCGCTCTTCGCTGTTCGTCTGCCGGAAGACGACCGGCCAATCGCCTGCCGCCTCCCGGCACCAGCCTTCAACATCCGACAGCGTGTGGTGGCCATAGATTTCAGGCTCGCGGCGACCCAGCCGATTGAGATTGGGTCCATTGAGGATGTAGAGCGGCTTGTTCTCTGCCATATTCACACCTCAACCCTGATAGCCCATCAGACGGGGAAGCCAGAGCACCGTCGCCGGAATGAAGGTGATGATGCCAAGGCACAGGACCATCCAGAAGATGAAGGGTGCCGCATCGCGGACGATATCGCGCAGGGGGGCGCCCGAAATCTTCGCGACGATGAACAGCAGCAACCCATAGGGCGGCGTGATCAGACCGAGCATGATATTGACGACGACGACGACGCCGAAATGGACCAGATCAATGCCAAGTGCCTGGGCCGTGGGGATCAGCACCGGTACGACGATCAGGAGAATGGTCGTGCCCTCAAGGAAGCATCCGAGGAGGAGCAGGAGCACATTGACGAAGATCAGGAAGACCGTTGGCGACATTTCCCAGCTGGTCAGCAGGACCTTGATGCTTTCCGGGATATTCTCGATGGTGACAACATAGTTGAAGACGAGCGCGCCTGCGATCAGCATGCCGATCGATGCGGTGGTCTTTGAACTGACCAGGAGTGCCCGGTAGAGCGCGTCGACGCTGATGCTCCGGTAGATCACGGCAGAGATGAACAGCGCATAGGCCGCGGCCAGCGCGGCCGCTTCTGTCGGTGTCGTGATGCCGGAATATATGCATCCCAGCAGGAGGATCGGCATGAACAGTGCCGGCGCAGCCCGCCAGGTAATACCTGGGATCTCTTTCATGGGTACGGGGGCTTCGACCGGGAAGTTCTGCCGGCGGGCGGTAATCGCTACTTGCACCATCTGCACGGCAGCCATCATCAGGCCCGGCACCATGCCAGCGAGAAAGAGGTAGCCGATCGATGCATCAGAGACGAGCGAATAGATCACCATCGGAATCGACGGAGGAATAATGGGACCGATGACTGCGGTCACGGCCGTCAAAGCGGCGGCGAAGCTCGGCGTGTAGCGGCCACCCTGTGTCATCAGCTTCTGCATCATGCTGCCCGTTCCGGCGGCATCGGCAATGGCCGAGCCGGACATGCCCGCAAAGATGATGCTCTGCACCACGTTGACCTGGGCGAGCCCGCCACGAAAGCGGCCAACAAGGACGTTGCAGAAGGAAAGAAGACGTTCGGTCATCGAGCCAATGTTCATTAGCTCGGCAGCCAGAATGAACAGAGGCACCGCCAGAATGACATAGTTCGAATACATGCCGTTCAGGAACTGTTCGGCAACAATCCCCATGTCGGCGCCGGACAGACCGAGATAGAGAATTGAACCGCAGATCATCGACAAACCGATCGGCAGGCCGAGGAAGGCGAGGATCGTGATGACTACGATCGAGATGGAGAAGGGGCTTGCAAGGTTCATACGCCTGAACTCGCTTTCGTCGGGTCGAAGCCTTCAGGTGCCTTACCGCGAAATGCGAGCACACAGAGCCAGATATGCCGGATAATCATGGCAATCGCGAAGACGACATAGATGGAATAGAGAACGTCGAACCGGATCTTCAGATAGGCCGTGCTCTCAACCTTCATGAACATCACATAGTCGATGACTGCGGGCAGCGACCAAAGAAACAGTGCAGCTAGCGAGAGCGAGCCGATGATCTGCATGACCCGCAGGCCGTTAGCGCTTGCGCTTCCCCAGAACAGATCAAAGCGGATCTCATCCACTTCACGGACGACAAAGGCGGAGCCGAACAGCACCATCCAGATCCAGAGCGCGACGCTCACCTCGTGGGTCCAGCCGATGGACAGGTTGAAGACGTATCGTGACGCGATCTGCAACAGGAAGATCACGAACATGGCGAGAAGCATGGCCGCGAGCAGATTTTCCGCACGGTGCCTTAGCCACCCACCCCAATTGGCAAATCGAGTGTCCATTGACGACGACTTTCAGATTGTGATGCGAGCCGACTGATGCCGGCTCGCATGCAACAACGGGATGCGCCTCAGAGGGCGGCGACCTTGTCCAGGATCCCTTCTGGCCAGGACTTGGCAAGATCGGACGCCAGATACTTTTCCTGGGCAAACTTGCGGAAGGCTGCAACATCAGGCTCATAAATCTGCAAGCCAGCCGCCTTGAACTCCTCAAGCAGAGTCTTTTCCTGCGCCAGGTGCTGTTCTTCGCTCCACTGCATTGCCTTGTCGGCGGCTGCCTGAACCTTCGCCTGCTGTTCAGGAGAAAGCCCCTTCCAGACCTCTGCAGAGATAGTCAGCAGATCGTAGCCGATCAGATGCGATGTCATGACAATCTGCGACATGACTTCATAGAACTTCATGTTCTTGACGTTGGGGAGCGGATTGTCCTGACCGTCGATCGCGCCGGTCTGCAAGCCGGTATAGACTTCAGCATAGGCCATGGGCACGGGGTTCGCCCCCAGAGCTTCGCCAAGGAACTGCCAAGCGTCGCCACCCGGCATGCGCAACTTGACGCCGGAAAGGTCGGCCGGAGTCGTGATCTTCTTGTCAGACTTCAGGCCCACCTGGCGAGCACCGAAATAGGTCGGGCCGAGAATGTGGACACCGGCCTTTTCCTCAGCCATTGCCTTGAACTCGGCGCCAATATCGCTGGCGAAGAAAGCGCGGACATGGGCTGCATCGCGGAACAGATAGGCGGAGGTCAGAACAGACCATTCCGGTACCTGTTTTGCAATATCCTGTGGCGCGATGTTGCCCATCTGCAAGTTGCCGCGCTGCAGCGCGACGAGCTCCGTACCCTGCTTGAACAGAGTGCCGCCAAAGAAAGCTTCTACCTTGAAGCCATCCTTGAGTTCTTCGGCGAACATCTTGACCATGCCCGCACGGATGTCCTGCTCGGAGAACACTGCGGACAGTTTCAGGGTTACCGCCTCCTGAGCCGTAGCGGCCATGGACGTCCCTGCCAGGGCGCCGATGGCGACCGAGCCTGCGAGAAACTTGCGGCGTGAAATTGCAAAATTCATGTCATCCTCCTCTTGTCCCTGCCCCTCCTCGGGCTCGGAACCTGCTTCTCCCTGATCGGCCGGATGGCCGATCGACCAAAAATCTTTCAAGCGCGACACACAATACTGATGGTGGTCAGGCCATGCGTGCAAGCGCGGTATCGCTGCCCCCCGTCAACTGCTGAAAATGATTGAGCATGCGATCCACATCGGGCTCAAGCCCGGTAAACAGCGAGAATGCCCCAACCGCCTGAAACACGGCCATGCCACCGCCATTCGCCACCCGACACCCCCGATCACGGGCCGCCTTCACAAGCGCCGTATCAAGGGGAAAATAGACGATCTCCGCCACCCATAGCGGCGGATTGAGCAGTTCAGCGGGCAGCGGCAGGCCGGGATGTTTGTCCATACCCATCGGCGTCGCGTGGACCAATCCCGTTGCCTTGGCCATGGCCGCGTCAAGATCAATGCCGCCTCTTACTACAGCATTCGGGAAAAGCCCCCCCATGATGCCTGCCAATTCGCGAGCGCGCGCGCCATCCAGGTCGAAAACTGTCAGGGCGGCTGCACCCATCTGCAAGATGGCGAATGCAGTTGCAGCACCTGCACCTCCAGCCCCGATCTGAACCACTGAGGACAGGTCAGCTTCGGGCAACTGCCGCCGGAGACCTTCGGCGAAACCCCACCAGTCGGTATTATGGCCGACCCGCCTGCCATCCCGCAGTACGACAGTGTTGACCGCCCCGAGTTTTTGCGCATCCACGGACATTTCGTGGAGCAGCGGTAAAACCTTCTGCTTGCAGGGATAGGTGATATTCAGACCACAAAAGCCACGCGCCTCGGCTTCTGCAAGAAGGTCTGCCAGCGCATCGGGCGACAGATTGCGCTCAGCCAGATCAATCAGCTCGTATTGATAGTCGAACCCTTGAGCCGCACCCTCACGCATGTGCATGGCTGGCGTCAAAGACCGCTGTATCCCGAAACCGATGAGCCCCGCTCGCTTCATATCTCTGCTTCCGACCATCACTGTATTTGCTTCTTGATGGGTAGGTGCGTAGATTTTTGCACCCAGACGGCTTCTCCATGACCGCTTGAATAATGTACTAACTAGTTAGTGTCAATGCGTTGTAGATTGATCCCTTCGTTTGCGGACACTATGAACGAGCTGTTGCATGTCTTGGAACAGGCACGACACGAGCCAGTTCGCGCTGGCGGGAATGGGGGAAGACATGGCGAAGACGACAAGGGACATGCGAAAGAATGATCCCGAGCGAACGAAGGATGACATCCTCGAGGTCGCCACGCGGGAATTTGCCGAGTTCGGCCTATCCGGCGCCCGCGTGGATTCGATCGCCGAGAAAACCCGCACGTCAAAGCGGATGATCTATTACTACTACGGCAGCAAGGAAGGCCTTTATCTCGCCGTCCTAGAAAAGGCCTATCGAAAAATCCGCTCGCTGGAAGCCGATCTTCAATTGGCCGAACTGCCCCCGGAGGAAGCGCTTCGGCAACTGATCAGCACGACCTTTGACCATGACGAACAGAACCCGGACTTCGTTCGCCTCGTTAGTATCGAAAACATTCATCACGCCATGCACATGAAGCGGTCCAGCGAGATTGCAGATCTCAACATATCCGTCATCCGCACAATTCAAAACATCATCGACAGAGGCATTGACGCTGGTATCTTCCGGCGGCGGGCCGATGCCATCGACCTGCACATGCTGATCAGTGCCTTCTGTTTCTTTCGCGTGTCCAACCGCTACACATTCGGCACCATCTTCCAGAGGGACCTGACGGAGCCTATGGTCTATGCACGGCACAAGGCGATGATTTCAGAATCGGTACTGGCCTATCTCAAGGCGCCCTAACGGTTGCCGGCAAAGACCGCGCTTCAGCCGTTTACCCGATTTCCAAAGGATCGTGCGACAGAGGCCGTCGCCATTTCGAGAATGCGCTGGGCGGTTGCCGGGCGACCGAAAAAATAACCCTGCCCCTGCTCGCATCCGAAATCGAGAAGCATCCGGCTTTGCTCGACGGTCTCAATTCCCTCACACACCACCTTAAGACCCAGCCCATGGGCAAGCGACGTCACCGCAATGACGATCGACTGCATGGCAGGATCGTTGACAAGATTACGCACGAAGGCCTGATCGATCTTGAGCTTGTCCAATGGCAGGCCAGAGACATAACTCAGCGAAGAATAGCCGGTACCAAAATCATCCAGCGCAAGACTGACGCCAAGGCTGCGCAAGGCATGAAGCGTCGCAAGCAGCGCTTCGGAGCGATCCAGCATGGTGGACTCGGTGATTTCGAGATGCAGCCGCTCCGGAGAAAGACCACTCGTCTCCAAGGCCCGGACGACATCATCTAGAACCGTGCCTCTGGCGAACTGGACAGGCGATACATTGACGGCAACACTGACATGCGATGGCCAGGCCATGGCCGCCTTGCATGCCTCCTCAAATAGAAAACGTCCCAGATCGCAGATGAAACCATTGGCTTCAGCGATATTTACGAATTCCAGCGGCGAGATCATGCCAAGGCCCGGATGTTGCCAGCGCATCAGCGCCTCAACTCCTGTCAGCTGACCGGAGGAGAGGTCCACCTGCGGCTGATAAAGGAGGAAGAAATGGCCCCGTTCGAGCGCAGTCTTCATTTCGGCCTCGATCATTCGTGACCGGGCATGCCGGAGAGCCGTCGCCGGATCATATGAACGCCAGCCGCGACCGACCACGCGCTTGGCATCGTCCAGCGCCATTTCAGCCGCCTCGATCCAGCGCGATGCAGGTCCAAGGCTGGAGGAGCCCAGGCATATGCCGGCCCTGGCATCAAGCTCGACCTTGATCCCACCAGCCTCGAAAGGCCAGTTGAAAAGCGCCATCAATCGTTCCGCCTGCTCCGTCAGACCGGCAGGACCCGCGGTTGCGGGAAGGGCGCAGCAAAGCACATCACCATCGATGCGAGCGACCACCCCGTTTGGCACCGCATGCTCGCGGATGCGGGCGGCCACCGCCTTAAGCACCATATCGCCCTTTTCTCGGCCGAGGGTCGCGTTGAGTTGGCTGAAGCGATGCAAGTCGACCGCGAGATAATACCAGTCGCCAGGGCTCTCCTGGATCGTTTCCACGAGACCTCGGCGCGTAAGCGCACCAGTCAATTCATCGACACGCGCCATCTCCTTAAGGCGCATTTCGTAGATCCGCCGCGCTGTCACATCACGCAAGGTGAGACACACGACATGAGAGCCGGCAGGAGAGGTCTCGCCGCCAAGCCTGGTTTCGAGAGACGAGATGGTGATGGCCAATTCTAGCTGGCGCGATCCCTCCATTGTCTGCTGGCTGAACTCAACACAATCACTGCGCACGCGCGACGCGTCTTGCTTGTGACGCGCCTGCAGATCGCGGACAGCCGCAACCATGCCCGACGGAGCGAAGGCCTCAAGCGAGGTGCCACGAGAGACAGCCCCCGGAAGCGCGAGCATGGTCACCATGGTTTCGCTGGCATCGAGAAGTTTAAGGTTCTCGTCCAGGATGATCACGGGATCGACGCTATCGCTGATGACGCGCTTCAAGATACGCCGAATATCCCGGTTTTCGGCTGTTACAAGTTCGGCAATCCAGCTGCTAAGGCCCATGCGTTCGGTCAGCAGCATAATCAGGCCAGCAGCCAAAATGGCCCACAAGGTCGCTGTCGGAATGACCAATGCCATTTGTTTGAACAGCAGGAAGGCAACCATTTCCGTGGTGGAAATGAGGGCGAAAGCAGATGCCAGGGGCAGCATCAGTGAACGATGGCGTAGAAAAAGAGAGTAGGTGACCACCAGTGCCGCAAAAAGGAACGCGATGGGTTCAATACGCAGAGTTTTGAGAATTCGTCCCTGTGCCAGCGTTTCTGCCGCCAGTACATGCAGCATCGGGCCGCTTAGAATGCCGTAAACTGGAACAGTGAAGAGATCCTTCAATTCGGTGGCATGCGCACCGACGACGACTGCCCGATCCTTCAGCTCCGCCTCTGCAACTTTCCCGGAGAGGATGTCCGACACAGAATAGGCCGGAACCGTCTCAGGCCGTATGGAATAGTCGATGGCAAGGCGAGAGACCACAGCATCGGAAAAGCCTGATAGAACTGCCGCCGCAGACTGCGTCGGAACATCTGCGACCGCCTCTGTCACTGGGAAGGATCGGACGAGTCCATCGTCATCGACCGTGACATCAACCAAAGCCGGCCAGGCATGTTCGGCAAGCTGAGGGATTGGCGCCGTCACGATCAATGGGTCGGAGGCAGCAGCACCGAGGTTTTGGCGAAACAGCGGCAAGATGACGCCGCCGCCTGCCTCTTCGAGCGCGCGGGCGAGACGAGCATCGCCAGATGGAGAAGAGGGCGTGCTGAAATCTATGTCGAGAAAAACGTCGCGGGCACCTGCCGCAATCAGACGATCGACAAGCTGTGCATGCACGTCGCGTGGCCAAGGCCAGGTTCCGACCGCTTGCAGGCTCTTCTGATCAATGGCCGCGTAGACGAAGCCGCCCGTGGCCAACCGTGGCGCCGCCGCGAAGCGGAACTCTGACAACTGGTTGTCAACATGGCGGGTGAGGGAAAGCCCCGGCACGACCAGAGGAAGCGCCATAATCAGAGCAATCACGGCGATCCGGAGAGCCGAGGATCTTCCCACTCCAGGGAAAACGTGGCTGAATATTTTCATGCTCAGCTTCGGCCTATTGGCCCTTCGAGTAAGGACTATGGACTACGGCCGGGGCGATGAGCGCATCAATCATCATCGTCTTCATCTTCACCGTTGTTGCCATTACCATTGCCGTTCCCGTTGCCATTCGCATTCCCGTTGCCCCCAGCGTTCCCGTTCCCGTTTCCGTTCCCGTTTCCACCGGAGTTACCGTTCCCATTGCCGTTTCCTCCAGCATTGCCGTTACCCCCGGAATTGCCATTCCCGTTCCCACCAGAATTGCCATTTCCATTGCCACCGCTGTTTCCATTGCCGCCCGAGTTGGAGTTCGACGAACCATTCCCAGTGTCCGACTTGTCAGAAGATGATTTGGAATTCGATTTGGCGGGTGAGGCATTGGTCTTGGGCGGTGCACCGATCGCGGGGACAACGGCAGGCGATTTGGCTACGCGTGTGATACTCGGCTTACTCTTGACGCCAACGACCGTCATTCCGCCAGCGTCGACCCGGGCACCCTGTCCAGCGCCGACATCGCTACGCTGACCGCTTTCAAAACTCGTCACTTGGACAAGCCCATGATCGACGGCGACATTCGCACTCGATTTGGTAACAGAGACGGTAAATCCTGTTCCTTTGACCACGGCCGCGAGAAAAGGGGTCTGAACAGTGGTGTGCGGCTTCTGCCGCTTCTCGATCTGCAGCGTAATTTCGCCGATCTGCTGGACGACTTCGGTCTTGCGCGTGAAGAGACCGCTGCGGTCGACAATCGCTGCCACCGTATTGGGTTGGAAGGAAATGCTCTCTGTACCGCGGACCAGCTGCACGCGACCACGCGGACCTGTTGAAATCCAGGCCTTGTCCGGAACAGACATTCCCTTGGTAAGGGGCACCCAACTGACATTGTCGAGCGTATAGTTCACCTGCTTCGTCGCGTTGGCTGCCACCCACTGCTGCTGAGCCAAGGCACCACTGTGCTGGGTCATTGCGACGATAAGTCCGAAGACCAGACTGAACAAAAAGCGCATGAACAAACTCTCCTTTGAGAGCCAATTCAGCACAGCTTTGTTAAGATATCTCTGAAGTGATCCCGTAGAATTGAGGTATTGGGACAATCAGCATGGTGTCGCAACAAAGCCAGTCTGTTCGGCATCCGGTTACCTTGCCTACATAGTGGCAGCATTGGACGCGTCCAAATCGAGTGTGCATTCAAACACGACATCGCCATTGGCCGCGTTTCGCGACCCCAGCACCAGAGCGCCGCCCATCTGGCTCATCAGTGTATCGACGATTGCAAGCCCCAGACCGGAACCGGGTGCGCGGGAATTGCCACGTCGGAAGCGGCGGCGATAAATGTTTACGTCCGGTTCGAGCGGATCGACGACAACATTACTGACGGTGATCCGGCCTGCGGGATCATGAATGATGGTGATTGGGTGCCCGGGCATGCCGTAACGCTGCGCATTTTCGAGAATATTGTTGAAGGCGATGGCGAAAGCATCTGGATCGAGCCGCCTGACGATCGGCGCCTGACTTCCCTTCCGCACGATCTCCACTTGGCTTGAAGGGTTCGTCCGGCGAAACTCCTCGACAAGCAAATCGAACAAGGCCCAGAGATCGAGGACACTGTCGGCCAGCCCAATACCAGCCTCAGCGCGCGATAGCTGCAGCAATTTTTCCAGCATCTGAGACAGGCGGCGCAATGCCTCGAGCACGCGATCGGCACGCGCCTTGTCGGACGGTCGCTCCAACTGCCCGGCGAGAAGTTCGGTCTGTGCAAGTGCGCCTGCCAGAGGTGTTCTCAGCTCGTGAGCACTGTTTGCTGCCAGATCGCGCTCGGCCTGCATCGCCAATTTCAATCGCCCAAGCAGGGTGTTGACCGAAAGCGGAATGGTTGCAATTTCGGCCGGCAGTCCGGCAATGTTGATCGGCTCCAGATTTGCGCCGTCTCGCGCACTGATCGCCACGCGAAGGTTATCAATAGGTTTGGTCGCACGCACGACGATCCAGCCGGTCGCGAGCATGGCGATCGGCAGGAGAAACAGGATTGGGAACAGCAGGGCAATCGCGCTTTCGAGCGTTGCTTCCTGCCGGTGCTCGAGCGAATCCGCAACCTGGATAAACAAGGTGTCCTTGATCGTCGCGACTGTGAAAAAGCGGCGATCGCCCTCACTCCAGAAGCCAGGCACAAGCGGCGCCGGATAAGGGACAGCATCGACATTATGCGAATGCATCAGAACCCGCCCGCTCGCATCCCTCACCTGGTAAGTCAGGTACTCATCGGTGCTGTCGCTGCGCAACTGGGCAATCCGATAGGGTTCATCGACTGTGTCTCGACGGAAGAAATCGTCAACGACAAGCGGGGCAAGCCGCTCGGTCGTTTCCTGCAGGCCACTGTCGAAAACCTCGTCAAATTCCCCGCGCATGACATGGATTGCCAGTCCGACACCGACAGCCCACAGGATAGCGAGCATGACAGAGATCGACAGGACAAGATGTCCGGAAAGGCTGTATTGATTACGACGCATCGGCGGACATCCTGTAGCCGACGCCGCGCACCGTCTCGATTGTCTCTTTACCCAGTTTCCGACGCAGCCGGCTCACATAGACCTCGACCGTGTTGCTCTCCACTTCGGCACCAAACTCGTAAAGCGCCTCCTCGATCTGCGCCTTCGAGACAATCGCCTTTTTTCTTGCAATCAGACGGTCGAGAACGGCCCATTCCCGGGAAGAAATTGCAATGTCCTCACCATTCTGGTCCGTGATTCGACGGTCTGACGGATATATGGATATGCCTCTCACGACGAAGGCGGGTAATTTGTGCGTTCCATAGCGGCGCGCAACAGCGTGAATGCGAGCCTGCAATTCTCCGAGGTCGACCGGCTTGACCAGATAGTCGTCGGCTCCAGCGTTCAACCCGGCAATCCTGTCGGAAACCTGGTCATGCGCCGTCATGATAATGACAGGTGTGGCGTCCCGGCGTGCGCGTAAGCCTTTTAGAATGTCCAGGCCATTGCCATCAGGCAGCCGCAGGTCGAGCAGGACGAGATCATAATTTGCCGCAGCAAGGCTAGCCTCAGCCTCGTCGCAAGACAGAGACCAGTCGATTGCATGGCCCTGGCGGTGAACATGCGTCCTTACGGCATCCCCCAGAAGATCGTCATCCTCGACCAACAAAACGCGCATCTTCCAAACCTTAGAGAAGCAACCCACCAACACCTGTCGCCTTGGAAACTGACAGGCTGCTGAACCACCCGCAAGGTGTGCAGTCTGGCTTCAGGTGGCTGTCAGCTTCTGGCGGCACCTTTGTGACGTATCCAGAATGGAAAGCTACACGCCAAGATGCGCCCTATCACCATATCCTTTTTCCTCTTTGCCGGTCTTGGCGGCACCGCACTCGCTTCTGAAAAATGTTCCGTGCCGATGGCTGACTGGCAACCACGCGAAGCGCTGGAAACCAAGCTTGAAGCCGCAGGTTGGGATGTTCTGTCAATCAAGGCCGAAGACGGCTGCTACGAAGCCGACGCTATCAATGCCGAGGGCAACAAGGTCGAAGCCTTTTTCGACCCGCAGACCTTCCAGTTCATCATCATGCAAAATAGCGACTGAGCGAACCACCTGCAGTCAGGGATAGAACAAACCTAAGCGTTTCTCGCTGGGCCCTGGCTGGCAGAGTCGGTTCGTCCCCGATTGTGGCGGACGACGTCAAAGCTTGCACCAAATGGTATGCGCATCAGCAAAAATCTTGATCAGACCTCGATTTGCTCGCAATCTCCCGGCAGTCTCTTCATGCGCTTCGCGACGTTTGAGGGATCCACTTGCCTCCCACAACCAGAGATGCGGTCCACCCGTCATTTTCTTTTCTTGACCTTTAGCCATGGAAGACGATTCGCGGCAAACCGCAGGATAAAGCCCTACCCAAGGAGGAAGGTCGCCACGGCATAGCCGAGTAGCACAGCGTTGGCCGTAATCATGCAAAAGACGGCAAGCGAACCGAGATCCTTTGCATGGCGCCCCGTCTCGGAGATCTCCGGCGAGATCCGGTCAATGATCTCCTCGATTGCTGTGTTCAGTGCCTCTGCAGCGATCAGAAGAAGGAAGAGTACAACAGCGGCTAGCGCAATGGAGGGCTTCACATGCAGCCAGCCATAGATCACGGCAAGGCTGATCCCGGCGAGGATTTCATGGCGGAAAGCGGCCTCCTTCCAGAGGCGTGACAGACCGCCGGCCGAATAACCGGCAGCCGCACGAAGATGGGCAAAGCCATCAAGCTTACGGTACCGGACGCGCGTGCCCGTGCTCATGACGTGGCTCCAGTCTTGCAACCGGCGAAGATGTCCAGCCGGGGGTCATAGACTTGGGTTCTCACCTGCATCAGTCCGAGGACGCTATGGAAGAGGTTGTCATGCGAGTGCGGTGTTTTCACATTCCCCCCAAGACAAGCCTTGTCGATGCCGACAGAGCGATCGAGTCCAGGCGCAGTCCAAACCACGAAGGGGATTTTCGTCTGCTGCTCAGGTGCGAACATGTATGGAGCGCCGTGTAGGTAGAGACCATTTTCTCCAAGGGATTCGCCGTGGTCCGACATGTAGATCATGGCACCGTCGAAACGGTCCTGACGCGCCTTCAGCGTCTCTATCACTTCAGACAGGATGTGGTCAGTATACAGGATCGCATTGTCATAGGCATTCGTGATCGTCTCCGGCGAACACGACTCAAACTCAACGGTTTGACAGTCGGGAACGAATTTTCGGTAGGCTTCGGGATAGCGCAGATAGTAGGCGGGCCCGTGGTTGCCCAACTGATGCAGCACAAGGACGGTGTCACCGTCGACCTTGTCCAACCTGGCACCGAGACCATCGAGCAGAATGTCATCAAGGCATTCCCCGCCGGAGCAGAAGCGCGCGTCATCCGACTTGAAGAATTCCGTCTTCTGCGTTCGGTCAGCCACGTGCTTGTCGCCCGTGTTGTTGTCCCACCATTCCGTCTTAACGCCCGCATGTTTGAGCACATCCATCAGGTTCTCGGTGGCCAGCCCCTTGGCGTGGGAATATCCCGAGCGGCCATAGACCGAAAACATGCAAGGAAGCGAAACCGCCGTTGCCGTGCCACAGCTCGATGTGTCTTGGAAATAAACAATGTCTTGCTTCGCAAGCTGCGGATTGGTCTCTCGCCTATACCCACCAAGCTGGAAGTTCTGCGCACGCGCGGTTTCGCCGACAACCAAGATCGTCACACGCGCCTTACGGCCGCTGGCTTTCCGCTCATCCGCCACTTTCGCATCCGTACCGAGGGACTCCACGACGACGTTTCGTTCCTTCGTCTGACCGATTACGAAACCCGCCGCACTCGCCATGGGAAAGAAGGGATTAAGCGTGCGGAACCAGTCGCGATGTTCGCGAATGTTGAAGATATAAGTACCGCTGTTGAGATAGGCCGAGCCAGCCAACACCAGAACGCAAGGCAAGATGACGAGGAGATTGACCCCAACCTTGGCAAGGATCGGACGGTGGACGACCTTGACCCACAGGATGAATACCGACGGCAGAACACCATAAAGCAGAATATGGATGATGAACGCACCGGTGATCAGATGCCCTGCCTCGGCGGTGTTCGTTTCAACGGCATTGCGAATCATTTCGCCGTCGATGACGACCCCGAAGTGATCCATGAACCAGGCAGATGCGACACTGGAGATCACGAACAGGATCAAGACGGGCTTGATGACAAACTTTGCCGAGAAGGTCACGCTGATCGCGACAAAGCCGGCAAACAAGCCAATCATCAGCGTCAAAAGCGCAAATGTCTCGCCGTTGAGGTAGGCAAGCGACTTATGCCAGAAGGTGCCGTTGAGCAGTATTAGAAGATAGGCCGCAACAGCCACGCTCAACCATTCGCTCCGCAGGCGGGGCCTGAAAGCCAGCAGTGTCTTCAGCAAGACCATATCCTTCCGTCATGGATCGTTTGATCCTGCACTGACGTTGAAAGCTGACAGACACCTGAACACCGGTCCTGACCGGATCGAAGAAAAAGCTCCTTTGTCGAAACATGCCACGGCTATAGGTCATCGATGGCCGGGTAATAGAACGACGCGGCCGACCCTTATTGCTGAGCGCCAATACCGCTCCATCGCCGAGCGATGTCTTCCAGCAAAAGATCGATCGTCGCATCCCGGCGCAACTCGCGCAGGGTATAGATTCCCATGGGCCAGGGCCTGAGTTCGTCGCCCGGCAAGGTCTTGATCGGCAGCAGGCCCTGTTCGCGCAGATGCCCCTTCAAGATGTTATTGTGGATCAAAACCGCATTCGTGGCACGGGCGAAATCGATGCATGCGCCAAGTGAGCTCGACGTGAACTGGTGACCGGCACTGCCGGGCGGGAGATCGGCGGCGGTGCTGGCGCCACTGCGAAGCAACCGGCGCGGACGCGCTTCGGGCGGAAATGCAATTGTGGTCGGCCAGGACAGAATTTCGGCACGGCTTCGCGGGCATTCATGCAGCACATGCCCTTCGCGGGCGAAATACTCGTCCTGGGTCAGTCCCAGCGGTCGAAAGACGAGTTCCTCCTCGCGTGACAGGTTTTCGATCCGGTGCGAGACGAGAATGGAAATATCGCCTGCCAGAAGCTGATCCATACCGCGGAGAGCGTTGCCTATATTGACATTGATCGGGGCCTTCGGATGCCGCGCAGCATATTCGAACATCATGTCTCGAAGAAACAGGATCCACACCGAGTAACCAGTTCCAATGCTGATACCATGATCGAGTTCTGCGCGTTGCCGATCGATCCGGTCGAGTGCATTGGAATAGGTCCGGCGCATCATTTCGCCGCTTTGATACAGCGTCTCGCCATACTCCGTCAGTCGGATTCCGCGTGAGGAGCGCTCGAGAAGCCGGACACCAAGACCCTCCTCAAGCTTCTTCATGTTGTATGTGAGGGCAGGTTGCGAGATCAGCAACGTCTCCGCCGCCCGGACAAACGAGCCAGCCTCGACAATCGCCATGAACTGCAGCAGGAATTTGTCCATGAGGACAGCATAATAAGCTGCACTTATATGACAAGGGAAATTTTGTATTGGTGCTGATTGAAACCCTGCGCTAGCCTGTGGTCAGTCTGGAGAGGACCAGGCGGGACGAAGCGAGCTGGGAGGCATGCTATCGTGAGGAGTTTCAGTCAGAGATTGCAGGGGCATCCCGGGGAAACCATGCAACTTTAGGTGCGAGGCGGATGCCAGCACCATCTTATTGGGAGGAGGATTTCATGAACAACATGCATTTGAAACGACGGCACCTTCTTGTCGCCGGCCTTGGCGTTTCACTCACGCCCCTGCTTGGCAAAATTTCCGCTTTCGCCCAGGACGGCGGCATCAGGATGGTTTGGTGGGGCTCGGAAGAGCGCGCGCGCAGAACCAATGAAGCGGTTGACCTCTTCGAGCAGAAGAATGGTGGCTCAAGCGTTGAAACCGAATTCATGGGCTGGGACGACTACTGGACCCGGCTGGCAACCCAGGTAGCTGGCGGAAATGCGCCGGACCTGATCCAGATGGATTACCGCTATTTGTTCGAGTATGCAGGCCGTGGGGCCATCGTGCCGCTCGACGACTTCATGGGCAAAGAACTCAAGATCGCCGACTTCGGCGCCGCCAACCTTGCCTCGTGCTCCGTCGACGGCAAGCTGTTCGGCGTCAATCTTGGCGTAAACTCCTTTGCGACACTGATCGACAATGCCGCATGGGCAGAGGCGGGCGTAGAGGCGCCAACCTCCGGCACGACCTGGCAGCAGTTCGCCGAAAAATGCGCGGCATTTGCCAAGGCCGGCAAACGCAAGAATTTCTACGCTACGGCTGACAGCAGCGGCCAGGAAAACACGTTCGAGGCTTGGCTGCTGCAGCGCGGCAAGTCGCTGTATACGGCCGATGGGAACCTGGGTTATGACGTGACCGATGCTACGGACTGGTTCAAGCTTTGGTCCGAAATTCGCGCATCGGGCGGGTGCGTCCCGCCTGACGTCCAGGCGCTCTACAAGAACACGATCGAGACTGCGCCACTAACAACTGGCACTGCGGCAACCGATTTTGCCTTCTCAAACCAGTTCGCTGGATATCAAAAGCTGGCAAAATCCACGCTCGATCTGATTGCCTGCCCCACTTTGGATGGGGGCAAGCCGGGCCACTACCTGAAGCCATCCCAGATGCTGTCGGTCACGGCGGGCGCCAAAAACCCGAACATCGCTGTCGCCTTGGCGAACTTCCTCGCCCGCGAGCCCGAAGGTGCCCTCATCCTTGGCATCGAACGCGGCGTGCCGGCGGCACCGGAAATCCGCGACGCGCTGGCCAGCAAGGTTGACGACGTGGGTCGCAAAGCACTTGCGTTCATCAGCCACATAGAAGCCTATTCCGGGCCGCTACCGCCGCCGCCGCCGAAGGGTTCGGGCGAGAACTACAATGTTCTGACCCGGATCAGCCAGGAAGTTGCCTTCGAGCAATCGACGCCCGAGCAAGCCGGCGAAACACTCGTCTCCGAAACCTCGGCAAATCTGAAGCGAGGCTGATCCCATGCCGACCAGCCAGTCAGAGAGCACCCGTGATCCGGGCGCTATGCGCTCATCCATACCCACCGGACGTTCGTGGTTCCACGGCGGCGTCACGGGCTACCTGTTTCTCCTGCCATGGCTGGTCGGCTTCTTCGGGCTTACATTGGGTCCGGCGTTAATGTCGCTCTACTTGTCCTTCACCAACTTCGACCTGCTCAGCAGCCCGGAATGGGTAGGTACCGAGAATTACGTGCGAATGGCGACCGCAGACCCGAAGTTCACCGCAGCGATGAAGGTGACCTTTCTCTACGTCGCCTTGTCCGTTCCCCTCAAACTCACGTTTGCGCTCGGCGTGGCGATGTTGTTGAACCGTGGCCTCAGCGGCCTCAGCCTCTACCGCGCGATCTTCTATCTGCCGTCGCTTCTCGGCGCGTCTGTCGCGATCGCCGTGCTGTGGCGCCAGTTGTTCGCCGCAAACGGCTTGGTCAACAGCGCCCTCTCCACCTTTGGCATCGAAGGCCCGAGCTGGATATCGAACCCGAACTATTCGCTTTACACTCTTGTCATCCTATCGGTCTGGCAGTTCGGATCGCCCATGATCATCTTCCTTGCGGGCCTGCGCCAGATCCCGACGGACATGTATGAGGCTGCGAGCCTGGACGGCGCTTCGGCGCGGCGGCAATTCGTCAAGATTACCCTGCCGCTCCTGTCGCCCGTCATCTTCTTCAATGTCGTGATCCAGACGATCGATGCCTTCAAGGCCTTCACGCCTGCCTTCATCATTTCGGGCGGCACCGGCGGACCGATCAATTCGACGCTCTTCTACACACTCTATCTCTACCAGGAGGCCTTCGGCTACTTCCGCATGGGCTATGCCTCGGCCCTCGCCTGGGTACTGGTGGTCATCATCGCGGGCGTTACGGCCCTCTCCTTCGCCTCAACAAGATACTGGGTCCATTACGATGAGTGATATGACGCCCGCCCTGCCCGGCACTGAGCCGAGGTTTCCGCGGCTTCGTGGTGGCCTCAGCCACCTGATCCTGATCGTCGCCTCTTTCGTGATGCTCTACCCCATCCTTTGGATGGCGTCGGGCTCCATCCGGCCAGCTGAAGAGCTTTTCGCCGCCGACAGCGGGCTGATCCCATCGCAAGTGACGCTACAAGCCTATTCGAACGGCTGGTTCGGCCTCAGCGTCAGCTTTGGACAGTTCTTCCTGAATTCCCTGATCGTGTCGGTTCTGGCCACGGTCGGCAATGTCGTCGCCTGCTCGCTGGCCGCCTATGCCTTCGCCCGACTGGAGTTCCCGGCAAAACGCATCTGGTTCGCGTTGATGCTCGGAACATTGATGCTGCCGTATCACGTGACGCTTATCCCGCAATATGTGCTCTTTCGCGAACTGGGATGGATCAACAGCTGGCTGCCGTTGATCGTGCCCAGATATTTCGCCGTGGATGCCTTCTTTATCTTCCTTATGGTCCAGTTCTTCCGCGGCATCCCGCGCGAGCTCGACGAGGCGGCAATGATGGACGGATGCAGTCCCTGGCGCATCTACTGGAAGGTCATTCTGCCTCTATCGCTGCCTGTGCTCGCAACCGCTTCGATCTTCTCCTTCATCTGGACGTGGGAGGATTTCTTCGGCCCCCTCATCTACATCAGCGACATGAGCAAATACACGGTCCAGCTCGCCCTGCGCTCCTTCGTGGATTCAAGCGGATCGTCGAGCTGGAGCGAACTCTTTGCGATGTCCCTGCTCTCGCTGGTGCCAATCTTCCTCATCTTCCTGTGCTGCCAGCGCCTCCTCATCGAGGGGATCGCGACCACCGGCATGAAGCGCTGAATACGAGAATATACGGCTCCTGAAAGATGGACCGACAACAGACATTCGGATGGAAAACCATGACTACACCTATTCAGTTGCGGAAGGTCGTCAAACGCTTCGGGGCGCTGGAGATCATTCGCGGGATCGATCTGGATATCGCACCCGGTGAATTCACCGTCTTCGTCGGCCCGTCCGGCTGCGGAAAGTCGACCCTGCTGCGGATGATCGCAGGTCTAGAGACCATATCGGATGGGGATCTGCTGATAGACGGCCAGCGGATGAATGATGTTGCAGCCTCCAAGCGTGGCATCGCCATGGTCTTCCAAAGCTATGCGCTTTATCCGCACATGACCGTCTACAAGAACCTGGCCTTTGGCCTCGAAACCGCCCGTTACAAGCGCGAGGAAATCGAGCGCCGCGTCATGCAGGCGGCCGAAATTCTGCAGATCACGCACCTCCTGCAGCGTCGGCCGAAGGCCCTGTCCGGCGGCCAACGCCAGCGTGTGGCAATCGGGCGCTCGATTGTGCGCGATCCGAAGATCTTTCTCTTCGACGAACCACTCTCGAACCTCGATGCCGAACTTCGCGTCCAGATGCGCGTCGAAATCACCAAACTGCACGAGCGCCTCGGCAATACGATGATCTACGTGACCCATGACCAGACGGAAGCCATGACCATGGCTGACAAAATCGTCGTGCTGAGGGCCGGCGAGATCATGCAGACAGGCTCGCCGCTCGATCTGTACAATCATCCGGCCAACCGGTTTGTTGCTGGCTTCATCGGCTCGCCGAAAATGAACCTTGTCGATGGCACTGTCATTGGACAGGACACGATCGAGATCGGCGGTCAGAGCCTGAAACTCAATCCCGGCTGGTCCGGGCTGATGGCGGGTGCCCACATCACCTTCGGCGTTCGACCAGAGCACATCACCGTTGGCGGCGACGAGGGGATCTCACTCACGGCTGCGAAGGTCGAACTTGTCGAGCAACTCGGTGGCGCGACTGTTCTGTATGTCACGACGGTGTCTGGGACCAACCTCACCGTTTCCGTGCCAGGCCAACTGGCGATCCGGCACGGCGCGGATGTCGAGCTGCGTTTCGACCCCAACCAATGCCATCTTTTCGATGCGGCGGGTCTCTCCCTGCGTCGAAACTGAAGTCGACAACAATTTAACTCTGCGGTCAGTCGCATCGACCTTTGCCGAACGAACACCTGTGTCCAGGAGGAACCGCCATGCTCAACCGATCCCGTTCCGATACCGAAATCGTTCTTGCCTATATCGGCGGAGGCTCATTGAATTGGGCACAGGTCCTGATGTCAGATCTCATCCATGACCGCACGATCGCCGGCGAAGTTCGGCTGTTCGACATCGACAACCAAGCCGCCCAGCGCAATGCCACGATCGGCAACCGCATGTCAGAGGCAGCAGGCCTTTCGATCCGTTACTCGGCACCGACCAATATCGACGATGCCCTCATTGGCGCCGACTTCGTCGTGGTGTCCATCCTGCCGGGAAGCTTCGATGACATGGCTCATGACATCGATCTGCCGGCCTCCATGGGCATTCTCCAATCAGTAGGAGATACGGTCGGCCCCGGCGGGTATCTCCGGGCCATGCGTGCCATTCCAGCCATGCTCGCAATCGGTCGCGCCATCGGTGAATTTTGCCCAAAGGCCTATGTGTGCAACCTGACAAACCCCATGTCAGTCCTGACCGGTGCGCTTTACGCGGCATTTCCCGCAATCAAGGCCTGGGGCGAATGCCATGAGGTAACGAAGCTGCGCAAAATCATCGCCTGGCTCGCCAACCGCGCGGAAGGCACCGACCGCTTCGGCTTCCACGACGTTCAGACCAATGTGCTTGGCATCAATCACTTCACCTTTGTTGACCGCGCCTTTGTTGGTGGACGGGACTGGATGCCGGACTATCTGGCGTTCGCGGCCGAACACCGGTCAAAGGGCTGGCGCCCCGAGCCGATTGACCAGACGAACGAGTTCGCCCGGCTCTATGAGGACCATAACCAGGTAAAGTTCGACCTCGCGGCGCGCTACGGCATTGCTGCTGCGGCCGGCGACCGGCACCTGGCGGAGTTCGTGCCGCAGAGCTGGTACCTTGATCGCTGCACGGATTGGGGTTTCGCACTCACCCCAGTCGACTGGCGTCGCCGGGACCGCATCGAGCGGCAGGCTGCCGCTGAAAGGGTTCAGACAGCCAATACTGCGCCGACACCCCGCCCGCCATCCGAAGAAGCGCTCGTAGCCCAGATCCGGGCCCTCACCCGCGGAGACGTCCTGGTGGTCAATGCCAACATGCCGAATACAGGCCATATGGAAGGTCTGGCGCCGGGGACAATCGTCGAGACCAATGTTCTCTTCTCGGGCCATGGCATTCGCCCCATCCGGGCGGGACGACTGCCGGCAGCGGTTGAGGCCTTGGTACGCCCCCATGCAGACCGTCAAAACGCCCTTCTCGCCGCGGTGATTTCGGAAGACGCCGCCGCACTTGAAGGCCTCTTCCTGGCGGACCCCCTCGTCGCTCCGATCGGTGCGGAGCGAGCCAGCGAACTGTTCCGGGCGATGATCGCCGCTACGGCAAAGCAACTCCCGGCCGGGCTCGCAGATATCGCAGCCTGACCCGCCAACATCTGATCGCCCAGAGAGGACATTCCATGCATCCCCTGCTTCGCCAGAAGACCCATATCGCAGCCCGACCGGAGATCATCTCTCTGATTGGCCGCCTCACCGAGAACCTCATCAACATCAAGGACGAGACCGGCGCCTTTCTCCTGCGTCTGGAGGATGGCCGCGAGATCGATACAAAAGGCTGGAATGGCTGGGAATGGACCCATGGCATCGGCCTCTATGGCCTGTTCAAGTACTGGCAGATGTCCAACGATCCCAAGGCACTGGACATCATAACACGATGGTTCGCCGCGCGGTTCGAAGAAGGTACGCCAACGAAAAACGTCAATACCGTCGCACCATTCCTCACACTTGCATGTCTGTACGAGTGCCGGCCGGACCAATCCTGGATCCCCTATCTCGATACATGGGCCGAATGGGTCATGCACGGGATGCCGAAGACTGAGGACGGTGGATTGCAGCACATCGTCTATCATCTGGTGAACGACCAGCAGCTTTGGGACGATACGCTGATGATGAGCGTGCTGCCGCTTGCCAAGATCGGCCTGCTTCTCGAGCGTCCCGATTATGTCGAGGAAGCCAAGTACCAGTTTCTGGCACATACCCGGTTCCTGGCCGACACCTCGTCTGGTCTCTGGTACCACGGCTGGACCTTTAACGGCCGGAACAACTTCGGCCGGGCACTCTGGGCGCGTGGCAATAGCTGGGTGACGATCGCGATCCCGGAATTCATCGAGATGCTCAATCTACCGGAAGGGGATCCAATCCGGCGTCATCTGCTTGCCGTGTTGCGCGCGCAGGCCGAAGCGCTGAGGAAATACCAGGATGCCAGCGGTCTCTGGCACACGCTGATCGACGATCCCGAGAGCTACCTGGAGGCTTCCGCGACCGCGGGATTTGCCTATGGCCTGATGAAGGCTGTACGAAAACGCTATCTGCCAGAGGAGTTTGCGGTCGTGGCTGAACGCGCCGTCCAAGCGGTCGTGGCCAATATCGACGCAAAAGGTGAGTTGCAGCAGGTGTCGTTCGGCACCGGCGTCTCGGACGATCTCGACTACTATCGGACCATTCCGCGGACTTCCATGCCCTACGGACAGGCCATGGCGATGTTCTGCCTGACGGAGTATCTGCACAGCTACATCTAAAGGCCTGACCCCATCACGGCCGCATTGAGATTGTGCGCCGCATTCTCGGCATCACAAGGGGTCAAGAACCGGCTCGGCTTTACCTCAGTGAACGCTCTGAGCCGGTTCATGGAACGCATTTTTTCTCAAGCGCTCCCTCAAGCCGCCTGCAATATCGCCTACGCCTCAGTCCATCCAGGGAAGCGCGCCCCTGGGCAGGACTCGGGCAAGGATCGTTGCAGCCGCCGCCAACACGAAGACGAGAAAAGTCGACAAGACGGCAAGCGCCGCCGCCGCCGTCGAGTTGCCCTCATATTGCAGCGCGAATACCATAACGCCGATCGTCTCATTGCCTGAGGACCAGAGCAACGCCGAAAGCGTCAGTTCATTCAGCGCGGTCATCACGACAAGGATTACGCCGGCCATCGCCGCCGGTAAGATACCCGGCAGGAAAATCGACAGGATACGTCGGGCAAGGCCGGCGCCGACCACCCGACCGGCTTCGTCCAGCGAGGGATCGGCAGACTGAGCAGCCGCAGCAACAGGTCGCAAGACCAGCGGCAAAAAACGGGCAAGATAGGCGACAACAAGGATGGCCATCGTGCCATAGATCGACACCCCGACCAGCGGAAGCGGCTGCAGGAAAGCGACGATCATGCCAAGCGACACGACGGTGCCGGGGATCACCCAAGGCGCCTCAATGGCGACGTCCAGGACCTTGAGAAGAGTGTTTGATCGTCCGACCGCAAGATAGGCAAAGGGGATAGCAACCGCGACGCTTGTGAAAGCCGTAACACCCGCCAACATCAGCGAATTGCCAAAGGCGCGCCGGACGGCTGCATTCTCGAGTACCGCGCGGAACTGCTCGAGACCGATTGTGTCAAGACGAATGGGAACGCCAATCGCCGGCAGCAACGCGGTCATCATGAGAGCTGCGAGCGGAAGAATCGACAAGAAAAGCACCACACACCAAAGCAGCACCTCGACAAGCGGGGCCTGTCGTTGAGACATGAACGGCGCACCAGCGGGAAGTGGCACTGCGATGCGCGTCATCACGATATTGCGCAGAAAGATGGCAAGCGCAGCCATGAGCGCAAGGGTAAGGGCAAGTGTCGCCACCTGCCCAGCCGCAGCCGGTCCGAAACCATTCAGGCGCTGATAGATCAATGTCGTCAGCACCGAGATGCGACCTGGTATGCCGAGAAGCGCCGGTACGCCGAAATTTCCGATCGCGGCGGTGAACGCGATCAAGCCGCCCGCAAGGACGGAAGGCATGACGATCGGCAGGACGATTCCTGTTCCAATCCGATGCGGTGAAACTCCGAGGATGCGAGCGGCTTCGACCAGATCGGCAGGGAGTGCCCGCAAGGCAGACCGGACTGCGATAAAGACAAGCGGCATGTGTTCAATACCCATGACGAGCGCAATGCCACCGATCGAATAGAGCGGATTGGTCGTGCCCGGCTGAGGAGCGAAGCCCAGCGGTTTCAGGATGGGCGAGTTGGCGCCGAAGAGTTCGATCCATGCTAACGCCATGGTCTGCGACGGTACGATCAACGGCATCAGGATCAGAAACGTAAGTGCCGTTCGGCTTTTAAGCCTCAACAGGCTGATGGCGAATGCCAGGGCAACACCGAGCACAAGCGAAACAATCACAGAAAGTCCCGCCGTCTGCAATGTGCCGGTCAGCGCCCGAAGCGTCGATCGACTGGTGAGTGTCGAAAGCATTAACCCGAGAGCTGCCCCATCCTCGCCGGACTGGAAAGCACTGGCGAAAAGCCGGGCAAGCGGCCAAAGCGTGGTCGTGACCACATAAAGAAAGAGAAGGGAGACGAGCAGCCGCTCGCCTCCCGAAAATGCTGGCACGCGCATGGAGATCAGCCACCGAAGAGTTCGGCGAATTTTTCCTTGTTTTCGGTGTCAGCCTTCAGCATGGCTGCGCTGTCGGCGGGGAGAATTTTCAGTGTGGTGAGTGCCGGATAGCCTTCCGGCTGCGCAACACTCGGCAGGATCGGGAAGTAGCCTTGCGCTGCTGCCTGTGCCTGGGCGGGCTTGGAAAGCTGCCAGGCCACGAATGTCTTGGCCGCTTCGGCTGCGTCCGACCCCTTGAGCACGGCAACCGGCTGGGTGATCGAGCTGACGCCTTCGGCCGGAAAGACGAAGTCAACAGGCGAGCCCTTCTTCTTGGCGTTCAGCGCCATGTATTCGATGATGATGCCGTAGGCCTTTTCGCCGCGGGCAACGGCCTCGATGACTGTCCCATTGCCCTGGCCGGCGACGGCTCCGGCATCCGCCAGCTTCTCGTAATAGGCCCAGCCGAACTCAGGCTGCTGCGCCATCGTGCCCACGTGGATAACGGCGGCACCCGAATAAAGCGGGCTCGGCATGATCAGGCTCTTCGCCGTATCGGCAGCCAGGAGGTCGTTCCAGCTCGTCGGTGCGGTTTTCACCAGGTCAGTGTTATAGACTATGCCGGTGGTTATGACCTTCGTCCCGAAGAATGTCTTGTCGGCATCGAAGAAGCTCGGATCGATGCCTTCGACCGGCGCGTCGGTATAGGCGAGCAGTCGGTCATCATTCTTGAGCTGCGTCATCGCGACCGTGTCGGCGATCAGGATCACATCGGCAGGGCTGTTGCCGGCAGCATATTCAGCCTGCAGCTTGGCCATGACTTCCGTCGTGCCGGAACGGAAGAGCTCGACCTTGATCTCCGGATGATCAACGTTAAACGCCTTGATGACATCCGTCATCTGGTCCTGCGGCTGCGACGTGTAGACGGTGATCGTGTCCTCTGCCTGAGCATGAAAAGCAAAACCGGCAAGAACGGTGGTGGCGACAAGCATTCGGATGAACGACATGGAAACCTCGTTGGAAAAGTCTAGGAACGCTGTAGGGCGGCCGAGACCAGACGAAAGAAAGCAAATGCGACGCCGGATTACGGCGGCCCAGCCCCTTCCGCCTAACGCGCACCGATGACGGCTAGACTACAGTTTGATGATCGTCCCGTGACATTCACCGGCTCTTTGGTGAGGAGGCGTTACATCCGTCTTGTGTAGACATGCCCGTCGCTACGGGACAGCATGATCCGGGGATCAAACGCTCTCAACATTCTCCCCTGCCGGCATCAAGGCAGATTCCTTATCAGCATGTCCGATCACCCATCCGCTGTTGACGACAAGGTCAATTGGCGTGCCCGGGGCTATCCTATCCTTCAGCGGGAGACTGACTATATCGCCATCGATTTCGGTCGGCACACAGTGACTAAGCCAGGCGCCGTTCTGGAAAACTTGCCCTGCGAGCTCCGTCTTCAGGTGGCCGCCCTCAGCCACGCGCGAAAGATCGGACGCATGGATGCAGAGCCATCCGCGACCAACCCGCGCCTGTCCCGGCAGTTCAAGCACATGCCCGCCAAGTTGCACGACCACTCGATCGCCCTGCGAGCGTAGGACGTTGACCGGCAATGTGCGGCCGCGGCCTATGAACCGTGCCACCATCGGCGTGGCAGGTCTCAAATAGAGGTCTTCAGGCGTCCCCATCTGTTCCAGCTTGCCACGATCCATCACCGCGACATGGGTCGCAACAGCCATAGCCTCATCCTGGTCGTGGGTGACGAAGACGAAGGTCGCCCCCGTCAGGCTGTGGATGCGGCGAAACTCGGCGAGCATGGTCTCGCGCAGATGTGCGTCGAGATTGGCGAGCGGTTCATCGAGCAGAATGAGCTTTGGCCGCATTGCAAGAGATCGCGCCAGCGCCACCCGCTGACGCTGGCCGCCCGAGAGTTCATGCGGTCGGCGACTTCCGAACCCCCTCAGACCGACAACCTCGAGAACCTCCTCGATCCGGGCGTTACGCTCACGCGATGAGAGACCAGCGACCTTGAGACCAAATTCGATATTTCCCCTGACTGTCATGGTCGGCCAGAGCGCATAGGACTGGAACACCATCCCGACCTCGCGCTGTTCCGGCGGAATGAATGCGGACGGCCCTGCAACAACAGTATCATCGAAGCGGATCTCGCCGCGATCCGGCACATCGAGCCCGGCAATCATTCGAAGCAGTGTTGTCTTTCCACAGCCTGAAGGTCCAAGCAGCGCCAGGAATGCACCATCCGGGACAGACAGGCTCACATCGTGCAGCGCCTGGAAGTTGGCGAAGTGTTTGGTGATTGTATTCAGGGTCAGACGGGGCACGGCACAACTCTCGTTCGTTCGAGATCGCCTTGCCACCGGCTCGTGACAGCCAGATGAAATCTGAGAATTGTAATAGTGGCGATGGGAACGCCGACGAAAATCCAGTGAGCGAAACGCCCGAAACTGGTCACGCAAACCGAACCCGCTTTGTGCTCACCCCATGCGCTCGGAGGCGTAAGAGCCCGGGCTCGGCGGGAAGACGATGGTGCGGTTGCCGTTGATGAAGGTGCGGTGGTGGATATGGGCGTGGATGGCGCGGGCCAGAACCTGGGCTTCCACGTCGCGACCCATCGAGACGTAATCCTCCGGCGACTGGGCATGGGTCACGCGCACGGTGTCCTGCTCGATGATCGGGCCTTCGTCGAGATCGGCGGTGACGTAATGGGCCGTCGCCCCGATCAGCTTCACGCCGCGCTCATAGGCCTGCTTGTAGGGGTTCGCGCCCTTGAAGCTCGGCAGAAACGAGTGGTGGATGTTGATGATCTTGCCCGACATTTTCCGGCACAGACTGTCTGAGAGCACCTGCATGTAGCGGGCGAGAACGATGAGCTCGGTGCCGGTCTGTTCGACCAGATCGAGGAGTTGCGCCTCGGCCTGAGGCTTGTTGTCCTTGGTCACCTTGATGTGGTGGAAGGGGATGTCGTGGTTGACGACGACCTTCTGGTAATCGAAGTGGTTGGAGACAACGCCGACAATGTCGATCGGAAGCGCGCCGATCTTCCAGCGATAGAGAAGGTCGTTCAGGCAATGGCCGAAGCGCGAGACCATCAACAGCACCTTCATCTTGGCATCGCCGTCATGGAATTCGGCGGTCATGCCGAATCTCTTTTTCACCGGCTCAAGCCCGGCCACGATCTCGTCGATCGTCGCGCCATCCTGGATGATGAAGCTGAGCCGCATGAAAAACAGGCCAGTGTCGAGATCGTCGAACTGTGATGAGTCGACGATGTAACAGCCCTTCTCTGCAAGCAGGCCCGTGATCGCGGCGACGATGCCGCGGGTCGACTTGCAGGATACGGTCAGGACGTGTTTCATCGGTTCAGGCTCCGGTCTGGGCATAGGTCGGTGTTGCGCCGCCATCCTCGCCGGTGTGGCGCGGATCTGCAACGGGAATGATGGCGAGAGGGTGCAGATGCCTCGGATCGGAACCGAGACATCTGCGGATCTTTCAACGATGTCAGACGTCGAGCGTCGTCTGGTGCTCCCAGGCGGTAAACTGCGAGCAATAGGTATTCCACTCGCCGTGCTTCAGCTTGAGATAGGCGGCGGAGAATTCAGTGCCGAGGGCTGCCTGCAGGCCCTTGTCTTCCTCATAGGCGCGCAGCGCATCGAGCAGGTTGAGCGGCAGCTTCGGCGCATCCTTGATCAGATGCCCGTCGCGGTACATGTCGATATCGTGGTGCGGACCCGGATCGGCATCACACTTCAAGCCGCTCAAGCCGGCTGCAATGATGATCGCCTGCAACAGGTACGGGTTCACCGCGCCGTCCGGCAGGCGCAGTTCGAAGCGGCCGGGACCGGGCACACGGACCATGTGGGTGCGGTTGTTGCCCGTCCAGGTGACAGTGTTCGGTGCCCAGGTGGCCCCGGAGACCGTGCGCGGCGCGTTGATGCGCTTGTAGGAATTGACCGTCGGATTGGTGATAGCAGCGAGCGCCGAGGCATGTTTCATGATGCCGCCGAGGAAGGTCTTGCCCTTGGCCGAGAGACCGAAGGGCATGGCCTTGTCGGCAAAGGCATTGAACTTGCCGTCCGTATCCCAGACCGAAATATGCGCATGGCAGCCATTGCCGGTCAGGCCCTTGAAGGGTTTCGGCATGAAGGTGGCGCGCAGCCCATGCTTTTCGGTGACGGATTTCACCATGAACTTGAAGAAGGAATGCTTGTCAGCCGTGACAAGCGCATCGTCATACTCCCAGTTCATCTCGAACTGGCCGTTGGCGTCTTCATGGTCGTTCTGGTAGGGCTTCCAGCCCAGTTCCAGCATGTAGTCGCAGATCTCGGCGATGACATCGTAGCGGCGCATCAGAGCCTGCTGGTCGTAGCAGGGCTTTTCGGCCGTATCGAATTCATCCGAGATCTTTTCGCCATCAGCCGAGATCAGGAAGAATTCCGGCTCGACGCCGGTCTTGACCCTGAGGCCCAGCTCTGCGGCTTCCGCGACCAGCCGCTTAAGCACCACGCGCGGTGCCTGTTCGACGGGCTTGTCTTCCATCACGCAGTCGGCGGCGACCCAGGCGACATCCTTCTTCCAGGGAAGCTGGATGACCGAGGAGGCGTCGGGAATGGCGAAAAGATCGGGATGGGCCGGTGTCAGATCGAGCCAGGTTGCGAAGCCGGCAAAGCCCGCACCATCCTTCTGCATGTCGGCGATCGCTTCTGCCGGCACCAGCTTGGCGCGCTGGGCGCCAAAGAGGTCGGTATAGCTGATCATGAAATATTTGATGCCGCGCTCGGCGGCGAAGCTTGCAAGATCCTGTGTCACGTCGTTCCCCTGTTTTTATGGATTGAGACACATTGGTTGAAAGGAAATGGCCGCATCCGTGGGAGGTCGGATGCGGCCATCAGGGTGTTAGAAACCTCCCTTGCCGGGATACCAGCTGGTGCCGGCGAGCGGCACTTGCGCCATGGCGGCAGCTTCCATGGTGAGCGCGCAGAGATCTTCCGGCTCGAGATTGGTCAGCTTGTTCTTGCCGCAGGCGCGCGCAATCGTCTGGGCTTCCAGCGTCATGACCTTCAGGTAGTTGGCAAGCCGACGACCGGCAGCCACCGGATCGAGGCGGGCGGCGAGTTCCGGATCCTGGGTGGTGATGCCGGCTGGGTCCTTGCCTTCATGCCAGTCGTCATAGGCGCCGGCCGTGGTGCCGAGCTTCTGATATTCCTCTTCCCACTTCGGGTCATTGTCGCCGATGGCAACGAGCGCTGCCGTGCCGATCGCCACCGCATCGGCGCCCAGTGCCAGGGCTTTCGCCACATCGGCACCGGAGCGGATGCCGCCAGAGATGATCAGTTGCACCTTGCGATGCATGCCGAGATCCTGCAGCGCCTGCACGGCAGGACGGATGCAGGCGAGCGTTGGCATGCCGACATTCTCGATGAAGACGTCCTGGGTGGCGGCCGTCCCGCCCTGCATGCCGTCGAGCACAACGACATCGGCACCGGCTTTCACGGCAAGGGCCGTATCATAGTACGGGCGGGCACCACCGACCTTCACATAGATCGGCTTTTCCCAGTCGGTGATCTCGCGCAATTCGAGGATCTTGATTTCGAGATCGTCCGGACCGGTCCAGTCCGGGTGGCGGCAGGCGGAGCGCTGATCGATGCCCTTGGGCAGATTGCGCATGTTGGCGACGCGGTCGGAGATTTTCTGGCCAAGCAGCATGCCGCCGCCGCCGGGCTTGGCACCCTGGCCAACCACCACTTCGATCGCGTCGGCACGACGCAGGTCTTTCGGGTTCATGCCGTAGCGCGAGGGGAGATACTGATAGACCAGCGTCTGGCTGTGGCCACGCTCCTCGTCGGTCATGCCGCCGTCGCCTGTGGTGGTCGATGTGCCGGCAAGTGTGGCGCCGCGGCCGAGCGCTTCCTTGGCATTGCCGGAGAGAGCGCCGAAGGACATGCCGGCAATGGTGATCGGGGTCTTCAGGTAGATAGGCTTCTTGGCAAAGCGGGTACCGAGCACCACGGACGTGTCGCATTTCTCGCGATAGCCTTCGAGCGGATAACGCGAGATCGACGCACCGAGGAAGAGCAGGTCGTCGAAATGCGGGACCTTGCGCTTGGTGCCGGCGCCTCTGATGTCATAGATGCCGGTAGCGGCTGCGCGGCGGATTTCGGCCAGCGTGTAATCGTCGAAGGTTGCGGACTTGCGCGGCGGGGTGAAAGGGTTGTGGTAGCTCATGGCTGTTCCTCGCCTCAGTACGCGTCAGCGTTGTCGATATTGAAATTGTAGAGCTTGCGGGCCGAACCGTAGCGCTTGAACTCTTCCGGCTTCACGTCCGTGATGCCGGCCTTTGCCAAAAGCTCGGCGAGCTTTTCGAGGTGTTCGGGTCGCAGCTCCTTCTCTATGCAGTCGGCGCCGAGGCTCTTCACCGTGCCGCGCACGAAGAGCTTTGCCTCATAGAGACTGTCACCGAGCGCTTCGCCGGCGTCGCCACAGACAACGAGGTGACCGGACTGGCCCATGAAGGCCGACATATGGCCAATCGAGCCTTTGACGACGATATCGATGCCCTTCATCGAGATGCCGCAACGCGAGGCGGCGTTACCCTTGATGACGAGCAGCCCGCCACGACCAGTGGCGCCGGCATATTGCGAAGCGTCGCCTTCGATGATCACGGTGCCAGACATCATGTTTTCAGCAACACCCGGTCCGGCGGAACCATGGACCGTGACGGTGCCGCCGTCGTTCATGCCGGCACAGTAATAGCCGACGGAACCTTTGACCTCGACGGTGACGGGGGCGTCGATGCCGACGGCGACGGCATGGCTGCCGCGCGGGTTGACGACTTCGAAGGCAGTATCATTGGCGCCGGCGCTGAGCGCGTGAAGAGCGCTGTTCAGGTCACGCAGCGGCGTCTGAGAAAGATCGAAAACAGGCATGGAGCAAACTTTCGTGTCGTGTGAGGCGAGGCTTCAAGCGGCCTTGTCGTGATCCCAGAAGTAGACGGTTGCCGGTTCCGGCTCCCAGACGCGGGCGGTCTCGATGCCCGGCAGATTGACCAGCGCACGGTATTCCGAGCCGAAGGCGACATACTGATCGGTCTCGGCCATGACGGCCGGTTTGCAGGCGATCGGATCGCGCACAACGCCGAAGCCCGACTTTGTGCCGACGACGAAGGTGAAGAAGCCGTCGAGATCGTCGAGCGCGCCGGTCAGCGCCTCACCGAGGTCCTTGCCCTTGGCCATCTCCGCCGTGAGATAGGCGGCGGCGACTTCACTGTCGTTCTGGGTCTCGAAGCTCATGCCTTCACGGATGAGTTCACGGCGCAGATTGTTGTGGTTCGACAGCGAGCCGTTGTGGACTAGGCACTGGTCCGCCCCTGTCGAGAAGGGGTGGGCGCCGAGCGTGGTGACGGCGCTTTCGGTGGCCATACGGGTGTGGCCAATGCCATGCGTGCCGCCCATAGAGCGGACGTCGAAGCGCCTGACCACATCCTTCGGCAGGCCGATTTCCTTGAAGATCTCGACGCTTTCGCCCGAACCCATGATGCGGGTGTTGGGACGGATATCGCTCAGGATTGCGCGGATTTCGCCAAGCCGGGACGCTGCGATCTCGATGACCGCATGGGTGCTTTTGATCGTGACGGCAGCGTCAATGCCGGCTTTCGCCAGATCTGCGTCGAGGCCCGGGAAATCGCTGGCCGGATCGGCAGACTGGATCGTCACCTTGGCCTTGCCGTCGGTCGTGCCGCCATAGATCGCGATACCGGCGGAATCCGGTCCACGATCGGTCATGGTGATCAGCATATCCGACAGCAGATCCCCTAGACGGGGCTCCAGCGTCTTGTCTTTCAGGAACAAACCCACAATGCCGCACATGGCCGTGATCTCCATTTTTCGTTGGAGACAGACCTAGCAGTGGGCGTTAGCAAAATCAATCCTTAGGAATATTTTTTTCTTTTTAGGCAACTATTGTTGCTGCGGATAGGAGATGATGGACAGGTAGCGCGCCGGCAATTTGACCAGTTCTTCCGGGCCGTGCGGCGCATCGGCATCGAAGAACAGGCTGTCGCCGGCTTCCATGCGGTAGAGGCTATCACCATGGCGATAAACCACCTCGCCCTCCAGCATGTAGAGGAACTCCATGCCTTCGTGCTGGAACGTCGGAAAGACATCGGAGGAGGCGTTCAGCGTGATCAGATAGGGTTCGACGATGACGCCTGATGTGTTGTTCTCGATATGACCGAGCAGACTGTAGTGGTGGCCGGCACGAGTTCCCCGACGCTCCAGATGCACGCCTTCCCCGGCCTTGACGAAGCTTGCGCTACGCGGTTCCTCAAAGCCCCGAAAGAAGGCGGTGATCGGCACGCCAAGCGCTTTGGACAATGCCTGAAGGGTTGTCAGCGAAGGCGAAATGTTGCCGTTTTCGATCTTCGACAGCATGCCGACGGACATGCCGGTGGCGGCGGCCATGTCGGCGACCGTGATGCCGAGCTTCTTGCGATACGTGCGCACCTCATGGCCGATTGCCATTTCGAGATTGTTGGCACGCGGCTCACGAACTGCATGGGGATCCTGGGCAAGTGCCGCCTTGGCAGGGTTCACCAGCTCTTTCCCGCTCTTTGCCATCGTGTCTCTTCCTCCGGGCCTCGGCACGCCCTCAAGACGTCCGTTTGTTTGCTCTAGCGGATTTTGGCGTCAGTCCAAAATGCTCTTTGAAGGCGCGGGAAAAATGCGAGGCGCTCGAAAAGCCTGCGGCAAAGGCCAGCTCAGAGAGTGAGAGCGGACTTTGCTCCAGCAGGCGCCGGGCGTGATCGAGCCTTATCCGCCGGTAGGTATCGTGAAAACTCACGCCAAGATGCTCCGAAAACAACCTATCGAGATGTCGGGGGCTCACGGATGCAAGCCGGGCCATGCTGCGTCGATCAAGCGGCTGTTCGATCGTCGTTTCCATCTTCTCGAGGACCGTGATCAGAGCGGGGTGATGCGTCCCGTAGCGTTCGCTCGACGACCCCCGCTGCGGCGCTGTCGGGTCGGCAACAGCCGTATGCAGATACCAGTCGCTGACACGGCGGGCAAAGGCGGCGCCCATCCGACTTCCGATCACGGCGTGCATCAGGTCGAGCGGTGCGACGCCGCCACCGCATGTCACCCGGTCACCATCAATTACGTAGCGGGCCTGGCGCGGAGACAGATGAGGAAAGGCTTCGCGCAAGGCCGGAGCGTGCTCCCAATGAATGGTAAAATCGCGACCATCGAGCAGGCCGGCAGCGGCCAGAATGAAGGATCCGCTGGAAATCCCCCCGATGCGAACGCCCTGGCGGGCGAGACGTCGGAGCAAGGGTTGGAGCGCCGCCGCCTCGCTCCAGTCCTCCGGATTGCCGCCGGCGACGACGAACACCGTGTGGCAGAGCGTACCGGCTTTGGCGAGATCTTCGCAGGGGACCGCGAATCCCGACGAGGATGGAACCGGTTGGCCGCCGAACGACAGGGGAACCACCTCGTAAAGTGCAGTCTGGGCAATCAGGTTCGCGGCCCTGAGCGGCTCGGTCGCCGAGGCATAGGACATCAATGCAAAATTCGGGATCAGCACGAAGCCATAGCGCTGAGACGAAGCAAGGGAGACTGTCATGTCTTCAATGTATCGCAAAATGGCTCTAACCTGCAATTTAAGTTTCCGATGCGCCGTTAGGCTGAGCCCCATTCTTCGAACCGGGCAGCAGTGGATGCGATATTCGGCACTCTCGATCTTTCTCAACGGGCTCTTTGGCAACCGCAACTGGGCGGCCCACTGGCGCCAGCCGGAACCAAAACCGCACTACGATGTAATCATTGTCGGCGGCGGCGGTCATGGACTGGCAACCGCCTACTACCTGTCGAAGACATTCGGCATCCGCAACATCGCCGTGGTCGAGAAGGGCTATATCGGTTCGGGCAATGTGGGTCGGAACACCACGATCATCCGCTCCAACTATCTCTTGCCCGGCAACAACCCCTTCTACGAGTTTTCGATGAAGCTCTGGGAGGGGCTCGAGCAGGACTTCAATTTCAACGCCATGGTGTCGCAGCGCGGCGTCCTCAATCTTTTCCACTCGGATGCGCAGCGCGACGCCTATACGCGGCGCGGCAATGCCATGCGCCTGCATGGGGTGGATGCGGAGCTTCTGGATCGTGAGGCTGTGCGCGCGATGCTGCCCTTCTTCGACTATGACAATGCCCGCTTCCCCATCCAGGGGGGCATCCTGCAAAGGCGCGGCGGAACGGTTCGCCATGATGCCGTCGCCTGGGGATATGCGCGCGGGGCCGATAGCCATGGCGTCGATATTCTGCAGAACTGCGAGGTTACCGGTATTCGCCGCGAGGGCGGAAAGGCCATCGGCGTCGAGACGACACGCGGCTTCATCGGTTGCGGCAAGCTTGCAGTCGCCGCCGCCGGAAACTCCTCACGGGTTGCCGACATGATGGGCCTCAAGCTGCCGATCGAAAGTCACGTCCTCCAGGCTTTCGTCTCCGAGGGGCTCAAACCCTTCATCGACGGGGTCGTCACATTCGGGGCAGGCCACTTCTACGTCTCCCAGTCCGACAAGGGCGGCCTTGTCTTCGGCGGAGACATCGACGGCTACAACTCCTATGCCCAGCGCGGCAATCTGGCGACGGTCGAGCATGTCGCGGAAGCGGGCAAGGCGATGATCCCTGCCCTGTCGCGGATCCGCGTGCTGAGATCATGGGGCGGCATCATGGACATGTCGATGGATGGATCGCCCATCATAGACCGCGCCCATCTCGACAATCTCTATCTGAATGCCGGCTGGTGCTATGGCGGCTTCAAGGCGACGCCGGCCTCCGGCTATTGCTTTGCCCATCTCATTGCAAAGGGCGAACCGCATGAGACTGCGCGGGCCTTCCGGCTGGATCGCTTCCGCCGCGGTTATCTGATCGACGAAAAGGGCCAGGGTGCCCAGCCGAACCTTCACTGAGTTTTCCGAAAGCGCAACGACGATGGCCAGCCGTATCCCCTGCCCCCATTGCGGGCTTCGACCCAAGGAAGAGTTCACCGTGAAGGGGGCCGCACTACCGCGCCCTGATGCCGAGGCCGGCGCGGAAGTCTGGCACGACTATGTGTATCTGCGCGACAACCCGTATGGCACCTATAATGAATACTGGCACCACACCGCCGGCTGCCGACGCTGGTTGATCGTCACACGCGATACGGCCACGCACGAGGTGGGCTCCTGCCGGGATGCATCCGACGCAAAGGCGGTGATGGCATGAGCTCGTACCGTCTCGGCAAGGGCGGCCTGATCGATCGGACCGCTCCGCTGAACTTCACCTTTGACGGCCGCCCGATGAGCGGCTTTGCCGGCGACACGCTCGCCTCCGCACTTCTGGCGAATGGTCGCCAACTCGTTGGACGCAGTTTCAAATACCACCGCCCACGCGGCATTCTGACAGCAGGATCGGCCGAGCCCAATGCGCTGATGACCATTGGCAGCGGTGGTCGTACCGAACCCAACAGCCGTGCCACGATGCAGGAGCTTTACGAGGGGCTCGAGGCGAACAGCCAGAATCGCTGGCCCTCTCTCGACTACGATATGGGTGCCGTAAACGGGCTTCTTTCGCCCTTTCTGTCGGCGGGCTTCTATTACAAGACCTTCATGTGGCCTGCCAAGTTCTGGGAAAAGCTCTATGAGCCCGTCATCCGCAGGGCGGCGGGGCTTGGCCGTGCGACCTATGAAGCCGATCCCGACTCCTATGAAAAATGCTGGGCGCATTGTGACCTGCTGATTGTCGGCGGTGGTGCTGCCGGGATTGCGGCCGCCTTGACGGCCGGGCGTGCCGGAGCACGCGTCATCCTGATCGATGAGAATGCCGCAATCGGCGGGTTCCTCTTGAGCGAGACGGCAAGCATCGGAGGCAAGACGGCAGCGATCTTCGTTGCCAGTGCCCTGGATGAACTTGCCTCGCTGGATAATGTCAGGCTGATGCCGCGGACCACGGCATTCGGCTGGTACGACGGCCAGGTCTTCGGTGCCGTGGAGCGCGTGCAAAAACATGTTGCATCGCCGGACGCCAACCGCCCGGTTGAGCGCCTATGGCGGATTGCGGCCAGGAAGGCAATTCTGGCGACCGGATCGGAAGAACGCCCGCTGGTCTTCGGCGGCAATGACGTTCCCGGCGTCATGATGGCAGGTGCCATGCGCACCTATCTGAACCGCCATGCTGTGGCGCCCGGTCGCAAGACCGCAATCTTTACAACGAACGACAGTGGCTATGCGCTTGCTGCCGACTTGGAAAAAGCTGGTGTCGAGGTTGCCGTTGTCGTCGACAGCCGCCGCGACGCGGCGATTGACTTCAAGGGTAGCGCGCGGCTCGTAAGGGGCGGTTTCGTCGCCAATGTATCGGGTCGCAAGCGTGTTAGAGCGATCGAGATCTGGCATGAAGGGCAAACCGAACGGATTGGGGTAGACAGCCTCGCCATGTCAGGCGGCTTCTCGCCTGTGATCCACCTGGCCTGCCATCGGGGCGGCAAGCCGCGCTGGTCGGATGACCATGCCGCCTTCTTGGCGCCGGATGGATTGACGGATCTGCAGATCGCGGGTGCCGCCGCCGGTGTATCGGGCATCAGGTCATCCATGGAATCGGCCAGCAAGACAGCCGTTCAGGCTCTTGCCGAGCTTGGCGTTTCCGCGAAAGCCTGTGACATCCCAGTGATCGAGGGAGACAGTGTGCTCGCACCAGCCCCACCGCTCTGGTCCATTCCTGGTATCAAAGCGAAGGCCTTTGTCGACCTCCAGAACGATGTGCATGTCAAGGATTTCGGGCTGGCTGTTCGGGAGGGCTATGGACATGTGGAACTCGCCAAGCGCTACACGACCAATGGCATGGCGACGGATCAGGGCAAGCTATCGAACGTCAACGCAATCGGCCTACTGGCCGAAGCGCGACGCATATCGCCTGCCGACGTCGGCACCACGACGTTCCGTCCATTTTATACGCCGGTCTCGTTCGGGGCGCTTGCCGGAGCATCGACCGGCAAACACTTCCAGCCCGTCCGCAAGTCGCCCCTGCATGACTGGGCAGCACGGCTGGGCGCAACCTTTGTCGAGACGGGGCTCTGGTATCGCTCAAGCTGGTTTCCGAAACCGGATGAAGTGAACTGGCGGGAGAGCGTCGACCGCGAAGTCATGAATGTTCGACAAAATGTCGGGCTCTGCGACGTCTCGACCTTGGGGAAGATCGAGATCTGCGGGGCGGATGCAGCCGAATTCCTCAACCGGGTCTATTGCAACGGCTTTCTCAAGCTGCCGGTCGGCAAGGCCCGCTACGGCCTGATGCTCCGGGAAGACGGCTTCATCTATGATGACGGCACCACCAGCCGGCTGGGCGAGAACCGCTACTTCATGACCACGACGACTGCCTATGCAGCTAGTGTGATGAACCATCTCGAATTCTGCTCTCAAGCACTCTGGCCCGAACTCGACGTCAGGCTGGCATCCGTCACCGACCAATGGGCACAGATGGCCATAGCCGGACCGAAGGCGCGTGCCGTGCTGGAGCAGATCGTTGATCAGGACATTTCCAATGACGCTTTCCCTTACCTTGCAGCAAGAGAGGTCCAGCTCTTCGGCGGACGTCTCAAGGGACGGCTGTTTCGCATCTCGTTTTCAGGCGAACTCGCCTATGAACTCGCCGTTCCCGCCGATTTCGGCGAGAGCGTTGCCGATGCGATCATGCGGGCCGGCGAACCTCATGGCATTTGCGCCTACGGCGTCGAAGCCCTGTCGGTCTTGCGGATAGAGAAAGGCCACGTCACGCACAACGAGATCAACGGTACGGTCGTCCCAGCGGATCTCGGCATGGCGAAAATGGTCGCCATGGGCAAGCCGGATTTCATCGGCAAACACATGGTTCAGCGCGAGGGATTGGTCGATACCGATCGCCTCCAGCTTGTTGGCGTTATGCCGATCGAGCCGTCCGACAGTTTCCGAACGGGGGCCCATATTCTGAAGAAAGAAGCCGATGCGACACTCGAGAATGATGAAGGTTATGTCTCGTCGAGCTGCTACTCACCGCATGTTGGCTCGACCATCGGTCTTGCGCTGGTGAAGGGCGGCGCCTCCCGCTACGGCGAGGAAGTTCAGATCTGGAACGGTCTGCGCAACGAGTTTGCCATGGGGCGGCTGGTGAGCCCTGTTTTTGTCGATCCGCAAAACGAGAAGCTTCATGTCTGAAACGCACATTTCCCCGGATCATCTGACGTCCATGGACATCGAACGCCGTTCGCCACTGGCGGAACCTATCCGCGTGCTGGGAGACGGCACACGACTGGCCGTGCAGACAGAAGGCGCGCTGTTGCTGCTGCTCTCGCGTCCCGGCTCCATTGATGAGGCCTGGATCAGGCAACAGCTCGGTGCGGGGATGGCGGCAGACCTGAGACCCTTCAGCCCAGGCCAGTGGTTGCTTGTATCAGATGGCCGACTGGACCACGCTGTGATTGCGGAAACGCTCCGGGAGCGAGTGGATATCGTCGACCAGAGCCACGGCCGGGTTCGGCTGGAGCTCGAAGGACGAACTGTCCAGACTGTTCTGGCGCAGGCCACCGGGCTCGACCTCCATGCCGCCCCTGTAGCTCTCGAGCGACCTGCAACTACACTGATTGGCCATATCGGCGTTCATATTACCCAGACGGGGCCGGAGGTTTTCGAACTGATCGTCATGCGCAGCCTCGCCGAAAGTCTCGTTGGGGAGATCGCCCTCTTGTGCCGCCATCCCTTAGGCCAGGCATAAGCTAATTGTTGAGCGTCGACTAAGAGTTCTCTGCTGCGAACGAAATCGCTGACCCGCCGGCATTTTGCGCCGGCATGCCCGCTCCACAGAGAGGACAATGGGCTTTTCACTGAAATTCACGCAAGCCGATAACCGCGCATTTTTTGCGCGGCCAAATCTCGTTTTCGGTCTTTGAGATCACTCGTCCGAAAGAGACACTACATGCGAAAGAGGTGCGTGCTCCCGGCATCGAAGGTCACATCCACCATCACAGCAGGTCCGATTTCCGACAGGGCCGGATGGCCGAATGGCAGCTTGACCGAAAGTGTTTCGCCCTCTCCGAGATCCACAACCACATCAGTTGTGTTGCCCAGAAAATGCATGTCCAGGACAGTGCCTCGCAGCAATCCCGCATCGCTTCCGGTCTTGCGCAATTCCAGCCGTTCGGGGCGCAGGAGAAGCGCCCCCTTGCCCCCATTACCCTGCCCATGAAGCGGAACACCTGAAACCTCGACGCCCCCCTTGGTCTTGATCCGAGCCGACGTCCCCTGTGTTTCAAGGATATCGACATCGATGAAGTTGGAATCGCCGATAAACCCTGCAACGAAGCGGGTCGAAGGCTCGGCATAGAGCATGTTACCCGAGCCGATCTGGTCGATGCGGCCGTGGCTGAAGACCGCGATGCGATCGGACAGGCGTAGCGCTTCCTCCTGGTCATGCGTGACATAGAGGATGGTAACACCCGTCTCGCGGTGAATTCTGCGGATTTCGAACTGGATTTCTTCGCGCAGTTTCTTGTCGAGGGCCGAGAGCGGTTCGTCCATCAAGAGAATGGGCGGATCGTAGACAAGTGCGCGGGCAAGCGCGACGCGTTGCTGCTGGCCGCCCGACATCAGGGCGGGCTTCCGATCCTCGAAGCCTTCGAGCCGCACCAGGCGCAGTGCTTCCTTCACCTTCGTCTCGATTTCCGCTTTGGGCAGGCGGCGAATGCGCAAGGGAAAGGCGACATTCTCGCCAACGGTCAGATGCGGAAACAGCGTGTAGCGCTGGAACACCATGCCAATATTGCGCTTGTGCGATGGCGTATCGAGCACACTCTTGCCATCCACCAGAATATCACCGGAGGTTGGATTTTCGAAACCTGCCAGCATGTAGAGCGTGGTCGATTTACCCGAACCCGAAGGCCCGAGAAAGGTCATGAACTCGCCCTTACGGATATCGAGGGTCACGTCCTTGACCGCAGTAATCGGGCCGTAGTCCTTGCGAATATCGCGGATCTCAATGAAGGAAGACGTCATGTTTTTCGTCCCTTGCGGACCAGGGCCGCGATGACCATCAAGACGATGGTGAAGAGAATGAGAAGGGTTGAAGCAGCGGCAATGACGGGGGTCAGGTCCTGTCGCAGCGTCGACCAGATCTTGACCGGCAGGGTCTGCAGCGTCGGGCTCGCCATGAAGATCGCCAGCACCACCTCGTCCCAGGAGGCGAGGAAAGAGAAGACCGCCGCCCCGAACAGGCCGTGGCTGATCGCCGGCACCGTGACCCGGAGCCGGGCTTCCCATGGGCTTGCGCCACACAGGATGGCAGCATCCTCGATGGACTTGTCGAAGCCGTCGAGCGCACTGCCGATCGAGATGATCGAGAAGGGCAGCGCGATCAACAAATGCGCGATGATGAAGCCGAGCGTGGTGCCTGCCAAGCCGATCTCCAGGAAGAAGGCATAGAGTGCCACCGCAAGCACGACCACCGGCAGGATCATCGGGGTGAGGAAGAGTGCGCGCAACAACTCCTTACCGACGAAGTTTCCACGGCTGAGGCTAAGCGCTGCCAGAAAGCCGATCACCACCGACAGTACTGTAACGACGGAGGCGATCTGTAGGCTGGTCAACGCCGATGTCAGCCAGCGCGGATCGGAAAACAATTCCGCATACCAGCGGGTCGTCCAGGATGGCGGCGGGAAGATCAGCCACTGCGAGGAGCCGAAGGACAGAGCTGCAATGAAGACGATGGGCATGAGCAGGAAGAGGCAAACGAGGACTGTCGTCCCAATGAGCAACCATTTCCAGGCGCCGAGCTTGTCATAGTCGAGCAACATGGCGAGACCTCCTCAACCGATCCGATTTGCGCCGAAGAAGCGCAATTGCACGGCGTAAAGCAGGAGGGTCACGACCAGGAGAACGAAGGCCGCGGCGCCCCCCATGCCCCAGTTGACCAGCGACTGGACGAATTGCGCGATCATTTCGGCGAGCATCATGTTCGCCGTCCCGCCGAGCAGCGCAGGGGTGACGTAATAGCCCAGCGCCATGACGAAGACCATCAATGCACCCGCTGCGACGCCCGGGAGGGATAGGGGGAGGAGGATATGGGTAAAGCATTGCAGGCGGTTGGCCCCACAAAGGGCGCCAGCGCGTAGGATGGCCGGATCGATCGACCGGAGAACGCCGACCAGCGGCAGGATGACGAAGGGTAGCATAATGTAGGTCATGCCGATCGTGACCCCGACGAGGTTGTTGACCAGCGCCAGCGGCTGGTCGATCAGGCCAAGCCCCATCAGGGTCTTGTTGATCACGCCGGTGCGCTGCAGGAGAACCATCCAGGCATAGGTGCGGGCAAGCAGGTTGGTCCACATCGACAGGATGATGATGGCAAAAACCAGTTGCGACCAATGGCGTGGCAGAACAGCAAGCGCCCAGGCCACTGGATAGCCGATCACCACGGATAAGGCAGTCACAGTACCTGCCACCAGAAAGGTATTGGCAAAGATGCGCAGATAGGTGCCGCTGCCAATCAGTTCGACGTAGTTTTGCAGGCCGAGTTCAGGCTCCGTCACGCTGCGCAGCAAAAGGCCAAGCACAGGCGTGACAAAGAAGAGGATGATCAGCATCAGAGCTGGAACGGAACTGGAAAAGCCGCTGTCGCGCTTTCTCACCGATCCCCGGCTGCTGCCGTTCGCTCTTTCAGTCGTTGCGAGAATGGCCATGCTGTTGCCCCGGTTCTGTTGGGCCGGCCGATCGAAACCGGCCGGCTTTCTCGCTTACTTGGCCTGCCAGTCGTACCAGCGCTTGCCGATCTCGTCGCGATTGTCGGCCCAGTAGGTCATGTCGGCATTGACCTGGCTTTCGGCCTGCATGTCAGGCAAAGTCTTGCGAACGGCTTCGTCCATCAGGAGATTGGCGTCGACATTGGTCGGGGCATAACCGGTCGCCATCGAGAACAACGATTGCTGCATGTCGGCGGTCGCATGGGCGATGAACTTCATCGCTGCATCCTTGTTCTTCGATCCCTTGGGCACGACAAGGGAATCGGCCGCCGTGATGTTCTGATCCCAAGAGGTTTCGACCGTGACACCGGTGGCGGCGAGTGCCGTCAGGCGGCCATTCCAGAAGGAGCCGAAGGGGGCCTCGCCTGAGGCCAGCAGCTGCTGGGAGGCCGCACCACCATCCCACCAGACGATGTCAGACTTGATGCTGTCGAGCTTCTTGAAGGCACGGTCGAGATCAAGCGGATAAAGCTTGTCGGCGGGAACACCGTCAGCGAGCAGTGCGGCTTCGATCACGCCCGGCGCCGACCACTTGTAGAAGGCGCGCTTGCCGGGGAACTTGGCCGTGTCGAAGAGATCGGCCCAGGTCTTCGGGCAGGTGCCGGCCGCGTCCTTGTTGCAGCCAATGACGAAGGAATAGTAGAAGCTGCCGACGGAATAGTCGGTGACGAAACGTGGATCGAGCTTGGACTTGTCGATGACGGAGAAGTCGAGCGGCTCTAGCAGACCAGCTTTGCCGGCCTGGACGGCATAATCGCCCTCTACGTCGACCACGTCCCATGTGACGCTACCGGCTTCGACCATGGCTTTGATCTTGCCGTAGTCGGTCGGACCGTCCTGGACGACTGCAATGCTCGTGTTGTTCGTGAAGCTGTCTGCCCAATTCGCCTTCTGGGCGTCCTGGGTGGTGCCGCCCCAGCTGGTGAAGACCATCTCGTCGGCGAGTGCCGAACCAGAAAGACCGATCAGGGCGGTAAAGACTGTGGCTGCCAGTTGTTTTTTCATGTTCCCGTTCTCCGTTATTATTCACTTTTTATGTGTCATGCAGGCAGGCTGGTACCGAGCGGCGAGAAGGCCGCCGGCTTCATGATCTTGTTGTCTGCAACCTCGATCAGGTCGCGGATCTTGGGCAGGAAGGCACGCCAGGCCGGGTCTGCCATCAGGGCGGCCCGCCGCTCCTGCCGTTCGTCCAGGCTGGCAAAGGCCCAGATATGAACGATCTCGTTGATCGGGCCGATTTCGGAAAAGAAGTAACCGACGAGGTGGCCAAGATGGGTCTTCTGGATCGCAATCCCCTCTTCCTCGACGACCTTCAGATATTTGGGGATCGCGCCGTTCTTCAGTCGGTAAGTGCGGATCTCGTAGTACATGGGCTCACCGCATCACGAAGGGATCGGGGATCGGATCGTCGGATGTGCGCACCCAAACCGTCTTCGTCCGCGTATAGTCCAGGGCGGCTTGAAGTCCGCCTTCGCGTCCGTGGCCGGACTGGCCGAAGCCGCCAAAGGGGGCGATCGGGGACACGGCCCTATACGTATTCACCCAGACGACGCCGGCGCGGATGCGCTTGATCATGCGATGGGCACGGGTCAGGTTCTGGGTGAAAACGCCAGCCGCCAGCCCATAGCGCGTGTCGTTCGCAAGCCTGACGGCATCTGCTTCCGTGTCGAAGGAAAGAACCGACAGCACAGGTCCGAAGAGTTCCGTTTCGACCGAAGGCGACGTCACGCCGTCGCAGTCGAGGATCGTCGGAGCATAATAAAAGCCCTCCTCCCTCGGATTTTTGCCGCCGGTTACGAGCCGGGCGCCAGCGTCCAGTGAAGCCTGCACCGTCTGCTCAATCACTGCCCGCTGGCGCTCAGTGCAGAGCGGCCCGACTTCTGTCCCCATATCGAGCGGCAAGCCGATGCGAATGGCTTCGGCCTTCGCCCTGAGGATATCGAGAAAGCGATCCTTCACCGAGGCCTCAACAATGAGGCGCGATCCGGCAACGCAAGACTGCCCGGTCGCCGCAAAGATGCCGGCCACCTGGGCATTGGCAGCGCTCTCAAGGTCGGCGTCAGCAAAGACGACGAAGGGGGATTTGCCGCCGAGTTCGAGCGATGTACTGGCGAGGTTCTCGGCTGAATTGCGCACAACTGCGGCAGCCGTTCCAGGCCCGCCGGTAAAGGCGATATGGGCAACCTTCGGATGGCGGGTAAGCGCCGAGCCGCAGGAGGGGCCAAAGCCCGTCAGGATATTGACGACGCCATCCGGGAACCCGGCCTCATGCACGAGGCGGGCAAATTCCAGAAGCGGTGCCGGCCCATCTTCCGAGGCCTTGACCACCAGCGTGCAGCCGGCCGCAAGTGCGGGGCCGAGCTTGACGGCGGAGAGAAACAGCTGGCTATTCCACGGCACGATGGCGGCGACGACACCGACCGGTTCGCGCCGGAGCCAGACATCCATGTCCGGCTTGTCGATCGAAAGATAGGCGCCCTCGATCTTGTCGGCGAGCCCGGCGTAGTAGCGATAGTAATCCGCGACATAGGCAATCTGGGCCGAGGTCTCGCGGATGATCTTGCCTGTATCGCGCGTCTCGAGTTCCGCAAGTTTCGGTGCATTGGCGGCGACGAGATCGGCGAGTTTGTAGAGCAGCTTGCCGCGCTGGGTCGCCGTCATCGCCGCCCAGGGGCCGTCCAGCAAGGCAGATTCGGCGGCGTCGATCGCGCGCTCGACATCCGCTTCACGGGCTTCCGGCATGTCCGCCCAGGGAGTGCCAGTTGCTGGATCCAGGCTTTCGAAACGACCACTCCCATCTTCGAATATGCCGTTGATATATTGCTGAAAGCGCTGCATCAGACCCCCTCAGCCGAAAGCCGGCATGACGTCGGCGATGAAGCGTTCGAGCGAAGCCTTCTTCCGCTCGAAGCTCATGCCGGTGTCGATCCACATGGAATACTCGTCATAACCCAGCGCCTGGTAAGCCTTCAGCCGGGCGATCACCTCGCCGGCTGTGCCGATCGGCAGGTTTTTCCGCATGACTTCAGGCGAGAGCATGGCGTTGGCGGCCATCTCCTCTTCTGTGAGACGCTCGATCAGGCCCTGGCGGATCGGCTTCTCGTTCTTGAACCAGGCGGAGAAGTAATTGTAGTAGACGCTGACTTCGCGGGTCGCCTGATCGACGTCGCTCGCATCCGAGCCGACATAGGTGTGCAAGAGCAGCATGATCTTCGGCCGCGCCTGATCGGCCGCCTTTTCACAAGCCGTGTTGAAGCGGCCCATGAGTGCCTCGATTTCCAGGTCGCCGTTCCATAGCGGCGTCACCTGGACATTGCAGCCATTGGCGACGGCAAATTCATGGCTGTTGGGATCGCGGGCCGCGACCCAGATCGGCGGATGCGGCTGCTGCACCGGCTTCGGCGCGGAGGTCGTGGACGGGAACTGCCAGAACTCGCCCTGATGGGCATAGTCGCCGGCCCAGATACCTTTGATCGCCGGGATCAGCTCGCGCATGCGCTGGCCAGCGCCCCAAGGGTCGAGGCCCGGCAGCAGGCGCTCGTATTCGAAGCCATAGGCGCCGCGGGCAATGCCGACATCGAGCCGCCCATCGGAGATGATATCGGTCATGGCCGCTTCGCCGGCGAGCTTGATAGGATGCCAGAAGGGCGCAATCACGGTTCCCGTGCCGAGCCGCACGTTCTTCGTGCGGCGGGCGAGGTCAGCCAGATTGATGAAGGGGTTCGGCGCGATGGTGAAATCCATCGCATGGTGTTCACCCGTCCAGATCGCATGCATGCCGCCACGATCGGCGATCTCGCAGAGCTGAATGAACTCTTCATAGAGTTGCCCGTGTGACTGGCTGGCATCCAGCCTTTCCATGTGGACAAAGAGCGAGAACTTCATGGTCTAACCTCTGGCGGCCTGGGCATGCACCCGGCCCTTTTCCTGATTTCCGACATAGACCCCGAAATTGCCGAGGCTCGATTCCTGAGCGTAGCGCTTCAGCACGTCGCGCGTGGCCCGATCGGCGACGCGCTCGAGCGGCAGCGCGTCGACGGGGTAGAGCTTTGCCCCCTCGATATCGCCTTCCCCGAGCGTTGCCCGATAGATGACGTGCTGGCGGCGGGCTTGGGTGTCCTCATAGATGGAGTAGACAAGGCCAGGCGCGACCGGAAGGCGGCAAAGATCATGCAGATGGCCGAACAGGGCGTCGACGCCGTCACCACCACTCTCCAGTTCGATCGATGGAAGGCCAAGCGTGCCATCAGGCGCTTCCTGCAAAAGTACCTCGCCGGCGCGTTCGGCGACCGTTCCAAGTGTTTGCGGCATGTCCTGGCCGGCAAGCAATGCCTTGTCCGACAGCGCTGGCGAGAAATAACCGCCCCGCGCATAGCCAAGCCCGGCAAGGCCCGTATCCTCGAAGGCTTCGACCCGGCCGATCAGGATCACATGGTCGCCGGCCTCGACCACCTGATAGGTTGAACAGTCGAACCAGGCCGAGACATCGGCAAAGACGGGAGAGCCATAGGGACCGTCGCTCCAGGAGACGGCTGCAAAGCGATCCTCAACCGGTCGGGCGAAGGTGTTCGACACGTCCTTCTGCGCTTCGGAGAGGATGTTGACGGCAAAGCCTATGGATCGGGTCATCGCGTCGAAATTGCGCGAGGTCTTGGCGAGGCAGACGAGAAGAAGAGGCGGATCGAGCGAGACGCTGGCGAAGGAATTGGCGGTGAAGCCGATCGGCTCGCCAGCGGCGTTGCGGGTGGTCACCACGGTGACGCCGGTCAGGAAGGCGCCGAAGGCATTTCTGAGGGCGCGCGAATCATGCGTCATGGCAGGCTTCCTCCGTGGTCCAACTCATCCATTCGGCAAGGGCGTCATTCACTGCCTGTGGCGCCGTCAGGTTGACCATGTGGCGGTGACCGGGAATGACCACCGCCCGTCCCATCGACGTCGATGCCGCCATAGCCTCAGCCATATCTGGCGTCGAATTGAGATCCCCCTCACCTGTCAGGAACAGAGCGGGACAGGTGACGTCCGGCCAACGGTCAGCATAGACCGCGTCTCCGTTGGCAAAGGCTGCATAGGCGGTCGCATAACCCTGCTGATCGACTTCGGCCAGCAGCCGCCGCGACAAAGCATAGGCGGCCTCTTCATGCTCATGCCCATCGCCAAACCAGCGGCGCAAAGGCGCTTCGCGGTCAAAGCCACCGGTCTCGATTTCGGCAGCGCGCTTCATCACCGCGTCGCGGGCCATCGGATCGCGCCGATAGACACCATTGAGAAGTGCCACGCGCCGAACAAAGGACGGCGCTTCGACGGCAAGCCCGCCCGCGATCAGCGCGCCCATGGAATGGCCTGCAACACTGACCGGCCCACGATCGATTTCCGCGAGGAACCGCGTAAACCGGCCGACAAAAGCCGGCAAGGCAGACCCGCCTGTGAGTGGGGCGCTTTCGCCGTGCCCAGGAAGGTCGGCTGCAATCACTTCAAAGCTGCCGGAAAGGGCTTCGATCTGCGGCAGCCAGGCCTCCAGCTTCATGCCGACGCCATGGATCAGGACCAGCGGCTCGCCGCGTCCGACCGCGACATAGGCCGTGCCCGACGGTGTCTCAGACCGCTGCGGGATTATGGACATCGTTGCCCAACTCCTTCAGGTCCTGATAGCGATCACCAATGCGATGGTGCGGACGTCCGCCGATCGATGCGCCGAGCGCGACAACAATCTCGTCTGCTGCAGGGGCATCTGGAATGGCGCACTGGATCGTCAGGTAGTGCGAGCGACGACCCTCGTCATTTTTATCCATCAGCGGGATCATGATCGGAGCATTGGCCCCTCCCCGCGTATTGCAGAAGGCGAGATAGGACTTGGCACCGACGGCCTGGCGATAATGGTTGCCAAAGCGAAGCGTGTGGATGAGTGCCGAGGCATGTTCGACTTCACCGTCGAGACCGACGACAGCGGCCTTGCCATAGGCTTCGACAGCCTCCCCCGATCCCGTTACGTCAAGGATCATCTTGGTGAGAAGCGCACCGAGCACTGGAGCTGCTGCATGGATCTCGGGCTTCAAGTCTTCGACGAAACCACGTCCGGCCCAAGGGTTCTTCAGGACGGCAATTGCAGCAATCAGCTTCAGCGGCTTCGGTGCTGCCTTACCACCTTCGATGAGCGTGGTTTCAACGTGGAGCAGGGTTTTGCGAATGACCGGAACCAAGGCCGCCTCCTTCTGATGTGTATGCCACATGTTGGTATACCATCAGACAACGTGTCAAGACCTTGCTGGTGACAAAAAATGCAGCTATGGAAGAATGATGCTGAAACAAGACAATGACCTTGCCGATCTGCGGATCGAAACCCCGCCCGTGACCTTGAGGGAGATTGCTCTCGACCGGCTGCGGCGCGCCATTATCTCGGGCCTTTTTGAACCGGGACAAAGATTGGTCGAGCGGAACCTCTGCGAGCAGATGGGTGTCTCGCGCTCCGTGATCCGGGAAGTCATCCGCCATCTGGAATCAGAGGGGCTGGTCGAAAACGTTGCAAAGCAGGGCCCCACGGTCGCACGGATTAGCTGGGAGGATGCCAGACAAATCTACGAGATCCGATTGGCTCTCGAAGCCACTGCGGCGGCAGATTGTGCGAGGCGAGCCGATGCGGCAATCAAGGCCAAACTGGCAACAGCCCTCGATGAACTCGATCAAACGTCAAAGAACCAGTCTCCGCCCGCAATTCTGGATGCGACACATGAGTTCTATAAAGTCATGTTTGAGGCCGGTGGGCATGTCATCGCCTGGGAAATCGTGAACCGTCTCAACGGACGTATCTCCCGCCTGAGAGTGATGACGCTTTCGACACGCAATCGCACAGTCTCTGGACCTGCCCGGATGAGAGAAATTTTCAATGCCATTGCAGACAACGACCCGAAAGCAGCAGAGCGGGCCTGCCGATCGCATATTGAAGAGGCCTCTGAAATCGCCAGATCACTGCTCTTGAAGGAAGAGCTGTGATCTTCAGCAACTCCCCCTCGGAAAGAGCTAAAACCATCCAAAGCGATCCTTCTGGCTTAGATTCAAGTGGCCGAGAGGAAAACGAGCGTCGCGAACAGCCAAGGCATAACCTCTGCCATGGTTTGGAAGGCGCCTATCTGTAAGTCCAGCATCCGCCTGGAAACAGAGACTGCGGCCGTCATTCCTAAATCCCTGCGTATTTATTCATGTTCCCCCCGCTGTCGGCCGGGAGGTCATCGGTACCGCCGACGGGCGAACACCACGTTCCGGTCATTTGAGTTCAAAAACGGTACGTGCAGTTTGCCGCCCATTTGGCCCGATAACTGCACTCCCCGTCGTCGATCAATAATGTCCGATAATCTTGCATTATCGGACATTTTGGTCTTAGTGGGTTGAATGACCCAAATCATCGATCAAAGCAGTGAAGATTGCGTCAAGGTGAGCTCTTCACCGCCGGGTATTGTGGCTCCCAGTGATGCCGCTCTGACATCGCCCGCCTCCCCCGCTGAAAGCGCCGCAGACCCTGCACATCTGGCCGACCTGACCGCGCGGGCGCGGGCCTATGTCGAGGCAGCAAGTTCCGCCAACACCCGCAAGGCCTATGCATCTGACTGGAAACATTTTGCTGCCTGGTGTCGGAGATCGAACATCAATGTCGTTCCTGCAAATCCGCAGACCGTCGGCCTTTATATCACCGCCTGCACCTCAGGCACCGCCGCCGGCCCTGGCGATCGTGGCGCAAAGCCGAATTCGGTCGCGACAATCGAGCGCCGCCTTTCCTCACTATCCTGGAATTACGCGCAGCGTGGCCTCGTCCTTGATCGCAAGGACCGCCACATCACCACGGTGATGGCGGGTATCCGTAACCTCCATGCTCGCCCGCCTGCGCAGAAGGAAGCGGTGATGGGCGAAGACATCCTCGCGATGATCGATACGCTCGAACGAGGAACGCTTCGGGGAATGCGCGACCGTGCCATGCTGCTTGTCGGTTATGCCGGCGCCCTTCGGCGATCGGAAATCGTCGGGCTTGATCTGAAACCCGATCAAACCGAGGAGGGTCGAGGCTGGATCGAAATCCTCGACCAAGGCTTGGTTGTAACCCTGCGCGGCAAGACCGGCTGGCGGGAAGTGGAGATTGGACGGGGTTCAGCCGACGCAAGCTGCCCGGTTGCAGCCATCGAAACATGGATCAAGTTCGCCAAACTTGCGCATGGGGCCCTGTTCCGCCGCATCACTGGGCAAGGAAAATCCGTCGGCCCCGATCGCTTGAATGACAAGGAAGTCGCGCGGCTGGTCAAGCGTGCCGCCATGGCGGCAGGCATCGGCGGCGACCTGAGCGAGACAGACCGCGCCCTTAAGTTCTCAGGGCACTCATTGCGTGCCGGGCTCGCATCGTCAGCAGACGTGGAAGAGCGTTATGTCCAAAAGCACCTCGGGCATGCATCAGCCGAGATGACCCGCCGCTATCAGCGGCGTCGGGACCGCTTCCGCATCAACCTGACCAAGGCATCGGGGCTTTAGAGCCATCCAGTCGATCACAAGCGGCTAGCACCGAAGACAGACCAATCTGTTTTCGAGGTCAGAATTTCCAGACCGAGAGCCCCAAGCCAACTGTTCCCCATCGGATCGAGCGCGGGGGACCAGACGGCAATAGATGCATGAAGCGGCGCGATGGCAAGAATACCACCACCGACTCCGGATTTTGCAGGAAGTCCAACACGATAGGCGAAATCGCCTGATCCGTCATACAGCCCGCAGAGCATCATGATTGACAGGATGCGCCGCGCCCTACGGGCCGCACTGAGTTTCACCTCGTCATCATCCTTGGGATCATCAAGGATCAGAAAGCGACCTGCTTTCGCGAGGCCACGGCAATCTAGTTTGATCGCACACTGGTGAACATAGGTATCCATTACCTCCTCGACTGGATTGGTGATGTTGTCGAAGTGTCGGGCCATGAACATCAGTGATCGATTGAGATCTCCCCCTGTACGGTCGCTGGCCATGACATCATCATCAAGTTCAATCGGTTGACCGTCGAGCATACGTTCAAAGAGCGCAATGACATGCCGATTTGGACTGTTTTGGCCTTTGAGGGATGCCAAAACATCGCAGACCACAAGCGCGCCGGCATTGATGAAAGGGTTGCGGGGGATGCCTTTCGCGCGCTCCAGATCGATGATCGAATTGAAAGGGTCGCCAGACGGGTCTCGCCCTACCCTCTTCCACAATGCCTCGCCGATAGCCTCAAGGGCTACTTCCACGGCAAAGACCTTGGAAATTGACTGAATTGGAAAGCTGACGCCTGCATTTCCAGCCGCGGCCATCTGGCCGTCCTTCATGAAGACGGCAATTCCAAACTTTTCAAAATCCGTCCTGCGCGGCGCGGGCCTTCCGGCTGCGTCCGCCTCGACAGTCGCCTTTTCGAGGATCTCAGGGCTCGCCTTGCGCACCTCAGTGACAACGTCGTTGAGGGTCGTCTGGAGGTTCAACTCGGTCATTTGCGGCTTCACAATAATACACCTCTTCCGGACTGCCGAATTCAGTACCGCGCCGCTGTGGACGGCACCACGGGAGCAAGATGCTCCTGCTTGGATTTTGTTCCCGGAACATCAGGATTGACTCATATCACCTTTCGTTTTACGAATGACGAAATTCGATTTTCGTCAGCATTCAGGATTTATCATGTCAGCAATTGCAGATAACGCGCTGGAACCGGGGCGCCAGGAAAGCAATCACCGCATCTTGGATGCGGCAGAGGCACTTTTTCGTCACTATGGCTATGCCAAGACCACGGTCGCAGACATTGCCAAAGATCTCGGCATGTCACCCGCGAACATCTATCGCTTCTTCGCATCAAAGGCCGAAATCCATCAGGCGCTTTGCGCGCGAATGCTGCAACAGAGCCTGACGATTGCCGAGGATGCAGCCAAAATGCCAGCCAGTGCCGAAGAGAGGCTGCGTCACTACTCCCTCGCGCATTTCAAGTTCACCGTCGACATGATGCTGGTCGAGCAGCGGGTGCACGAGATGGTGCTGGTTGCGATCGAACGCGAATGGAATGTCATCGATGAGTTTATCGACAAGATCCAGGACGTGGTGGCGACAATCATCGCCGATGGCATGGAGAAGGGCGAGTTCCGCAAAGGGGATGCCGATGCAGCGGCACGTGCTTTTGGAGCCGCTACGATCGCGCTGCACCATCCGCAACTGGTCGCCCAATGCGTCGGCAAACCCAACCGCGTTACGCCGGAAGAACTGACCGATTTTGCAATCAAGGCCCTCAAGGTCTGACCTCCCCCCTTTCCGCACCCCAAGGTATTGTCCGATGTCCCTTTCCTTCTCATCTACCCGTCTTGTTTTGCCTCTTCTGGCAGTCCTCACGCTCTCTGCATGCACTGAGGAGCAAGCAGAGGCTCCCACAGAAACACCTTCACGGCCGGTGAAGGTGGTTGAAGTAGCACCCGCCGCCAAGGCCCGCGAACTCCGCTACTCTGGCATCGTCAAAGCTCGCAGCGAGGCTGCCACTGGCTTCCGCGTCGCCGGCAAGATTACCGAACGGCTGGTCGACATCGGTGACCGGGTCGTCGCAGGGGAGGTTCTGGCACGTCTTGATGTGGCCGACTACGTGCTTCAACTCAAAAGCGCTGAAGCCAATCTTGCATCGGCCGAACGGCAGGTCGAAACGGCAGCCTTCGCAAAGGCCCGTGCAGAAGCACTCTTCCGCCAGCAAGTCAGCACCAAGGCACAGCTCGAGCAGGCAGAGCTTTCCTTCAACCAGGCCGTCGCCAATCGCGACAGCGCCCGTTCCAGCCTTGAGCAGGCACAGAACCAGGTCGGATACGGGGAGCTAAAGGCAGACCGTCCCGGCATCGTCACAGCAATCAATGCCGATGCAGGGCAGGTGGTCCCAGCGGGCAATCCGGTCGTAACTCTGGCAGCCGACGGCGAAAAAGAAGTACTCATCGCAGTTCCTGAAAACGAGATCCTCGCCTTTTCGGTCGGCAAGAAGGTCGATGTTGGGCTTTGGTCGAAGGAAGGTCTGAAGCTTGAGGGTACGGTTCGAGAGGTCGCCGGCAGCGCCGATCCGGCATCCCGAACCTTCTCTGTCCGTATTTCAGTCTCTGACAATCCTGACATCCTGCTCGGAATGACGGCGCGGGTGGTAGCTCAGGCGAGCGCCGAAAAAGAGCTTTTCGAACTACCCCTTTCTGCCCTTGCGCGCGATGCCGAAAACGCCCCGATTGTCTGGGCCGTAGAGCGAGATGGCCAGACGGTTCACTCCCGTCGCGTAACTCTCGAAACATTTTCGGAAGCGGGCGTGCAGATCTCACAAGGCGTGAGCGCAGGGGACATCGTCATCGTGGCTGGTACCCAATTCATGCGGGAGGATCTCAAGGTCGCGCTTGAGGGTGATACCCTGTCCCAACTGGCAAGCGGAGAACTCACAGCGTCGACGCGCTGACCTCCCCGCTCTGCCCTCATCTTTTCGCTGATACGGTCAGCCCCTCCCCTCGGATATTTCACCATGAGCACCTCACCTGCAGCCCCGGGTTCGTTCAATCTGTCCCGCTGGGCCATCCAGCATCCCTCCATCGCGCGGTTTCTGTTTGCCCTGATCCTCCTCACGGGCTTGTTCGGCCTGATGCGCATGGGTCAGAAGGAAGATCCAGACTTCACCTTCCGTGTCATGGTCGTCCAGGCCTTCTGGCCTGGTGCCTCACTCACCGATATGCAGGATCAGGTCGTCAACAAGATCGAACGGAAACTGCAGGAAACTCCTCATCTCGACTGGGTGAAGTCCTATACCCGTCCCGGCTCGGCCATCATCACGCTCCAGGTCAATGGCGACACAACGGCTCAAGACGTGGCAGATGCTTTCTACCAGGTGCGCAAGAAGGTCGGCGACATTGAAAACGAGCTGCCGGAAGGCTTGCTCGGTCCGTACTTCAACGATGAATTCGGCGACACTTTTATCACCCTTTACGCTCTGACCGGAGAAGGCTTCTCCTATCCGGAGCTCAAAGGATACGCCATTCAGGCACGCGACGTACTACTTGCGACCGAGGGCGTTGAGAAGGCCGTCATTCTCGGCGACCAACCACAGAAGATCTTCATCGACGTCTCATCACAGACCCTCGCGGAACGCGGCCTGACATTTGCCGATCTTCAAGAGGCACTGGCCGGCCAGAATGCGATCGACGCCACGGGATCGATCGACACGGGCTCCCGCTCCGTCAGGATCGCCGTCGATGGCGGACTGAGTGCTGCTGAAGACATCCGGGAACTGCGATTGAGCGCCGGCGGACAGGTGACGCGACTTGGCGATATCGCCACCGTGAGCGAGGGGTTGGAAGATCCCTATCAGCGGAAGTTCCGCTTCAACGGCCAAGACTCCGTCCAGGTCGGCGTGGTCATGGCGAAGGGTTTCAAGGTCACGGATGTCGGCAAGGCCGTGGAAGAAACACTTGGCCGCTTTGAGGCCGGATTGCCGCTCGGCGTCGAGGTGTCTCAGATCTCCAATCAGCCAGAGGTCGTCCGCGAGGCGGTGGGAGAGTTCTCCAAGGCCCTTGGGGAGGCGCTTCTGATCGTGCTGGTGGTGTCGTTTCTCTCAATCGGCTGGCGCTCTGGTCTCGTTATCGCAATTGCCATCCCCCTCGTGTTGGCCGCGACCTTTGCCATCATGTACGAGCTTGGACTGGATCTGCAGCGCATCTCTCTCGGCGCCTTGATCATTGCGCTCGGCCTTCTGGTCGACGATGCAATGATCGTGGTTGAACTGATGGAACGTAAATTGGAGGAGGGGCTAAGCAAGATCGACGCGGCCAGTTTTGCTTACACCTCGACTGCCTTCCCTATGCTGACCGGCACGCTGATCACCACCGCGGGATTCATTCCCGTTGGCTTCGCTGAATCCACTGCTGGCGAATACGTCCGCTCACTGTTCTATGTCGTTGGCATTTCGCTGGTCGTATCATGGTTCGTGGCCGTCTATTTCACCCCCTGGCTCGGCTACATGCTGCTCAAGCATCGCCCGCATGTGGGCGAACACAAAGACGTTTTCGACACTCCGTTTTATCGGCGCTTGCGTGCGACCGTTGGCTTTGCCGTCAAGCATAGGATCCTGGTCGTGCTGGCGACACTCGGCATTTTCGCGACAAGCCTCTGGTCCTTTCAGTTCATTCCGCAGAACTTTTTCCCGCAATCATCTCGGCCGGAAGTGTTGGTCGACCTCTGGCTGCCCGAAGGCACGTCAATCAAGGAAGTCGAGGCTGAAGCGAAGCGTCTCGAAGCCACGGTCCTCAAGGATGAGGACCAGCGCTTTGTCGCGACCTATATCGGGGAGGGGGCGCCCCGCTTCTTCCTGCCGCTGGACCAGCAACTGCGCAATCCCAATTACGCCCAGCTCTTGGTCATGGCCAAAGACGAGGCTGCCCGCGAACGCCTGATCGTGAAGTTACGGGGCGTTCTCGCCTCCGATTTCCCGACCGTTCGCGGCAAGGTGGATCGCCTCTTCCTAGGGCCGCCGACCGGATGGGCCGTGCAGATGCGCGTTACGGGTCCAGACCGCAATGAAGTTCGAAAGATCGCGAATGAAGTGAAAGCCGCTTTCCATGCCGATCCGGTTCTTCAGGCCGTGCATGATGATTGGCTCGAACCAGTCTCCGCAATGACGCTCGTTGTCGACCAGGACCGAGCTCGCGCCCTGGGCGTCAGTTCACAGAGACTTCGACAGATGTTGCAGGCGACAATGAGCGGCGCGCCGCTGGCTGATGTCCGCGCGGGAGAAGAAACAATCTCCATCGTTGCGCGGGAACCGGAAGAGAATCGGCGCCTGTTGACAGCTGTCAACTCAATTTATGTCCCGACCGATCTCGGCGCATTTATCCCTCTGTCACAGATCGCTAAGGTCGTCCCGGCCCTCGAACAAGGTATCGAATGGCGCCGCGACAGACTGCCAACGATCACCGTTCGCGCCACGCTTCCGGATGGCGTTCAGTCAAATGATGTCACCATGCGGATCTTCGACCAACTTCAGCCGCTGCGTGACAACCTACCACCTGGCTACGCCGTTGAAATCCAGGGCGGAGCAGAGGACAGCGCTGAAAGTCAACAATCGATCGCCGCAAAGGCACCGATCATGCTTCTTGTCATCGTCGTCCTGCTGATGATCCAGCTGCAGCACTTCGGCAAGGCAATGCTGGTTCTGGCAACCGGTCCGCTGGGCATCATCGGCGCATCTGCTGCCTTGCTGATCTCAGGTGCACCTTTTGGCTTCGTCGCCATCCTCGGCGTCATCGCACTCCTTGGGATCATCATCCGCAACTCGATTATCCTGATTGATCAGATCGACCAAGATATAGCGGCTGGCATGGATCGCGGCGAGGCGATCATCGGCTCTGCGGTGCGTCGTTTCAGACCCATCACACTAACGGCCCTGACCGCCGTCCTGGCACTCATTCCGATCTCACGCGGCATCTTCTGGGGACCGCTTGCCTACGCCATGATGGGTGGCATTCTGGTCGCGACAGTCCTGACCATCCTCGTCCTGCCTGCCGCCTACTCGCTCTTCTTCGGCCGCTCTCCCCAAATCCAGCGCGCCGACTGAAGGGGGAGGAGGAGCCCTGCCGGGCTCCTCCTCATCTTCTGACACGAAATTTCTTGACCGACTGATAAAATTTTCGTTTACGTCAGATTGGTTCCGCACTCGCCAAATAGCGCCGTCCAAACCGGCTCCGGGCCATCGCCAAATCCGGCATTTCCAGCAATTCTCACATTCCGCTAAATCACGTTAAACTCACGTGACAAGCTGTAGCCTCTAGTATTATGCTCTACAAATCCTTGATCGGGGCGAAAACCGGACCGAATTGTAGGCAGAATACGGCAGATTCTCTCTTTACATCGCATTCAGAGCCGATAAGACACTGCATCAGCGACCTGAAGACCGGGCTTGGAATGGTAGCTTATTTGCGACCAACCCATCTCGTTCTGACTGTTTGCCAGGATGTCGATCAAAGCCGACGTTCATAAAACACGGGCGCGGTTCACGCGCCGCGGGACCAGAAGAACCGGCGAGGGGCATACCCGTCGCCATTGGGAGACTACTGATGAAAACCAAGTTCGCCTTCGCCGCTGCAGCTCTGCTCGCGGCCACGTTCCTCTCCGGCGCCGCCAGCGCCAAGACCTTCGTTTATTGCTCGGAAGGTTCGCCCGAGGGCTTCGACCCGGGCATGTACACCGCCGGAACGACTTTCGATGCCTCCGCACATCCCGTCTACAGCCGCCTGATGGAATTCAAGCCCGGCACGACCGAAGCTGAAGCCGGCCTTGCCGAAAGCTACGAAGTCAACGCTGATGGCACCGAGTACACCTTCAAGCTGCGCCCGGGCGTCAAGTTCCACACCACCGAATTCTTCACGCCGAGCCGCGAACTCAACGCCGACGACGTGATCTTCTCGCTTGAGCGCCAGATCAAGGCTGACCATCCGTGGAACCAGTATGTCGCCGGCAGCTCCTGGGAATATGCAGCCTCCATGGGCTTCCCGGAACTGATCAAGTCGATGGAAAAGGTTGATGATCTGACCGTCAAGATCACGCTCAACCGTCCGGAAGCACCGTTCATCGCGAACCTCGCCATGCCGTTCGCTTCGATCGTATCGAAGGAATATGCTGACAAGCTCGAAGCCGAAGGCAAGAAGGAACAGCTGAACCAGATGCCAATCGGCACGGGTCCGTTCTCCTTCGTCGCCTATCAGCAGGACGCAGCCATCCGCTACAAGAAGAACGCCGACTACTGGGGTGGCGCGCCGAAGATCGACGACCTCGTCTTCGCGATCACCACGGACGCCGCTGTTCGCTATCAGAAGCTCAAGGCTGGCGAATGCCACCTGATGCCCTTCCCGAACGCAGCCGACGTCGAAGCCATGAAGAGCGACCCGGCCCTGACCGTCATGGAACAGGAAGGCCTGAACGTTGCCTATCTCGCTTATAACACGACGCAGGCTCCTTTCGACAAGCCTGAAGTCCGCAAGGCGCTGAACAAGGCGATCAACAAGGAAGCGATCGTTGACGCCGTCTTCCAGGGCATGGCAACACCTGCCAAGAACCCGATCCCGCCGACAATGTGGTCTTACAGTGAAGCCACTGTTGACGACGCCTACGACCTCGACGCTGCCAAGAAGGAACTCGAAGCAGCTGGTGTCAAGGATCTGTCGATGAAGATCTGGGCTATGCCTGTTTCGCGTCCGTACATGCTGAACGCACGTCGCGCCGCTGAAATCATGCAGGACGACTTCGCCAAGGTCGGCGTGAAGGTTGAGATCGTTTCTTACGAATGGGCCGAATACCTCGACCGTTCGAAGGCCAAGGATCGCGACGGCGCCGTCATGCTCGGCTGGACCGGTGACAATGGCGACCCGGACAACTTCCTCGACACCCTCCTGGGTTGCGACGGTGTTGGCGGCAACAACCGTGCACAGTGGTGCAACGAAGAGTTCGACACGCTCGTAAAGAAGGCCAAGGTCACCTCCGACCAGGCCGAACGTACCAAGCTCTACGAACAGGCTCAGGCCGTCTTCAAGAAGGAAGCTCCTTGGGCGACCATCGACCACTCCCTGTCCGTCGTGCCGATGCGCAAGGAAGTTACTGGTTTCGTCCAGAGCCCGCTTGGTGACTTCACCTTCGAGAACGTCGACATCGCCGAGTAATCGATCAAACATGCATCTCGCCGCGGGCCATTGCGCCCGCGGCGAATTTTGTTGATGCTGTCTGCCAATGGCGGGCATCGACCGGAAGCGACAGACGCTTCGTGGAAACCAAGGATGATCAAGGCGCGATGCCGGTCTCCTTCAAGATAACAACAACAGGTCACACACATGTTCGGCTTTCTGTTGCGACGGCTCGCCGTCCTGATCCCGACCTTCCTCGGTGTCTCGGTCATCGCCTTCGCATTCATCCGCCTGCTGCCAGGCGACCCGGTCGCGCTGCTATCCGGCGAGCGCGTGATGTCACCCGAGCGCCATGCGCTGATCAGCGCGCAGTTGGGTCTGGATCGTCCCGTCGTATTCCAGTATTTTGACTATCTCGGCGGTGTGCTCACCGGGGATTTCGGCACCTCGATCGTCTCCAAGAGTGCGATCATCGACCAATTCTTTGCTCTTTTCCCAGCAACCGTCGAATTGTCGATCTGTGCGATCCTGCTTGCGGTCGCGATCGGCGTTCCCGCAGGCATCATCGCAGCTATCAAGCGCGGCTCCTTCTTTGACCAGACCATGATGGGCATTGCTCTTGTCGGCTATTCAATGCCGATTTTCTGGTGGGGCCTGCTGCTCGTCATTCTGTTTTCCGGTATCCTGCAGTGGACCCCGGTATCCGGCCGCATTTCGTTGATGTTCTTCTTCCCCCCGGTCACTGGGTTCATGCTAATCGACAGCCTGCTATCCGGCCAGAAGGGGGCCTTCGCATCGGCCGTCAGCCACCTGATCCTGCCGACCATCGTGCTCGCGACCATCCCGCTGGCCGTCATCGCCAGGCAGACACGCTCAGCCATGCTCGAAGTCCTGTCAGAAGACTATATTCGCACGGCCCGTGCAAAGGGCCTCTCGCCCTTCCGCGTCGTCAGCCTGCATGCCCTGCGCAATGCCATGATCCCCGTCATCACGACCATTGGCCTGCAGATCGGCGTGCTTCTCGCGGGCGCGATCCTGACCGAAACGATCTTCTCCTGGCCGGGTATCGGCAAATGGATGGTCGATAGCGTCTTCCGTCGCGACTACCCCGTCATCCAGGGTGGCCTGTTGCTGATCGCCGGCATCATCATGGTGGTCAACCTGATCGTTGATCTGCTGTACGGCCTGATCAACCCGCGCATCCGCCACTAGAAGGATAAATTCCCATGGCAGAGATTTCCCCTAATCAGGTCGTCAGCAGCGCGCAGATGCGTCGCCAGATGCTGGCTGAATTCTGGTTCTACTTCTCGGAAAACCGCGGCGCTGTCATCGGCCTCGTCGTCTTCCTCGCCCTCGTCCTGACTGCCGTTTTCGCCGGCGTCATCGCCCCCCATTCGCCATTCGAACAGTATCGCGACGTGGTGCTGCTTCCGCCGGCATGGATGGAAGGCGGAAACTGGAGCTATCCGCTCGGCACCGATCCCGTCGGCCGCGACATCCTCTCGCGCTTGATCTACGGCTCGCAGTATTCGCTGTTCATCGGCGTCTTCGTCACCACGCTGTCGCTGACCACCGGCATCGCGATCGGCGTCATCGCCGGTTATTATGGCGGTTGGCTTGATACTGCCATCATGCGTTTGATGGACATCATCCTGGCCTTCCCGTCGCTGCTCTTGGCTCTCGTGCTGGTGGCCATCCTCGGACCGGGCCTGACAAATGGTATGATTGCCATTGCGCTCGTGCTGCAGCCGCACTTCGTGCGCCTGACGCGTGCCGCCGTCATGACGGAAAAAACGCGCGACTACGTCACCGCCGCTCGCCTTGCGGGGGCAGGGCCCCTCCGCCTGATGTTCCGCACCATCCTGCCGAACTGCATGGCACCGCTGATCGTCCAGGCAACACTGTCTTTCTCGAATGCAATTCTCGACGCAGCCGCTCTTGGCTTTCTTGGCATGGGCGCACAGCCGCCGGCACCCGAATGGGGTACAATGCTTGCGGAGGCCCGTGAATTCATCCTGCGCGCCTGGTGGGTCGTGACTTTCCCGGGTCTCGCCATCCTGATCACGGTGCTCGCCATCAACCTGATGGGCGACGGCCTGCGCGACGCGCTCGATCCCAAGCTGAAGAGGTCCTGACATGGCACTGCTCGACATTCAGAACCTGACCGTCGAATTCCAGACATCCAACGGCTGGTTCAAGGCCGTTGACGGTGTATCCATGGCCGTCAACAAGGGCGAGGTTCTGGCCATTGTTGGCGAAAGTGGCTCCGGCAAGTCCGTCGCCATGCTGGCCGTTATGGGTCTCCTGCCTTGGACTGCCCGCATCACTGCCGACAAGATGGAATTTGAGGGTCTCGATATCCAGAAACTGTCGCCTGCGGAACGGCGCAAGCTGATCGGCAAAGACGTGGCGATGATCTTCCAGGAACCTGTCGCCAGCCTCAATCCCTGTTTCACAGTTGGCTTCCAGATCGAGGAAGTCTTGCAGCTGCATATGGGGCTCGGCAAAGCGGAACGGCGTGCCCGCGCCATTGAACTGTTCAAGCTTGTCGGCCTGCCCAACCCAGAGGATCGCCTCAACCACTTCCCGCACCAGATGTCGGGCGGCCAGTGCCAGCGCGTCATGATCGCGATCGCGATCGCCTGCAATCCGAAGCTTCTGATCGCGGACGAACCGACGACGGCCCTCGACGTGACAATCCAGAAGCAGATCCTCGATCTCTTGATGAAGCTTCAGCTCGAGACGGGCATGGGATTGATCATGATCACGCACGACATGGCTGTGGTGGCAGAGACCGCGGACCGCGTCATCGTCCAGTACAAGGGTCGCAAGATGGAGGAGGCCGACGTGCTTTCGCTATTTGAAAACCCTCAGAACCCCTACACCAAGGCACTGCTGTCGGCCCTGCCGGAAAACGCCACTGGTGATCGCCTGACGACGGTCTCCGATTTCCTCAAAGCCGCCGACATGGGAGGTGCTGCATGAGCGCTGACATCAACGCGACCAACCCGATGCTGGAAATCCGCGATATCAAGCGCGACTATCATGTACCCGGCGGCTTTCTCAAGCCGTCCAAGGTCGTGCAAGCCGTCAAGGGCGTTTCGTTTTCGCTCGAAAAGGGCAAGACCCTGGCGATCGTTGGCGAAAGCGGTTGCGGCAAGTCGACACTTGCCCGCATTCTGACCTTTATCGACGAACCAACAGCCGGCGAGCTGCTGATCGACGGCCAGAAGGTGGATACACGTCCGGGACATCTGACAGCTGAAATGCGTCAGAAGGTGCAGATCGTCTTCCAGAACCCCTATGGCTCACTCAATCCACGCCAGAAGATCGGCGATGTGCTCGGTGAACCGCTTCTGATCAACACCAAGATGAGTGCTGCGGAGCGTCGCGAGCGTGCGACCGAGATGCTGGTCAAGGTCGGCCTCGGTCCAGAGCACTATAACCGCTATCCTCACATGTTCTCCGGCGGTCAGCGCCAGCGTATCGCGATTGCCCGCGCGCTGATGCTCAATCCGAAGCTTCTTGTCTTGGACGAGCCGGTCTCCGCACTCGACCTGTCGGTGCAGGCCCAGGTTCTGAACCTGCTTGCCGACCTGCAGGATGAATTCGGCCTGACCTATGTCTTCATCAGCCACGACCTCTCGGTCGTCAAATACATCGCTGACGAAGTCATGGTGATGTATTTCGGCGAGGCCGTCGAATATGGAAGCCGCGACGCGGTGTTCTCCGACCCTCAGCACGAATACACCCGCACGCTGTTTGCGGCCACGCCGCGAGCAGATGTGGAATCGATCCGTGCCCGCATGGCCAAGCGCAAGTTGGCCCTCGCAGCCGGATGAAACGAGAGCAGGGGAGGGCGCCAAGCGGCGCCTTCTCCGGTCCTACGAGTGGCAGGCCTACTCCGGCAAATAGCCATAGACGATCTTTGGGCTATCGAAGACCATTATTGAGTTGATCGTCTTGATATCAGTCAACTGGTCGAACTCCTGCCAGATGAGCCGCTTGTAGTCGGCCATGTCACGCACTGAGATCTTCAAAAGGAAATCAAAGCCCCCCGCCACCGCATGGATCTCGACCACCTCGGGAAGACGGCGCACATGCTCCACGAACCGGCCGCTTCCATGGCGTGTGCTATGATGCAACGTGATCTCTATGAAGGCTTGGAAACCCAGGCCGACACAGGCGGGATCGACGGCGATGACCTGGCGGATGACACCAGTCTCATAAAGTCGGGCAAGGCGTCGGGAGAGGGGAGCCGCCGTCAAACCGACCCTCTCTGCCAGTTCAGAATTGGTCAGAGTTGCATCCTACTGCAGACATTGAATGATCCGCTTGTCGGTTTTATCCAGTTCAATCATATGCCAATCCCCCCAGATCAGAATGGACCGCGATTTCCCTGCAAGGCCGGTTGCATTGCGGCAATTGCCTAAAGCACGCAATTCCCTGTAAGATATGCCCCTGCAAATTGTCGAAATCGCACAAGATTTTGCGTTGCGGTATTGCTATGTGTGCGACACCCATCCCTCTCCCCCGCAGGCTCGCTTCATGTTCGACAAACTCGCCTCACAGCCGACAGACCCCTTGCTCGCTTTGATCGGGCTCTACAATGCGGACGGCAGGCCCGACAAAATCGACCTTGGCGTAGGCGTCTATCGCGACGATCGAGGCCGCACACCGGTCATGGAAGCGGTCAAGTCAGCAGAAACGTTGCTCCTCGAAACACAGGAGAGCAAGTCTTATGTGGCCCCTGAAGGCGATCGCATCTTCCTTGACCTTCTGTGGGATCTTGTCGGTGGTACGGGAACTGGAAAACTTGCAGCCGGCGTCCAGACGCCCGGAGGATCCGGCGCCTTGCGGCTCGCCGCAGAGCTCATAGCGCGGGCCGGAACCGGACGCCTGCATCTCGGGCTACCGAGCTGGCCGAATCATGCCGGCATCTTCGGCGCAACCGGCCTTACCGTCGAGACCCATCCGTATTTCGATGTAGCTACGCAGGACGTTCGTTTCTCCAGCATGATGAAGGCCCTCAGCAGCGCCCAAAGAGGCGATGCCGTTCTGATCCATGCAAGCTGCCACAATCCTACAGGTGCCACCCTGACAGCGGCCCAGTGGGAGGAGCTTGCAACCACAATTGCGGAACGCCGTCTGATACCACTGATTGACTCTGCCTATCAGGGTTTCGGCTCCGGTATCGAGGAGGACGTTCTGGGGCTGCGCCGGGTGATTGCTGCAGCACCTGAAGCGCTTGTCGCTGTTTCTTGCTCAAAATCCTTCGGAATTTACCGTGAACGGACCGGCGCGATCTTCGCTGTCGCCGAAACGCAATCCGCAGCCGATACGGCGCGCACCAACCTCGTCACCATGGCGCGCACCAGCTACTCCATGCCGCCCGATCATGGAGCAGCCGTAGTGCGCACCATTCTCTCCTTTGACAGCCTTCGCCAGACCTGGGCCGACGAGCTCAACAGTATGCGATACCGCCTGAACGAACTCCGTCGAGAGTTGGCAACAGCGCTCTCGGATTCGTGGCAACTGGCACCACAAATTGCCGAACAGCAAGGCATGTTCTCGCTCCTGCCCTTGACGGAAGCTGATGTGTTGTCGATGCGGACCCAGCACGGGATCTATATGCCGACCTCCGGCCGCATCAATATCGCGGGCCTGAAAAAGACCGACGTCGCGCGTGTTGCATCCATTCTCAAGCCGCTTTTGGGATGACGCCATGACCACGACAATCGCCAACACCGAGGCGAGAGCCGAGCGCCACCGTCTCTATGAAGACCTGCTGGCAATGATATCTGGCACCATGTTCGTCTCCCTCGGCACGCTGATCTATGCTAAAACCATGCTGACCGTCGGCTCGAGTGCCGGCCTCGCACTTCTCGTGTCCTATACGAGCGGCTGGGGTTTCGGCCCGATCTTCTTCCTCATTAATCTCCCATTCTACTTCCTCGCAGTGAAGCGAATGGGTTGGCCGTTTGCCATCCGGACGTTTACGGCCGTAGCTCTGGTTTCGGTCTTGTCGCGGCTAAACAGTCAGTGGATCGACTTCTCACACCTCGATCCACTCTATGCCACCGTCATCGGCGGAGGCTTGATTGGAACAGGATTGCTGATGTTGTTTCGCCATCGCACCGGCCTTGGCGGCATCAACATTCTGGCAATGTATCTCCAGGAAAAGACCGGGCTCCGCGCCGGTTACTTCCAACTCGGCGTCGACCTTGCCATCCTCGGCGCCGCATATCTCGTGCTTCCGGCCGACCGACTGGCCTTGTCAGTTTTGGGTGCAGCCATTGCCAATCTTATTCTGGCGATCAATCACAAGCCGGGACGCTACATGGGTCTCAGCTGAGGACTTGGACCTACTGAAGCGTGTTTACCCCTCGGTCGAACTGATATACTAGTATATCAGTTCGAGACTCAGAGATTGATCTCCCATGCCTGCGATTGGCAAAACCCACATAGGCGTCGATGCAACTGCACCGCCAACGACGAGGGGTGCGGCCCACCGGATCCATGCCACACTGCGTGATGACATTATCCATATGCGCCTGCGCCCTCTCGACATCCTTGCCGAAAAGCAGCTCGTGACCCGTTTCGGCGTCAGCCGCACGCCCATTCGCGAAGCGTTGCTGCGACTTGCCGACGAGGGACTTGTGGAGATCGTTCCACAATCGGGTACTCGTGTTGCCCGCATACCGGCCAGCGCGCTGCGTGAGGCAATTCTGATCCGCACTGCCCTTGAAGCAACAACTGTCTCCCTGGCGATCGCGGGGTCCAGCGACGAGACAATCGCGCTGCTTCGTACCAATCAGCGAGAACTTGCGGAGGCCGCGGGGCAGGGGGACATTGCCCGCATCCATGTAATCGATACCGCATTCCACCAGTTGATCGCCGAGATCGCCGGCTGCCCGGGCATCTGGTCAGTCATCGAGCGCAGCAAGGTTCAACTGGACCGCTATCGTTCATTGGTCCTGCCGCAATCAGGGCGGATCACCCTCGTCGTTGATGAGCACGCAGCCGTGATCGAAGCAATTGCAGCCGGGAATGACCGGCTGGCGGTCGAAGCTATGCGTCTGCATATCGGCCGAATGATCGAAGAAATCGAGGAGCATGACATGCTTGATCCAATGCTCTTCGTTGATGACCGCCAACGCGCGGTCCCCGCGTGGCGGACCCTGACCACCCCAAACTTTTCATAGACAATCGAAACTACAAGGAATTCAATCAAGATGGGACGGATCGTATCGATTGGCGAGTGCATGGGCGAATTGTCGGAAACAGGCGCGCCCGGCGCACTGAACATGGGCTTTGCCGGCGACACGCTCAATACCGCCTGGTATCTGCGCCGTCTCCTGGATGCCCACTGGCAGATCGACTATGTCACCGCGATTGGCAGTGATGGTCTTTCGGACCGGCTCATCGACTTCTTAAACCAAGAAGAGATCGGCACCCAATATGTGCAGCGATTGACCGACAAGACGATCGGTCTCTACTACATCACTCTGAAAGATGGTGAGCGCTCCTTCACCTACTGGCGCAATGACAGTGCCGCCCGCCGGCTGGCCAGTGACCCGGCCCGCCTTGAGGCCGCGCTGGACGGCGCCGATATCGCGTACTTCTCCGGCATAACTCTCGCCATCCTGCCACCTGCGGACAGATTGACGCTGATTGACACTTTGTCACGCTTTGCAGGTCGTGGAGGTCGCGTGGTGTTCGACCCCAATCTCAGACTTCGCCTTTGGGACAATGTCGAAACCATGCGTGGGTGGATCAATCGTGCCATTGCCATCAGCGATCTGTCCTTGCCATCCTTCGATGACGAAGCAGCCCACTATGGCGACAGGAACCCAGAAGCAACCGCAGGCCGTTTCCGTGACACGGGCGCGCAGCGCGTCATCGTCAAAAATGGCGCGGGAGAGATTACAATCCTCGACCGGGCCGGCAGCCTGGAAAAACTTGCAGTTCCTCCAGCCCCTGCGATTGTAGACACAACCGCCGCGGGAGACAGCTTCAATGCCGGATTTCTCGCAGCAGAGCTCACTGGCGCAACAATCCAGCAATCCGTAACTGCAGGAGCCTTGCTTGCAGGGCGTGTCATCGGTGCGAGAGGCGCTCTGGTCCGTTCTGCAACCGAGGTTGCGCCGACTTGACCTACGCGTCTGTCAAGCGCCAGCCAGCGTAAAATAGGCCCAGGTCGCGACGAATGCCAGCACAAGTGCGCCCCAAGTCAGCCGGCGGCGCAGCATCGGCGACAGCGTCTTCTTGGGCTTCGGCACCTTCGGTTCGGGCGGGCGCTCGAACTTGATCACGTTCGACATGAGGTCCTCTTCAACCTTGGTCCTACTTGACCCTCTTTCCCTGCACGGAAGTGACGCGAATCACAAGATCCAGCGCGGGCAAAATATCCATCCTGATGAACCGGCGACCGCAAATTGCTCTCGACCTTGACGCTAAAAACGTGACTTCGGCTCGCATTGGCTTTAATCAAAAAGTCGATACACCCCATAATTGTTTAAACGATGTACAATTATGATTTAATTTGGGCAAGTGCTCCCCTTTAGGGCAATTAGCCCTTGCTCCATTGCGATAAACTTAATTACCTTCTCCTCAACGCCTCCCAAGCGCCAGGTCTATCTCGAAGTGAGGAGCTTCGCAGATTGGACACGAAGAATAGCGAGAATACAACTTATCCAAGAGATAGAGATTTTCTTCAATGCAAAATTTCGAGCTAACAGTCAATCTACCGGATACTGCGACAACTCCCTTCAAGGCGTCCGGCGTTTCATCCGCACACTTCCTGAAACTTATCGAAGAACGCAGAACCATTGGTTTTTGGTCCTGCGATGTCTCAAGTGGAAAATGCTGGCCAAGCACCGGGTTCTACCGAATCCTCGGCCTGCAGCCCGGCACACCCTTCGAAATCTCCGGCATCGCTCAACAAGTTCACCCGGAGGATAGGGTGCTGGTTGAAGATCTATGGTCGATGATCCGCCTCGGCGTTCCGGTCAACCGCGATTTCCGCATCATTCGCTCAGACCGGACCGTTCGCTGGATCGAGCTTCGATCGGAAATAGTCCTCGACCAGCATGACAAGCCGAGCCGTGCAATCGGCATGCTTCTTGACGTGACTGCGATGCACGAATCCCGCCATGCGCTGGAGGATATGCTCGACCGCCAGAAGGCCATGGGCTCTCTGGTCAGCATGGAATGGCGCATCAGTGGCGACGGGACCTCGTTGACCCAGTCGAACTGGAATGGCCTGACCGGTCAGAACGAGATGCAGGCGGCGGGCGGTGGCTGGCTGGCAGCCGTGCATCCGGAAGACCAGAGCCGTGTCGCTTCCGATTGGGCGCGTGCAGTGTCGACGAACAGCCCCTATCGAAACAATTTGCGGATCCGCAGGGCGGACGGGATCTACGAATGGTTCCATGCGCGGGCCGTTCCGATCATAAAGAAGGGTGGCCAGACGCATGAATGGATTGGCATCCTGATCCGGACTGACGAAATCCATGCCTCGCATCTGCCCGACGATCACTCTTACCAGACGATCATGCCCGCACAGATTCGCGCGGCGCGCGCCATCCTGGAATGGACACTGGACGACCTGTCGCGCATCTCGGGTGTATCGGTTTCGTCCATCCGTCGCATCGAAGCTGGCGGCGAACGGGTGACACGTCCTGCCTCGCTGATCGCAATTCGCGAAGCTTTCGAGAAGGAAGGCTTGCACTTCCAGGACGATTCATCGGTTTCGTTCAGCCGGGTTCGAACCAACCCAGACTCCTGAGACTGCCGGCATCAAGCTGGACGCTCAGGCGAAACTGCTGCGTCCTCCAGTTGCTATGACGCGTGCCCTGTTGATCAAGTTCGATCTGCATGGCACGCGTCAGAGAAACTTATGAATACGCAGCCTGCCTGTGAGTTGCCTGGAATCAAGCACCGCCCGTAGGGTTGAGACACGCATGTCACAGACCGCAAAAGCACGGGAATGTAAGCTCAGGTCCGTGTGCTCGTAAAGCGCGACAATCGTGTTTTTGTCGATGCTCACTTACGGTCCATGCTGCAGGCGGTATGCCGAGGATGTGAACATCTTCCACTTTACCGCAGCGTTCCAATCTGCAACCAACGCTCGCATTGATGTTATCGGTCACAGCCGTTCTGCAGAATATCCGCCGAAAGGATTGCCATGTCAGCGCAATATCTCGTTACGGGCGCTTCCGGTCAGCTGGGTCGCCGCGTTCTCCATCATCTCCTTGAAACACTCATGGTGCCCGCGGGCGATATCGTCGCTGCCAGCCGCAGACCGGAAACGCTGAAGGAATGGAAAGATCGCGGCGTCACGGTGCGGCGGGTGGACTTCGACGAGCCTTCATCTCTTCGACATACATTTGCCGAAGCGCGTCGTGTGATGCTGATCAGCACCAACAGCCTTGATCGGCCGGGACATCGGCTCAACCAGCACCAGGCTGCAATTCTGGCAGCCGAGCAAGCGGGCGTAGGGCACTTGCTCTACACATCCATGCCCGATCCGGCGAATTCGCCGCTGCTGTTTGCCCCGGACCACGAAGGCACAGAAGCCGCGATCGCGGCCAGCACTATCCCTGCGTGGACCATTCTGCGATCAAACTGGTATTTCGAAAACGTCTACAAGAAAGCCCCAACGGCTCTGGCGAGCGGTCATTGGCATTCGTCGGCCGGCGAAGGCCGCGTTGCCTACATCGCCCGCGACGATGTTGCTCTCGCAGCGGCCAAGGCCCTGGTTGAAGCCAATGAGGGCAAGCAGACCTTTACACTCACCGGCTCGAAAACCTACGCATATCGTGACGTCGCAGCACTGCTGTCCCAAGCAACGGCGAAAGATGTAACCGTCGTCGATGTACCGCTCGAAGCGCTCGTGAACGGGATGATCTGCAGTGGCTTGCCAGAACCGATAGCGCGCGTCTTTGCCTCGGTGGACACCACTGTTGGGGTTGGCGGCCTGTCGATGACAACAGACGATTTCCGCCACCTCACTGGTCGTGCGCCGCAAAGCTACGAGGAGTGGTTCGCGGCCTCTGCAGACAATCTGAGATCATTGGTTGCCTGATCTGTGACAACCGCCCACCACTAAACCGAAATGGCACCATGTGACCCGAGCGCCACATGGTGTTAATTCTCGAGAATGATCTGACCTATCGTGACACCGCGCACATCCTCCGTGAACGGTAGGTGTTAACCCTCTGACACCTATCATTTTTCACGGTTAACAAAATGCGCAAAACCTATCCGGTCCTGCTTGCCTTGTTGCTTGGCGCATGTGCCGCCCCTTCAGACGGCCCGTCTCCCTCAAGCTTCTACAATACGAAGGATCCTGTCACTGGCGGGAATGTGCGCGTTGTCCGCCTTCAAGAAGCGTCACTGAGCGAGATCACCTCGGACGCGGCTCCAGCATCGGCGGGAGACGCTGGGCTTTCGATCTTCCGCTCGAGCGGTTACTCAGATGCCCGGTTGGGGCGTGGAGACGTGATTGACGTTACAATCTTCGATACAGGTGAGGAGGGGCTTTTTGCGTCCGCAAACAGCAAGACATTACCCCTCGGCCGCTTCACTGTCGATTCCTCGGGCAACGTAAACCTTCCATTTGTCGGACGCCAGCGCGCAATTGATTCGTCGCCGCAAGCTCTGCAGGATCGCATTGTCGCGGGACTCAAGGGATCGGCCGTTAATCCGCAAGCGGTCGTAACAGTTGTTGAGCGTCCGGGCAGCGGGGTCAGCATCGGTGGGCTCGTGCACCAGCCGGGGCGCGTTGGCTTGACGGCCCGCAAGGAGCGCGTGCTTGATGGCCTGGCGCTTGCGGGTGGCGCATCCGCAGCACCCGGTGCCACCATGGTTTCGCTGACCCGGGGCGGCCGAAAAGCCAGCGTTTCACTCGCGCGGATCCTCGAAGACCAAAGTCAGAATGTGTATTTGTTGCCAGACGACCAGCTGTATCTGGAAGACGACGCCCCGAGCTTTACCGCGATGGGTGCGTTTAAAAGTACGGGTGAGTTCACCTTCGAACCCGGTCGCATGACGCTGGCACAAGCCTTGGCACGCGCAGGGGGATTGCTCGACGACCGCGCAAATGCAAGCCAGGTCTATGTCCTGCGCAGTCAACAGGTTCAGGTGCCGTCTCGAGTCATCGACGGCAAAACCGTCGCTGCTGGCCCAGTCAAGGTGCGGCCGACCATCTATCGCGCCGATCTGAAAGACATCGGTAACCTCGCTCTGATGCAGCAGTTCAAGATGCGCGATGGCGACATCCTGTATGCTGGCAATTCCGGCATGGCCGACTTTGGAAAGCTGTTCACCATCTATCAGAAGAGCCCATCATTACCGGCCGCTCCTCTTCCAAAAACACCAGGTCTTTGAATCAGCTCGCTGAAAAGTCCGCAGCAGTTTGTCGTCCGCAATTGCTTGAAAACAAAAAATTGAGCCGTTCTGCGTCCGCGTTTCATCGGAGAGGCTCTAATTAGCACAACTACGAAAACAATCTTTGAGGATGGCAAGGCAAGTGTGGGCGTCTGCCGGGCGCTTGCCTTGGTCCTCTTGGACCAAGATTGCCTCAAAAGCCTGAAGCGCTCGCGAGGCTATCAATTGGTCGCGAGTGCAGGCCGGCACACAAGATCGTGCAATGTGCCCCGCCAACATTCCGACACTGTAGAGATCCGAGAGCGGGGTTAGCTGCAAGCCCGCTTTTTGCTCCGGCGAAGCATAGTGCGGCCGCCCCTGATAGGCGACATCTTTGACCGCACAGGAACCTCCTACCGGAAGCGTGAGACCGAAGTCACCAAGCTTCCATTGTTCGGCTAGATCGAGCGCGGAAAGGAGATTTTCTGCGGCGACATCTCCATGAACATAACCTGCCCGGTGTAGGGCAGAGAGCCCTTCCAGCAGATGCATAAGAGCGGTGACAATTTCACCTGATTCAACCACGCCATGCGCGAGCTGATCCGCCAGGGACTTACCGCATGACTCTAGGATCAATGCGGGCCGACCGTCCTCAAGTCGCAGGAGCATCGTTGTTTCGACGAGGTGCGCATGCCTGAGCGCCACTCCGATTTTTGCCTCAACTATAAGCCTTTCGACGATCATCTGATCCCTGGCCCTCGCTTTCGGGACAGTTTTCAGGACTTGCAGGTTTCCTAGATCACGATGGCGCACGAGATGGACTTCGCTCATCTGGCCAGACCATATCACAGCTTCGGAATAGAAGGTTCCGGCGAAGAGTTGGACGCCAGTCTGGCTACCGACAAACTCACCGCCGCGCTCCAGGGCGTTGATAATCTGGATGCGCGCCATGCGGCGGAATTCGTCCGTACCTGACCCGTCGATCGGCCTGACAAGATGCCACAAGGAAGCAAAACAATCGGCGATCCGGCGCGCTGCACTATCCTCGGCGTCACTCATGATCGACAGACACACAAACTGCAGTCAGATTCTCGCGTGCGCCGGCAATCATGCTATTTTCGACAAGGATCGCCGGTGCCTGACTGAACTCCTCTTGAATCAGTGTTTCAGCGATCAGCCGCTCTCCAAGAACACGCACGAGCGGGGCACTGCACAGCAAGAATAGATCGCCGGGCTCGATCATTACAGTCGTCGTCTCGGGTGACAGCGTATCCGACAGACCGACGGCCCTGGAAAGATTGTACCTGAGCCCGAGCGCCACATGATCCCGCGTCAGGCATCGCATCATGCCGTGCCTGATCAGATAGCAACGTGCATCACCTGCCCAGAGCAAGCCAACCCTATCTTCACCGACCAAAAGCGCAACAAGGCTGGCAGTTTCCACAGCCGCATCGGTGTTCTCACGTCTTTGAGAAAACAGCAGCCCGTTGACCAGCCCAATCTTGCTAGTCACATACTGAAGGCGAGGCTCGAGGGGTCCGGGCACGATATCGCTGCCGAGCAGATGTACAATGAGTTTCGCTGCGTGAACCGCACCGCTACCATCCCCTATTCCATCGGCCACCACAAACATGCCCGAGGCATCGGCCGCGAGGATGGCGTCTGCATTAAGTGTAGTGCGTGTTCCCGAATGGCTCGAATAGGCGTGCCGGCATCGCAAGGGAGGGGAAGGCTGATGCACCGCTGGCGGAACAACCGGCGAACTGCCGCGACCGACGAAGCTTGAGTTTCTACGACTGCCATCGACCATAACCTCACTCGATGAACTGCGACCAATAGGCTGGGGGAGCATTGATCCGGGTGAGGTCCCTACCGATGACAAAGGTGCCGGATCGGGATCGGCGACCCCTTGCCCAGGCTGTGCGGCTGCTGACAGCGGCGGAAGACCAGCTTCGATGAGCTTGGGCAGATCCTCACCGCGGGGCGGGCCTGAATTGCGAAAGCCACGAACTTTCCTGCTGCCGGGTTCGACCGACCACCATATGCTTTCAGTCGCGACTCGATCTCTGATTCCGGCAAAATCATCTGGCGGATCTGCCGGTCTCAACCTTCGCAGACGCGTTAGCGCTGTTGTAAACCGCTCCATGTCAAAATCGCGGTGGTTCGCGGTCTCAGCAAGCGCCTCAACCGCCGTAAACCAGCTTTCGTCGAGATAGAGTTGACGTGGATGACCGCTGAACTCGTATATTTGCACCGCAACGATCAGTGGAAAGCGCCGACCAACGCGGTCTCGGCTGTTCACCAAGACCCCGGCCACAGTGCCGCCGCACCAGAGTCCGCGCTCAACGATGAACCGCCAAGGCGGCATGCCAGCAAAGGCATCTTCCCAACTTGAACCGAGTTTCGAAGCACAAGACTGCAAACCCGTCTGCAGAAACGCTTGAAGTGTCAACTCGAAGTCGCGCGCAAAACCCCAACCAACGAAGTCCCCGTGGCTGGGCAACTTGCCGAAGAACCCGATCCGCTCACGCTCAGCACTTTCGCTTGTTCGATAGCCTTTGTCCTGCATGGAGTTCAGAATGCCTTAGGGCACGAAAAGGCGGAGAGGGCGGGCAGACGGAAGGGGTCGAGAACCGAACCAAACTGGATATCAAAGGACGCCTTCAGGCCGTTCTGCTCGAAAGTCGCGCGAAACAGATCACGATCACCCTGCGGCACGAGTGTCGAACGATCGAAGAGCCGGAACAATGACCAATCGCCAGTGGCCGTCAAACCGTTCTGCCATCCACCGGGCTGAAAGGCGAGGCTTGAACTGTTGTTCCCCTCCTCAGAAGGCCAGTTGATGGACTTTGAACGGATAGGGCCATGGAAATAAATGACGGGCTGTCCGCCGAGCTCCAACTTGACAGCATTGGCTGCCTGGCTGAGCGAAACAGGAGTAACGTTGACGGAGACCTGCGGCACCTTCGCGCCATTCGGGAAGAAGGCGCGGGTGATCTGATCCGCATAGCCGAACTGCGCCACCGCTTCACTCTCGATACCGCGTGAACCGAATGTACCCTTCCAGCTCCAGGGCGTGCTTGTTGTATCAACAAATGGCGACAGCCTCTGATCGAAAAAGGTCTTCATGACGCCATCTGGAGCGAACAGCCGCACGAAATCGGCAAGGGCGGCATCGCGGCTAGACTGACGATCGAAGGGATAGCGTTCCAGAACCACGCTTTCACAGAAATTTGCCGCTTCGGCCGACCAGGCTTCAGCAATCCGCGTTCGGGCAGACTTGACAGCCAGCGAACCGATATCCGCAGCAACACCCGCCATCAGAGTGTCAGCCGGTGCAGGGAGACGGCGCGCCTGCTGCAGCAAGTCCTGATTGGCCATCGTCAACTGACTATCGACATCGAAAACCTTGGCAAGCTCGGCGGATGAGGTGGTAGCCCGCGATAATTGTTCGCCAAGCACGGAAAGTCTGGCGATCAGCTGCTGCATTTCGGTCTGCGCCTGACCATCGGCACTTTCACCCGCATTTGCATCAAGCATTTCCCGGAGGCCGCCATAGGGATCGGGCGGAGAAGCGTGCACGACAGAAGCGAAAGCCTCGGTGACGCCTTTTCCTCCGGATGCCGGAGGGGATGTCACGATCGAAAGATCTGTCTCGCGTGCGATAGCGCGTAGCAGCAATTCGACCGGGTTGGGCTCGCTGGCCAGGATTCGGGTCGTTTCCGCCGCATCGGCAATCGTCTGCGACGGCTTGATCACAAGATCCGCCAGCAATGATCTCCACTGACGCTCGAATTCGGCATGATAGAGCATCAGTGCGGCCTGGCCGACAGCGTCAATCGCTGTCTCGGGCGGATTGGCTTCCCCCCGCACCCATTCTTCATTCACCGCATCGCGGGCAGCATCGTCAAGACGCAATGACACCACCGTCCGGTAGCCAGTTGCCGTGAAAATACCGGCAAGCCCATTCCGCAGCAGCTTACCCGATCTGCGGATGAAAGCACGCTCACCCAAGGGACCGAGAGCTTGGGCTGCTGTCCAGTTCGGCAGGGCCTGGGCATCCCGGTGCTGTACGAGAATATGGAAGGCGCGATCGGCAACGCCGATCTCACGAATACGTTCGCGTGCTTCTGCAATGAGGCGATTGTCAAGTTCGACGGAGGAAAGCGTCCCCGACGCCAACACTGCGGTATGGCGGGTCAGCGCATCGCGAACAGCTTGGCGCGCTTCACCAGGATAGAGCCTCGAATACATGATTTCGGCCTGGCGTTCAGCGAAATCGACATCCATGGGGCCGAGACCGCCAAGCATTCCATAAAATTTCAATGCATCGAAAGTCTGTTCGGGATCATTGCTCATCTGCATGTCACGCTGCAGTTGAACAAGCATGCGTGGCAGAAGCAGTGCATTAAGGGCACGCCGGTAGGCGTCACGCTGGCGGCCTTCTACCTTCGCCTGCTGGTCCAGACCAAAGCTCAGCGGCCACGCGCGGGTGACATCGAAATCTGTCGAGACGGCCGCCAGATTATCGATAGCAGGAAGAATACGGAGAAAATCGGTATCGGCGACATTCGTGACCGGAATTCCACGAATGAGCTCTTCGAATGCATCGAGGCGGCGCTCAGCGCTTAACAGGGCGGCCCGGTTCTGCACATAGGTAGCAATCCAGCTGGTGAGTACCACGGAAACGGCGATGCCGGCGATTGCATAGGCCGCCCGACGCGTCATCACCTGGCGCCGCGTCAACCGCTTGTCGCGCGCGACGAGTGCGGCTTCGCCGAAGATTACCTCCTTGAAGAGCCGCGTCAAAAAATAGCTGCGTCTCGGGCGCACACTGCCGCCTGTGGCTCCAGCTTCACTGACCTGGGTTCCAGAGGCGAAGTAGATGCCCCGCAGGAGCGGTGGCTCAACGAGTTTCGAGCTGGCACATAACTCCTCGACCACATCCTGAAGCCGCTCGCGCAGCGCGGCAAACTCCGCCGGAAACCGGAAAATACGACCGCGGACTTCAGCGCTCGGCTCCTGCTGAAGCCGTTCGATAAGCATGGCACCGACACGTTCCTGAAGTTGAGCGAATTCCTCCGAGACGCGTTGCGGCAAGTCCTCCATCGCCTCGCTTTGCTCCAGAGAAAAGGTCGTGCCCCAGACCTGCTCCCGATCACTGCGATTGAAGCCGTCGAAGAATTCGATGAAACCGGTCAGAAGGTCGGCTTTTGTCAGCACCAGATAAACAGGAACACGGACCTGCAACTGTTCGTCCAGCTCCGCAAGGCGCTGGCGAATGATGCGGACCTCATCCCGTTGCGACTCCGGATCACGGCTGATGAGATCACCGATTGACAGGGTGACCAAGGCGCCGTTGACGGGTTGCGAGCGGCGATACTTGCGCAGGAGCCCTAAAAAACCTTCCCAACCGGCCTTCGCCGTTCCGTTCAGGTCGTCCTGGGTGGTGTAACGGCCGGCGGTGTCAATCAGGATTGCATCGTCGGTAAACCACCAATTGCAATTGCGCGTGCCGCCAATACCTTGCACAGAATTGCCGCCCAGCGCATCGCCCAGCGGAAAACTCAGGCCCGAATTCGTGAGAGCCGTTGTCTTTCCGGATCCTGGCGCGCCAAAGATGACATACCAGGGAAGCTGGTAAATGTAGCCAAAGCGCCTCTTGGTCACACGGCGCAGCAGTTGTAGGGCGTCCTTCAGCCGGGCATGGATCTCGCCCACTTCCGCACTCTGGCTGGCGGCAGCTTCGGCCTCAGCGCTCTTCTCTATCCCGTCGACAAGTGCAGTGTCTCTGCGCCGATCCCGGATGATCGTGAAAACGAGATATCCAAGCCAGGCAAGGCTTACCGTCGCGACCAGCAGGATCCGGATGTTGACGCTCGCCAGTGGCTTGAAGCTGCCGAAAGCGAGAAGAAAACCGTAGAACCAGATCACAACGCAGAGTGCGACAACCCAGATGACTGAGATGAAGCGGCGACCAACCAGGCCGGCATAGGCCTCGACATAGGATCGGATGGTATAAAAGAGACTCAAAGGATTCATGGCTGGCTACCTGTACTCGGTTCGGCAGGCTCGCTTGCTTCGACCACAGGAGGCGCGATGTCTTGGCCGCCAAGATGTTGCCGGGGATCAGTCAGAACGAGTACTTCTGTACGTCGGTTCATTTCTCGGCCTTCTGGCGTGTCATTGGAGGCAATCGGATCGCTGTCGGCGCGCCCTTCCGTCAGGATGGCCTCGGTACCGGTATAGGCGCCTAGAATTTCGCCAACCGCCTTGGCACGCGCCTCGGACAGGTGCCAATTCGAAGGAAATTGTACGGTCTTGATTGGAACATTATCAGTATACCCGACGACGACCGCCCGGAAACGATCGGCAGCAAGGGCTGCTCCAATCCGCTCAAGCAGATCGCGAAACAGTGGGCTGACCTCGGCGCTGCCCGTCTCAAACAAACCGGAATTGTTGATCCGGATGCGAAGCCTGCCTTCGGCATCCGAGAGCGTCACCAGCTTCTTGTCGACCTCCGGCTGAAGAAAGGCGAGAAGTTCCTCGATTGGCACCGGGTCGGGCTTTCGTGGAGGCAATTCAGGAATGACAGGCGGCGGTGCGACAGCAATGGGCGCCGGATCTTCAGCAGGTGGCGTCGGTAGAGGCGGCGTGGTCATCACCACACTCGGCGTCTCGCTTGGCGGAAGTCCGGCAAGACGCGTGAACGTACCGTCTGAAATCCCATTCAGGGATAGGGTGAAGAACAGATAGCCAAGGGCGAAGATAAGCGCCACGACGGACAACAGGGTCCATAGCGCCGTAGCGGTCTTAAGCGGCCGGTGGCGGGCAGAAACACCGCGCCAATGGGGTGACAGTTCCCGTTCGAAGATGCCGTATTGGCCAAGCAACGTCTTGTATAGACCATCACGGATACGGCTAAGTTCAAGGTTGCCGCGAGCAGAAACACGCATACGGCCTTCGAAGGCAAGCGATAGCGAAAGATAGATCAGCAACAGGATATCCTTGGCCGATCCAGGCGTCTGGTGAAAATGGTCAAGAAGATCGAAAACTCGCTCGCCACCCGTCACATCCATATGAAAGGTCGACACCAAGCCTGACCGGGCCCAGCCGGCAGTCACCCCCCAGGGCTTGCTAAGGACCACATCGTCCAGCGTCGCGCAGATGATGTAGTGCGCAGCCCGAGCCCGTTCGGGACTGATCCTCGCCGCGCCAAGATCACGCTCGTAGCGATTGACCACTTCAAACGAAACCCGGCGCAGTTCGTCGATATCCGGCTGGGCGTCTGTTTTTCGAATTTCATGCGATAGATTGAGCAATGGCGCTGCAGCGCGCACCAGCATTGGCACCTCTTCGCCGCCCAAGCTGAAGTCACGAACCAACCTTTCGACGGACCAGCCAGTGCGATCAACAGATGCATCTCCCGACGCCCTGTTGTTTTCCGGAGCGACGATCACATCGTCGAGCAGATCTGCAATTCGAGCAGCGGCTTGCTGCTTCGCCCGTCCGCTATCGGTAAGTTCAACGATGGTCGGCAAGCTCTGCCAGGAAGAAGGATCCCTGCTCATGCTCTCAACGCCCAGAGTTCCATCTGCAGTTCACGGAAATCGCCGGAGAGATGCAGAGCAATGGCACCCGAGGTATCGAGCTGCTTCCAAAGCGGGTTTTGCGTATCCAGCTCAAAATAGATCGTGCCCGACCGATAGGGGAGCTGGCGTGGGAGAACGGGCAAGGGTCGCACCGGAATGCCGGGGAGTGCGACATTGACAAGTTCGGCAATGCGTTCGACTGGACCAACCTTGATCTGGGCCGGAAGCTTGCGCCGGATATCTTCCGCCGGCATGTCCGCCCGGATGGCGAGAACGAAACCCGCATCTCGCAATAGCGTCCGATCGTGGATTGTGCCAACCCGAACACCGTGACGCCGCTCGGCAAGCTCGATCGATACGGCCGACTGTTCGAGTACCGCAGACAGCGAAGTTCGCAGCTCATCAAATACCGCCGCAAATGTGGCCTTAAGATCCTTATGCCGATAGGGCGGAAACTCGACTGCCCGCTTGCGTTCTGTGGTAAAGGTTGCGAGTTCGCCAGCAAGCTGGATGCAGGTTTCGAAAAAGTCGACCGGGTGCAGACGCGTGGCGTTTGCAACCATGTGCTGAAGCAGGGGATCAGCGCGATTGAGGATCTGCAAGAGAAAATAGTCTCCCACCTCCGCCGTTCCTCGGATCGTCGGATCGCCGATACGCTCGGCAATCGCCTCGGCACGATGCCGCACGATGCCAAGTAATTCTCCGACCAAGTCGCTCAAACGACGTTCTGCCGAGAGGGTCAGGGAAGGAGCCAGATAGTCGGCATCGAGAATGACGGCCCGGTCTGAGCGGACCTCGACAACCCTTGCGACCCCGATCAGATCGTAACCTGCCATGTCGTCGCCGCTCTTCAGATAACGTAGAGCCAGCCGCCCAACTTCTATCTGAGCCATGAAATCAGTTTCGACATTCGCGTCGGGTGCCTCGTAGACGGAGCCGACATGCCGGATCTGGTTACGCAGACCCACCCCGTTTATGGTCGTGTCGGCACGACCCGGCTGGCGGGTCGGCAAGGCAAGATAGACGATCGTGTTCTTCACCGTCTCATCGAGATCGAGAGGCGGTGGCAGGTCGGTATCAAGCGGCGCCTCGAACGGCGTGCCATCCGGCAAGATTCCGGCAACCGAGACGAGGGCAAATTTACCTGTCGCAAGCGCGCTGCGGTCGATCGCAAGCTCGGACACGCCCCAAGGATAGGGCGAAAGAGGACGGATCGAGGTTCTTACCAGCCGTTCGGTCCAGCGGTCTGATTGCTGGAAATGCTGGACGCGAAGGAACATTCCCTCGCTCCAGGCTACGCGGTTCTCATTCCTCATCGGAGGTCTTTCCTTGTTTGGCGAGGCCGGCCCTCCCGGGCGTCTCCTGCAGTGGATCGGCAGACACACCGGCACGCATCAGATCGAAGGCGGAAAGGTTTCGCCCATCGGTCACGAATTGCGCGCGATAGATCCGCCAGTAGCGAAGGGCTTGCAGGGGGCCAAGCGGCAGACCGCTCTGCGCATCGACACGCGCTTCGATCATTCGTGGATTGAAGATGCGGTCACTGTTTGAAAGCAACCGGTCAAGGTTGGCATGGAGTCGTTCGTGGACGGTGAGAAGCGCTATGAGGCGACCATCGATATCGACGCGATCGGTGAGAGTATCTGCACTGGTCCCATCGTCACAGCCGAGCAGGCCGCTGAGCAAGCCGACCTGCCTTTCCAATCGATCGACAAGCGGCGTTAACGCGGCATCCGAATCCTGCGCCACTGCCGTGCTCCCGCTTTCAGGCAAGCCATCGGCTAACTGAGACGGCGCCTTTGCCTGTCCCCCGCCAATCTTTGGCGCAACCGAAATTGAAACTTGCGTCGCTGCTCCATGTTCAAGCAGACCGCCGAACTCAGATGTCGGATCGGCGTCCCAGTCTGCGGGGAGGATCGTGCCAAAATCCCGCGGGTCTGGTGGCCCGGACCACCCAATCTCAACATTGCGGGAGGAGGAGACGCCTTTGATCGCAATCGAGGGACGAACAGGCAATTCAGCCGTTTCAGACGCACCGAGAATACCGCCAGCAATGCGTCCGCCAGGAACGATATCTGAGAGGATGGCGGAAATCGTCAGAGGCTCATCGGAAAGCGCGTAGTCCCCGGCGAAATCACCGTCAGTGCCGCTTGGCTGCCCGCTGATCGAAACTGCCAGTTCCAGATTGCCGATTGTCACGCGACTGCCGTCGGCAAGGGGTGCGGATGCGCCATCCTGCACCAAAACTCCATCGACCCAGGTGCCGTTTGAGCTCCGGTCAACCAGCTGGAAGCGATCACCCTGGCGTTCGACAATGCAATGGAGTTTCGAAGCGACCCGCAGATCCTGTGGTAGCTTCCAGTCGCAATCGGGCCCGCGGCCTAGTGTTTTTCGGCCACGGTCGAGAACCATCCGATTGAACTGGCCAACTTCCTTGCCACCGATCGGCATCAGTTCGATCTGCATGTTGCATCCTCCGATATCCGCCGCTCAACCGAATGGGCGTTGACGATGGCATCACGGCTGTCTCGCTCGGCCGGTGCTATCCGTGCCCAGCTGTTCCAACCGAGGCGAGGAACATGACCGGCCTGACTCAACGAGGAGAAAGGAACATCATCCTTGTGGAGGATAACCTGAATATCAAAATCGAGAACCGGGCCGACATAAAGGCGAGTGAGTGCCACCACTTCCCGGATGAAGCGGCCATCTGGAGAGAAGCGCAAATAATCGCCGTAGCGCACCGGTCCAACCACGATCCGGAACGAACCAACAAGGTCGCGAACAGCCGAGCCCGCCGACGTATTGATACCGAGCCGCACAGCGCTCGACTGCCCCATTCGGGTCTGTTCATCCAGCGGTATCGCCAGCCAACGTGGACGGAATTGCTCGATTTCAATCGGTAAGCCGGTCAGGTCACCAAGCATTGCACGCAGGCCAGATGCATGACGGGTCTTGTCGGAAAAATATCCAGAGAACCGCAGGAGGAGGTCCTGCTCAATGCCAACACGATCGACCAGCTCATGTGTTCCGAGGCCAGCCAGGGAAAGGAGCGCCTTGATGAAGCCACCATGCTCGCTCGCACCGCGCCAGCGCAGCCGGCGGGCCAGCCTATATTTGTCACTTGCGTCGGCAAAAAGTTCGGAAACGCGACTATTGAAAAGATCGAAGAATGCCGAGAGTGCGCGCGCGCGATTGCGCTCCTCGCGCAGGACGAGCTCGTTATAGGCGTGAGGCAATGCGCCGACCGGGCCTGTAAGGTTGGCGAAGAGCGCACGGATCTTTTGGCGCGGTCCGCGTCTTTCATAACCGCTGACCCCAAGTGGTGCGGGCGAAACACCGACAGGGGCGACAATATCGAGCAAGCCGTTGGCCGAAGTTTGCGCCACCCGCAAGGCTGTCACCGGATCGAAACTGCCGGGTTCGCGATCGAGGCGGTCTGCCAGAGTGTCCGTGATTTCGCTGATCCTATGGGTCATGCCATCATTCCCGTCAGATCAACGGACGTTCGGCCGCACGGGCCGGAAAACGAGCGACCGGTTCACTCATGCCCTTCATCGTGACAGTGAGCCGTGTAAAGCTGTTCATCGAGGTGTAGAGGCCGAAGAAGCGGTCGAGCACGAGACCGAACAGATGGGCAGTGGGCTGATCGATGACTGCCGGATCAAAAGAAACGTTCACCTCCGTACCGGAAACCATTCCGCCATGCTCCATCCGGGCAAGCGACTGATGCGTTTCAACAGCGGCAATCGCATCCACCAATTGTCGTGTTTCAGGCGTATCGCGAAAGGCATACAGCGACAGGATATCCTTGAGGGCTCCGCCTTGTCCGTCTGCGATCGACAGATGGTTCAGAACCAGATGAGAAACTAGCCGCCATGCACGCCCCTCCCGATCGTTCATCCTGACGGCCGGTGTTGGCGGTGTGAGTGCCATGACGGAAGCAACCGCCTCATGACCGGACGCCAGCTGGAGATGTGGATGTCCACCACCGAAGGGTAATTGTTCCGGAAGGTCACGATTGAGACACAGGGCATCGATGCTAGCGACCGTGTCGAGCGGGGTTGCGTGTCGCTTGTTGGGGTCGACAAACGCGATATCCGTGTCGCTCGTGCCATCATCCTCGTCGAAACGGCGATAGATCTGGAAATAGATACTTGCGCCGTTCGTTCGTTGGGAGCGGCCGAAAAACGGCTGGCATGTCTGGCGCCGTCCCGCCACATCTGTCAGCACGACACGCTCGACGCTGTGAATTTCGCGGGTCTTCTGGCGCCGGGCATCGGCGATCAGTCGATATTCCGTCCGGGTTCCGTCAATCGCCACAGGTTCGCACCCCTGCCGGAACAGATTGACGGCCGGGCTTGCATGAAGTGCGATGTCGCGTGCCGTCAAAGACCGCTCAAGCTTAGGATCGCTCTTGCGAAGATAGATGAAGACTTCCATCGCATCGCCCTGCCAAGCCTCAAGCCCCGCGATCTCCAGGAAGAGAAACTTCTGGGGGAGGGCGAAGAATTCGCTCAGCAGCCGATAGCCCGCGAAGCTAGCGGCGGGATAGGGAAGCATAGCCTCGTCAGACTGGAAACCGACCGGTGTCAGCTTCGAGGCCGGCATGAATATAGCCGTCCGGTCGTCTGCATGGCGCGCAAATGCAAAACCCGCAACATGGTTGACCAAAAGCTCATGCATGCCAACGGCCTGTTGCCACGGCGCGGTGAGGCAAAGCCGAAGGTGGGTGAGCCCCACGGCTGAAAGAGGGAGCCGTTCATCAGTGGACCGGAGCGATAGACGCAAACAACCGGCCACGCCCGGAAAGGGGGCCGGCGGCGCTTCAACCGGCTGCCCTGTCAATTTGGCCGCAACAAGCTCGACCGGGGCTATGCGCACATCCTGCGTCGTTCGGAAACGGCAACTTTCGCCGCCGATCGGCTCCGCCACGAGTTCGCTGTGACGCGGGATGACCTGTTGGCTGGCCAGGGTGCGACCCGGCTCGAACTGGACGATGGTCATAGACGGTATTGGCGCGAGATAATGTGGATAGAGGGTTTCCAGCATGCTGTCCGTGAGTTCGGGAAACTCGTCGTCAAGCTTCTGGCGGATGCGCGCCGCGGAATAGGCGAAGCTCTGGATCAACCGCTCCACATGGGGATCGTCCGCGACCTCGTCGGACATGCGAAGGCGACCCGCAATCTTGGGAAAAGCATTGGCGAAGCGGCCAGCACGCTGGCGGAGCGCTGCAAGCTCTTCGTTGTATCGCGACAGAAAGCCTTCAGCCATGAGCGACACCGTACTCAGCACTTCGGCCTCCGTCGACGCGGAAACGCTGGGTTGCCGGGTCGATGGTCGATTCGAAGCTGATCGGCGGCATGCCGTCATGCAGGCGGAAAGTCGCCTCGATCCGCAGTCTAAGCGCACGCTCAGTAACAGTCCTGCTCTTCAGAATCGTCACCTGAATGTTATCCAACCGGGTTTCGAACCGGCGAATTCGGCGCTCTATGGACCGCGCCAGCATGAGCTTCGCTTCATCGGTAATAAGGTTCGCTGATACGGCTCCATCAATCCCGTAGCCGAGCAACGAATTCTGCAATTCGACTAGTTTTGCAGGTGGAGTCCTGATCGGTTTGCGGCTGTTCAGGAGCGCTTCGAGGTCGCGCCGGATGCATTCGCGCATATCTCGCACCTGATCGACATAGCCGCTCATCGGGTCTGCCGAACTATAAGGCGCGTCATCCAGAAGCCGATCCAGTATGGAACGTGCAACCTGCCGTTCACGCGGACGGAACATGTCCAACGGATCAGCCATGGACAGCCTCTTCGGTGGCGATGTTTTCGAGCAGGCCGAGTTCATGAAACGGGACCAGGGTCTCACCACTGAGGAAGCAACGCTGCCCCAGCCCGACCGTCAAGCCGGTCATGGTCTCAACCCATTCTGTGCTTCGGCCAAGGCGTTGGGTCGCGTCGTCACCGGCCGTGCCATGATAGATTGCCGGTAGCAGGACTGGTGCTGTTGCGCCATCCATCAACGTAAGTTGCGCAGGTCTGAAGGCCAAATCGCGAGGGCGGCTGATTGGATCGAGACGGAGCTGTCGGACACGCGAATAATCCACCCAGAGATACGATCCTCCGCCCATGATCACTTCGAATGCATGTGGGAGGCGATCATCCAGGTCGCGAAAATCAGACACATTCTGGCCAGCAACTGACATCGGCCGCTCTGCGCGCGCCGTTTCCAAGGCGGTGAGAGCCGCGCCAGTCTCGTTTCGATTGCCGGCTCGATCTGCGACGGCAAGCTTGAGAGCGAGCGTATCGAGCCCGGTCGGCCCATCGGGGAACTCCGGAACGGCGCCCGTCTCATACCAAGCATTGCGCGCCGCCATTCCACGCAACTGATGGCGCAGCATGGCAAAGCTCATCACCTTCGATGAATCGAGCGTGGCAGCAAGGCCGCACTGATCGTCGGCGCGCTCGTAGTCGCCCACCAGGATCAAGAGATCGATGTAAAGCTGACGTGCCTGCGGATCGGACGGGGCCGTCTTCAGCCTTGCCTTGCAGGCTTCAAGACCTGCTCGAATGTCGTTGCTCGACAAAAGGGCATCGACTTCTTGCGAAAAGCTCATGCGGAAATCCTTTCCCGTGAAGCAGGGCCAGAGGCCAGGCCGACGGTGTCTCTCGCCATCTCGGCGATCAGGTGAAAACTCGTGGAAATGTCGTCGAGCTGGAAATGTGGCTGCAGCCGCACCGTGCAGGAGAAACAACCGGGCTTGCCGGGCACTTCCGCTACGGTGATGCCAGCCGAGCGCAGCGGATAGCGTACTCGCAGCGAAAGATCTGCATCGTCATTCCCGAGTGTGTATCCGCCAAGCCACTCGTCCAGTCGACGCTCCAGCGTTCGGGCATCCGAAATCTGTCCGATTTCGTCGCGCATGATCACCTTGAGGAAATGGCTGAAACGGGAGGCGCACAGCACATATTGTAGCATCGCAGCAAGTCGGGCGTTCTGGCGGGCCTGTTCGGTCGAAAAACGCGATGGAGCATGAAGCGACGGATTGGTATTGAAGATGGCATTGGCCGTCAGATAGGTCGTGCCGATTGGAATGACGCCGAGATCGCCGAGTTGTTGCTCCTGACCGCTGGACAGTCTGATCTCGACCGGCGGCTGGGCAGAAAGGCCTCCACTCTCCGTACCGAAGTCAAGCGGCGGCAATTGCTGTTCCGAAAGGAGTCCGCCATCGATGCCATCCTGGGTAACACCCCGAATATCGGCAAACCAACCACTTTCGATGAAGTTTCGAATAACGATGGACGCGAAAGCAAAAGCACCATTGCCCCAGAGCAGCGTACGACCATCCGCTGCGATTTCTTCGCGAAAGGGGAAGAGATCGTCGCGCCTGCGAGAAAGGGGAGGCAGTGGGCTGCGCATCAAAACCCTTGGTGCAACGAGACCAAGGAAGCGGGCGTCATCCGCCGCACGCAGGCTATTCCAGCGTAACCGCCTCGGGTCAGTGGCGAGAAAAGAAAAATCATGCACGCGATCCAGGTCAGCGAAACGTTCAAGCCCGATCGCCTGCGGCGTGGCACCAGCCACGAAAGGACAGAAAGCGGCAGCTGCAACCAGGGCAAGCTGCGCAAGCGTGCCCACGGTATCTCCACCGCTCGGCTCCTCTGGCGACAGCAGATAATCGCCGACCAACAAGCCGAAGGGTTCGCCGCCTGGCATGCCGAATTCGCGGCTGTAGACAAGTTCGAAGAGGTGGCTCTGGTCGAAATCGGCGGCTCGCTGGATGGATCGGGAGAGATCCTGCCAGGAGACTGCGAGAACCTTGACCTTGACGTCCGGGCCTCGGGCCGCCTCCACGACAAGCATGGCAAGCCCCCGCCATCTTGCCTCCATCGCCATGAAGTCAGCATGGTGAAGAATGGCATTGACCTGGCGGTTGAGACGATCGTCGATAAGATGGATCAACTGATCCACTCTCCGTCGCAGATCCGAGCGCGTGTCGAGCATGGGTCCTGTGCCTTGCTGCGCGACAGAGACAGATGACGGCAATGCGCCACCTGTCTCCGATAAGCGCGTCAGTTCTTCGTCGGAATACGGGCGACCATGCGCAGAGAGGTGGTGAGCTCTTCCATCTGCAACCAAGGACGCATCCAAGCCACAGCATTGTAGGAACCCGGCCGACCGGGGATTTCCTGAACCGTCACCTTGGCATCGCGCAGCGGATATTTGGCGCGAGACTCCTCACCAGCATCGTCGTTGGCGTTGACATAGTTCGAGATCCATCGGTTAAGCCAAGCCTCGCAACCTTCCGCTTCCATGAAGGAGCCGATCTTGTCGCGACCCATGACCTTCAGGTAATGCGCGAAGCGAGAGGTTGCCATGATGTAAGGCAGGCGCGCGGAGACGGCAGCATTCGCTGTCGCCTCGGGTCGATCGTAGGTTTTCGGCTTGTGGGTCGTCTGGGCCCCGAAGAAGACCGCATAGTCCGTGTGCTTGTAGTGGCACAAAGGCAGGAAGCCGAGCTTGCCAAGTTCGGCATCGCGACGATCCGTAATGCCGACCTCTGTCGGGCATTTCAGATCGAGATCGCCCTCATCGCTGGAAAAGACATGCATGGGCAGGCCTTCGACCTTACCCCCGTTTTCGGCACCGCGGATCGCCGTGCACCAGCCGCTCTTGGCAAATGCTTCGGTCAACCGCGTGCCCATGACGTATGAGGCATTCATCCAGCAATAGGAATCATGCGCCAGTTCGCCGGAGGTCGAACCGCCAGTCTCGTCATAGTTGAATTCGTCAATCGGTGTCGTGTTCGGCCCGTAGGGCATGCGGGCAAGAACGCGCGGCATGGCGAGCGTAACGAAGCGAGAATCATCACTTTCGCGGAAGCTGCGCCACTTCGCGTATTCCGCCGTCTCGAAGATCTTCTCGAGATCACGCGGCTTGGCCAAATCACGGAAGTCATCAAATCCGAACATGTGCGGACTCGCAGCGGCAATGAACGGTGCAAAGGAGGCCGCTGCAATCATTGAGACGCCTTGCAGCAGTTGCACGTCCTCGAACGAATTACCGAATTCGTAGTCACCGATCAAAGCCCCCATCGGCTCCCCGCCGGGCGTACCGAATTCGTCTTCATAGATCGATTTGAACAGCCGCGACTGATCGAACTCGACGGCCTTGGCAAGGTCTTTCGAGATCTCGCGTTTGCTGGCGTTCAATACGCGGATCTTCAAGTTGACGCTCGTCTCGGAGTTCTTCACGAGATAGTTCAGGCCTCGCCAGGAGCCTTCCAGCTTGACGAATTCCGGCGCCTGCATGATCGCCGCAAGCTGGAGGGAAATAGCCTTGTCGATTTCTGCAATGGCATTGTTCAACGTAATCGTCAGATTACGGTCGTAAGAGACCGTGCCTTTCATTGCCTGTTCGGTCAGCGTACGCAGCAGATCCTGCGCCCGATCCGGCTCCGTCTGGCGCGTCGCGGCCACGACTTTGGAAAGCAGGTTTTCGCCCTCAGAGGAAACTGCTTCTGGTCTCGCCTGCACTTGCGTTTCAGCACTCATCTTCTTGTCCTTCCGCCGAGGTGACGCCATGTCGACGTGGCACCCCAAGTGATGGATCTGTCCTGCCCTGTCTCAACGACGGGGAAAGGCAGTCTCATTTTCCGTCGTGGTTCTTCTCGCCGAGCTGGCCGACAAGGGCGGCAAGATCGCCCTTGTTCTGCAGAATTTCTTCAAGGAGACGCTCCAATTCTTCGGAACGGTCAGCCTTGCTCATCAGGTCTCGCAGCTCGTTGCGTGCATCAAGCAGTGCCTTCAATGCTGGGACCTGCTGGACAACAGAGCCTGGCTCAAAGTCTTCCATCCGCTCGAATTTCAGGGAAACACGCATCTGGGAACCATCGCCCTGCAGCGTGTTGTCGACGGCGAGTTCAAGTCCAGGCGACATGCGCTGCATCACGTCATCAAAATTATCGCGATCGATCTGAACGAACTTGCGCTCACCGAACGGTTTTAGCGGCTGCGTGGGATTGCCGGAGAAATCCCCCAGAACACCGACAACGAAAGGCAGTTCCTTGACGACCATCGCCCCTTCGGTTTCAACTTCATACTTGATGTGGACACGTGGCTTACGGACCCGCTCCAGCTTCTCGTGAACACTCGCCATTTCTTGCTCCTTCATGCCGATGCGGCAGATCCAATTCAGTCCGTTCGTCAGTTTCCCCGTCGATTGGCAAACCGACGGCATGTCTTGTCGTCAGGCGTCCAGATTCGGACGTATGCCAGCTGCCGTGAGGACCGCCTGGCGCTGTGCCGCATCCGGAAGGAGTTCGGCCAGCAACTGGGAGAAGTCCATGCGCCCGCGACGCACCAGGGTTTCGATCGACATCGAAATCGGTGAATGGGGCTCGGTCTTACGAAAATATCGCGCCACGCCGAGCAGCACTTCGAAAGCGTCGTCTCTAGACCGAATGGCATCAACGCGTGGCGGCACAGCGGCAGTCTGCTTCTGCTCCGGCAAAACAATGCTCTGCTCCGGCATCGGATCAGCGGGCAACAGCAACCCGAGCGGCTCCTCTTCAATGCGGGCAAGGTAACGGATCGCGTTTGCGGCCTCGACCAAAGCATTTCGTATGTTGGAGCTCGGCGGCGCTTGAGCACCGCAACGTTCAATCAACAGCTCGGTCAATCGATCAAATAATGAAATACAGTCTCGCACGGCCCCTAAGTGCTCGACCATAGCCGACTGCCCCACATCAGCTGCGGCCTGCTGGAGAGCCTCTCTTGCTCGTTCCTCTCCAGGGCGTTGCGAAACCTGGAAGTCCCAGAGCGAAAATTGCGAGAATTTGGCATTCGGTGTCAGTGGTGTGAGCCGTATCGCTTGTATCAGCGTTCCCTCACTGCCAATCCCGTTGAGACCTGCAAGCGGCGCGAACCTTTCTTCGGGATCGTCGTCTCCTATTGAATGCAGATCATCGAAATAATGTTCTATAAGCGACAGCGTCACTTGGTACACATCTCGCAATCCGGCAAAGCCTTCAAGCCGCAACTGCGCCTCCATCAGCCACGCAAGCACCTCAATGTCCTTGCCGCGCGATGACAGAATACTCAATCCAAGATTGCGAACCTCGACCCAAATCGCTGAAGAATTGACAGTTTGCCCCGGCTCGACACTGCGCTCAGCAGCACGCGCCATAGTCCTTGCATCCTTAATACTGAAATAAATCTCCCGAGAATCAGTATTACTCCTGATGTTAAATCCGCACGGACGATCTTCTGAAATTGGAGCGATCATAGATTCTATTTTCATGCGAATTCATTTCTCATGATCTGGCTTTTGGTCAAGATACAGATTCACACCGGTGAAAATTTACATCCTCTTTTCGTCGTCAAGAAGATGACAAAAGTGTGACGACGAATGGTTTTCAAAAAATACTGGAGTTTGTGACGTCTTACACTCGACAATCCGAATGTACGGACCTAGCTCTTTCGCTACAACCTCTGCGTGGGTTTAAATCTTCAGCCGGGACGACAATTCAGCAATGCCGCAGATCGAAATAGACCGCCTCGTGCGAAAACTGGAGCCGTCTCTGCATGTCGGTTTGGAAACAGCAGCATCGATAGCCGTCCGTTTTCAGCATCCTGCCGTCGACCTGTCGCATTGGCTGCGCGCTCTTACGGACGATACTGCCTTCCTGCAGGTCGCCGAGGCCGCCAAGATTGATATCGGCGTCATGCGCCGGGAGCTTGATCAGGCAATCGCCGACATCGCCCGGACCGATGGCCAGTCCCTCGTGTTGTCGGAAAATATTCTGACCCTTTGCCGCGAAGCATGGCTTGCTGCCTCCTTACAGGGTGGCCGCGAGTTGATTGCAGCCTCGGACATCCTGGTAACTCTCCTCGACGAGTCATCGCTGCGGATTATCGCACGCGGTACGGCCCCGAGCTTGCTGCGCGCCGATCGCGCGGCACTCGAGGCCTTGCGCGCCGCACAGGTAGGGGCCGCGCCGCAGAGCACTGCCAGCGTCGAGACCCATGGCGTTGCATCTGCAGAGCAACAGAACGAATTCCTGAGGCTCTATACCCGCGACCTGACCGAGGATGCGCGGCAGATGCGGTTGGATCCGGTCATTGGGCGGCAAAATGAGCTGCGACAAGTGATCGATATCCTGATGCGTCGTCGGCAAAACAACCCAATTCTCGTTGGCGAGCCTGGTGTCGGAAAAACGGCAGTGGCCGAAGCCCTCGCGATCGGCATTGCCTGCGGTGATGTGCCAGAACGCCTCAAGGCAGTTCGCCTGTTGTTACTGGATCTCACTCTGCTCCAGGCTGGTGCCGGCGTAAAAGGGGAGTTCGAGCGGCGTCTTCACGGCGTTGTCGATGCCGTAAAGACGTCAATGCAGCCGATAATTCTCTTCGTCGACGAGGCACACAGTCTCATCGGGGCAGGCGGGCAGGCAGGGCAGGGTGATGCCGCCAACATCCTGAAGCCTGCTCTCGCGCGCGGGGAACTCCGGACCATCGCGGCCACGACATGGAGCGAATACAAACGGTTCATCGAGAAGGATGCGGCGCTGACGCGGCGCTTTCAGATCGTACAGGTGCTTGAGCCCAATGAGGCAACCGCGATCCGAATGGTGCGAGGGGTCGCTCCCAGCCTGAAACGCCATCATGGTGTGCGAATTCGCGACGAGGCAATTCAAGCTGCGGTAAAACTGTCGGCACGCTATCTGCCGGCCCGGCAATTGCCAGACAAGGCAATCAGCCTGCTGGATACGGCCGCTGCATCCGTCGCGCTTGCGCGCCAGACACGCCCCGAGAAACTTTCGGACCTCGCCCACGAACTGAAACTCGTTACTGACGAGCGGACCTGGCTTTTGCAGGAGCCCGAAACAGAAGAGCGCAACAGCCGGATCGAGGCCGCAAGCGCCGAAATCGAAGATATCCGCCGGGAAATTTCCGTGCTCGAAGTGCAGCACGCCGCTGAGGTCCTGCTGGTTCAGGAGGCCGATCGGTTGGAGCAACTTTCCGCTCACGACGAGGATCTGCAGCCAGCCTCGACCTTTGCGGCCGACAATGTCGGGAACGTCGCCGTTCTTGCCGCGAGCCATCGGGATGAGAGGCCTGAAGTCACTCTCTTGAAGGTCGAGCGCAGCCTGGCGGAGATTGTGGGCGACACGGCGCTTGTGCCGCGCGTCGTCAATCGTGATGTCGTTGCGGCCGTTCTGGCCCGTTGGACAGGCATCCCGGTCGGCAAACTCCTGGCCGACCAGGTCGAGGCTGTATGCGGTCTGGATCAAAAACTCTCGACACGCGTCCTCGGGCAAGACAGGGCCATTACCCGGATTGCAGCCGCCATGCGCGCCGCCCGTGCTGGCCTTGCTGATCCCACTCGTCCGCCGGCGGTCTTTCTGCTTGTCGGGATGTCGGGCACAGGCAAGACGGAGACCGCGCTTTCGGTTGCCGACATGCTTTATGGCGGCAGCCAGCACCTGACCACAATCAACATGTCCGAGTTCAAGGAGGAGCACAAAGTCTCCATGCTCGTCGGATCACCACCCGGCTATGTAGGCTATGGCGAAGGTGGGGTGCTGACCGAAGCCGTTCGGCGGCGACCTTTCGGCGTGCTGCTGCTTGATGAAATCGACAAGGCTCATCCGGGCGTACAGGACATCTTCTACCAGGTATTTGACAAGGGCGCGCTGCGCGACGGCGAGGGCCGCGATATCGACTTCAGGAACACCACGATCTTCATGACCGCCAATACGGGGTCGGAACTCCTGGCGCAGCTCGCAGCCGACCCCGAGACGATGCCCGAAGGTGAAGCGCTGGAGGCAATGCTGCTGCCCGAGTTGCAGAAGCATTTCAAGCCGGCCTTCCTCGGCCGCACCACCATTCTGCCTTTCATGCCGCTGACGGCAGAGAGCCTTCTCGGCATCATCGACATCCAGCTTGAACGCATCAAGGCCCGCGTCCTCGCCACCTATGGCGCAGCAGCCGTCCTGGCGGGCGAAGCGCGGAGCGCACTCGTCGCAAAGGCACAGACCAGCGAAATGGGCGCCCGCGCCATCGAATTGATGATCATGCGCGACCTGATGCCGGTTCTATCCACATACCTGCTCGGCACACTGACCCGCGGGGTCAAGGTAACGCGCATCACCATACGGCACGACGGTCACAGCTTCACCATTGAGGCTGAGGAAGGCGAGGTCGCAACACAATCGGGCACTGCCACACATGCCGGCAGGCCGGATGAAGAAACCCCGCAGCCCAGTCAGGCTCGGGGAGGGCACGACACTTGAACGACGTGCCGTAAACGGACGCAGTTATTTCACAGGAGACAGACGCATGCCGATTTATCTGCAGATCGATGGCATTCAGGGCGACGCCACGCACGAGCAGCATCGCAAATGGATGGATATCGAAGCCATCCATTGGAATGTCGCGCGCAACATGAACACATCAGCCGGTTCGGCCGCGAACCGTGAAGCGTCGGAGCCGACGGTCTCGGAAGTCATTCTGACCAAGGTTTCGGATTCCTCTTCGACCAAGCTGTTCCAGGAAGCCTGCTCGGGTCGGACCGGCAAGCGCGCCGTGATCCATCTGGTCACCACCGGCAATCCGGGCGACACCTATATCGAGTACTCGCTGACGAACACGCTGATCGCCAGCTATTCCATCGATTCCAACGGCGACCGGCCGGTCGAGACGATCAAGCTGAATTTCACCAAGATGGAAGTGAAGTACACGCCTTATGACGATAACCATTCGCCGCAGTCGCCGATGATCGCGTCTTACGATCTGGCGACCACCAAGGCTTCCTGAACTTCCTTTCCGAAAACCTGCGCCGGCATCAGCCGGCGCAGCACGCTGGCTGTTGCCTCTGGGCAACGGCTTGAACCTTTTGACCCATGTGAGGATGCCGGATGCCAAGCCGCTTAACCATCCGTGCCTTGATAAACCGTCCAGGTCGCTTGAGCGTGACCGCTCTCGGCTTCTTGGCAGTCGCCGCGATCATCGGATCGCAGCCCAGTTCGGCGCAGCAGGTCGATATCTTTCGGATGAGCGGTGAACAGCTTCTGGCCGGTCTCAAGGGCGAAGCCGTACCTGAGATCACCAATCCGGACCTCAGGCGCCAGGTTTCCTACGACCGGGCGGCCGCCTATGTCGCCGGCGTTGCCGACGCAACCGATGGCACCGCCTGGTGCATGGAAGGCGGCATCCTGCTGCACGAATTGACGGATCGCGTCTTCACCGAGCTGAAGACCGCGCCGGCAGACGCGCTTGCTCGCAACGCGGCAATCCCGGTCCTTGCCGCCCTCACCAAATCCTTCCCCTGCAAAGACGATTGACCCGGAGCCGATATGATCACCGTTGCCTTTGACACACTGAATTCAAACTATTCCGGTAGCACGCCGTTCAAATCCAACTATGTCAGCCAGCAGGATCTGTTTGCCGAAATCGGCTGGGACAGCTTTCTCAACAATCCGCTCTACGCCAACACCTGCGCCGTGCGGATCAGCCTTGCCCTCGTCAAGTCCGGCATCAAGATCGCGCCGAAGTCGCACAACATCCTGAAGGGCACCCATTCCGGCAAGGGCATCCAGGTTTCGATGCGCCGGCTGGCCGACCTTCTCGCCACTCCGGGCTATCTCGGCACGCCTGAGACCTTCACGCCCCGCACAGCCCAGACCGGGATCGCCGCGCGCAAGGGCCTCGTCGCCTTCAACGAAATCCCCGGCTATGCCGGCGGCGGCCATATCGATCTCGTGACCGGAGCCGCGGAAGCTGCCCAATGCGCCTCGGCCTGCTACTACCAGTCCCGCTCGATCTGGTTCTGGCCGCTCCTGTCCAGCCGCACCGCGTGAGGCTGGAGATCCGCCCATGACCGAACAGTCCTCCTCAGCCGATTTCATCCAGGCAAGCCGCGTGTTGCGGCTTGTCTCGCCGCTCGGCGCCGACCAGCTGCTGCCCGAACGCGTGGTGATCGAGGAGGGCGTCAACCGCCTGTTCGAGGTCCGCATCTCGGCGCGCTCGAAGAAACCGCAGGTGAAGCCGGAAGAGTTGATCGGGCGGCTGATGGATGTCTCG
>NZ_LJHS01000069.1 GCF_001296045.1 Rhizobium sp. AAP43 | reverse complement strand
CATGACGAGGCCCAATCGCACGGCGCTCCTGGCGCTCTGCCTGCTCGCCGCGGCTGCTGGCGCCGCTGCCGCCGGCACCTGCACGGCCGTCGACTTCAAGCTCGACCTGGTCGATGCCACCGGCCACACCTCTGACCCCATCGCCAAGTGCCTCAGCTCATTCAACGTGCACATTGACGGCACCTGCGGCGTCACCATCGAGCCCCTGGCTTCCTCCGACAACTATGTGCCCGCCATGTGGGGCACAAACTCCATCGGCCTGCTGAAGGAGTGCCCCTACGACACCGGCGCAGCCGACACCAGCGCTACCAGCGACCTCGATGTGGACGCCGCAATTGCCGCCGCCCTCAACGTGTTTGTCTATGGCAGCCAGGTGACTGGCGCCACCGTGGACGCCTTCAGCACCACCGCCACCCCCGGCGTCTACACTGTCGACCGCTCCAGCGCTGCTGTGCTCACCTACGCTGTCACCGAGAGCTCCGACCCCGTGCGCGACGTGGCCACCTGCTCCGGAAGCGACACCACCATCTGCAAGACCGACCTGGCCACCAAGTGCGCACTTGGCGCCTACGGCGTCACCACCGTTGACGGCGTGAAGATCTGCGCCCTCTGCCCCGCCGGCACCTACTCTGATGATGGCGTTGGCTGCAGCCCCTGTGACGCCGGCACATCGCTCGGTACCGTTGGCGGCACCGCCGCTGGCCAGTGCACCAACTGCGTTGCCGGCTCCTACGCCCAGGGCGGCAACTCCGACTGCCTGCTGTGCCCCGCTGGCCAGTACCAGGATACCGCTGCTCAGGGCACCTGCAAAGTCTGCGAGAGCAACAAATGGAGCCTGTTCCCGGGCATGACCCAGTGCCTGGCCTGCGTTAGTGGCGTGCCCTCTGCAAGCGGCACCCCGTCCCCGGGCTACCACCTGCTGTCCATCTCTGATGCCAACACGCTCAAGAGCGGCTGCTCTGCCACCTACAAGCCCACGCTCACCACCAACTGCAGCATGTCCAACACCCTGCTGTCTGTGTTTGTAGACTATGACTGCTCCGTGATCATCACCCCCATCTTTGACGAGCTGTGCTCCGAGCCCGGCAGCACTGCGTACAACTACAACGACCTGGCCATCCAGGGCGCCTACATCGACAGCACCAACATCCGCACCATGCTGCCCACCGCCAGCACCGGCCAGTACGCCTCCTCCTACATGCTCAGCCTGTTTGCCGACAGCGGCAAGGTCAACGCCACCTTCTCCGGCGTCACCGTCGACGCCGCCCAGGCAGGCACCGTCGGCACCGCGTCCTGCGCCGGCCAGTTCCAGGTGACTGGTGGCGAGCTGATCGGCATCGACTCTGGCAACAGCGGCGCCACCTGCCCCGCCGGCACCTACAGCATCAGCTCCCCTGTCGAGCAGTACTGCCCGCCCTGCCCCACCGGCTACACCTGCACTGGCGGTGCCAAGACCACTTGCGGCTATGACAAGTACAACAGCTTCCTGGGCAAGTCTGACAACGCTGCCGACTGCGACACTTGCGACGCCCTTGCCGTCCCCCGCTACACCTCCCTTCCCGGCGCCGACTACTGCACCGTGCCCTACGTCAACATTACCTGCGGCGACGGCCTCGAGTATGACGACTCCTCCAGCACCTGCGTGCCCTGCGCCGACGGCTGGAAGCGCCTGGCCTCCATTGACGATGTCTGCGTGGCCTGCACGGCCGGCACTTACAAGCTCAACGCCACCCACTGCACTGCCTGCACTGGCAACACCGTGGCCCCCGTGGATGCCATGAACTCCTGCCAGACCTGCCCCCTCGGCAGCATCGCCGACGGCACTTTCACTGAATGCACCCCCTGCGGCCCCGGCACCTACTCTGACGGCACAGCCTGCCAGCCCTGTGACGACGGCAAGTTCCGCTCTGGCGACGCCACCCCTGAGAACAACGAGTGCAAGCCCATCCCCGCGGGCTACCGCGAGAAGCTGGTGTCGGGCGAGGGCGCCGCCGCGGCCAAGTCGGAGATCGTGCTGTGCGAGATCGGCACCTACTCGGCTTGGAGCTCTGGCACCCGCGACCCCGCCACCTCCACCGAATGCGCCACCTGCACCCTGAACACCTACGCGCCGCGCAAGGGCATGCAGAAGTGCGTGGCCTGCAAGGCGGGCACCATCCCCGACCAGAGCGCCTCCACCACCGACATTAAGGGCCCCGACCGCTGCGTCGCGTGCAGCGCCACCTCGTACCGTGCCGCCTTCATGGCCAGCGCCACGTGCACCACCTGCCCTGCTGGCTCCGAGACCGGCCCCTCCAACCACGCCGCCTGCACGCCCTGCCGCCCCGGCTACGTCAGCGATGGCTCGGCTGCCGACTGCACCCCCTGCGGGGCTCACAAGTTTATGTCGATGTCTGGTCAGCAAACCTGCCAGAGCTGCCCCAAGGGCTATGAGGGCGTGGCCGACGCCAACACCGCCACCGTGGCCTGCACCCCTTGCGCCAAGGGCTACTACAACAACCAGCTGGCCACGGCCTGCGGGGCCGCCCCCGTGGGCACGTACGTGAACACCACCGGCGCCACCGCTTACACCCCCTGCCCCTACGGCACCTTCTCCGCTGAGGCCGGCTCCGACACCTGCGACGCCTGCCCGCCCGGCCAGTACACCAACACCCTCGGCTCCAAGTCCTGCAAGACATGCCCCTCCGGCACCTTCTCCTCTGGCCGCGCCTCCACGTGCCAGTCCTGCAAGGCCGGCTATTACGCGGCCGCCGGCAGCAGCGTGTGCAGCCCCTGCAAGCCTGGCTATTACTCCTCCGCGCCCCGCGCCGGCTCCTGCCTGCTGTGCCCCATCGGCAAGCAGTGCCCGCTGTCTGCCACCGCGGTGCCCCAGACCTGCGGCAAGGGCTACTTCAGCTCCACCGAGGGCGCGCGCCTCTGCACACCCTGCCCCGTCAACACTTACCAGCCGGGCACCAGCCCCACCCAGTGTGTGCGCTGCGCCGATGGCTACAACACCCGCGGCCTCACTGGCCAGTCGCGCTGCCAGGTTGTGCGCAGCCGCCCGCTGCGCCTGGCCATGTTCTAAGGCACGTGCGCCCCAGCCCCTACCCCACATCCCTTGTCCCTTTGCTGGCTTGACTGCACGTTGGCGCAGCAAGCCCGCCCAGGGCCCCGCACTGCTACTCTTGCCAATGTACACGCGTCTTTCTCTGCCTGCCCCCGTGTTTGGATTTCTGGTACCCCTGCCCGAAAGTACCAGGCCGTGTGCCACTGATAGTGCACAAATATTCTTAACTTTCCAACCAAAAACCTTTCTTCAGCTCACCGCATCTCGTCACTTCTTTTCCTAGCCATCTCTGGCCCCATCCTCATCTCTTTCAAACTAGGACCGTGTTCATGCAAATTTACGTGCACCTTTGCAACCTGTGAGACAGTCTTCAC
>NZ_LJHS01000068.1 GCF_001296045.1 Rhizobium sp. AAP43 | reverse complement strand
CGGTCGGCGAGGTCGAAGACGTCGTGGATGTCGTGGCTGATCAGGAAGATGCCGATACCGTCCTTCTTCAGCTGCTGGATGAGTTCGCCAACCTGGGCGGTTTCCTGCGGCCCGAGGGCGGCCGTCGGTTCGTCCATGATCAGGATCTGGGCGTCGAAGAGGATGGGGCTGCTCGATACCAAACAGCACCTGACCGATCACCGTAACTTTTATCCTTTGGCTCGTGCCGCCTGATTCGTCTTTTGGAAATCGCAGCGCTCCCGCCATTCATATGGCAAGACATTTACGGCGCTGCCGGGCGGGAGAACGTAAAACGACATAGATCTGTAACTCCAATTGTAAGCCACACAATCCTTCAGGGCGACAGCGTGATAATGAAAGTTCAGCCCTACAGGCTGAGCAAAACGGATTGAGGAGTAGAAAGAGACCTTGCTGATCTCATCAGGCTTAAACTGTTTGATCGCTTCACTCCGCCGCCATTCCGCATAAACGCCCAGCGGCACGATGGAAAAAACAACCCACAGCGCAAACACAACGGACGGGCCCGCCCACTCGGGTATCGACTTCAGCTGCTCCAGCGACCTGCATTTCCGAGCGAGGACAAATGCAACGACAGGGATAGCTAGTAGATATACATCTGAAAAACAGAGTATGAATGCCAAGACAATATTCGAACCTTGGAAGAAACTGCCAAAGAACAGCCCCACAACCACGTACACAGTCAATGTCAGCATTGCCGCATATTTCAAAAAACGAATAAACGGCGAAGACCTCGCATCTTTCTGCATATTCGACAAAACCCTAATTTCTTGAATTTTATATATATTTTTGGTATTCTGACGCCACGTCTGCGTCAGGGCTACATACCGCATATTTACGCCATCGATCAGCCGAACTTGCCTCCACCCCAGACTTAAAATCCTTTCTTACAGTGTCCGGCTCAGCATACTGAACTGCCAGATAGCAGATAGAGCTGGCCCCAATATACGCGCGCACGTTCGTCAAAAACAAACGAGGGAGCTTAACGCCCCCTCGCCTGTCTCAGTTCATTGCCGCAGCGGCTCACGCCGTCTGCATGGCGCCCGGTCCCGGGATCGCGCCGGGCGGGCACTTGCCGAGGATGATCATGCCGAGCACTTCGTCCTTGGTGACATCTTCGGTGCGGGCATGGCCCACCACGCGGCCGTTCTTCATGACGAAGACGCGGTC
>NZ_LJHS01000067.1 GCF_001296045.1 Rhizobium sp. AAP43 | reverse complement strand
GGCGGCGGCTTCACAGCAGCGCGGGGTTCAGCGGCGATGCTGCAAGGTTTGACCTGAGGCGCTCTGTAGAGTACGGCTGGCAGCCAGGCGGGCTGCGGCGCTCTGCCGCTGCAGAAAGCTCGGCCCGCATGGCAGTGGCAGCCTCATTCAGCGCCTGCGTCAGGTTGGCTGCCCAGGCTGGCTCGCTGGCCCGCGGCCAAGCTGGTGCCGTCGGCACCGTGCGCGTGCGCTTCTGCTCCCTGGGTGCCGTGGCACCAGCAGGCCATGCAATGGTGTGCTCTGCCATTGTGAGCCGTTTGCGGCACTGCTGCGGCTGCCGCTGGGGCAGCCCCACTGGCGGGGTGTCGCAGGCCAGGTGCCCGCCAGGCGGCACAGGCGGCAGCAGGCTGTCGGCTGCGGGCGCCAGGCTGTGGGGGCTGCTGTAATGGCGGCCCGACAGCATGCTGTGCGCGGTGCTGCTGTCACTGGGGCTGCAGCTGGTTGCAGAGCGCTGGCCTGGGCTGGTGCAGGGTGCCCAGCGTGGCGCAGCGGGGGCGGCGCGCGGCGGCCCAAGGCTCGGCTCCATCTCCCCCGAGGCCAGGGCGGCCCAGCCGTGCAGCCAACGCAGGGCGCCGCTGCGGTCGTCAAGGGCTGGCGGCGAGCTTGCACGCAGCACGCCGCTGCCGGCGCGAGGGTTGCTGCTGCCGCACGGCAGGCCACCGCTGCAGTCCTGCTTGCCAGCGGCCGCGGATTGCTGCGCGCTACCGGCAAGGAATGGAGAGTACTGAGGGCTGTGCTGCTGCACTGTGAGGGTGAAGGGAGTGGGCGGGATGAACGCCAGCGGGTTGCCCATCACCGGCAGCGGGGCTGCACCGGCGGCCGCAGGGCAGCCGCTGGGGGTGGCGAAGGGCGCCTCCGCTATCGACGGTGCCAGCACGAGCTCATCCTGCTCATCATCGCTCCCTTCAAGCAGCCAGCACGAAAGCTTCTCCAGCTCGCCATCCGACACATCATAAACGTCGCCCTGTGCCAGCAGAACCTCGATAGCGTCCTCGTGAAGGTGCTGTCCGCGTGTGGCCCTGGGCCGGCACATCTGTGGGTTTTCTCGAGCACACTAATCGGTATATGAAGTGTAC
>NZ_LJHS01000066.1 GCF_001296045.1 Rhizobium sp. AAP43 | reverse complement strand
ACCGGCTACTTCTACATCCCCGGCACCGAGACCTGCCTCAAGATCGGCGGCGAAGTCCGTGCGACCCTCAACTTTAACGATGACGACACCGTTCTCGATCAGGACAACTGGGAAAGCGAAGTTCGTGCCCGTCTGACGTTCGAAGCTAAGAACGACTCCGAAGTCGGCACCATCGGTTCCTACATCCGCCTGCAGGCTTCGCAGGGCGCAGAAGGCAGCCGCGCATCGGTTGGCGTCGACCAGGCTTACATCACCGTTGGCGGCTTCAAGGTCGGTCGCGTAGTGACCTGGGCTGACGACTGGGGTCTGGCTGGTGAGTCTGACGACTTCTTCGGCAATGTTCGCTTCAACACGGCCACCTACACCTATGCCACGGACGCTTTCAGCGTTGGCCTCGGCGTGGATGACCTCGCAGTGGTTGACGGCTACTCCAACTCTGTTGGTATCCAGGGCTTTGCATCGGCTGCTTTCGGTCCGGCTTCGATCGTCGTCAACGGCGTTTACGACGTTGAAGAATCTGAAGGTGGCATCGGCGCTGTTCTCTCGGCTGACCTCGGTCCGGGCACGCTCGGCATTGCTGGTGCATGGGCTTCTGGCCAGTCGGCTTACGGCTTCAACTCCGAATGGAACATCGGCGCAGCCTACACCTTTAAGGCAACCGAAAAGCTCTCGATCACCCCGCAGGTCACTTACTACAGCGGCATCAACGACGCTGGCCTGTTCGGCGACGACCGTGGCGCATTCACCTCTGACGACGCATGGGCTGCAGACCTGCTCGTTGAATACCAGATCGCTACCGGCCTGAAGGCCTCTGCTGACCTGATGTATGTTGACGAAGACAACTCCGACGACAGCTTCTCGGGCTTCGTTCGCCTGACCCGTTCGTTCTAATCCACAACGGATTAGCGAATAGCTAGAGGGTCCGGCTTCTTTTGGAGCCGGGCCCTTTCGCTCAAGCAGCAGTTCACCTGACTATTGTTGTAATTCAATATCTTTCCCGCCCTTCCCTCCATAAGGGCTACCAATCCAGGAGACGCAAATCGAAAGCATGGCAGGGGCTCGCATCGAGCCGATCACAAAAGTTTGTGCCGTTTTGCCCTATACTTTTTATATCTTATAACAATTATGCCGCTCGCGGGGAAACGAGCGACGGGCTCGTTCGCGCATGCGAATGAGATGTGGGGGACATATGCAAGTGGAACTGCCGGTCGGGACGGGTTTCGACAGCTTTGTCGAGGTACCCAATTACTCCGTCCATTATCAGTACAGTACCGGCAATATCCTGCACGAGGTGCGGGAAACCTCCCTGCGTGAGATGTTCGCCAAATATGGCGACCTGCTGTGGATGAATGGCAGCCACAAGTACAATGTCACCAATTTTATCGGAGAGCTTCACGATCTCCTTGATATCCCGAGCTTTGCGACCTTCTCGCAGTCGATGCTCGACGAACTTATCGGCAAATTGCGCAAACGCGGTAATAGCAACGCCACCATCAATCGAAAGATGGCGGCCCTCAGCAAGCTACTGCGAAAGGCCTACAAGATGGGAGACGTCCATAGTCTGCCCGAATTCAAACGGCAAAAGGAAAAAGCCGGGCGAATTCGATTCCTCGATCGCGACGAGGAGGACCTGCTGTTCTCCGAAATTCGCGCCCATTCCGAACTTTACTACCGCTTCTGCATGTTCCTCGTCGATACAGGCGCCCGCCTGAGCGAGGGACTCGATCTGCGTTGGGGCGATATCAATGCCCATCGCGTCACCTTCTGGGTCACCAAGTCGGGCCGTTCGCGCTCCGTCCCCCTCACCCAGAGGGCCGCAGCTGCCATTGCAGCGTCTGACAGGCGCCACTCCGGCCCCTTTGCCGAAATCGATCAGCAGCGCTTCCGGATTGCCTGGCACAATGCCAAGGACAAGATCGGATTTGCGGACGACAAGGATGTCGTGCCGCACGTTCTTCGCCACACCTGCGCCTCGCGCCTGGTTCAGGGCGGCATCGATATCCGCCGAGTGCAGATGTGGCTCGGACACCAGACGCTGACCATGACCATGCGCTATGCGCATCTTGCCTCGCATGACCTCGATATGTGCGTCCCCGTTCTCGAACGGGCTGCTGCATGCTGATTGCATCACTTTTTTTTGAAAGTGATGTGATAGCGCTACCATCACTTTGAAAAGATTGAGCTTTTAGATTTATGCGACAACTATTCTACAAACAAATAAAGGGTCCGGCTAGCACCGGACCCTTTCTCATTGTCTTCAGAGGAGCGCGGACAGGACCCCCGCTTCACACTCTCACAGCAACTGTTTGAGATCGGCCGCTGGGTCAGCAAGCACAGCCTTGTCGACGACCTTTGCCGTTTCCAGAAGTTTCTTGCCGGTCACATAGGCCTTGGCATCGTTGATCGCATCGACCGCAACCAGCTGGCCCTTGCGGAAATACCAGACCGAAGCGCTGCCCTCCCGGCTACCCGCACGCACCAGTGTTTCATCATATCCGAGATTGAAGCCCGCGATCTGCAGCTTGACCTCGTATTGGTCCGACCAGAACCATGGTTTCGGCTGATAGGCCGCAGTGCCACCGACGAGCTGGGCCGCGACAGCCTCTGCCTGGTCTACGGCATTCTGAACCGATTCCAGCCGAACTCTCTCACCGTTCCAGGTTTGCAGGGCGCAGTCGCCCACGGCGAAAATGGCAGGATCGGCAGTCCGGGCGTGATCATCGACGACGATACCGTTCATGGTTTCAAGACCGGCGTCAGAGGCCAGCTGGTCATTCGACAGAACACCGATGCCGACAATGGCCATATCGATGTCAAGAACAGTTCCATCGGAGAGTTCGGCAGCCGTCACCCGGCCCCCATCCTCGATCAACCGGACGAGCCCTGTCCTCTGCCTGATATCCACACCTTCCGCACTATGAATTGCCCGCATGATCTCGGCCGTCTCCTTCGCCGCGACACGCGCGAGGATCCGATCCGCCATTTCGATGAGCGTGACCGAAAGACCGAGCTTGCGGGCGACGGCGGCGGCCTCAAGACCGATATAGCCACCGCCAATGATCAGCACGTGCCGACCGGCTTTCATTTCCACGGCCAGCTTGTCCGCATCGGCTTTGTCGCGAACCGTGTAGACGCCTTCAAGATTGCCGCCAATCGCATCCGGCAGCCGGCGGGGCGATGCCCCGGTCGCGAATACGAGCGTCTCGTAGTCGATGCTGCTGCCGTCGAACAGGCGGACAAGCCGCGCTTCCCGATCGATCATCTCGACCGATGTCGAAAGCCTGAGCTCGACATTGTTCTCGACATACCATTCCTCCGGGCGAAACAGGAGGCGGTCGAAGCTCATCTCGCCCAGAAGGTACTTCTTCGACAGTGGAGGGCGCTGATAGGGGGCAACTGGCTCGGCACCAAGCATGGTGATCGGGCGCTGATCGCCCAGGGTCCGCATTTTGGCCGCGAGCGCAAACCCCGCCTGCCCCGCTCCGATGATCACCAGTCTGCCCGTCACGATCACTGCCTCTTCAAAAAATCACTTTGCACTGCCCGGTTGAGCCGACACAGCCGAGCTAGGCGTATCTTCGTGGCCCTTTGTGGTCAACAATCGATCGCGTGTCCCGCATCGGGACCAAAATGCAAAGTCCGGTAGAATTTTATCGAATGATTGCAGCATGGATACAGAAAGTTGCGCTAGTTTAGGATCAGGCAACTCGTTGAGGAGCGCGACATGCCGCTACAGTCGATACCAGACGTCAAAGCCCCCATCCCGCGGGACCAGATCTTCGAGAAATTCAAGATCGACCGGCCGGGCAAGATCGTATTTGTCGGCCATCACCTGAGCACGGCGACAAGCCTGCGCTGCGTGATCCGGACAATATCGCTCTATGGGGCCGAGCTCGACGTGTCGCCACATGTTGCCGTACCGAGCAATTTCTTTCTCGAGATCCTGGGCATCCATGATCATATCGGATGCACCGTGATCCGACGTGAGGCGGAGAAGCTGACGATTGGCTTCAACATGCTGATCGATGCAGAGTTTCTCCATCATGTCGTTCGGCTTAACTTCGAGCTTAGCCACTGAACCGGATTGCTCTGTCGCAGGACAATATCAGAGCTTCCTAAATGTTGAATCATCTTATTGATCCAATTGAAAAGCTTCACCTCTAGCGTCGTGTCGAGTGGGAAAAGGGAACACGCTGCGATGGCCATGGAAAATTCGACACATCTGGCGGGCGTGACCTCGGAAATGTACGAGCGCAAGTGGGAACGCTTTTATGTCCGTCGGCCGGCCAAGGTCATGGCCGTCAATCCGGGTTTGACCGGCATCACCATCCGCAGCTGCCAGGTCGTCGACATTTCCCGTGGCGGGGCCGCAATCGAAGTCACGACGGCCATGGGCCTCTCCTCCCATTATTATCTGCAGATCATCGGCCTTGCGGCCCGGATCGGTTGCGCCGAGGTCTATCGGAGCGCCAACAGGGTCGGTGTGAAGTTCATCGCGCCCATCTCCGAAGCCCTGCTGCATCAGATCGTGCGGGCGGACTTCATGCTCGGCGAAAAGCTGGATGCACCGTCGAAACCGTTCCAGAACGGCAGCGGCGCACGCCTCGGACGCTGATACGCCAACTGAACGCCGACCTGAATTTCCCCGCGAACATCGCCAGCCAACCGAACCAGATGCTGTCCCAAAGGGCTTGTCTTTAAACAGGCCCGACCTATCCTGTGCACCCTCACCAATGCCAGGACGCCTCCCGCATGACTGCTTTTTCGCGCTTCACACCGCTTGCCATCAGCCTTCCCGCGACCGTTCCCTTCGTCGGACCGGAAGCCATTGAACGCCTCAAGGGACAAACCGTCCGGGCCCGGATCGGCGCCAATGAAAGCGGCTTCGGCCCTGCCCCTTCCGTGCTTCAGGCCATCTGCGAGAAAGCCGGCGAGATCTGGAAATACAATGATCCGGAAAACCATGCGCTCAAGGCAGCTCTTGCCAGCCATTTGAATCTGCTGCCGGAGAATTTTGTCATCGGCGAAGGGATCGACGATCTCCTGGGGCTGATCGTTCGGCTGGTGATCGAGCCCGGCATGCCCGTGGTGACCTCGCTCGGTGCCTATCCGACCTTCAACTTCCATGTGAACGGTTTTGGCGGGCGTCTGGTAACAGCACCCTACCGGGATGACCGGGAAGACCTTGAGGCGCTTCTGGCACTGGTGAACCAGGAAAATGCGCCGCTTGTCTATTTCGCCAATCCTGACAACCCGATGGGCAGCTGGTGGGATGCAAACGATGTCGTGGCTTTCGCCCGCGCATTGCCGTCCACGACGCTCCTCATCCTTGACGAAGCCTATTGCGAGACGGCACCTGAAGGCTCGATTCCGGCTTCAGACGCGCTGATCGATCTGCCAAACGTTATCCGCACGCGGACGTTCTCCAAAGCGTATGGATTGGCCGGTGCACGTGTCGGCTATGGCATCGGTACGGCGGGCACCGTGTCTGCCTTCGACAAGATCCGCAATCATTTCGGCATGCCGCGCCTGTCGACGGAAGCCGCCCTCGCGGCCCTTGCCGATCAGGCTTATCTCACCGCTGTCGTCAATCGGATCAAGGCAGCGCGGGAGCGGATTGCCACGATCGCACGCGCAAATGGTCTCACGCCGCTTGCTTCGGCAACCAATTTCGTTGCGATCGACACCGGGCGGGACGGTGTCTATGCCCGTGCGATCGTCGACGGCCTGATGGAGCACGGCGTCTTCATCCGGATGCCGGGTGTTGCTCCGCTCAATCGCTGCATCCGCGTGTCGACGGGATTGCCCGCCGATCTCGATCTCTTCGAACAGGCCCTGCCCCTGGTCCTGAAGGCAATCGGATAAACAGTCGCGCATGAAAAAGACCGCGCCGGCCTTGTTCCTGCCGGTCACGGTCTTGAAAAGTGTTGGCCTTGGCCCCGTCCAAAGGTCCCCGCCACGTTCCCCAATCGGGTTGTTGTCCTGACGTCGCCGGCCACGCTTGGTGGCCGGGACCGTATCAGTGCATCGTCATCCATTCGCGGGCGGCACGAAGCGCCTCGGCGAGCTCGGACTTGCTCATGGTGTGGGCGAGATCCGCGCGCAGCTCGGCGGCGCGGTCGCAACCCTTGATCGCTGCGATGTTCAGCCACTTGTGTGCCGAGACCAGGTCGATCGGGCAACCGCGACCGGTCGCATACATCAGACCCATGTCGCGGAAGACGTCGGCCCGGGTTTCGCCACCCATGGTGGCATTTTCAGAATTGTGCATTTCAAAGCGTGCCATTGGTTTTGTCCCTGTTTGCCTAGTGGTTTAAACGTCCCTGTTTTTCCCTTTCGGGCCCTTCCCTCACGGCGCCGGCTCGTTGTCCGGTCATTCTCGCTTGGGTCGGGTATCGGCTGGGTTTGTCCCTGCTCGTTTGATGGGTCCAATATGCAGGAAGGCTTTTGAAAGTCGCTTAAAATGCATCCTTAATTTGCTGAAAACAAAGTACAAAAGCTTCGTAAACTTGAGTTTCTGTTAAGTATCGCAAGGCCTGCGAAACAAGAGATTTGCACGGATATTTACGAAAATTTCAGATCTCAAAATCAACCGATCATTCACCACGAACGACGAAGGGCTTCGCAGTGCATCCGCTGAAATGCCGAATTCCCACGGGAGAAACACCTCCGGAATGCTGCGGATTGCATTTTACCTTTACGTGTGCGTAAGATTATTTTTAACCGTTGCGCTTGCTTGGAAGAGGATCCAGGCAAGAGTATCGGCCAGGCATCACCATCTCGGGAGGAGACAACAGACCATGCGGACCATCATCATTGCGGCGGCGCTCGCCTTTTCGGCCATCACGGCACAGGCAGCCGAGCCGATCGAGGGCAACTGGAAGACAGCATCTGGCGCCACGGCGCAGATCGCGCCCTGCGGCGGCGCCTTTTGCGTGACGCTGAAGAGCGGCAAGCACAACGGCAAGCAGATCGGCAAGATGTCGGGCAGCGGCGACAGCTATTCGGGTGAGATCACCGATCCGGAAAACGATAAAACCTATTCGGGCTCCGGCACCGTCTCCGGCAATTCGTTGAAAATGAAGGGCTGCGTTCTGGCCGTTCTGTGCAAGAGCCAGACCTGGTCCCGCCTCTAAGGCGAACAATATCTCCAATCAAAGGGCGCCGGCATCAACCGGCGCCCTTCTCATTCATGGCCTGCCGTCTCAGATGGGCTCGCCCACATCGATGCGGTTCCCATCAGGATCCTCAAAGACGAAGGCCCTGAGACCATAGTCCTTGGCCTGAAGGCGTTTGACGACCCTCAATCCGTGCTGCTGGATGAGATCATGCAGCCGATCGATGTTCTCAACCATCATGTGCGCGATATTGAAATCGGTTGCCTTGTGATTCTTCTGAAGGCTGAGATGAATTTCCGCATGATCCCGCTTGAGGATCACGAACCCGACGGGATCGCCGTTTTCGAACACTTTCTCGAACCCAAGCAGGCCCACATAGAAATCACATGCCCTTGCCATGTCCTTGACCGGCACGGTCGTTGCGACACGTCCGAAACGGAGGGGCATTTCAGTCTCTTTGCTCATGGATGACACCATGTTGCCGGGCGGCGAGGCAGCCTGGGGACGGTGCCCTGTACCCCCTGTTCGCCCGAAGGATGCATTGGGCGAGACGGTGCTCGCCAGCAGTCGTCATGATTATCCCCTCCGAAAACGAAAGGGAAGGCTGCGGACACGCGGCTCCCAAATCCAACCAAAACTTCGCCCGCTGTCATGCCTCGCCTCTGCCGTCGTGGCGCTCCTCGCACCACCACGTATTAGAAACTGTTCATTCTTGTGAATGCAGGATGAACCGGCACCTCAGCCTTCATTCAGTCCGGGCCCGCTAGAACCGTAAACAGGGAAAAGGACAGATAGGGAGTTCTGGACATGGCTGATCTGGCGAAACGCATGACGATCCTCACGCTCACCATGGCGGTGTTTGCCGTGGCCTTCAGCCATCTGGTCATTCACAATGCGCCGACACGGCGCGAGGTGTCGACCGGTCTTGTCGCCAGCTGTGCGCCGACAGGCCTCAACACTTGCCGCCCGACGTTCTAATTGGCGCAGTCCGGACCTGAAGCAGGCCCTGACAACTCTGTAGCGGAAAACTTGTCGCCGGCCCCGAGACGTCGTTTGCTTGTCAAGTTTCGTCTCCTATAATGTGCCATGAAAACACGAATCTCATCCTCCGCCGCCCTTCCCTCGTTCAGCCCGGAGCCCTTCAAGGCTCAAGTCTTTACCGACGCCACGGCCGCCGTGGATGCGCTGACGGTGCTCTATGAGCGAAACACCAATTTCCTGATCGACGCCTTTTCAAAGCTAGCTCAGGGGGGAGCCATTGAGGGCCGATACCGCGCCTTCTATCCGCAGGTCAGCATCGAGACGACGAGTTTCGGCCATGTCGACAGCCGCCTGTCCTATGGACATGTGACATCCCCCGGCATCTACACGACCACGATCACACGGCCGCAGCTGTTCCGTCATTATCTGAAGGAACAGCTGGCGCTTCTGATGCGCAATCACCAGATGCCGATCACGCTGTCGGAATCGACAACACCGATCCCGCTGCATTTCGCCTTTGGCGAAGGCGCGCATGTCGAGGCCTCGGCCGGCGGACTTGCAGACATGCAGCTGCGCGACATTTTCGATACGCCGGATCTGACCGTCACGGATGACGAAATCGCCAATGGCGAATACGAGCCGAAGCCCGGCGAACCGCATCCTCTGGCGCCGTTCACGGCCCAGCGCATCGACTATTCGCTGGCACGGCTATCGCATTACACGGCAACGGGTGCCAAGCATTTTCAGAACTTCGTGCTGTTCACCAACTACCAGTTCTATGTCGACGAATTCTGCGCCTATGCCCGCAAGCTGATGGCGGATGGCGGTGGGGACTACACGGCCTTTGTCGAGCCCGGCAATATCATCACACCGGCCGGTCATTCCGAGCCCACCGAGGGCGTCGCCATCGGCCGCCTGCCACAAATGCCGGCCTATCACCTGAAGAAGAAGGGGCATGGCGGCATCACCGTGATCAATATCGGGGTTGGTCCCTCGAATGCCAAGACGATTACCGACCATGTCGCCGTGCTGCGTCCGCATGCCTGGCTGATGCTTGGCCACTGCGCAGGCCTGCGGAACAGCCAGCGTCTGGGCGATTACGTTTTGGCCCATGCCTATATGCGCGAAGACCACGTGCTTGACGACGACCTGCCTGCCTGGGTGCCGATCCCGGCACTTTCCGAGGTGCAGCTTGCGCTGGAAGACGCGGTCGAGGAGGTCACCGGCTACGAGGGCTTTGAGCTCAAACGCATCATGCGCACCGGCACGGTCGCCACCATCGACAATCGCAACTGGGAACTTCGTGATCAGCGCGGTCCGGTAAAGCGCCTGTCTCAGGCCCGAGCCATCGCACTCGACATGGAATCGGCGACGATCGCTGCCAATGGCTTCCGCTTCCGCGTGCCGTACGGAACTTTGCTCTGCGTTTCGGACAAGCCGCTGCATGGCGAATTGAAGCTGCCGGGCATGGCGACCGCGTTTTACAAGACACAGGTGAGCCAGCATCTGCAGATCGGCATCCGGGCGCTGGAAAAGCTCGGCGCCATGCCGCCGGAAAAACTGCACTCCCGCAAGCTGCGCAGCTTCTTCGAGACAGCGTTCCAGTGACCAGACACGGGCGGCCCTGCGCGGGCCGCCCTCTCCTTTCAGGCCCGTGGCCAACTCTTCACCTTTCGCCCGCGAAACAGCACTTTTGACGGCATGTGGAAGATGAAGTCAGGGTTGAGCACCGGCAGTGCGCTTGCTTGTTCAAGGCCTTCACGCTGATCGGACGACAGAACCACATCCAGCGAGGCCAGGTTCTGCGCCAACTGGTCCGGCTTGCTGGCCCCGATCAACACAGAGGAGACACCCGGCCTCTGAACCACCCAGGCAAGCGCGGCCTGCTGGCACAAATTCCAGCCCCACCGCCCGAGCAATCAGCGAATAACCATATCGCGGCCCGGTCTGCCTGGGAGGCGTCACCGCTTGCGCGGCGCGATCAAAACGGCCAGCGCGGTGCCGACGAAGGCAGAGACCAGGATGAGGAGATGGGCATTGACCGCCGCCTTGCCGAGGCTTTCCAGACTGTCCCTGGTTGCAGGCGCCCCGAACGACACGCTGCCTGCGACGATGCCTGCCGGATAGGTTCCAACGCCACCCGGCGCGTGGACGGGTAGAACGGACGACAGTTCCCCGCCCAGCGCGCCGCCGAAGCTCGCCGCGATCGGTGTTACGTCCATAAAGGCCAGAACCCAGGCGAGAACCAGAACCTTGACGCCCCAGTTGATCAGCGTAGCGGCCCAGGCGCGCAGAAAAGCGGCTGGCCCCGCCGGAAGGCCGCGCTCGATCTCCGCCACGAGGGTCTCGAGCTTTGTCGGAAGTTTCTTTGCAAGCCGAAGGATCGGGCGCTTCAGGGCAAAGGCCGGCAGGGGCGCGAGCACGAAGGCGAGCCAGGCAAGCACCGCCCAGACAGCCCAGTCCTGCCTGATGACGAGACCGATCCCGGCTGCCGCGAGAAGCGCATGGAGGTCGAGGAGCCGCATCACCAACAGTGCGGCCGTCGCCCGAGCCAGCGGCATACCGAACTCGGAGCGCATCAGAAGCGGAAAACTCGTCTCCCCGGTCCGCATCGGCAGCATGATGTTCAACAGATTATGCACGAGCGTCAGACGCAGCAGCCGGCGAAACTGTCCCCGCGTTTCCTGGGGGAAATAGTCGGCGATCCGCCAACAGCGAAGCGCATAGGTCGACACGAGCAGGATCAGCGCCACTGCGAGCGGGAGAACGCCGATCGCCTGGAAACGGTCGGCGAGTTCACCGAGGCCGAAGGCCCAGTGCAGGAAGAGCACATAGGCCAGAAGTGCGGCAAATGTCACGAGGCCCATGCGGTTGCGCATGATCCATGTCTGGCCGCTTTCTTCCGCATTCGATTTCATATAGTCAAGCACCCGACGACGGTTACAGGCGCCTCTACCACGATTGCACTGCCTGAGGCCATCCGGACGACATGGAGTTTTTCAGTGAGTGCGATGATTGAAGCGGGCCTGCCCTTTTCACCCGAAGTGACGGGCCTTGAGCTTTCCCTCGTGGTGCCGGTCTTCAATGAAGAAGAGAGTGTCGGCCCGCTGATCGAACGGATCGTCGATGCCATGTCCGCCTACGGCGCGCGCTGGGAACTGGTTCTGGTCGACGATGGCAGTGCCGATCGCACGCTTTTGAACGCGCGGAGCTATCTGTCGCGTCCCGGCCTCGACCTGAAGGTCGTCGAGCTTCAGCGCAATTTCGGCCAGACGGCCGCGATGCAGGCCGGCATCGACACGGCGCGCGGACGGCTGATCGCAACACTTGACGGCGATCTGCAGAACGACCCGAAAGACATTCCAGCCATGGTGGCAGCCCTTGAGGAGCGCGAACTCGACCTCTTGGTCGGCTGGCGCAAGAACCGCAAGGACGGGCTGGTCTTGCGGAAAATCCCCTCCTGGTGCGCCAATTACCTGATCGGCCGCATCACCGGCGTGAAATTGCACGACTACGGCTGCAGCCTGAAAATCTACCGTGCTTCCGTCATCAAGCAGGTGAAGTTGATGGGCGAGATGCACCGCTTCATCCCCGCCTGGGTGGCGGGTGTCGTTCCAAGCTCGCGCATCGGCGAGATGGAAGTGACCCATCACGCCCGCCAGCACGGCACCTCGAAATACGGCATATCCCGCACCTTCCGGGTGATCCTCGATCTGCTCTCGGTGATGTTCTTCATGCGCTACAAGGCGCGTCCCGGCCACTTTTTCGGCTCGCTCGGCCTCGGCACCGGCTTTCTCAGTGCAATCATCCTGTTCTGGCTTTTCGTTCAGAAGGTCGCCTTCGGCGAAGACATCGGCGGCCGTCCGATGCTGATCCTCGGCTTCATGCTCTTCCTGTCATCGGTCCAGCTGATCACAACCGGCATCCTCGCCGAGATGATCGCCCGGACCTATTACCGCGACGACGCCTCGCCGAACTATATCGTGCGGACGATCTTCGGGGCGGAGACGGATGCGTAATCTGATTATCCGTCGGCCCGACAGCGTCCTTCTCCTGCTGGCTGGCTACTTCGCCCTGCAATTTGTCGTGCGGCTGATCATGCCGGATGCGATGCGCTATGATGAGGCGCAGCAGGCCTTCTTTTCACAATGGATGGTTCAAGGCTACGATTCGCAGCCGCCACTCTACAACTGGATTCAGGCCGCCTTCGTCTCCGTGTTTGGCCTGTCGATGGCCTCGATCGCCTTCGTCAAAGCCGTGGCGCTTGTCTTGCTTTATGCCAGCCATTATCGCCTGGCGCGCGAACTCCTGACCGACAAACTCTTTGCCGCCCTGTCGACCCTCTCGCTGATGACCATTCCTCAGATCTTCTGGGAGGCGCAACGGGATCTCACGCATTCGGTCGCGCTCGTCATCTGCATCAATCTCTTTCTGCTGGCGGCCATTCGGACCATTAAGGCGCCTAGCACCTTTCTCTATGCCATGCTCGGCCTGACCGCCGGACTCGGCATGATCTCGAAGTATAATTTTGCGCTGGTCTTTTTCGGTACCTTCGTCGCAGTTGCGCTCAATCCAGATTGGCGCAGTCGGCTATTCGACCGCCGAATTCTGATCTCCGCGCTGGTGGGCATCCTCGTCGTCCTGCCCCATGGCTTGTGGCTGATCGACAATCTTTCGATCGCATCGGGCAAGACACTGTCGATCATGGCGCAGGAGGCGCCAGAGAATGCATTGGCGAAACTTCTCCAGGGACCGCTCCGGTTCCTACGTATCGTGCTTGTGATTCTCGCTCCCCTCGTTGCCGTATATGTCTTTGCCTTCCGCCAAGAACTCGTCCGCAGCCTGCGGCAATCGACCCAGTGGACGCGCTTTTTCGAGCACTTCTTCCTGACGGTCATTCTGACGATCCTTCTGCTGATCCTCACCATCGGCATGACGGCGCTTCGGGACCGCTGGCTGATGCCTTTCGTCGCGCTGGTGCCAATCTGGCTTTGCCTCAAGCTCCAGGCTTCTGCGGTGCGACCGAGCGACTACGCCCAACGCTTGCTGATCGTTCCCCTGATCGTCATGTGCCTCGCGCCGATCGCGCTCGTGCTTCGGACGAATGCACCGCAGCTATTCGGCTCCTATCAGGCGTACAACATGCCATACGGCGATTTCCTCGAACGCGTCATCGCCGAGGAAGGCCGCAGGCCGGGGCTCATGCTTGCCGACAACTGGCTAGTAGCCGGCAACCTGCATCTTCAAATGCCAGACGTGCCCGCGATGGCCATCGTCTACGATCATTTGAATGCGGCCTATCAATGGACGGCGGAGAAGCCGATTCTGCTCGTCTGGTTGGGCGGTGACGGCTCTGCAGTTCCCAAGAGCCTGACCTCCTGGCTCGACCAGAAGGGAACGGCCTACCGGCTCGGCGAGGCACGTCTGATCGATCTTCCCTTCCAGCATTCGTTCAATGAGGAAAAAGCCCGTTTCGGCTATGCCTGGGTCTATCCGCGCTAACGGGTTTACGAGGCCTCAAACCTCTATGATCTCCGGCTCGCAGCGGACAGGGAAATTTACCGAATTGGCGATGAAGCATTTTTCATGCGCGTCTTCGTGCAATTCGCGGGCGATGTCTGGAAATGTGCCGCGCTTGATCGTTACGCGGGGCTTCAGGACGATTTCAGTAAAGCGACCGCCGCCGCTTTCATCCATTTCCATCACGCCTTGCGCATTGTCCTCATAGGCCGTGACAATCACGCCCGACACGGCGCAGAAATGCAGATACCACAGCTTGTGGCAGGCCGAGACGGAAGCTACCAGCAGGTCTTCCGGGTTCCAGCGGGTGGGATCGCCTAGAAAATGCGGGTCGGCTGAGCCTGGAATATCCGGCTTGCCAGCCACGGAAATCGTGTGATCGCGGCCATAGGCCCGATAACCGGATGTTCCCGTTCCGCGATCCCCCTGCCAGGTGATCTTCACCGCATATTCGTGCCGATGCTCAGACATTGCCGTCCCTTTCGTTTTGCCCAGACCATAGGGCAAGGCGGCCAACTCATCCAAGGCCTGCCGCGCCGCTCCACCAATTTTTGAATGAGTCCCTTGCATAAAGCGATCTAAGATATATCGTAGATGCACTTCAGACATAAATTACGGAGCTTATGATGAGACACGGACACAGAGACCACAGACATTCAGGTGACGGCTGCGGCCGGGGCATACATCGCATGATGGGGATGGCCCGACGCGGCGGCCCCTTCGACGGACCGGACGGAGGTCCACGCGGTCGCGGCGAACGGCGACGCATGTTTGACGGCGGCGAATTGCGGCTCGTACTGCTGAAACTGATCGGCGAGCAGCCGCGCCACGGCTATGACCTGATCCGCGAGATCGAAACGCTGTCGGGCGGCGCATATGCCCCCTCGCCCGGCGTCGTCTATCCGACGATGACTTTGCTTCTCGACATGGGGCTTGCAGAAGAGCAGGCAAGCGAAGGTCCGCGCAAGCTGCTTGCGATCACGGAGGCGGGTCAGCAGCATCTTGCCGAACGCGCCGATGAAGTCGCCATCGCCATCGGCCGGTTGACGGCTCTGGCCAAGGTTAGCGAGCGGACCGATGCGGCTCCCGTTCGCCGGGCCATGCACAACCTCAAGACGGCCCTGCATGACTGCCTGTCGCGCGAAGGTGCGACCCGCGAAACCCAATTGGAAGTCGCCCGCATTCTCGACGAAGCGGTCGGCAAGATCGAAAGGCTTTGACAATGAAAACAGTAAAAGCGGTGATCCCTACCGAAAACGGCTGGAAATACGTGCAGCAACTTTGCAAGCACTGGGCCCACAAACTCGACGTCGAGCTTGGAGAGCAAAAGGGTATCGTGCGGTTTGCCGAAGCGACGGCCGTCATGACATGCGACGCCTCGTCCCTGACCGTGGACATCGAGGCCGCGTCAGACGACGTGCTGGAGCGAATGAAAGGCGTGGTGGCGAGCCATCTCGACCGCTTCGCCTTCCGCGAAGCGCCGCTGCCGTTTGACTGGACACCGGCCTGATCCTTCCTGGAACACGGACGTCGAAGCGGGTTCAGGTTGCCTCTGGCTGTTAAAACCTGAATCCGAGCCCCTCGTGATTTGATCGATGGTGACAGGACCCGAGCCTGCAGCCAGGTTCGCGCTCGAACACCTCCGATCTTTCATCATGACAGACGGCTCAAGACGAGCCACGGCCCATGCGCAAACCCAGAACAGGTCGGCCGTAGATCAGTCTCGTTTCGGAGCCTGAACCACGTGCTGGACGCGCGAGAACTATATCCTCACCAAAGCCTAATCTTCCCAAGATAAGATCTTTCGCCCATGGCAAAAGTTGCTAGAAAGCCTCCTGGGTAAACAAGGGCGCTTAATAGTGGGGGCTGCCATGAATTTGGTAACAAAAACATCAACATCTTGGTTTTCACGTCTGGGCGGGGCGCTGACGGGTGCATTGTTCGGTTTGGTTCTACTCATCGTGGCAATTGTCGCGCTGTTCTGGAATGAAAGTCGATCGATCGAGACCTATAAGTCTCTGGAGGAAGGATTATCGATCGTCGTTACGACCGATGCATCCCGCGTCGACCCGGCGCTTGATCGCAAACTGGTTCACATCGAAAGCGATGTGGTGCCGACCGCAGATGTAGTCGATCCTGAGACGGGGATCAGCGTCTCCGGGGCGATTGGCTTGGCGCGCAAGGTGGAGATCTATCAATGGGTCGAGGAAAAAAGCAGCACGACCGAGAAAAAGCTCGGCGGCGGCGAAGAAACCGTGACGACCTATAGCTACTCCAAGGAATGGAGCGAGAAGGCCCAGGATTCATCGGAGTTCAAGGAGCCTGCGGGGCACGAGAACCCGGATTTCTGGCTGCCGTCGTCAGAAACCCTGGTGGATACTGCGCAATTGGGGGCCTTTAGCGTCGCCGGTTCGCAGATCGCCTCGGTTGGCGCGCGCGTCGCCTTGCCGATCACCAATGAAACAGCCGCTGAAGCCTCGGAGGCCCTCGGTTATCCTGGTGAAGGCCGTGCCGTGATGCAGGCGCTCTATTTCGGCGCCGATGAAAAGGCACCGCAGATCGGCGACACCAAGGTTCGCTTTGAAAAGATCATGCTCCCAGAAGTCAGCATCGTCGGCATGCAGCACGGTGACCGTCTGACGGAATACACCACGCAGAACGGGTACACTCTGTTCCTGTTGGCCGCAGGCCGGGAACCCTTCGCCAAGATGTTCGCCGACAGCCAGGCCGAAAATGTTGTGCTGACCTGGGCCATTCGCCTGGCGGGGATTTTTGCGTTGTTCGTCGGCTTTGCGTTGATCCTGCGGATATTCAGCGTGATCGGTGACGTTATCCCGTTTGTCGGCTCCTTGATTGCCTTCGGGACGGGGCTGGTTTCCTTCGTCATGGCGCTCGCCGTTGGCGTGACTGTCATCGCAATCGGCTGGTTTGCCGTCCGGCCTCTCCTGTCGATTGGGCTCATTGTGGTCGTTGCAGCCGTTGTATGGGCCTATTCAAAATATGGTCGGAAGAAGCCAGTCGCGCCTGCCGCGTGACCGCGGGAAGCTGAAGCACGGGAGGCGACCTGGTTCTTGCCTGAACTGCGCTCGGTCATAGTGAACCAACATGGATGAGACCGGCCTTGCCAAATGACGGCAGGGCCGGTCTAACTTTTTCCGACACGAGGAGGACATCACCATGACGACACTCACCATCCCCGATCTCGCCGGCAAGGCCGTCCTGATCACCGGCGCATCGAGTGGGATCGGCGAAGCCCTCGCCCGGGCCTTCGCAGCACAGGGCGCGCTGGTCGGCCTGCACTACAATTCCAATGTGGAAGCCGCACATACCATTGCCCGCGACATCGAAGCGGCCGGGGGCTCCGTGTTTGCCGTGCGGGCGGATGCCACGGATTCGGACGCAATGGCGACAGCGGTCGAAGAGGTTGCCAGGACTTTCGGTCGGCTGGACGGGTTGATCAACAATGCCGGCAGCATGATCGCCAGACTGACCTATGAAAAGATGACCGACGCCCATTACGACAAGGTGATGGACGTCAATGGCCGGTCCGTGCTGTCGACCGTGCATGCAGCACTGCCCCACATCAAGAAGCAGGGCGGCTTCATCATCAACACGACCTCTGTCGCCGCCCGCAGTGGCGGAACCGCAGGTTCCGGCGTCTATGGCTCATCGAAGGCTTTCGTCGCTGCTGTCACCAAGGGCATGGCGCTGGAATTCGGCAAATACGATATCCGCGTCAATGCGGTGGCACCCGGCGTTATCACCACACCGTTCCAGGAGAAATATGCGCTTCCCGGCCAGCTCGATCAGGTCGCCGGTAGCGTACCGCTGAAGCGCACGGGCACCCCGCAGGATTGTGTCGGTGCCTATCTGTTCCTCGCTTCGTCCATGCTTTCGGGCTACATCACGGGACAGACGATCGACGTAAATGGCGGACAGCTGATGCCGTGAGCGACCAGTATCTCCGCAGCCAAAGGCGGCGGAGAACGGAGTGCTTGCCGAACCATATCATCCGGGAATTTGGGAGAGCCGCAGGCTGCGGCTCCTCGCAAGCAGCTTCGCGCGCCGCCTTTTGCTGTTTTGCCCGATCGACGAGCGCCTGAACGAGAGCGGCTTCCAGAATATGCATAACCTGATCCTCCGGTTGATGTAACCTCTGGTCGCACCGGCGATCCTCCATTCGACAAAGTGGATTTCTTTTTTCTGCACGCCGCTCGCCTGTCGAATTCGCCACCGGCCGTTCGACAAGATCCGTGTCTGCGATAGGATCAGCAGACGGAACGGAGGATCCCATGAAGTATCTTTGCCAGGTCTGGCTCGACGAAACCGTGATGCAAGCCTTAAGCGATGCCGAGCGACGCGAGCTGGATCGACAGTCACTCGCTTATGATCTCGCCCTCGCAGAACGCGGGCACCTCGTCATGGCCTCGCCGCTCACAGCTCCAGAAACAGCACTCACGCTCAGGGTCAGGCAGGGCGATGTGCTGACCACAGATGGCCCATTTACCGAGAGCCGGGAACATCTCGGCGGCTTTCTCCTCATCGAAGCGCGGGACCTGAGTGAAGTGACCGAGATTGTCGCCCGTGTTCCGATCGCCCGGTATGGCAGCATCGAAATCCGTGCGCTCTGCGATATTCCTGTTCATGACGCGGAGCCGGTCTGATGCGCTTCGTCTGCTTCATCCACACCAACCCGGCCGATATCGACGCGATTTCCGAGGCAGATCACCGCCGGATCGTCTCGGAACACTTTGCCTTTGACGCCGCGATCACGGCATCCGGCCATCACATCGTCTCGGAAGCGCTGGACGAGCCGGAGCATGCCGTCACGATCAGGCGCTCGGCAAAAGGGCCTGTGGTCCATGACGGCCCTTTTGCCGAAAGCCGCGAACATATTGGCGGCTTTTACCTGCTGGAGGCGGCGACGTTGAACGAGGCAATCAACATCGCCAGCCGCATCCCGTCCCTTCAGCACAGCACCATCGAGATCCGGCCAGTCCGCACCCTCACCCTGTCATCCGGCTAGGAGGGGCCGAATGGCAGATCCGGTCCACCAACAGATCGAAGGCATCTATCGCCAGTCTGCACCGCGTATCCGTGCCACGCTCATCCGTCTGCTCGGCAGTTTCGAGCTGGCCGACGAGGCCCTGCACGATGCCTTCCTGCAAGCCTCGATGGTCTGGCCATCAAAGGGCGTACCGCGCAATCCGGAACCCTGGCTCGTTTCGGCGGGCCGGTTCCGAACCATTGATCGGCTACGAAAGCGGGCACTTGCCGACCGACACCAGGACGACCTCGCCTATCTCGCCGAGATCGAGGGGCGTGCGGAGGACGATCCCATGATGATCGAAGACGACATGCTGCGGCTGATCTTCACCTGTTGCCATCCGGCCCTGCCGGACGAGGGACGGATGGCCATGGCACTGCGTGAGGTCTGCGGCCTGACCACGGAAGAAATTGCACGGGCCTTCCTGACTCTTCCGGCGACCATCGCCCAACGGATCGTGCGGGCGAAGGCGAAGATACGCGCTCAGCGCATTCCCTATGCCATACCCGAAATGCAAGACCTGCCCGAGCGCATCGAGACCGTTCTTACCGTCGTCTACCTGCTGTTCAATGAGGGGCATGGCCGTGCTGGGCCATCTGAGCGTCTGTCGGATGACGCTATCCATCTCGGAAGGCTGATCGCCGGCATGATCGCCGATACCGAATGTCTGGGGCTCCTCGCTTTGATGCTGTTCCAGCAATCGCGGAAATCGGCCCGCCTCGACAAAGGAGGTGCACTTGTGTTGCTCACGGACCAAAACAGAGACCTGTGGGACGCGGGCATGATTGCAGAGGGCGAAACGCTGTTAAGCCGCATTCATGCGACCGGAGAGATCGGCGCCTATGGCCTCCAGGCATCGATTGCCGCCTGCCACGCCCGCGCAAGGTCCGCTGAGGACACGGACTGGCACCGTATCCTTGCGCTCTATGACATGCTCCTCGAAGCGAGCCCCTCGCCCGTCGTCGCGCTCAATCGCGCCGTCGCCCTCGCCGAAGTCGACGGGGAAAGCACCGCCCTGGCCGTCGTCGATCGCCTCCTGCAGGACCCTGCGATGAAACGCTATCATGCGGCATACAGCGTGAAGGCTGACCTGGAACGCCGGCTGGGCCACGTGAAAGATGCCCGCGCCAGCTATGTCACCGCCCTTGCACTTGCAGGCCACGCCCATGAGCGAGGCTTCATCGAGGCCAGATTGAAAGAACTGGCGTGATCACCCCTCGCCTCTGTTGTCCTTCAGCCAATCCAGACCGTTGCGCAGCGTGTCCACCGCCTGATCGATCTCGGTGCGGGAGATGATCAGCGGCGGCGAGAAGAGCATGCGGTCGCCGGTGGCGCGCAGCACGACGCCTGCGTCAACGCATTGGTTGCGCACCGCAGTCCCCGTATCGTCAGGCTTCTTGAAGCGGCGGCGAGTGGCCTTGTCGGCAGTGATCTGGACGGCACCCATCAAACCGACACTAACGGCTTCGCCCACCAGTTCGTGGTCCGTCAGCGAAGCAAGGGCGGCGGCGAGATAAGGGCCGGTGTCGTCCCGGACGCGCTCCACCAGTCCCTCATCCTCGATGATGCGGATGTTCTCAAGGGCTGCGGCAGCGGCCACCGGGTGTCCGGAATAGGTGTAGCCGTGGTAGAAATCGCCGAGCTCGTTGACCATGACTTCGGCCACACGGTCGGAGACGAGAACGCCGCCGATCGGCAGATAGCCAGATGACAGACCCTTGGCGATCGGGGCGAGATCCGGCTCGAAATCATAATGCTGGTGGCCGAACCAGGAGCCGAGGCGACCGAAGCCCGAGATCACTTCGTCGGCGACGAGCAGGATCTGGTACTTGGCGCAGATGCGCTTGATTTCTGGCCAATAGGTCGATGGCGGCACGATAACGCCGCCGGCCCCCTGGATCGGCTCGGCCACGAAGGCGGCGACATTCTCCTCGCCGAGTTCAATGATCTTCTCTTCCAGTTCGCGCGCCACCTTGACGCCGAAGTCTTCGGGCGAAAGATCGCCACCTTCGGCATACCAGTAGGGCTGGTTGATGTGGTGGATGCCCTTGATCGGCAGGTTGCCCTGCTCGTGCATCCACTTCATGCCGCCGAGCGAGGCGCCGGCGACCGTCGAGCCATGATAGGCGTTCTTGCGGGCAATGACCTGCGTCTTCGTCTCATGGCCGAGCGCCTTCCAGTAGACGCGCGCCATGCGGAACCAGGTGTCGGAGGCTTCCGAGCCCGAATTGGAGAAGAAGACGCGGTTGATCTTCGGGCCGGTCTTTTCGGCGATCTTCTGGGCGAGCAGCGTGGTCGGCGGCGTCGTGGTGCCGAAGAAGGTGTTGTAATAGGGCAGTTCGAGCATCTGGGCATGCACGACATCGGCGATCGACTTGCGGCCATAGCCAACATTGACGCACCAGAGGCCGGCAAAGGCATCGAGATACTGTTTGCCCGTCGCATCCCAGATATGCACGCCTTCCGCCCGGGTAATGATCTTGGTGCCGGCAGCATTCAGCTTCTTCATGTCCGAGAAGGGATGAAGATGATGGGCAGCGTCGATGGCACCGAGATTGGAGACGGCAGAAAACGGCTTGTTCATGGACATGTCCTCGGCGGGCCGCAGTCGTCCATCGCGGCCAAACAAGGTCCGTTCCGGCGCCCGCCCACGCATTGAAAGGTGGAACTTTATCGGCTACGAACATGGCCTTCCGACGCGCATTTGGCAAGGCAGTGATCGCCGCGTTTCTCCGGCCAAATCCGTACACAGCCAGAGAAAGTTATCTGCCATGACCGCATCGTCTGAGGCCGCCGATCTCAATGCAGCCGACCCTTCCGCGCGCATTGAAGTCCTGCTCGTCGGCATGAACGGCGACCTGCGCGGCAAGATGATCCCGCTTTCGGCCGAGGACAAGGTCTGGAAAAACACGGTCCGCCTGCCGGCCTCCACGCAATCGCTCGACATCTGGGGTGATGACAATGACGACATTACCAAGATCTCGCTGACGCTGGGCGATCCTGATGGTATCTGTGTGCCGTCGAAGAATTCGCTGACCACACTGCCCTGGGGACCAAAGGGATCCAAGCAGGTGCTGGCAACGATGCACACGCTCTCAGGCGAACCGCATTATGTCTGCCCGCGCGCCATCCTCGCCAATGTGCTCAAGCGCTTCGAGGAACGGGGCCTCACGCCGGTTGTGGCGACAGAACTCGAATTCTATGTGATGGAGCCGGATTTCCGCGAAACCGGTGTGCCGATGCCGCCGAAAGCGCTCGTCATGAATGGCGAGGTCGAGGGATACCAGCTCTATGACATGCGCGCGACGGCCGCGATGGAAGACTTTCTTGCCACCGTGCGCGCCTATTGCGACCACATGGGCCTGCCGGCGGATGCGACCACCGCCGAGTTCGGCCCTGGCCAATTCGAGGTCAACCTCTTGCACAAGCCGGACGCGATGGCGGCAGCGGACGACTGCACCTATCTGAAGCGCGTCGTTGATTTTGCCGCCCGCAAACATGGTTTCAAGGCAACCTGCATGGCGAAGCCCTATGGTGACCATGCCGGCTCCGGCCTGCATGTGCATGCATCGATCATCGACAAGGACGGCCGCAACATTCTCGACGCCAAGGGCGGCGATCCGGTGAAGCTCAAGTCGATCACCGCGGGCATGCTGAAGTCGATGCAGGAAGCGCAACTCATCTTTGCACCTTTTGCCAATTCCTATCGCCGTTTCCAGCCGGGCTCGTTTGCACCCGACAAGATCGATTGGGGTTTTGGCAATCGTGGCACGGCCATCCGCATTCCGGACAAGGATGGCCCGGCCGCCCGGATCGAGCATCGCGTGGCCGGTGCCGATGCTCATCCGCATCTGCTGCTCGGAGCCATCCTCGGCGGCATCCTCCTCGGTCTCGATGAAGACCTCGATCCGGGCCAGGTTACCACGCCGGACAGTGCGCCTGAGAATCCGGATATGCTGACCTACGACTTCCTGACTGCCGTTGAGCGCTTCCGGACATCCCCCTTCATCACCGATATCTTCGGGGCCGAGTACCAGCGCATCTATGGCGACACGAAGCGCAAGGAAGCCATGGCCTATCTGCGGACCGTCTCAAGCTTCGACTACCAGACCTATCTGCCGCGGATCTAGGCAACCCCAGGAGGCGTCATAAAATTGCCAAGGACCGTCCATCTGCGCAATTTCTTGTCGAATCCAAAACAATTATGAGAAAAAACCTCCTCAAAATTGGGGTATGGACGACAAAATAACTTGCCGAGGTCCGGTGAATGACTTCATGTCCCGTGTTCGTAAATAACGAACTGGGAGTTTTTAACCTATGACCATCCAGACGCGCCGCATTCTCGGCACCTCTCTGTTGCTCGGCTCGCTCTTCCTTGGCGCAAGCCAGGCGCTGGCCGAAGCGGTTCTGCATCGTGGCAATGCCGGCGAGCCGCAGACGCTTGATTATGCCCATATCTCGATCGACATCGAGGGCTTCGTGGTCCGCGATCTGTTTGAAGGCCTCACCATTTTCGACGCCAATGGCAAGATCGTACCCGGCACGGCAGAAAGCTGGACGATTTCGGAAGACGAGACCGTCTACACTTTCAAGATCCGCGAAAACGCCAACTGGTCGGACGGCTCGCCGGTGACCGCGGAAGACTTCGTCTTCGCCATGCGCCGCCTCGAAGACCCGAAGACCGCCGCCGAATACGCCAACATCCTTTACCCGATCAAGAATGCCGAAAAGGCGAACAAGGGCGAAGTTCCGATCGACCAGCTCGGCATCAAGGCGATCGACGCCAAGACCGTCGAGATCACGCTTGAGCGCCCGACCCCGTTCTTCCTGCAGCTTCTCGCACACTATACCGCGCTGCCGATCAGCAAGGCGAACTTTGAAAAGTTCGGCGACCAGTTCGTCAAGCCAGGCAATATGGTCTCAAACGGCGCCTTCCTGCTTCAGGCCCATGTGCCGAACGACACGCTGACCGTGGTCAAGAACGAAAAGTACTGGGACGCCGCCAACGTCAAGCTCGACAAGGTCGTCTTCTACCCGGTCGACGACGATGCCGCTTCGGTTCGTCGTTTCGAAGCCAAGGAAATGGACCTCGTCTACAACTTCTCGGCTGACCAGATCAAACGCCTGCGCGAAAGCTATGGCGATCAGGTTCACGTGACCCCGGGCCTCGCCACCTATTACTACGTCTTCGACAATCGCGAGCCGCCGTACAACGACGTCAACGTTCGCCGTGCGCTGTCGATGTCCATCGACCGCGATTTCCTTGCCCAGGAAATCTATGCCGGCGCACAGCTGCCAGCCTATAATCTGGTCCCGCCGGGTCTCGAAGGCTATGGCCAGGGCCCGCAGCCTGATTTCGCCTCGATGTCGCAGATCGACCGCGAAGACAAGGCTGTCGAGCTGATGAAGGCTGCCGGTTACGGCGAAGGTGGCAAGCCGCTCGAAATCGAGATTCGCTACAACACCAATGCCAACCACGAGCGCGTCGCAACCGCTGTCGCCGACATGTGGAAAAACACCTTCGGCGCCAAGGTGACGATGACCAACCTCGACGTTGCCTCGCACTACGCCTACCTGCAGGAAGGCGGCAAGTTCAACGTTGCGCGCGCCGGCTGGAATGCCGACTACGCCGACCCGGAAAACTTCCTCGCCCTCAATGTCAGCACGAATGTCACGTTCAACTACGGCAAGTACAAGAACGCCGACTATGATGCGCTGATGAAGGCCTCCTATGAAGAGCGCGATCCGGCCAAGCGCATGGAAGAGCTCAAGAAGGCGGAAGCCCTTCTGATGAACGACCAGGCGATTGCACCGCTGATGAACACCGCCAACCTGTGGCTGGTCTCGTCGCGCGTCTCCGGCTGGGGCGACAATCCGGTGAATGAACACCTGTCGAAGTTCCTCAGCGTTTCCGAATAACCAAACTCAGGGAATGGCGCGCGGCAGCATGAGGCTGTCGCGCGTCATCTTTTTTCACCATGATGTCATTTGTCCTGCGCCGACTGATGAGCGCCGTCCCCACGGTCCTTCTCGTCGTGACGATCTCCTTCTTCCTGATGCGCTTTGCGCCTGGCGGTCCGTTCAATCTCGAACGTCCGCTGCCCCCACAGACGATGGAAAACATCCTGGCGACCTACAAGCTCGACCAGCCTCTGTGGCAGCAGTACATCAACTATCTCGGCAATGCCGTGCGCGGCGACTTTGGCCCCAGTTTCATCTATAAGGACAACACCGTCTCCGAGCTGATCGGCAAGGCCCTGCCCTATTCGATCGAGCTTGGTCTCTATGCCATCCTGATCGCATTGATCGGCGGCGTCACGCTCGGCACGATCGCAGCTCTTCGCCAGAACAGCGTGCTGGATTTCGGCCTGATGGCCTTTGCCACCGTCGGTGTCACCGTTCCAAATTTCGTTGTTGGCCCAGTTCTTACGCTGGTCTTCGCCGTCTTCCTGTCCTGGCTTCCGGCTGGCGGCTGGGGTGATGGTTCTGTTCGCAACCTCATCCTGCCGATGACGGCGCTCGCGCTGCCACAGCTTGCGGTCTTTGCCCGGCTCACGCGCGGCTCGATGATCGAGGCGCTCAACACCGACCATATCCGGACTGCACGCGCCTACGGGCTTCCCTCGCGCGTTGTCGTCGTGACGCATGCCATGCGTGGTGCGATGTTGCCGATCATCTCCTATCTCGCCCCTTGCGCGGCAGCCCTCCTCACCGGTTCCGCCGTGGTAGAGAGCATCTTCACCATCCCCGGCGTTGGTCGCTACTTCGTGCTTGGCGCCCTCAATCGCGATTACCCGCTTGTCATGGGCACCGTCATTCTGGTGGCCATATTCGTGATCTTCTTCAACCTGTTGGTCGACATTGCCTACGGCCTGCTCGATCCGAGGGTTCGCAATGACTGATACCACCCTGACCCAGACGCCGGAGATTGCCGGTCGCAGCCTGACCCAGCTCGCCTGGCTTCGCTTCAAACGCAACAAGGCTGCGATCTCGGGCTGCATCATGCTGCTGCTGATCGGCCTCTTCTCCTTCGCGGGACCGTTTTTTGTTCCGCATACCTATGACCAGGTCTTCCCGTCCTATGTCTCGATCCCGCCGAGCCTTACGGCCCGGCCTGATCCGCAGTCCCTGCAAGAGGTGGCGGACAGCACGGCCAAACGCGCGCGACTGACGCTTGAAAGCTTCGAGATCGAAAACGGTGTCTTCACGGCCAAGGTGACGTCGACCCGCCCGATCGATCCGCGCTCGGTGCGCTATTTCGACCGCGTCAACGAGTTCAAGAACACGACCGTCGCCGAAACCTCTGCCGACCAGCTGGCCATGACCCTCACCGGTTCGGTGGATCAGCAGTATTTCGTCTTCGGCACCGACAGCAATGGGCGTGACCTTCTGGTGCGCGTCATGCTGGGCGGCCAGATCTCGATCGCCGTCGGCCTTGCCGCCAGCCTTGTCTCGCTTGGCATCGGTGTCGTCTACGGCGCCACCTCCGGCTATCTCGGTGGCCGGGCTGACAATGTCATGATGCGCCTTGTCGAGATCCTCTACTCCCTGCCCTTCGTCTTCCTCGTCGTTGTTCTCGTCGTCTTCTTCGGGCGCTCGGTCATCCTGATCTTCCTGGTGATCGGCGCGGTGGAGTGGCTGGAAATGGCCCGCATCGTGCGCGGCCAGACCCTGTCGCTGAAACGCCGCGAATTCGTCGGTGCCGCAGAAGCTTTGGGGCTCACCGACTGGCAGATCATCCGCCGGCATATCATTCCGAACACGATCGGCCCGGTCATCGTCTTCGTTACGGTGGTGGTACCGAAGGTCATCCTCCTCGAAAGCTTCCTGTCCTTCCTAGGCTTAGGCGTTCAGGCACCGCTTGCCAGCTGGGGCACGCTGATCTCGGAAGGCACGAAGAACATGCAGAGTGCGCCATGGCTTCTGATCTTCCCGGCGATCTTCTTCGTGACGACGCTGTTTTCGCTGAATTTCGTGGGCGATGGCCTGCGTGATGCACTGGATCCGAAGGACCGATGAGCATGGACGACAAGACAAACAACGAAAACGTGCTCGACGTTTCCGACCTCAAGGTGACGTTCGCGACACCTGACGGCACTGTGGAAGCGGTCAAGGGCATCAGCTTTTCGGTGAACAAGGGTGAGACGCTTGCCATCGTCGGCGAGTCTGGTTCCGGCAAGAGCCAGACCATGATGGGCATCATGGGCCTACTCGCCAAGAATGGCGATGTCACCGGACAGGCCGTCTATGGCGGTCAAAACCTTGTCGGCCAGCCGCTTGCCAGCCTCAACAAGGTTCGTGGCTCGAAGATCACCATGATCTTCCAGGAACCGATGACCTCGCTTGATCCGCTCTACCGGATCGGCAAGCAGATCGCAGAGCCGCTCATCCATCACCGTGGAATGAGCAAGGCACAGGCGCGTGCCCGCGTGCTCGAATTGCTCAAGCTCGTCGGCATCCCCGATCCCGAGCGTCGCATCGACAGCTATCCTTACGAAATGTCGGGCGGGCAGCGCCAGCGCGTGATGATCGCCATGGCCCTGGCAAACGAGCCGGATCTCTTGATCGCCGATGAACCGACGACGGCGCTTGACGTCACCATCCAGGCGCAGATCCTCGACCTTCTTGCTGATCTGCAGAAGCGCTTCGGCATGGCGATCGTGTTGATCACCCATGACCTCGGCGTGGTCAAACATGTTGCAGATCGCGTCGCCGTGATGCGCAAGGGCGAGATTGTCGAGACGGGCAGCCGCGACGCCATCTTCGGCAACCCCCAGCATGAATACACGAAGATGCTGCTCGCGGCGGAGCCCACCGGCACTAAGCCGGCACCGGCCGCGGACGCGCCCGTCATGCTCGAAGGTCGCAATGTGGTTGTCGATTTCGACATTGGCCGCAGTGGACTGTTCGGCCCGTCGCGCACCTTCCGCGCGGTCGATGATGTCAGCATCCGCCTGCAACAGGGCCAGACCATCGGCATTGTCGGCGAGTCGGGTTCCGGCAAATCGACCCTCGGCCGGGCGCTTCTGAAGCTCCTGGCTGCCGATGGCGCCTTCCGCTTCGAGAGCAATGACCTCTCAGGTCTAGACCGTGGCGGCATGCGGCCCTTCCGAAAGCAGCTGCAGCTGGTGTTCCAGGACCCCTACGGCTCGCTTTCGCCCCGCCAGACGGTGGGCGAGATCATCACCGAAGGCCTCTATGTGCACGAACCGCAGCTGTCTCGCGCAGAACGTGACACCCGCGCCATCGCTGCCTTGAAGGAAGTCGGGCTCGATCCTGCCGCTCGAAACCGCTATCCACACGAGTTCTCCGGCGGCCAGCGTCAGCGCATCGCGATTGCCCGCTCGATGATCCTGAAGCCGAAGGTGGTCATTCTCGACGAGCCGACATCGGCGCTCGATCGCTCCGTTCAGCGGCAGGTGATCGAACTCCTGCGCGACCTGCAGGAGAAGCACGGTCTGTCCTATATCTTCATCAGCCACGATCTCTCCGTCATCAAGGCGATGTCGGACCATGTGGTTGTCATGAAGAACGGCAAGATCGTTGAGCAGGGTGCGACGGAGGACATCTTCGAACACCCGAAGCAAGACTATACCAAGGCGCTGATTGCGGCTGCCTTCAGCCACTGACGACAAAAGGCCCCGGTGATTTTGAACTGCCCCCCTGAGGTTGGAGGTCCAACTTTCGGGGGTCAGGTCAATCACCGGGGCCTTTTTCCATTCTGCAGACCGCAGGACCATTGCCTCAGATCGACAGCGCATCCTTCAGTGTCATCGCTTCGATCTCGCGCAGGTCGAGATCGGCTTCGATATGGCCGATATGATGCAGCATGGAGGCCGTGGCCGCCTCCACGTCGCCGCGCTCCAGCGCATCGAGGATCTCGGTGTGGTCGTCATGGCCACAGCTCGACACGCCGGTGCGGCCATAAAGCGCGATCACCAGCGACGAGCGCGCCACCAGTTCCTGCATGAATTTTTCCAGGATCGCATTGCCGGCGACACGCGCCAGCAGGAGATGGAAATCGCCGGATGCCTTGATCTCGGCACGCCTGGCACTTGCGCCCCGCTCGCCCTTGTAACGCGCCTCTTCTTCCAGATGTGATCGGAAACCGGCGATCTCGTCCGGGGTCAGGCGGTCTGCGGCGGCAGCAACGATGGCGGGCTCGATCAGACGCCGCGACTCAAAGATCTGTCGCGCCTCGTCCGGTGACGGATTGGAAACAAAGGCGCCGCGATTGCGCTCTGTCGTCACCAGGCCTTCAAAGGCCAACATCTGCAGCGCATCCCGCACAACCGTGCGGCTGACATCGAACAGTGTGCCGACCTCCGCCTCCGACAATTTCGTACCGGGCGCCAGGCGTCGGTCGACGATCGCATCGCGAAGACTGTCACGGATCGCGCGGGCGCGGTCCTCCTGCTGACCTTCGGGGACGAGAACGGCTTTGGCAATCGACTTCATCTTGCTCTCCAGATTGCCTGTTCTACCGCCGCTTGCTTGGCAAGGCAAATGGGTTGCGTACACACGCTTACAAATAATGCGATCAAAGATGATGCAAGATTGTATGCAATGTTCAATTTCTGTGCATACAGCCGTAGCATCTCGCTCACGGCGATTACATCCTCAGCCACAAAGCCAGTGAAGTCAGCCACTTAGTTTGCACCGCAGCAAACTGGCACGCGTCGTGCATCACTTCTGGCAGAGAAGGATTGCATCATGACGAAAAACGCCGATATCGAACTTGCTGCCGTATCCAAGGCCTATGGGCCGACCATCGCCGTCCATCCCGTCAGCCTGAAGATTCCCGCATCGACCTATTGCTGCCTGCTTGGTCCTTCCGGCTGCGGCAAGACCTCGACCCTTCGGATGATCGCCGGCCATGAGGCCGTCACATCCGGCGACATCCTGCTCGGCAATGCCAATGTCACCGACCTGCCGCCGGCAGCTCGCGGTACGGCGATGATGTTCCAGTCCTATGCGCTCTTCCCACATCTCGATCTCGTCGACAATGTCGCCTTCAGCCTGAAGATGAAGGGCGTCGACAAGGATACCCGCCGCCGCGAAGCACTTGAGATGCTGACGCTGATGCAGCTTGATCCCTATGCCAACCGCCGTCCGGCTCAGCTCTCCGGCGGGCAGCAGCAGCGCGTCGCGCTTGCCCGTGCCCTGATCACCAAGCCTGAAGCGCTGCTGCTCGATGAGCCGCTCTCGGCCCTCGATCCCTTTCTCAAGATCCGCATGCGGGCAGAACTGAAGAAGCTGCAGACCTCGCTCGGCATCAGCTTCATCCACGTCACCCATAGCCAGGAAGAGGCGATGGCGCTGGCGGATCTGATCGTTGTGATGAATGCCGGGCGCATCGAGCAGGCGGCCTCCCCTCGCCAGGTCTTCGAACAGCCGGCCACCGCCTTTGTTGCCCGCTTCATGGGCGATCACAATGTCATCTCGGGCCGCGTGGTGGAGAGCAGCGCGGATGAAACCGTAATCGAGACCTCAGCCGGCACCCGGTTCAAGGCACCTGCCTCGCCTGTGCCAGTGGGGCAAATCCTTGATCTCGCCTTGCGCACAGACCGGGTGGCGATCGGTGGCGAGACAGAACCGATGCTTGGCTTCAACGGCGTGGTGGCCGGCGTCGAATATCTCGGCGCGACGGTCAAGATCGCAGTCGCCGGTGCGGGGATCGAGGAGTTCACCATCGTCACCAGCGATGCCGCTTATTTCGCCATGCCCGTCAAAACGGGCGATGCCGTGCCGCTCTCGTGGGGGCCACGGGACGTGATCGTGCTGGGCAAGCCCGACGCCTGACACAAAAGCCGAAGTTCAAACCACAATAATCCAGAGGAGAATGAGCATGACTGTGAAGACCACATCCGAAAAGAAGGGCCTTACACGCCGCAGCCTGTTGAAGACCGCGTCTGCAGCGGCTGGCCTTGCCGCCGGTTCCGGCGTCATCACCGGCTTCCCGACCATCTGGGCGCAGAACCCGATTACGCTCCGCCAGTTCGGCACCGGCGTGTCGAACATCAATGCCATCGCCGAGAAGTGCAAAGCCGATCTCGGCATCACGCTTGAGATGACCGCAACGGATTCCGATGCGGCTGCCCAGCGCGCCGTCACCCAGCCGATGTCCTATGATATCGCCGACATCGAATACTGGATCCTGAAGAAGGTCTATCCGACCGGCGTCATCCAGCCGATGGAAACATCGAAGCTCAAGTATTACGACAAGGTCGTGCCGCTGTTCAAAACCGGCAAGCTGCTGCCGGACAGCGTGATTGCACAAGGCACCGCCCCGCACACCGTCGGCTATGTCGAGAGCAAGGATGCCAAGACCTTTGCCTCGGGCGAAACCGAACTCTTCACCATGATGCCGACGATCTACAATGCCGATACGCTTGGCATCCGCCCGGATCTGGTTGGCCGCGAGATCTCGTCCTGGGCCGACATCATGGACCCGGCCTTCAAGGGCAAGGCGTCGATCCTGAACATCCCGTCGATCGGCATCATGGATGCCGCGATGATCTGCGAAGCCATGGGCATCATCAAATATGCCGACAAGGGCAACATGACGAAGGCGGAGATCGACACGACGATCGACTTCCTGATCAAGGCCAAGCAGGACGGTCAGTTCCGTGCCTTCTGGAAGTCCTTCGACGAGTCGGTCAACCTCATGGCTTCGGGCGAAGTCGTCATCCAGTCCATGTGGTCGCCGGCGGTTGCAGCCGTGCGCTCCAAGGGCATCGCCTGCAAGTATCAGCCGCTCAAGGAAGGTTACCGCTCATGGGGCGGCGGTCTCGGCCTGGCAGCCCACCTCACCGGCGCCCAGCTCGATGCAGCCTATGAATACATCAACTGGTACACATCCGGCTGGGTCGGCGGCTATCTCAACCGCCAGGGCTACTACTCGGCCTGCATGGAAACCGCCAAGGAACACATGTCTGCCGACGAATGGGGCTACTGGATCGAAGGCAAGGCCGCAACTGGCGACATCATGTCTCCGGAAGGCAAGGTCATGGAAAAGGCCGGTGCGGTCCGCGACGGCGGTTCCTTCGAGGAGCGCATGGGCAAGGTCGCCTGCTGGAACTCCGTCATGGACGAGGACCGCTACATGGTCCGCCGCTGGAACGAGTTCATCGCGGCCTGATGCCAGCAAAGGCTATTCGCACCTCATCCCCCTGCCGGGACCTTCTCCCCGCCTAGCGGTTAGAAGGGGGCGAGCCGCCGACCGTGCCACACGTGCCTTCTCCCCGCTTGCGGGGAGAAGGTGGCGGCAGCCGGATGAGGGGCAACCCTCCCGCTCCGCTCTTTCCGAAGCGACAGGAGACCAACAGACATGGTGGAAGTGCGATTTCTAGGCGTCGGCGAGGAAAAGCCGAAACGCGAAATCCGGGTGCCGGCATGGCTTGCCTCCTATCTGCAGGCGCTGCCGCTGACGCTCATCCTGGGCTTCTTCCTGCTCCTGCCGATCCTCTTGATCGCCGTCGTCAGCTTCTGGGATTATGACTTCGCCCAGATGTATCCGGACTTCGTCACGTTCAATTACGAGGAGACGCTCGGCTCCTGGGTCACCTGGAAGACCTATCTCAACACCCTGAAATACGCGGTGATGGTCTGGGCCATTACCCTCGTCATCGGCTTTTGGGTTGCCTATTTCCTCGCCTTCCATATCCGGAGTGCGGCCATGCAGAGCGTGCTTTTCCTCGTCTGCACCGTGCCCTTCCTCACCTCGAACATCATCCGCATGATCTCCTGGATTCCGGTGCTCGGCCGCAATGGGCTGGTCAACACCACGCTTGTCAGTTCCGGCCTGATCAGCCAGCCGATCGAATGGCTGCTCTATTCGGATTTCGCCGTGGTGCTTGCCATGGTGCACCTCTACACGCTGTTCATGGTCACCCCGATCTTCAACACGATGATGCGCATTGATCGCTCACTGGTCGAAGCCGCGCGCGATGCCGGTGCGTCCGGTCTGCAGATCCTGATCAATGTCATCATTCCGCTGGCCAAGCCCGGCATGGCGATCGGCACGATCTTCGTCGTGACGCTGGTCATGGCCGATTTCTCGACCGTGCAGGTCATGTCCGGCGGCCAGAGCGCCTCGGTCGCGCTGATGATGAAAAACCAGATGTCGCTGCTGCAATATCCCGCCGCCGCCGCCAATGCCGTGGTGCTGCTGGCGCTGGTTCTCTTGATGGTGGCCGCGATCCTGCGCGTCGTCGACATTCGCAAGGAGCTTTGAGATGAATTCGGAAAAACGCTCGCGCGAATTCTACGTGCTCGCCGTCTTCTTCGCGCTCTTCGTGCTCTTCCTCTACGGCCCCTTGTCGGCCATCGTGATCCTCTCCTTCCAGGGCGAAAATGGCGGCCTCACCTTCCCGCTCAATGGTGTCTCCTTGCACTGGTTCGCCAACCTCTTCGAACAGCAGGCGGTCGGTGATTTCGGCGGCTCGTTCCGGCGCTCCTTCGCGCTCGGTCTGATGGTCATGGTGGTCACGGTTGTCGTCTCGCTGCTCGCAGGCCTTGCCTTCCGCCGCAAGTTCTGGGGCGCTACACCGCTCTTCTATCTGGCGGTTGCAAGCCTCGTCGTGCCCTCGATCATCGTCTCGCTCGGCATCGGCGTGCTGTTCTCACAGCTCGGCCTGCAGCCGGCCTGGTATACGTCCGGTTTCGGCGCGCATCTGACCTGGACCCTTCCCTTCGGCGTCTTGATCATGTTTGCCGTTTTCAACCGCTTCTCGCCGGCTTACGAGGAGGCCGCCCGCGATCTCGGCGCCTCCTCCTGGCAGAGCTTTCGCCATGTGGTTCTGCCGATCATCCTGCCCAGTCTGATCGGCGTTGGCCTGTTCGGCTTCACGCTCTCCTATGACGAATTCGCCCGCACCCTGATGACCTCAGGCACCTACAACACCCTGCCGCTCGAAATCTACGGCATGACCACCAATGTCACGACGCCGGTTCTTTATGCGCTCGGCACCGTCACCACGGTCTTCTCGCTGATCGTCATTGGCGGGACGCTTGCACTCATTGTCGGCCTCAACCGTCGCCATGTCAGGGGCTGAGGCTTCATGAAAATTGCCGTCATCAATCCCAACACCACCGCCAGCATGACCGCGACCATTGCGGATGCCGCAAGGCGGGTGGCGCACCCGGACACCACCATCGACGCCGTCACCTCCAGCATGGGGCCAGCCTCGATCGAAGGGTATTATGACGAGGCGCTGGCCCTGCCCGGCCTGCTCATCGAAATCGCCCGCGCCGAGCGGGAGGGTGCCTCTGCCGCCGTGATCGCCTGTTTCGACGATACCGGGCTCGACGCTTGCCGAGCCCTTGCCGCCATCCCCGTTCTCGGCATCTGCGAGGCAGCTCTCTCGGTGGCAAGCTTCATTGCCCAGCGCATCACCGTGGTCACCACGCTGGAGCGCTCGCGCCTGCCAATCGAACATCTCGTCCATCGCTATGGCAAGTCCGCCATGGTGAAGGTACGGGCCGCCGATATCCCCGTGCTCTCGCTCGAAGACCCGCATTCAAACGCCCGTGACCGGTTGCGAGCGGAAATCACCGCCGCCCTTCGCGAGGACGGGGCCGAAGCCATCGTGCTCGGCTGCGCCGGCATGGCGGATCTTGCACATCAGCTCTCTCAGGAATTCGGCGTGCCGGTGATCGATGGCGTGGCGGCAGCGGTCAAGCAGGCGGAAGGGCTTGTGGCGCTCGGCCTCACCACTGCCAAATCCCGCGCCTATGCGGCTCCGGTCGAAAAGCGTTTTACCGGCATGCTCGAAGCCTTTGCTCCATCGCGCATCGGAGCCGCCTGAGATGAGCGCGCCGGCCATTCGTCCCCTGACACGCAAAGAGCTCGATATTCTGATTGACTGGGCTGGGGACGAAGGCTGGAATCCTGGCCTCACCGATGCGGACGCGTTCTACGCCGCGGATCCCCAAGGCTTTCTCGGCTGTTTCGTGGAGGGAGAGTTGGCAGCCGGCATATCAGCCGTCGCCTATGACGAGCATTTCGGCTTCATCGGTCTTTACATCTGCCATCCACGCTTTCGCGGGCAAGGCTATGGCCGCAAGGTTTGGGATGCCGGCATGGCTCATCTGGGCAACCGACGTATCGGCCTTGATGGCGTGCCCGAGCAACAGGCCAATTATGCGGCCATGGGTTTTGCTCCGCTCTATGAAAGCATCCGATGGAGTGGTCCCGGCGGCACGGCATCGCCGTCGCCCCCAGCGCCGGCGGCAACGGTTCGCCCTCTCACGGCAATGGACATACCGGCTCTCACCGTCTTCGACAGACGCCACTTCCCCGCCCCGCGTCCGAATTTCCTGTCCCACTGGCTCGGCGGCGCGCATGACGCCTTTGTCTCGATGGAGGATGGCGCCCTGACTGGCTATGCTGTGCTTCGCCGTTGCCGGCAAGGTCGCAAAATCGGCCCGATCTTTGCCGTGGATGACGGAGCGGCGGAAAACCTACTCAGCGCCTGCGTGCAGGCAGCCGCGGGTGGCGAGGTCCATCTCGACGTGCCGGATCATCAGGTCAGTCTGACCGAAACACTCAGACGACGCGGGTTTCAGCTGGGATTCACGACAGCCCGAATGTATCGCGGTGGCCCGCCCGTTCTCGCGCTTGCCGGCGTCTACGCCATCACCACGCTTGAACTTGGTTAGGGGTCTGCCGCGTCACGCCGCCTTCGGCACGAGTACCTTCAGTTCTCCGGCGTGCATCTTGATCTCGACATCTGCCGGCATCCGCAGCAATTCGCCATCCAGCACACATGCAGCCCCCTTGCGATGTTTGGGGAAATGCAGATGCACGTGTTTTGCCGTCGAGGCGGTCACAGCTTCATTTTCCTTGAAACGCCCGCGCACGATGTCGAAGGCGAGAGCGCCGACGCCGGTCGGCTCCAGAGGATCGGCGAGGTAGACGCCAAGCTGGCCGGTATTCACTTCATCGGCGAAGAACAGCGAATTATTGCCGAGCGGGTTGTTGGAGACGGAAATGGCCGAGACCGGACGCTCATCACTGCGGCCGTCGCCATCGATATCGAACATGACCTCGAATCGGGGCGGATCGAGCATGACGCCAAAGGCAGCACTGGTGCTGGCGCGGATCTTGCCGAGCCGCGATGCAAAGTTCATCTGATTGCGCATGCGCACCATTCGCGCATGCAGACCGGCTGAGAACTGGTGCACGAAGGGGCGGCCATTGGCCGTTGCGATATCCACATCGGCAACGGTCGCATCGGCCAGTACGTCGAGCACCTTCCAGATGTCGAGTGGCAGCTTCAGCGAGCGCGCAAAGAGGTTCATGGTGCCGGCTGGCACGACGCCGAGCGGCAGGCCGGATTTCCAGGCAATGCCGGCTGCAGCCGAGATCGTGCCATCGCCGCCGCCTGCAATGACCGCGTCATAGCCTCCGTCGTCAGCAACGCGCTGCAACGTCTCGACGATCTCATCGCCACTGACCACGGCACAATCAAGCTCATGCCCCTTTGCAGCGAAGGCGCGGGTCGCACTTGCGCAATAGGCTTCCATATCGGTGGTCTTGAAGGTGCCGCCGTCGCGATTGAGTACCGCTTTGATCTTCATGGGGTCCTTTCGCGGCTCAAGGTTCGAGCCGTGCTCTCAAACGTGCCGCGCCATCAAAAGTTTCCAGAGGAGACAGAAATCGATAGCCGTCGCGCAAATTTCAAGTGCATCTGCGAAAGCCTTTGCCGCAGTGCATATAGATATGATAGATATCAATCTTGTTCCCGCTGTGATTTCACGATCCTTCCATTATTTTCCGGCCTCCCACGGAACGCAGCTGCGCCTCAGCACTGGCCCGAGCGCTGCCGACCTCTGGTTGCCGAGCTATTTGCCCAGGTGCCCGCATGACCGATTGCTCCGCCCTTGATCGCCCTCTTGAAGACGATAGACAGACCACGATCGGGCTGACGGCCACGACGATCCTGTTGATTGAGATCGCGCTGGCGGCTGGCGGCTTCGGGATCGGAACGGGCGAGTTCGTGATCATGGGCTTGCTGCCGGAAGTGGCGAGCACCTATGGCGTCAGCGTGCCGGATGCCGGGCATGTCATCAGCGCCTATGCGCTCGGCGTTGTGATCGGCGCGCCGATCATCGCAGCCCTCGCCGCGAAACTGCCCCGCCGGACCCTGCTGCTTGCGCTGATGGGCGTGTTTGCAGCCGGCAATCTGGCGAGTGCGCTCGCCACCGACTTCTGGTCCTTCACACTTCTGCGCTTCATCACGGGCTTGCCGCATGGCGCCTATTTTGGCGTTGCAGCCCTCGTTGCCGCCTCCATGGCCGAACCGCATCGGCGTGTGCGTGCCGTTGGTCGCGTCATGCTCGGCCTGACCATTGCCACGCTGGTCGGCACGCCGATCGCCACATTCCTCGGCCAATTGATGAACTGGCGGGCGGCCTTCCTGCTGGTCGCCGGCATCGGTGCGCTCACGGTTGCGCTGATCGCGCTTTATCTGCCCAAGGACAAGGTCGCCGAAGGTGCCAGCATCCGGCGCGAACTCTCGGCCTTCGGACGGCTTCAGGTCTGGCTTTCGTTTGGTGTCGCAGCCGTCGGCTTCGGCGGGATGTTCGCGATCTTCAGCTATATCGCCAAGACCGTCACGGACACGGCCGGCATGCCGGTGAGCATGGTCGCGGTCGTGCTCGCGCTCTTCGGGATCGGCATGAATGTTGGCAACATCGTTGGCAGCCGCATGGCCGACTATTCCCTGAACGGCACGATTGGCGGCATGCTGGCCTTCAACATCATCCTCATGTCGATCTTCTCGTTGACGGCACACAATCCCGTCATGCTCTGCGTCTGTGTCTTCCTCACCGGATGCGGCTTTGCCGCCTGCCCGGCCGTGCAGACACGGCTCATGGATGTCGCCGCCGACGCGCAGACGCTCGCCGCCGCCACCAACCACTCCGCCTTCAACATTGCCAATGCGCTCGGCGCCTGGCTCGGCGGCATCGTAATTGCGGCCGGCTACGGCTACGGTGCGACCGGCTATGTCGGCTCCGTGCTGTCGGCCCTCGGCCTTGTCATTTTCCTGATCTCGGTCGCGCTCGACAGGAAGCCGTCACGCGGCTGAGGCTTCGTCCTCGACGCTATCCGGCTCGACCATCCGTCGCACACCATTCTTGCATTCGACATGGCGGCTGCCCCACTGCTCCAGCACCATGATCACGGGCCGCAGGCTCTGGCCAAGAGGCGTCAGGGTGTAGTCGACCCGCGGCGGTACGACCGGATACACGGTGCGCGACACAAGGCCCTGCTCTTCCAGTTCGCGCAGCTGCTTGGTCAGCATGCGTTGCGTTACGGCCTGCAAACGACGTTGCAACTCGCTGAAGCGCAGCGTGCCGGCGGTCAAAAGGTGAAACAGGATGACGCCCTTCCATTTCCCGTCGAGGAAACTCAAGGTCGTTTCGACCGGGCAGCCCGGAAAACTATTGGTCATCTTGGCGCGCGGCTTGGACATTGGACAGTATCCTTCTTGATACCGAGGTTCAATTCTGTGCCTACAGACACAAAATGTGCATTCTTGCGGTATGCGATTCTATGTCCTTAATGGACAGCGTTGTAAACGCGAGACAGGAGACCCGCATGCGCGCGATCGGATTTTACACACCCCAGTCCATCACCTCGGAGACTGCTCTCGTCGATCTCGATATCGCCATGCCCCAGGCAAGCGGCCGGGATCTTCTGGTGGAGATCAGGGCGGTATCGGTGAACCCGGTCGATACCAAGGTGCGACGCAATCATCAGCCGGCAACTGGAGATACACGGATACTCGGCTACGATGCGGCCGGAGTGGTGAAGGCCGTCGGCCCGGATGTGACGCTCTTCAAGCCCGGTGACGAAGTCTACTATGCCGGAGCGATCGGGCGCCCGGGAACCAATGCCGAATATCATCTGGTCGATGAGCGGATCGTCGGCAGCAAGCCGAAGAGCCTCGGCTTCGCCGAGGCCGCCGCCCTGCCCCTGACGGCGATCACCGCCTATGAGGCACTCTTCCATCGCCTCCGCGTCGATCAGCCGGTCGTTGGCGCTACGCCTGCTATCCTGATCACCGGTGGAGCCGGCGGCGTGGGTTCGATCGCGATCCAACTGGTCAAGACACTGACAAATCTTTCCGTCGTCGCCACCGCATCCCGGCCCGAGACCGCCGCCTGGGCAAAATCGCTCGGTGCCGACCACGTCATCGATCATAGCAAGCCGCTGGCCCCTGAATATGCGGCTCTTGGCATCGGGTCGCCCGGCTTCATCTTCTCCGTGACCCACAGCAGCCAGCATCGCCTCGACCTCGCCGAGATCATTGCCCCGGCCGGACGGATCTGCCTGATCGACGACTTCCCGGAAGGCTTCGACATCATGGCCTTCAAAGGCAAGGCAGTCTCGCTGCATTGGGAGATGATGTTCTCGCGTCCGATGTTCGAAACGCCTGACATGGTCGAGCAGCACAAATTGCTGAACCACGTGGCTGGCCTGATCGATGAGGGGAAGATCCGCACCACGCTCGACACGGTCGTCGGGCAGATCACGGCGGAAAACCTCAGGAAGGTGCATGCCCTGATCGAGAGCGGCCGGGCATGCGGCAAGCTGGTTCTCGAAGGCTTTCCGAGCTGACGTCAGCTGCCGGCAACCGCCAGCCCTTGCCGGGCCGGCGCACTTGGCGCCATCATGCGGCAGAGCGCATGATGGCAGCACTGCCGAGGGGCTTGGTGTTGGGTTTGAGGGCAGAGCCTTCAACGGAAACGAGATTTTCCTGCCCCCAGCGTCCGAGTGCGAGAATGACCGGCTGAAGGCTGCGGCCGAGTGGTGTCAACGCATATTCCACCCTCGGCGGCACAACCGGATAGACAGTGCGGGCCACGAGGCCGGCGAGTTCCATTTCACGCAGCTGCTTGGATAGCATGCGGTGCGTAATGCTCGACATGCGCTTGGCCAGTTCGTTGAAACGCAGCACCTCGTCCTTCAGCAGATTGTGGAGGATGACTCCCTTCCATTTGCCGTCCAGAAGCTGCAGCGTTGCCTCGATCTGGCAACCGCCGACTTGCGCGGTCGTGGAGTTCCTGTCGTCAGCCATGCCTTATCCTTCTCGCAAATTCCGACATGCCCGAAGACCCGTTCATGTCTGTTCCCTGATATGTCAGGCCGCGCGCAGCGCCAAGGCTGCGGGCGGCCAAGATCGGTCGACACTGCGTCAACACTTACGTGACGTTCCGTCGGCGGCCTGAGTTTCAGTGATGAGGAAATGGGGCGAAGTTGGGCGGTGAAAAGCCGCTTCGCGGCAACGTGACCGGCGTAAGCGAGAGGCTCACGGCGTGTTGATAACCCAACACAGCCAGATGCCGGGACCGTGATCGACGGCCGCAGTCCGCCAGGTCAAGCCTGCAGAACGATGACCTTCGTTCCAACCGGGACGCGAGCATGCAGATCGATAACGTCATGGTTCATCATGCGCACGCAACCGGACGACATGGCCTGTCCGATCGACCAGGGCTGGTTGGTGCCGTGGATGCGGAACATGGTGTCGTTGCCGCCGCGATAGAGATACATGGCGCGGGCACCCAGCGGATTGTTGGCGCCGCCCGGCATGCCGCCTGCGTATTTCCGGTTCTTTTCCGGATCGCGGCGGATCATGTTCGGCGTCGGCGTCCAGGTCGGCCATTCGGCATTGCGACCGACATAGGCATTGCCGGCCAGGGCAAGCCCGGCGCGGCCGACGCCGATGCCATACCGCATGGCCCTGCCATTACCGAGGACGTAATAGAGCCGGCGGGCGGGCGTATCGACCACGACCGTGCCAGCTGGATGGACCGTTTCATAGGCCACTTCCTGACGACGCAGTTCCGGCTTGATCTTCTCCAGCGGCACCTTCTTCAGCGGAAAGGGCTCATCTGGCAGATCGCCATAGAGAGCCTGCTGGTTCGGCATGGATTGGCAACCGGCCAGGAGAAGCGGCAGGCCGATCAGGAGGCCTCGGCGCGAAATGGTCATGGATTGAAGGTCCTCGGAGATGATTCTTCTACCGGGGATCCTAGGAAATTTATGGTTAATGACCGGTTAAATCAGCAGGCGCTTGTTAAACTTGATGGCGAAATCGTGATCCTGTTCGCGCCCGGAACCGGATGCAGAGATCTGTCGGCAAATGCACAAGCAGATCCCAAAATGGAAAGGGCGGCCTCTCGACCGCCCTGCTCATTCACATGTTCGGAGAAACCGGCCCTTCGCCGGCGATATCGCAGCGGCGGTCCGTGCGGCCCGGTCTCCCGAACATTTACATGTTCGGACAAACCGGCCCTTCGCCGGCGATTCCGCAGCGGCGGTCCGTGCGGTCCGGCCTCCCAAACATTTACATGTTCGGATAAACCGGCCCTTCGCCGCCTTGTGGCGGCACCCAGTTGATGTTCTGGTTCGGGTCCTTGATATCGCAGGTCTTGCAGTGGACGCAGTTCTGCGCGTTGATGACGAAGGTTTCTTCGCCCTCCTTTTCCACCCATTCATAGACGCCGGCCGGACAGTAGCGGGTCGACGGGCCGGCATAGATGCCAAGCTCGGACCGCTTCTGCAGGTCCATGTCCTTCACCTTCAGATGGACAGGCTGGTCTTCCTCGTGGTTGGTGTTGGACAGGAAAACCGAAGACAGGCGGTCGAAGGTCAATACGCCATCCGGCTTCGGATAGGCGATCGGCTTGTGCTTGGCCGCCGGCTCCAGCGACTGGGCGTCGGTCTTGCCGTGCTTCAGCGTGCCGAAGAAGGAGAAGCCGAAGAGCTGGTTGGTCCACATGTCCAGACCGCCAAGGCCAACGCCGAGCGCCGTACCGAGCTTCGACCAGAGCGGCTTGACGTTGCGCACGCGCTTCAGGTCCTTGCCGATGTCGGTCGAGCGCCATTCGTTTTCGATCTCGATCGGCTCGTCATTGGCGCGGCCAGCAGCAATCGCTTCGGCAATCTTGTCGGCCGCCAGCATGCCGGAGAGCACCGCGTTGTGGCTGCCCTTGATGCGCGGCACGTTGACGAGACCGGCAGAACAGCCGATCAGCGCGCCGCCCGGGAAGGAAAGCTTCGGCACCGACTGGTATCCACCCTCGGTGATCGCGCGAGCGCCATAGGACAGACGCTTGCCGCCCTCGAAGGTGTCGCGGATGGCCGGATGGGTCTTGAAGCGCTGGAATTCCTCGAACGGATAGAGATAGGGGTTCTTGTAGTTCAGGTGCACGACGAAACCGACGGCCACCATGTTGTCTTCGAGGTGGTAGAGGAAGGAACCGCCGCCAGTCTTCATGCCAAGCGGCCAGCCGAAGGAGTGCTGCACCAGGCCCTGCTTGTGATGCTCGGGCTTGACCTGCCAGAGCTCCTTGATGCCGATGCCGAATTTCTGCACGTCGCTGTCGCGGGAGAGATCGAACTTGGCAATCAACTGCTTGGCAAGCGACCCGCGCACGCCTTCGCCGATCAGCACGTATTTGCCCAGCAGTTCCATGCCGCGGGTGAAGTTCGGGCCCGGCTCGCCGTTCTTCTCGATGCCCATGTCGCCGGTCGCGACACCGATCACGGCACCCTCGTCATTGTAGAGCACTTCGGCGGCGGCGAAGCCCGGATAGATCTCGACACCCAGCGCTTCGGCATGAGCACCCAGCCAGCGACAGACATTGCCGAGCGAGACGATGTAATTGCCGTGATTGCTCATCAGCGGCGGCATGGCAAAGTTCGGCAGGCGCACCGAGCCGGCAGGCCCGAGGAAGAGGAACTGGTCGTCCTTCACCTCCGTCTTGAACGGATGATCGGCTTCCTCACGCCAGCCCGGGATGAGGCGGTCAATGCCGATGGGATCAACCACGGCGCCGGAGAGGATATGCGCGCCAACTTCCGCGCCCTTTTCAAGCACGACCACCGTCAGGTCCGGATTGACCTGTTTCAACCGGATCGCGGCAGAGAGACCCGCAGGCCCTGCGCCGACGATCACCACGTCGAATTCCATGCTTTCGCGTTCCGGCAGTTCCATTTCGGTGCTCATGGTCATTTCCTTATCAGGCGGTCCCGTCCGCCCTCCTCCTTGACAAAACCCAACCCGATTGTCGAGCCGAAGCGCGACGCTGGGCGACGCAAATTCCGGCACGGTCGTATGAGTTTCAAGAATATCTTACGTGCACGTAAGCGTCAATGCGACGATTTTACGGCTGCGCCCTTGCCGCTTGCCAACGTCTCTTCGTCTGATCCCTCAGAACAGGTTTAGGGCAAAACGAACTTGCCAACCGGTCGGTTGCCCCGCAAGTGAGTGCGTGACATTTGCCGCCGGAAGCGAAAGACCATGATCGATTATACCCCCGCCGCCCTGACCGAGGCTCTCACCGGCCTTCATGCCGACCTGCGCGTTCTTGGACCCGAGGCACTGGCCGGGCGACATCCGGGCGAGCATGAACACAATCTCGGCGCAGGGGTCATGGCACAACCGGCCAGCACAGAGGCGGCAGCGGCGCTGATTGCCTGGTGCCGAGAGAATCGGGTCGCCATCGTGCCTCAGGGCGGATCGAGTGGACTGGTCGGCGGCGGGGTCAGCCGGGCTGAAGAGGTAATCCTGTCTTCCGCGCGGCTGAACTCCATCCTCGCCATCAGACCCGACGAATCGACCGTCGAAGTCGAGGCCGGAGTGACGCTCGAAGCTTTGCAGTCTGCACTTCGCCCGCACGGCCTCACCACCGGCATCGATCTCGGCTCACGCGGCAGCGCCACGATCGGCGGCATGCTGGCCACCAATGCCGGCGGCATTCTCGCCTTCCGTAATGGCGTCATGCGCCACCAGATCCTCGGTCTGGAAGCCGTGCTCCCCTCTGGCGAGATCTTCTCCGACATGACGCGGGTGGTGAAGGTCTCGGCCGGACCGGATTTGAAACAACTCTTCATTGGCGGCGAAGGTGCCTTCGGCTTCGTCACACGCGTGGTCATGACCGTCGAACGCCTGCGGCCGCACAGGGCGACCGCCCTTCTCGGCGTCGTGGACGCCGCCTCGGCGCTCTCAGTCGCAGCGCATCTGAACCAGCTTGGCGGCGTTACACTCGAAGCGGCGGAAATGATGTGGCCTCGGTATGTCCAGGATCACGCGGCGCTGAAGGCCTTCGACCTCGACTGGCTCGACGAAGGTGCCGCCATGCTCTTGGTCGAGGTCTCGGCCGAGACGCAAGAGATAGCCACACTTGCGCTGGAAGAGGCGCTGGCCGAACTCTGGGAGCCCGCCGGTCTGCGCGGCGGCATCCTGGCCCAATCCTCCGAACAGGCGCGCCGCTTCTGGGACCTGCGTGAGGATTCCGGCTTCTATTTCGGTCAGTTCCCCAACGCCCCCTCCTTCGACATCTCGGTGCCGCCATCCGAGATCGACGACTATGTGGCCGGTCTTCTTGGAGGGCTGCGCCAGATCGGCAGCGGTTACGATGCCTATGTGTACGGCCATGTGGCGGATGGAAACCTGCATATCGCCCTTGCCACAGCCGGCCCTCTGCCGACCGAGATCAAGCACGCAGTTGAACACGTGGTCTATGCAGGCGTGACTGCACGCGGCGGCAGTTTTTCCGCCGAACACGGCGTCGGCCTCGAGAAACGCGATGCCTATGAAGAGCATGTGCCAGCCGCGAAACGGCTGCTTGCGCGGCAGATCAAGGCCCTACTCGATCCGCAGGGCCTGTTCAATCCAGGCAAGGTCCCGTTCTGAAGCGCATTTCCGGATTTCCCGCATAACCCCGGAAAAGTCGCGTCTGCCTGTTCTCTTCGCGCCAAATCCCGTCGCACGTCAAAATCTGCCTTTGAACGTCTGCGCGCTTTGCCGCAATCTCTGCCAAAACGCCAGCAGGGGAACGCGACATGGCACTGACATATGGTTTCATCGGGCTCGGCCATCTCGGCCGCCATCTGGCCGGCAGCCTGGTGCGGGCGGGGTTCACAGTCGTCGTCAACGACCTCGATCCCAAGAATGCCGAAGAGCTGGTTGCGGCTGGCGCCCGGTTCGCGGCCGACCCGCAAGCCGTGGCGGAAGCCGTCGATGCCGTGATCACCTGCCTGCCCTCGCCCAAGGTCAGCGAGCGCGTGCTCACCGGAGAGCGCGGCATTCTGAAGGGGCTGAAGCCCGGTTCGACCTGGATCGAAATGAGCACGCTCGATGAGCAGGAAGTCTTGCGGCTGGGCAAGATCGCCGCAGACGCTGGCATCCGCATGCTGGAATCCCCGGTCACCGGCGGCGTGCATCTTGCTGCATCAGGCGAAATCACCGTGATCATCGGCGGCGACAGCGATCTCTTTGATCTGCATCTGCCGGCCTTCCAGGCCATGGGCAAACAGATTTTTCGCGCAGGCCCGCTTGGCAAGGCAGCGGTGATCAAGGTGATCACAAACATGCTAGCCTTCATCCACCTGATCGCCACCGGCGAAGCCCTGATGCTTGCGAAGAAGGGCGGCATAGACCTCACCGATGCCTTCAACATCATCAAGGCCTCCTCCGGCAACAGCTTCGTGCACGAGACCGAGGGCCAGGTGATCCTGAACGGCAGCTACAACATCAATTTCACTATGGACCTCGCCGTCAAGGATCTGGGCTTCGCGCTGGGCTTTGGCCGCGAGTTCGGCGTGCCCCTCGACCTCGCCTCCCATGCACTGCAGACCTTTATCCGTGCACGCGCCGCATATGGCGGCGATGCCTGGTCGTCGCAGGTCGTGAAGCTCCTGGAGGACGCGACCGGCACAGACCTGCGCGCGCCGGGCTTTCCCGCCGAGCTTTGAGACGGACAGGCGGAAATGCGCGGTCATGGCACCGTCAACAAGGCCGTCAGACTGTGACATTCAGCACAAGCTGTCAGACAGGTGAAGCCAATTGACGAAACCAAGCTGGCAATAGGTCGCGACCGCCTGCGTTGCCGGGCTTTTGGCGACTTTCGGCACTGCAAGGCCGGGTGTCTTGCGCAACCCAAACTTCACCGCACCGCGAAAGCCGCATCCCGGAACACCTAAAACGAGCAAAAATCACGCTTTTCCGGATAGTTGGCCTTACGAAACAACTTACTCCATTAACCTGTCCTAAACGGGGCTTGCCTAAGGTTGCGCTAACGTGAGCAGCAGTCGGTCCTGCACGGTATTTGCGCCGTTCGCCCGGACCTGAAACATGATCGGGTGACACCTTGCGCGAAATTCTCAACCTTCTCAGAACCGTTCGGGTCGCCTTCTTGACCGCTGTTGGTTCCTCCGGGATGGCTGCCCTTCTCGCTCTGGTCGCGCTCATCATGACGCCTCCGACGGAAGAATTTGTCAGACAGCTGATGATGGCCGCAGCGGTCGGCAGTGCGGCCGCCAGCATCGCCCTGATTTCGCATCTCGGCCCGGTCTCGGCCGTGTGGCGTGTGCTGAGCACGCGGACCCGACGGGTCGAGCGCCGCGCCAATGTGGATGAAATGACCGGCTGCTGGAACCGCCGCCGTTTCATGGAAATCCTCAACAACAAGCTTGCAGACATCGAGGCTGCGAAGGAAGCCGGTCGTGCTTACGAGGAAGTCACCATGCTCCTCCTCGATGTCGACCACTTCAAGATGATCAACGACACCTTCGGTCACGCCAATGGCGATGAAGTGCTGCGCATGCTTGGCCAGTGCGCCCGCGAAGACCAGAACTGGATCGTCGGTCGCCTCGGTGGTGACGAATTCGCCATTCTCGTGCCGGGGAGCGATCCGCGTCTGCTGGACCAGGAAGCCCGCCGCTTTGCAGAACGGCTCTCCGCCCTCCTGCGCAATAACGACAAGGCTCGCGGCTTCCAAGGGATTTCGATTGGCGTCGCCAGCGCACCCCAGGATGCCGCACGCTCGCAGGATCTGATGCACAAGGCCGATGTCGCCCTTTATGCGGGCAAGCGCAACGGCCGTGGCAAGATCACCTTCTACCATCGCGATATGGAGCATGAGGAAGCGGAAGAGCGTCAGATCGCCCACGATCTGCATGCCGCGCTGCTGCTCGATCAGCTCGAACTGCATTACCAGCCGATTATCGACCTGAATGGCGACATTTGCTCGGCAGAGGCCCTGCTGCGCTGGCGCAACCGTGGACGTGGTTATGTGCCGCCGGATAAGTTCGTCCGCGTCGCCGAAAAATCGGAAATGATCCACCGGCTCGGGGAATGGGTGTTCAAGCGCGCCTGTCGCGACTTGCGGGCGAGCGGCTATCCGCGCTTTTCCGTCAACGTCTCCGGTGCGCAATTCAAGAATGACGGCATGGTCGAGATGTTCCGCCGCGTGCTGCGCGAAAGCGGTTGCGAGGCCAGCCAGTTCACCCTTGAGATCACCGAAACCGTGGTCCTGAGCGCGACCCCTGCCGTCCAGCGCGCCCTGAAGGAATTGCGCGAGATGGGCTTCAAGATCGCGCTCGACGACTTCGGCACCGGCAACAATTCCTTTGCTCTGCTGCGCGATCTGCCGGTCGATTTCATCAAGATCGACAAGAGCTACACGCAGCGCCTCGAGACCGACAAGATCGCCCAGATCTTCGTTACGGCCATTGGCGAGATTGCCAAGGAACTCGACATGATCGTGGTTGCCGAAGGCATCGAAACCGAGGAACAGCATACGTGTTCACGGATCGCGGGTGCCGTCCGCTTCCAGGGTTATCTGCATGGCCGGCCCGAGCCGATCCGCGGCCAACAGCGTCAGCCGGTCCTCCTGGAACAGGTCGCGTCCTGAGCTTGCCTTTGCCCCTTCCCCGCCGCGCCGCTCCTTGCTAGTTTCGCCTGATACTTATTTCATCAGGAAGGACGTAACCCCATGGATCTCGGCATCTCCGGAAAACGCGCGCTCGTGCTCGCTGCCTCGCGCGGCCTCGGCCTCGGCATCGCCAAGGCGCTTGCAGCAGAAGGCGTGCATGTGCTGATCTGCGGGCGGACTGAAGCGAAACTGAAAATCAATGTCGAAGAGATCCGGGCCTCAGGCGGCAAGGCAGACTATGTTGTTGCCGATCTCGCCGATGCCCATTTCGTCGACCAGATGCTGGCAGCCGTGCACCATACGCTGGGCGGTATCGACATCCTCGTGAACAACACCGGCGGACCGGTGCCAGGCACCGTCGAGGACATGGATGCGGAAAAGCTCTACACCTTCTTCCAGTCCATGGTCGTTCGCGTGATCACCCTGACCAATGCGCTTGTGCCCCTGATGAAAACCCAGGGTTTTGGCCGCATTCTGACCGTCGCCTCCTCCGGCGTCTTCGAACCGATCGGCAACCTCGCGCTCTCCAACACGCTGCGTGGCGCGCTTGTCGGCTGGAACAAGACACTGTCGAGCGAGGTCGCGTCCTACGGCGTCACCGCCAATATGATCTTGCCCGGCCGCATCCATACCGACCGCATCGACGAACTCGACGGGGCCAACGCAAAGCGCCAGGGCACGTCGGTCGAGGACGTGCGCGCCAATTCGATCAAGTCGATTCCGGCCGGCCGTCTTGGCAAGGTCGAGGAATTCGGCGCGGCCGCCGCGTTCCTGTGCTCGGTTCCGGCAAGTTACATCAGCGGCACCATGCTCAGGGTGGATGGCGGCGCGGCCAAGTCGATCTGAAGGCGGCTCGGCGCCAGGCGGCAGTTAGCCGCCTCGGCAACCATCCAATTCGAGATCGTTTATTTAGTTATCACTAAATTTGTAGTGACCGTATCAACGACATGGCAAGGACAGGGGGCGTAATCATGCCTTCGCACTCCTTGCCATGAAGGTATTTGATATGCTCCCCGCCGGACATGATGACCGGTTTCCGTCACTTTTCGACGCGTCACCCCTCGATGATCCTGGCGATGAGACCGGGATTGCGTCATTGCGCGCATCACGCCCCCTGATCTTCATGCCCCGCCTGTTTGTCCAGGGTAGGATTATCGGCCATCTGCTGCCGATGATTGCGACCACGGAAGAGGCGCATCTGGGAAAGGCGTCCCGCACCCTGCTCGCCCATGCCTATGACGAGATGTAGGGAAACCCCTAATATTTGTGTGGATATTGATTTAAAGCCCGCAATCGAAACTGACAGTACCTCAAGAATTTCCGCGTATGTCCACAAGCCAATGCTAATTTTTGGACCTACGATTGATGCTTCTCCCGATTCTTACCGGTCAGCCGCGCGACACGACGAGCTCCACCGGCAGCACATCCACCAAGCCACCATCGAATCCCACGCCAGCACCGACGCCAACAACGGAGCCGGTGGCGGAGCCATCTTCAGACTCCAGCCCAAATACGGACCCGAGCGACATCGACGACGGCACCTATCAGCCGCCTGTCGCCGAGGACGGCGGGGCCGAAGCAGCAATTCCAACTGAACCCGAGGCGACCACTGCTTCTGAAGAGCCGGCACCCGGAGAGCCTGATGCCGCACCGGTAGATGATGAAGCAGCGCCGGTGGAAGCTGAAGTGGTGCCGGACGATTCACCGGCAGAAGACACCAGCGCCGACGCGTCGGTTGCCGAGGAGCCCGCCCCTGCCCCCGCCCCTGGCGAGGATCGCGCTGCGGACGCATCGATCGACGCGAATGCGGCTTCGGATGACGTGGCCGTCGACGAGGCTGACACCCCACCGGATGAGCCGGCAGCAGACCCCGTCGCCTCCGATGGACCTCCGGAAACCGAAGCCTCGTCGCCCGAACCTGTCGTCATCCCCTCGCCGACCACCGGCGACAGGCCGGTCGCGGATGCCCAAACCGAACTGCAGCCGTCCCGTAGGCGCGCCGCGGTCGAAGCGATCGAAGCGGCGGCTCTGGCAGCCTATACTGGCGGAGCGCAACGCAACGACGCCTCGGCACAGCTTCGCGAACAGCTGCAATCGCTCGTGGCCATCGAACAGAATCGCGGCCGCGACCGGGCCGTCGATGCGCTCCAGTCGCGGCTCGTTTCCGGCCTTCTCGATGATCTGGCGAAACCGGACGATCAGCAATCTTCCCGTCTGCTGGCCAATGCCCCTGAGCGCTCGGCCGAGACGACAGGCGCCGCTGTGGAGCGCGCGGTTAAGGCCTATCGCCAGGTCTGAGCCAGCCGTTTTCATGCGCGCAATCATCAGGGCCCGCCGGAATGCGGGCCCTGTTTTTGTCTGCGGTCGCCGCCATTCCTTCCGCCAAGGCTTGCCCTTCGCGATCCCCTGTGGCATCAGGCGCCCTCTTCGAAGGCCGGCCCTGACCGGCGGTTCTGCCGGTTCGTCCGGCCCACCTCACATCGTCAGACGACAGAAAGCGACGGCCATGGCACAGGCGCTCGGACTGGATTTCGGCACAACCAACACCGTGATGTCGGTAACCAGCGAACAGGATGAAACGCGTTCGGTTTCCTACACCTCGTCGGCGGGCACAACGGATAGCATGCGCACAGCGCTTTCCTTCATGAAGGACGCACAGCTTGGTGCCGGCGTCCTTAAGGTCGAGGCAGGCCAGGCCGCCATCCGGACCTTCATCGACAATCCCGGCGAATGTCGCTTCCTGCAGTCGATCAAGACCTTTGCCGCCTCGGCCCTGTTCCAGGGAACGCTGGTGCATGCCCGGCGCTTCCAGTTCGAGGATCTCATGGAAGTCTTCCTCAAGCGCCTCGAAGCCTATGCCGCAGATGGCTGGCCGGGGGATGCGAAGCGTCTGGTTGTCGGCAGACCGGTGCATTTCGCCGGTGCCAGCGCCGATCCGGCGCTCGCCACCACACGCTACAACGAAGCGCTGACGCGGCTTGGTTTTCCAGAGATCCACTATGTCTATGAGCCGGTGGCTGCTGCCTTCTACTTTGCCCGCACGCTGAAGCAGGATGCGACCGTGCTCGTTGCCGACTTCGGCGGCGGCACGACCGACTTTTCGCTGATCCGGTTCGAAACCGAAGGCGGCAAGCTTAAGGCAACCCCGATCGGTCAATCGGGCGTCGGCATTGCCGGTGACCAGTTCGATGCACGCATCATTGATCAACTGGTCGCCCCCGAGATCGGCAAGGGCAGCCAGTTCAAGAGCTTCGGCAAGCTTCTTGACGTACCGAGCAACTACTTCCTCGCCTTCTCTCGCTGGAACCAGTTGTCCGTCTTCAAGACGATGAAAGAATTTGCCGACCTTAAGTCGCTTGTGCGTCAGGCCATGGAGCCGGAAAAGCTCGAGCTGTTCATCGACCTGATCGACCACGACGAGGGTTATCCGCTCTACCAGGCCGTCTCGGCCGCCAAGATGGCATTGTCCTCCGCCGAAGAAGCCGAATTCCGCTTTGCCCCACTCGGCAAGGCCGGTGAAAAGCGCGTGACGCGGGCTGCCTTCGAAAGCTGGATCGCAGACGACATTGCCAGAATGGAAGAGGCACTTGACCAGGTCCTGACCTCGACCAACACGGAAGCCGGCAGCATCGACAAAGTCTTCCTCACCGGCGGCACGTCTTTCGTACCGGCCGTGCGCGACATTTTCCGACGTCGCTTTGCCGAGGACCGGATCGAGACCGGCGGCGAGCTCGTCTCGATCGCTCATGGTCTCGCCCTGATTGGTGAACGTGACGACATCGCCCAGTGGGTGGCCTGAGCACAGGCCAGCCGTCGCTTTCCATTTGCCTTGCAGTGGCGGTTGGTTTTAGAACAGGCGCATGATCCAGGCCCGAGACATGACGCCCGCCGAACTGGCAGCGCTTCTGCATTTTCACGCAGATGCGGGCGTCGAATGGCTGCTGGAAGACGATCCGATCGACCGGATTGCCGCCTTTGCCGCCGAGAAGTCGGCACGGCAGGTCAACCGCGCCCCGGCAGTCACAGGAGGCCCCTCGCCCGCATCGGGACAGGCGCCGTCCAGAGCAGCCATCACAGGCCAGGCTGAGCGCAACCCGTCGCAGCCGGATCGCCAGCCGGCTCGGGCACAGCCCGCTCAGGGCTCGACATTGCCCGCCATCCCGGATGAAAATGCGGTCGCTGAAGCCCGATTTGCGGCCGAAAGCGCACGTTCTCTGGCCGAATTGAAGATCGCAATCGAGAGCTTTGCCAGTTGCAACCTGAAGACCTCGGCCCGCTCGACGATCACCGTTGCCGGAGGCGGCCAGTCCGGCATCATGATCATCGGCTCGATGCCAAGCGCAGATGACGACCGGGAGGGGGCTGCCTTTTCCGGCCGTGCCGGCTTGCTGCTCGATCGCATGCTCCTGGCCATTGGCCAGACGCGCGACAATGTCCACATCACCACCGTCATCCCCTGGCGTCCGCCCGGCGACCGCATGCCGTCTCAGCCGGAGATCGCAATCTGCCGACCCTTCATTGAAAGACAGATCGCGCTCTGCGAGCCGAAACAGATCCTTGTTCTTGGCAATTTTGCCGCGCGCTACTTTTTCGGCGAGACCGGCACCATCCATGCCCTGCGTGGAAAATGGCGGGAAATCGGCGCTGGCGGCCATGTTGCGCCAGCCATAGCCACCCTGCATCCGCAGGAGTTGCTGAACGCCCCGAGCAGCAAGGCGCTTGCTTGGATGGACATCAGCGCCTTTTCGAGGCGACTTTTGGGTGAAACTGCCTAGGCAACAGGCAATTTGACAGCAAGATGACGGGAGACCTGCGTCGGCCGCATGGCAGAAGCGCATTCCGTCACCTTGCCGAATCCATGCTGCACTGCGATATTGGCCTGGAGTGTGGGAGGAACGCCTCAAAAGGAACGACGCCGTGAACCTTCGCACCCGCCCCATCCACTGCAAATTCGAGACGCTGCGTCTTGCGGGCGAAGCCGGGCGCGTCAATGCCCCCTATCATCGCGTGGGGATGACCGCGACTGAGCAACTGACAGCCCGCTGCTCCGCGCATATTGGCCGGATCGCTCGCCCCGCCTCCCCCTTCCTCGACCGCCACCTCTGACGGGCTCATCATCGTCGAATTCCCGGCGTCGGAGAGGACCGGCCGAGCCCGACTTGCGGGCCGCGCATATCAGCCCTTCCGCATTGTGCATTGCATCAAAAGTTCATGCGTGAACATTTATCACCATCGAACGATCCATGCACCGAAAGCAGAGGAGCACATCATGGCACTCCCCTTCCATCCCGTCCGCAGCCTTCGCCGGGCAATGAGCCAGATCGAGCACGCGATCAGCGCCTCGGCTGGCCTTTCACAGGCCGCCCGGCACCGTCAGGTCGCGCTTGAGCGTGGCGAGACACCAACTTCGCGGCCGATCGAGTTCCAAGACATTTGACGTAATCGACTTCAGCCTCCGCTCCCGCTCGGGCGACGCATGACCGGAGAGGCCTGACCGTCAGGCCTCGCGTTTTGCGCTTCTGGGTGGCTCGCGCAGGCCGAGCCGGACGGGGCCGCACACCGCCTCATAGGCAAAGTCGACGATCGAGAATTTGATTGCCTGCCAGCGGCAGTACTCGACCAGAAACTCGTGCTTCAGCACGTAGTTTGCGCGCCCTTCCTCTGCGAGATCGAGGCAGCCGATATCGACGGCTCGGCGCAACAGGCGCTGGAGGTGGGTGCGGGAGATCATGAACTGTTCGGCAAGGCTGCGCGCATCCAGACGACCAATCGGATAGCCGCTGATCGATGGCTCGAACTCCATAGCCCGGCAGACAAGCTCATCCATCACCAGACCGCCAGCCTCGGTCCACAGGAAATGTGCCACGCGCGCCGGCGGATTTCGCCAGGCTGGATCATGGCATGTCCGATGGGCAATTTGCGGCTGGATCAGGCGAAAAAGTTCCGGCTTCCCCATGACCTGCGGTGCGCGGCCGCCCCCATCCAGCTCGTCGAGCAGGCTGAGATTGGTGATCAGCCACTGGAACATGGCACGGAGGCTGATCTCCGTTGCCTCATAGCGTCGCGGTCGACGACCAGGATCACCGGCTATGCGGACGAACTTGTAGCTCAACAGCTGATCGAGATAATTCAGAACCGTGTTGCGGCTGGCGGCATCAGTCGTGGTCACGATTTCGCGCAGATTGGTCGTGGTCAAGCCACTGCCGGGCTGGCCGGGATCATATTCGAGGTCAAGCGCGAGCGCGGCCTGGCTCAGCAGCCAGCGCTGATGCGACGCCAGCATGCGCGCCAGCCGTGGCGCCATATCGAACTGTCCACGCAGGCTCGCGGCATAATCCCGCAGGCTTGAAAGGTAGTGCGGATGATCGACAATTTCGGCAACGGACAGCGACATCAGATCCCCCTCAGGCACAGGCCGGCAAACGCCGGCACCGGACGGGCGTTTCCCGGCAGGCACCCTGCCGGTTGCATTGATATCGGTCTCGCTTCTGTGGCCGAAGCAGCATGAGCACCTTTCGCGAAGACCATGGCGTCTTGCCGTGGCGATGGAGTGTGATCTTTGCCAACCTAAACGAAATTGCTGCAGCTTTTCAATTCATTATTATTGCAAACAATCCACAGTCCCGGTACCCGACGTTATTTTAACGTAGCAGGTCGTATTCCAACCCTTGATGACGACGTTTTTCCGGGCAAACTCCGGCAAGCCGCCTGAGGAGACAGCATGATATCCAGCCTCGCATCCATCGCAACCCTGATGCTCTCCACACTGCTGATGATGGCGGGCTTCGGGCTGATGGGCTACATGCTGCCGATCCGCTCGCTGGCGGAAGGCTGGTCGACCCTGATCATCTCGGTGATCGCCACGGGCTATACCTTCGGCTTCACCCTGTCCTGCATTGTCACGCCGATCTTCGTGCGCCGCGTTGGTCATGTGCGGGTCTTCGGCGCACTCGTCACCTTGCTCACGGTGTCGATCCTGCTGTGCTCGCTTGTGGTCGAATGGTGGGCCTGGATGATTTTCCGCGGCCTTTCCGGCTTTGCCATCGCCGGTGCCTATCTCCTGATCGAGAGCTGGCTGAACGAGCGGGTGACAAACGAAAATCGGGGCGCCCTGTTTTCCGTCTACATGGTCACCTGCCTCGTCGGCTCGATCGGCGGCCAGTATATCGTGCCGCTCGGCGACGTGAACGGGCCGGAGCTCTTCATCATCTGCGCGCTGATCTTCTCTGTGGCCTTGCTGCCCGTCGCTCTGTCGACGGCGCAGTCGCCCTCCCCGATCGCCGAGGCGCGCTTTGATCTCAAGCGGCTGCTGCGCCGCTCGCCGATCGCGTTTTTCGGCTCGCTGCTTTCGGGCGCCCTGTCCGGCACCTGGGGCAGTCTCGGCGGCGTTTACTCCCAGAACATCGGCATGAATACGGCGCAAGGTGCGACGCTGCTCGCCGCCTTCCTGGCCGGTGGTGCCATCTCGCAGGTTCCGATCGGCAGGCTCTCCGATCGCATGGACCGCCGTAAGGTCATGATTGGCGCCGGTCTTTTCGGTGTCTGCGCCTGCCTTGCGATGATGTCTTTCGACAGCGACCAGCCGACCGCGATCTACATTGCCGGCTTCTTCGTCGGCGCCGTGCTCTATCCTGTCTATTCGCTCAATGTCGCCCATGCCAACGATCTCGCCGAGCCGCATGAATATGTCACGCTGTCGAGCGCAATCATGATCCTTTATGGCCTTGGGACCGTCACCGGCCCGATCATGGCGGGCTCTCTCATGCAGGCCTTCGGCCCGAATGGTCTGATCTGGTTCCTCGGCACAGCCTTTGCCCTCTATGCCGGTTATGCGGCATGGCGCATGACGCGCCGTCGAAGCGATATCAACATGGCCGACAAGACAGACTTCCAGGCTGTCATGCCCTCGATGCAAGGGGCGGATGCCGCTTCGCCTCTGCATGACGCGTCTGGCGAAAACGACTGAACCATTCGGATTAGGTCGGCGGCCCTGAAGCCTTGCGCGCGGCGCGGCGCTCAAGGCCAAGTTGGTGCTCGCGGAAAATGATGAAGATGCCCGCCGACACCACGATGGCAGCGCCGATCAAGGTGGTCGACGTCGGCACTTCGGAAAACAGCCAGTAGCCAACGCATGAGCCGATGATGATCGAGCAGTATTCGAAGGGCGCAATGGTCGAGACATCGGCGAAGCGATAGCTCTCGGTGAGCAGGATCTGACCGACACCGCCGAAGAAGCCGGCCAGAACCAGCAGCATCAGCGCCTCATTGCTCAGCGTGACCCAGCCGAAAAACCAGGTCAATGTTGAAAGAAGCGCGGCCAGGACCGAGAAAAACAGCACAATGGTCGGCGTTTTTTCCTCCTGCACCAGCTGGCGGACCTGCAGCATGGCACCCGCCCCCAGCGTGGCTGAAACAAGCACCGCAATGGCACCCACGGCTGCCTGCGATCCAAGCCCCTCGGATCCCAGGAGACTGAGTTTTGGCACGGAGATGATCAGAACCCCGACAAGGCCGATGACGACGGCGGTCCAGCGGTAGAGCCTGACGGTCTCCTTCAGGAAAACGGCAGCGAAGACGACGGCGATCAGCGGCATGGCATAGCCAATGGCAATCGCATCCGGCAGCGGCAGCTGCACCAGCCCATAAAAGCCAGCGCCCATGGACATGACACCAATCAGACCGCGCTTGACGTGGCCGAGGGGATTGTTCGTCTGGATTGCCTGCCGCAGCTCACCGCGCCAGGCGAGATAGGCGACAACCGGGAGAATGGCGAAGGCCGAGCGGAGAAAGGTGATCTGCCCAGGCGGGATACCCGCGCCGGCGAGTTTGATGCAGGTCGACATCCCCACGAAGAAGAAGATGGACGACACCTTGAGCAGGATGCCGCGAAGCGGGTTCTGATCGGGAAAAGCCATAAAAGGACAACTGCTTGTCAGGAATTCAAAAGAGGCGAAGCGGCAAACGCACAGACTCACTTGAACCAGCAGCGGTTGACCTGACGAACCGTTGCACTTCACCGGTCATCAGACAAGTCGAGATGAAACCGAATGCACCCAGAAATGCACGGAGAAACCTGGTTTTCTGGCCATCTGCCGTTAACCAGCCCTTCAATGCCTCAGTCGTATTTTGCGAAAAATTTAGCCAAACGACCAACGTGCCGCCAATTTCATCAAATGCTTTCAAGACGGGGACGATATGACCCAGACCCAATTGCAGATCGCTTCAAAGGCGGACATCCCGGCAACGCCGAGATCGATGCGGATCGTCACCGAAAGCATCGGAACTGATCTGGAGGTCTTCAGCGCAGACAATACCCAGGTCGTCCGACAGATCAGGCTTCTGGCCATCAATGCCCTGATCGAGGCGGCCAGGGCCGGAGAAGCGGGTAAGGGATTTGCCGTCGTCGCCAACGAGGTGCAGCGCCTCGCCCAGTTGGCCGCCGATATCTCCGACCGTTTCCAGCAGGATGTGCTCGGCCGTATCGGGCTCAGCCGCAGCATGGCGGATGCCCTGGTCACCGAGATGGAAGGCGCAAGGCTCACAGATCTGGCCCAGACGCTGGTGCAATTCATCGTCCGCAATCTGTTCGAGCGCACGGCCGACGTCCGCTGGTGGGCAACCGACACTGCGCTTTGGTCGGCGCTGGAAACGCCCTCGGCAGACATGTCCAGCCATCTGGCCAGCCGGCTTGCCGTGATCAACCGCTTCTACACCGTCTATCTCGACCTTGTCGTGACGGATATGACCGGCCGTGTCGTCGCTTCGGCCAATCCCCATTACCAGCGCCGGATCAAGGAACTCTCGCTGGCATCCGATCCCTGGTTCCAGGCGGCCCGCAGTTGCCGGAGCGGAGATGACTACATCGTCGACACCGTCAAGCGCAGCCCCTTGCATGACGATCGCGACGTGCTGGTCTATGCCACGGGCATCCGGGCCGGCGGAAAGTCGGATGGCGCGATGGTCGGCACGCTCGGCGTCTATTTCGACTGGCAGGCCCAGGGCCAGGCCATCGTCGAAAAGGAAGCCAATCTGCCGCCGCAGGTGGCCGAAAAAACCGAAGTCCTGCTGCTGGACGGCAGCAATATGGTGATCGCGTCCAATCGCCCGGAGCGGGTCTACACCCACTTCCCCCTGCAGAACCCGAAGAGCGAACCGCGCGGCAGCTATTATGACAAGAGCGGCGCAATCGTCGCCTTTGCCAAAACGCTCGGCTACGAGGATTACGATGGCCTGGGCTGGTCCGGTGTGATCATCCAGCAGGCGGAGCGTGACGAGACGATCCGCGCTCAGCTGAAGCTGAAATAGAAGCGGCTGGATAGATTTGCGTCCGATCGGGCGAAGTTGAACGCGTGACTATTCTTGGGCAGGGCACCAATGACGCATCTGCGACCACGAAACCACGGATTATTTCGAAAAGCTCATCGGCAAATTCGGTTGTGTTTTAACAATCGTTCAGGAATTGCTGCAATGATCGCCTGGATTTTGGCCCGGTCCGGGGCAGTCTCGCTCAGACTGCATCACTGCGGCCCACCTTGAAGCGACCAGGACATACAATGCGCACAGACACGGGCCGGATCGTTCATCTGGCAGACTACCGCCCCACTGACTTCGTTCTGGAACGGGTTGATCTGACCTTCGAACTGGACCCGACGGAAACCAAGGTGGAAGCGCGCCTGATCTTCCATCGCCGCGAAGGCGTCGATCCGAAGGCTCCGCTTGTCCTGGATGGTGACGACCTCACCATGACCAGCCTGCTGTTCGACCAGATCGAGATGGACCCGGCGCGCTATACGGCCCTGCCCGAGAGCCTCACCATCCGCGACCTGCCGGAATCGGCGCCCTTCGAGATCACCGTTGTCACGATGATCAATCCGGAGGCCAATACGCAGTTGATGGGGCTTTATCGCTCCAACGGCATTTACTGCACGCAGTGCGAGGCCGAGGGCTTTCGCCGCATCACCTATTTCCCCGACCGGCCGGATGTGCTTGCCGTCTACACGATCAACATCATTGCCGATAAGGCCGCCAACCCGCTGCTCTTGTCCAACGGCAATTTCCTGGGTGGTGCCGGCTTTGGCCCGGACAAGCATTTTGCCGCTTGGTTCGACCCGCATCCGAAGCCGTCCTATCTCTTTGCACTGGTCGCGGGCGATCTCGGCGTGGTCGAAGACACCTTCGTCACCATGTCGGAGCGGGAAGTCACGCTGAAGATCTATGTCGAGCATGGCAAGGAGGCCCGTGCGGCCTATGCCATGGACGCATTGAAGCGTTCGATGAAGTGGGATGAAGAGGTTTTCGGTCGCGAATACGATCTCGATATCTTCATGATCGTCGCGGTCTCCAACTTCAACATGGGGGCCATGGAGAACAAGGGCCTAAACGTCTTCAACGACAAGTATGTTCTGGCTGACCCCGAAACCGCCACCGACCAGGATTATGCGAATATCGAGGCGATCATCGCCCATGAGTATTTCCATAACTGGACCGGCAACCGCATCACCTGCCGCGACTGGTTCCAGCTCTGCCTGAAGGAAGGTTTGACGGTTTATCGCGACCACGAATTCTCGGCCGATATGCGCTCGCGCCCGGTCAAGCGGATCGCTGAAGTGCGCCACCTGCGCTCCGAGCAGTTCCCGGAAGATGCAGGCCCCCTCGCTCATCCGGTCCGCCCGACCAAGTATCGCGAGATCAACAACTTCTACACGACGACCGTCTATGAGAAGGGCTCGGAAGTGACCCGGATGATCGCGACCGTTCTCGGGCGCGACGGCTTCAAGAAGGGCATGGATCTCTATTTCGAACGCCACGACGGTGATGCCTCGACGGTCGAGGATTTCGTCAAGTGCTTCGAGGATGCCACCGGCACCGACCTCAAGCAGTTTTCGCTCTGGTATCACCAGGCCGGCACGCCGCAGGTCACCGTCTCCTCGGCCTATGACGCGACAGCCAAGACGCTGACTCTCTCGCTCGAGCAGATGGTTCCGGCAACGCCCGGTCAGGCGACGAAAGAGCCGATGCACATTCCGCTGCGGTTTGCGCTTCTCGGCGAGAATGGTGCCGAACTCACGCCATCCTCCGTCGAAGGCGGCAAGATCACGGCCGATGTTCTGCATCTGACCGAACGCGCCCAGACCTTCACCTTCTCCGGCATCGGCGCCCGTCCGGTCGTGTCGCTCAATCGTGGCTTCTCTGCGCCGATCACCCTGCATTTTGACCAGAGCAGTGCGGACCTCGCCCATATCGCCCGCCATGACAGCGACCATTTTGCCCGCTGGCAGGCCATCACCGATGTGGCGCTGCCGGTACTGACCTCTGCCGCACGCGCGGCACAGGCGGGTACGGCGATCACCGTCGACCCGGCCCTCATCGACATCCTCGTTGCGGTTGCCGCAGACGAGGCCCTGGAGCCAGCCTTCCGCGCCCAGGCCCTTGCATTGCCGAGCGAGTCCGACATCGCCCGCGAACTCGGCAGCGACAATGATCCCGATGCCATCCATGCCGGCCGGGAAGCCGTGCTTGCGGCCGTCGCCAAGGCGGGTGCCTCGGTCTTTGCAACGCTCACCACCACCCACGCGACAGCCGGCGCCTTTTCGCCGGATGCGACCAGTGCCGGTCGCCGCGCCCTGAAGAACGCCGCCCTGACCTTCCTGTCGATCGCAGAAGCCTCCCCGGCGCGTGCGGCGGAGGCCTTTGCCAAGGCCGACAATATGACGGACCTTGCCCAGGCGCTCAGCGTGCTTGCCCATCGGTTCCCCGAGGCCTCCGAAACGGCAGCGGCACTTTCCGCCTTCGAACAGCGGTTCCGCGAGAACCCGCTCGTCATCGACAAGTGGTTCGCCATCCAGGCGACCATCCCCGGCGCCGGTGCACTCGACCGCGTTCGCGCCCTGATGGAGAGCCCGCATTTCGACGCTGGCAATCCGAACCGGGTGCGCTCGCTGGTGGGCAGCCTCGCCTTTGGCAATGCGACGGGCTTCAACCGCAAGGACGGCGCTGCCTATAGCTTCTTCGCCGAGCAGATCCTCGCGATCGATCCGCGCAATCCGCAGCTTGCAGCCCGCCTTCTGACCGCGCTTCGGTCCTTTGGCCTGCTGGAACCGGCCCGCGCGGCCAAGGCCCGGGAAGCGCTGATGACGATCGAGCGCAGCGATACACTCTCGGCCGACGTCCGCGACATCGTCGACCGCATTCTCAAGGGCTGAGCCCCTCTCCGCACGTTCTGCAAGGCGCCGCCAAAAGCGGCGCCTTTCGCGTGTCAACGGCCCTTTCGCTGCTTTCGCGCATGCTGATTTTACATCAGTTTCAGCCGCTTGCCCTGTGCACCGCAAAAAAAGCGGATTCCGATTAAGGGCTTAAGACTTTCTTTACCCTGCCCGTCTGGACAAGAAGAATCCACCATGATTCCTTGGGGTCAGATTCGCGCGAGCGGCGCGTCGAATCACACGAGGACAGAGGCGGGAAGATGTTGAACGCGCGGCGGGTTACCGCAGCCGATGAGCGGTTGCGCATCAATTTTTGGGATGTGGGTACGCATTTTGAGAATCTGAGGCGGCGACTGGCGGGGGCGCCGCATCGGCCGAAGCACGAGAGCAGCACGCGGCAGCCAAGCCTTGTCGAAACCGTGCTGCGCCGGCTGATCCCGGTTCTCATTCTCGCCTTTCTCGGCGTGGTCGCCATGGCCCGCACCGCCGGCATTGTTGCTGAGTATAATCGCATGGAAGGCGCCGTCCGGCTCCAGACCGCGCTGATTGCGGCAACCGCCGACGCGTCTCTGTCCGGCCGGGCCGATCTCTTTGCCAACCGCGACCGGGCCGGCGCCCAGCAGGCCTTGTCGGCGCATCTGCCGCGCGAGATTGCCGATGCGGGCGTCTTCGTGCTGCTCGTTGATGGCAGCGGCCGCGTCTTTGCCTCCTCGCCGGGCGCCGAGGCCCAGGTCGGTCTGATGCTGTCGGCCATTCTGCCGCAAATGCTGACCATCCCCAATGCCGGCGACAAGACCGCCGTCGAGACGAATTTCGGCGGCAGCCCGCATTACGCTGTCATCAGCAGCGTCGGCACGGATGGCGCGCTCATCCTCGTTGCGCATTCGCTCCATGACGTCGATGAATTCTGGCGCCGCGAGCTTTCGCTCAATGTCACCCTCTTTACCGGCGTCTCCCTCATCCTGCTCGTCATCCTCTACGCCTATTTCTACCAGGTGAAGCGGGCGCGCGAGGCGGACGACATCTTCCTCGAGTCCAATCTGCGCGTCGAAACCGCGCTGACCCGTGGTCGCTGCGGCTTGTGGGATTTTGACCTCGTCAGCCGGCAACTGATCTGGTCGCGGTCGATGTATGAGATGCTCGGCCTCAATCCCTCCTCCGAACCCTTGAGCTTTGCCGAAGCAGCCCGGCTCATGCATCCCGATGACGGCAACCTGTTTTCACTGGCCCGCACCCTCAATCGCGGCCGCTCGCGCCATATCGACCAGCTGTTCCGCATGCGCCATGTCCAGGGCCACTATGTCTGGATGCGTGCCCGTGCCCAGATCATCTCGACAGCAACGGGCGGCTCGCATGTGATCGGCATTGCCATGGACGTGACCGAGCAGCATCGCCTCGCCCAGCGCTATGCGGAAGCCGACCAGCGGCTGGCCGATGCCATCGACTGCACGTCGGAAGCCTTCGTGCTCTGGGACAAGAACGACAAGCTCGTTACCTGGAACGGCCATTTCCAGAAGGTCTATGGCTTCCCGGACGACGTGCTGGTTCCGGGTACCGAACGCTCCGTCGTCTTGGCGGCAGCAGCCAAGCCGATCATCCAGCGGCGCATTGCCAATGCCGATGACGGCACCAATTCGCGCACCTCGGAAGTCCAGCTTGCCGATGAATGCTGGCTGCAGATCAATGAGCGCCGCACCCGTGACGGCGGCCTCGTCTCTGTCGGCACCGACATCACGCTTCTCAAGCGTCACCAGGAACGGCTGCGCGATCAGGAACGCAGGCTGATGGCCACCATCGGCGACCTCTCTGCCTCGCAGAAGATCCTCGAGCGCCAGAAGACCGAACTCTCCGATGCCAACGAGAAGTATCTGGCCGAAAAGCAGCGTGCCGAGGCCGCCAACAAGGCGAAGTCGGAATTCCTTGCCAATATGAGCCATGAGCTGCGCACACCGCTCAATGCCATTCTCGGCTTCTCGGAAATCCTGCTTGCCCGCATGTTCGGCCCGGTCGGCTCGCCGAAATACGAGGAATATGCCAAGGACATTCACGAGAGCGGTAAGCATCTCCTGAACGTCATCAACGACATCCTCGACATGTCGAAGATCGAAGCGGGCCAGATGAAGATCCGTTGCGAGACCATCGATCTGTCCATGTTGATCGAGGAAAGCATGCGCCTGACAGCCATTCCCGCCGTGGAAAAGAACATCACGGTCGAGCAGCGCGTGGCGCCTGGCCTGCAGCTGGCGGCTGACCGGCGTGCGATCAAGCAGATCATGCTCAACCTTCTGTCGAACGCGGTAAAATTCACCAATGACGGCGGGCGCATCGCGCTTCGGGCACACAAGGTCGGCGATGCCGTCCGGCTGACCATTGCCGATACCGGCATCGGCATCCCGAAGAATGCACTCGGCAAGATCGGCAATCCCTTCGAGCAGGTGCAGAGCCAGTATGCCAAGTCGAAGGGCGGATCGGGTCTTGGGCTTGCCATCTCCCGCTCGCTGGTGGCGCTGCATGGCGGCTCGCTGCAGATCCGCTCCTGCGAGGGCAAGGGAACGGTCGTTTCCCTCCTCATCCCCGACGCCATGGTCTTCCAGACCGTCCGCCGGAGAGCATGATCCGAGAACATCACGCCATGGGGTGCCGCAGGTCGCCGGTCTTCACCGGTCGCTAACCCTGCGGCACGGTTGGCGCCTGGCGATCAGAGTTCCGTAACCGGATTGCGCCAAGACGATTGAGACAAGACAGGCGGCCCGATTTGCCGCGCGACAGAGCAGGACCCCTGATGGCGACGGACGCCAAGCCACGCAATCGGCTCTACATCAATTTTCTGGTCAACCTGATCGGTGCCGTCGCGCCGATCCCCGTGCTGATCCTCACCGTCCCGCTTTATATCCACCATGTCGGCGATGCCCGTTACGGCGTGATTTCGCTGATCTGGGTGATGATCACCTATCTGAGCTTTCTGGAGCTCGGCCTTGCCCCCGCCACGATCAAGGCGCTGGCCGGCATTGACCTTGCGGATAAACGCGAACGCGCCCGCGTCATCGTCACATCCTTTTCCATCAATGCGACGATGACCTTCTTCGGCGCCTTCCTGCTCTATCTTCTCAGTTCCTACATTGTCGGCAGCGTCGTTGAAGTGCCGGTAGAGCTTGAAGGCGAGATCAAGACGGCCATGCCGTGGATCGCGCTCCTTCTACCGCTGGTGATCCTCAACGGCGCTGGCATCGATACGCTGGAAGCCCGCGAGGCCTTCAAGCTTGCCAATGTCCTTCAAGTCTCCGGCACGATCTTCGCGCAGATCCTGCCGCTCGCCTTTGCGATCTTCATCTCACCCGATCTTGGAACTGTCATTCCCGGCGCGGTGATTGCCCGCGTCATCCTGATGGTCGCGATCATGATCGCGATCCGCTGGCTGGAAGGCCCGATCCGGATCACCGATTTCGATCCCCTGCGCGCCCGCAAGCTTCTGTCCTATGGCGGCTGGGTGACGATCTCCTCGATCCTGTCGCCCATTCTCGGCTCGCTCGACCAGCTGATGATCGGCCGGTTCTTCGGCGTCGCCACCGTCACCTATTATTCGGTGCCGCTTAACCTGATCACCCGCAGCCAGATCCTGCCCGGTGCGATTTCCCGCGCCATCTTCCCGCGGCTGGCCAGTTCCGAAGCCGACGACGCGTCTGCGCTCAGCGCCCGCGTGCTCATCGTCACCGCCCTCCTCTATGGCGGCGTCTGTGCCTCGACGATCCTGCTCATGGACCCGCTTCTGACGCTCTGGCTCGGCGATGTCTTTACCGACAAGGCGAGCCTGCCGGCCAGCCTGCTGGTCTCGTCGATCTGGTTCAACGCGCTGATCTTTGCCCCCTATTTCCTGCTGCACAGCCAGCACCGGCCGGACCTGATCGCCAAGCTGCATCTCGGCCTGCTCATCCCCTTTGCCGTCGTCCTCATCATCCTGACCAAGGAGTTCGGCCTTGTCGGCGCAGCCACGGCTGCCATCCTGCGCACCATGGTCGATTTCGGCGGCCAGCTGGCGCTGAGCCGCATTCTCGGGCGCGTCTTCCTGAAACTCACTGTTCCGGCTGCCATGCTGGCTGCTGCAACCCTGCTGCATGCTCTTTACGGCACGCACTGGGTGCTGATGCTGGTGTCCACCTGCCTGGTCTGGCCGCTGATCGCCGTCATCCTGTTCTTCCAGGACCGCGCCACCTTCGATCTCCTCCTCGGCATTGCGCAAAAGCCGATGAAATATCTCGCGTCGCGACGCACCGCCTGACATCGTCACCCACAAGCAAAACGGCCACCCCGATTGGGGTGGCCGCATCCATTTCCATCGTGCGTGGGCGAGATCAGAACTCTTCCCAGCTGTCGGCTTTTGCGGCCGTCATGCCCAGTGCGCCTGCGACCTTCTTGATCATCCGGCGGGCCGGAGAGGCGACTGGCTGATGTTCGGCAGCGGCCACGACCGGCTGACGGGTGGTCGCCGGGCTGCCACTGCCAATCTGGAACTGTCCGATCAACTGGCGCAGCCGGTCCGCTTCCGACGCGAGCGAGGCGGACGCTGCGGTTGCCTCTTCGACCATCGCGGCATTCTGCTGCGTGGTCTGGTCCATCTGGTTGACCGCCGTATTGACCTCGGAGAGAGCGACGGACTGCTCGCGGGCCGACGTTGCAATCGCGTCGAGCTGGCCGTTGATGGCGATCACATGGTCTCCGATGATCTTCAGCGAGTCACCGGTTGCCGTGACGAGCCGGACGCCGCTATCCACTTCCTGAGCGGATTTGCCGATCAGTTCCTTGATCTCTTTTGCCGCCTGGGCCGAGCGCTGGGCGAGTTCGCGCACTTCCTGGGCAACGACCGCAAAGCCCTTGCCGGCTTCACCGGCGCGGGCCGCTTCAACACCGGCATTCAGCGCCAGCAGGTTGGTCTGGAAGGCGATTTCGTCGATCACGCCGATGATGTTGGAAATCTGGCTGGACGAGCTTTCAATCCGCTGCATGGCGTCGACCGCATTGGCCACGACTTCACCGGATTTCTTCGCCGATTCCGTTGCCTTCATGGCCATGCTGCGAGCGTCTTCCGTGCGCTTGGACGAGTTCTGAACATTGGTGGTGATCTGGTCCAATGCTGCGGCTGTCTCTTCCAGCGAAGCGGCCTGTTGTTCGGTTCGCTTGGAGAGGTCTGTCGCACTCTGGCTGAGTTCACGCGATCCGCCATCGATGGCGCCGATCGACTGGGAGACAGCGCCGAGCGTACCGCGCAGCTTGTCCACGGCCGTATTGAAATCGGCCCGCAGATTTTCGAAGTCTGCCGCGAAGGGCTTGGATAGCTGATAGCTCAGATCGCCATCGGAGAGACGCTGCAGGCCTTCGGCGAGACCCTCCGTCGCTTGCGCCATCTCGATGACGCGCTGACGATCGGTCTCTTCCTGGCGAACCCGCACCGCCTCGGTCTGCAGACGCGCAGCCTCGGCCTCGTTTTGCTGTTCGCGCGCCCTCAAGCCATTATCCTTGAAAATCTGGACAGAGCGGGCCATCAACCCGACTTCATCCCGGCGTTCGGTGCCCGCGATGTCGACAGAGAGATCTCCCCCGGCCAGCACGTCCATCGTATCCGACAGTGCACGGATCGGGCGGACCAACCAGCCGCGAATCGCGACAAAGCCGACGCCGAGCACGAGCACGATGCCGGCAACTACGCCCACCAGGGTATTGCGCGCGGTCGCATTCGATTCATCCGTGAGCGCCGAGCTTGCGGTATCAGCCTTCTCCGTCATTTTTGTCACCAATGCGGTGAACTGGGGTGCGACCTTGACGAATTCGGGTTGGCATTCCGTCAGAAAGATTCGCTGGCTGGCAAGGACGGCTTCCGTTTCAGTGGCGGCTCGTGCGGCAGCGACAGTGTTCGCGCAGGCCACATCGGCCACCTGGAGCACACTGGTTTTCAAAGCAGGAATTTCGGTCTCCGACGGCATCGCCTCGGCGGCGGTGTCGATGAATTTGATGAAGCTCTCCTTTGCCGTCACGAACTCCTTGTTGGCCGCATCGATCTGAGCCTGTTCGCTTGACATCAGAATGTCGCCAAGGGCGGCGCGCATGCTCTGCATCGCGCGGTTTGAGCGGGCGAGACTGAAGGCAGCGCGCGATTCCTGGGTCAAAAGGCCGCTGTAAGCCCTATCGACCGACTGGATTCTGCTGCCGGCATAGAACGCAACGCCGAGGGCGAAGACGCCAAAGACAGCCATTATGGCAATAAACTTGCCGACGATCGGTATGTTTTTCATGTCCCAAGTCACCCTATCCCAGCGCGGCCTTGCCCGCGCATCTCCGTGATCAAGGGAACTATCCAACGCTTTCATTAATTAGGCGTTACTTATATCGGCGCTGGCCGATATGTCTTCATTGTCTGGCAACCACCCGCAGGAACACCTTGCGCACGGCCTTGGACAAACGCTTCACCTCCGCCTCCGTCGTTTTCAGGTCGGGGCATTCGGCCGCCCGCGTCACGAGATCGATCAGACCGGCCGGCACTGCCTCAGGGTCGAAGCCGCCGTCGATGCACAGCCGGATGACCTGGGAGAGATCGGTATAGAGCTTCAAGGCTGCGAGGCACGTGTCGCGGTCATTCGGGTCGATCAGATCGCCAAAAGCCTTCAGCGCATCTCCCGTCGACAGCCCATTGGTCCGGACCGGCCGCCCCTGTGCAGGGGCCACCAGTGCCAGGTATTGCGCGATGAATTCAATGTCGATCAGCCCGCCCGGGATCAACTTCAGGTCCCAGCTGTCCTTCGCCGGCTTTTCGTCCTCGATCAGCTTGCGCATCTCGGCCACGTCTTTTGCAACGACCGCTTCGTCGCGCTTGGCCGCGAGGATCTCGGCGATGATCGCCTCCGCCTCTTCGATGAGCCGCTCGTCGCCGGAGATCATCCGCGCCCTCGACAGGGCCATATGTTCCCAGGTCCAGGCCTCCTCGCGCTGATACTTGGCAAAGGCCCGAAGCCTCGATGCCACCGGCCCCTTGTTGCCGGAGGGACGCAGCCGCATGTCGACCTCATACAGCACGCCCTCGGCAGTCGGCGCCGACAAGGCCGCAATCAGCCGCTGCGTCAGGCGGGTATAGTAGCGCACCGGATCAAGCGGTTTGGCGCCATCGCTTTCCACCGCGTCGTCGTCGTGTTCATAGAGCAGGATCAGGTCGACATCCGAGCCTGCGGTCAATTCGAAGGAGCCGAGCTTGCCCATGCCCGCCAGCGCCACGCAGCCGCCCGGAACCCGGCCATGGGCGGCTTCCATCTCGGCCACGACCGCCTTCAGCGCCTCGTCGATCACGAGGCCGGCAAGGTCGGTAAAGGCATGGCCCGCCTGCCCACCAGCGATCGAGCCGGTCAGCAGGCGAATACCGATCAAAAAGCGCTGTTCGGCGGCAAAGATGCGCAAGCGATCGAGGATCTCCTCGTAATGCCTCGCACTTGAGAGGAAACTCTTCAGGCGACGGCCGAGGTAGTCCCTGGTCGGGAGTTCAACCAGAAGCGCCGGATCGAGCATGCCGTCAAAGACATGCGGCCGCTCGGCAATGATCTCGGCCAGCCGCGGTGCCGCCGCCATGATCCGGACGATCAGATCCAGAAGCGCCGGATTATTGCCCAGCAGAGAGAAGAGCTGGATGCCGGCGGGAAGCCCGGCCAGGAAAGTGTCGAAACGCAATAGCGCCTCGTCTGCCCTTCGGCTTTCCCCGAAGGCCTTGAGCAGGCTCGGCGTCATCTCGGTCAGCCGCTCGCGCGCCTCCACCGATTGCGTGGCGCGGTAGCGGCCGTAATGCCAGGTGCGGATGACGCGGGAAATATCCTCCGGCCGCTCAAAGCCGAGACCGTTCAGCGTCTTCAGCGTGTCGGGATCGTCCTTCTGGCCAGTGAAGACCAGATTGCCGGTCGCAGTCGACAGGCCCTCTTCCTTCTCAAACAGCCGGGCGTAACATCTCTCGACGGTCTTCAGCACGGCTTCCAGCCTCTGCGAAAACTCTGTCGTGTCGATGCAGCCCAGCATGAAGGCAATGCGCTTCAGCTCGGCTTCCGTCTCCGGCAGAACATGGGTCTGCTCGTCATGCACCATCTGGATGCGATGCTCGACGTCCCGCAGGAACCAGTAGCACTGCGTCAGCTCCTCCGCCGTCTGCGGATCGACCCATTTCGCGGCGGCCAGCGCGTGAAGTGCCGCTTCCGTGGCGCGGATGCGCAGGTCCGGCATGCGTCCGCCGGCAATCAGCTGCTGGGTCTGGGCGAAGAACTCGATCTCGCGAATGCCGCCACGACCGAGTTTGACATTGTGGCCCTTCACCGCGATTGCGCCATGGCCCTTGTGCACATGGATCTGCCGCTTGATCGAGTGAATGTCGGCAATCGCCGCATAGTCGAGATATTTGCGGAAGACGAAGGGCACGAGTTCGAGCAGGAAGCCTTCGCCAGCCTTCAGGTCCCCGGCCACCGGCCGCGCCTTGATGAAGGCCGCACGCTCCCAGTTCTGCCCACGGCCTTCGTAATAGATCAGCGCCGCCTCGACGGGAACGGCAAGTGGTGTCGAGCCCGGATCGGGTCGAAGCCTGAGGTCCGTGCGGAAGACATAGCCGTCGCCGGTGCGTTCCTGCAGGATGCGCACAAGCCTGCGCATCATCCGGCCATAGGTCTCCATCGCATCCTCGGGATCCTTCAGGATGCCCGCGTCCGGATCGTAGAAGACAACGAGATCGATGTCGGAGGAATAGTTGAGTTCCCGCGCGCCATGCTTGCCCATGCCGAGCACGATCAGCCCGCTGCCCTCTGCCGGCTGCGCCCGATCCTTGACGACAAGCTTGCCGCCATCATGGCCCGCCAAAAGAAGATGGTCGATGGCGGCCGCAACGCTGGCATCGGCCACGGATGTCAGCCAGTCCGTCGTGTCGCGGGCGGTAAAGATCCGGGCGAGATCGGCAAGGGCAGTGAAGAAGGCGACCTTGCGCTTGGCGCGTCTTAGCCGCGCCATGACCTCGGCCTCACCAGGGTTCAGACCCGCCTCATCCGGCCGCCAGGCATTCCGCGCCTCGGCAACGGCTGCATCCAGCATCGGCTCAAGCGGCGCCTCGAGCGCTTGCAGAAGCAAAGCGGGCTGCAGACTGGCAATATCGCGCAGATAGGGGGAGAGCGTGAAGGTGGCGAGCAGGAAGCTGCGCAGGGGGCCGTCAACGCCGACATGGTCGGCAAGTCCGGGCTCCTGCTTGATCAGGTCCTTGAGGAGCGCCGTTGCCGCCTTCATTTCCGTCTGGTTAAGCGGACGGATCACGCCCTCCGCCACCTCGGCCAATCGTCTCGCGCGGTTGTGCTCCATGCCGGTCTCCCTCCCTGAGGCGAGACCGTCCCCCGAATCTCGCTGGCGGCGTCACGTTACGGCTTTGATCCCGGAAAGACCATGGTGGCCGTCAAGCCGGGAAACTCGGCATGGTCGCGTGTGTCGGAGAGGATCAGCCGTCCGCCATGCAGCGCCATGATCGCTTCCACCAGCGAGAGGCCAAGGCCGGTTCCGGGCTTGGAGCGGCTCTTGTCCAGGCGAACAAAGCGCTTGACCACGTCTTCGCGCTTGTCGGCCGGAATGCCCGGTCCCTCATCCGAAATGCTGACTTCCACGCCCTGTGCGCCGCGCGAAACGCGAATGCCGATGCTCGATCCTGTCTCGCCCTGCCCGCCATACTTGATCGCATTGTCGATGAGATTGGCAATCGCCTGACCAACCAGTTCGCGGTTGCCGCGCACGGAAAGCCCCGGCGCGATCTGGCAATCCATGACCTGCCCTTCTTCCTCGGCCACCGGCTCGTAGAGTTCGGCGCTGTCGGCGGCAATGGCCGATACGTCGATGTCGGAGAGTTCGGCGGCAATCGACCCGGCTTCCACGCGCGAGATCATCAACAGCGCATTGAAGGTGCGGATCAGCTGGTCCGACTCGCCGATAATGGTTTCCAGTGCCGCCCTTCGGCTCGCCGGATCGTCCTCGTCCAGCGCATCGGTCGCCTTGTTGCGCAGGCGGGTCAGCGGCGTCTTCAGGTCATGGGCAATGTTGTCGGAAACCTGTTTCAGCCCCTCGTTCAACTGCTCGATCCGGCCGAGCATGCCGTTCAGCGAGGAGGAAAGCCGGTCGAACTCGTCACCCGAGCCGGAAACCGGCAAGCGCTGCGACAGATCGCCGGCCATGATCTTCTGGCTGGCAGCAGACACCCGGTCGATGCGCTTCAGCGCATTGCGGCCAATGGCAAACCAGATGACGACCGCGCCGATACCCATGATCAGAAGCGCCACCATCAGCGCCTGGCGCACCAGCTGGCGCAGCTTGCCCGGCTCGCCCAGATCGCGGCCGATCAGCACGCGCAAGCCGTTTTCCAGAACGAAGATATGCGCCGTCGCCAAGTGCCGCTTGATGCCGCCGCTGTCGGTGTAACGCTGGTAGCGGAAGGGAAATTCGGTCCAGCCTTCGTGGTCGAAAACGCCCGGTTGCACGGAGGCGACGTTGCCGGCCAGGATCTCGCCATTCGGCCCGGCCATGACATAGAGATTGGCGCCCGGCTGTCGGGCGCGCCGCTCCAGCGTGCGCAAAAGCTGGTTGATACCGCCGCGATCAAAGGCGCCCTCGATCTCCTCCACTTCCTGACGCAGCGCATCGCGCGTCTGGTTGTTGAGGATACGTTCGGAAAGCCCCGTCACATAAAAGACGAGGAAGGCGGCGCAGAGCGCGAAGAGCACGATATAGAGCGCAGACAGGCGGACCGCCGTCGACTTGAACAGCACGCCGAAGCGGGACGAAGACGCCATGATGTCAGCCTTCGTCCTTGATCATGTAACCCGCGCCGCGCACGGTTTTCAGCAATGGCTTGTCGAAATCCTTCTCGATCTTCGAGCGCAGCCGCGAAACATGCACGTCGATGACATTGGTCTGGGGGTCGAAGTGATAGTCCCAGACATGTTCGAGCAGCATGGTGCGGGTCACCACCTGACCGGCATTCTTCATCAGATATTCGAGCAGGCGGAATTCACGCGGCTGCAACAGGATGTCCTTGCCAGCGCGTTTGACCTCATGCGACAGCCGATCCAGCTCGAGATCGCCGACGCGGTAGGCCATGTCCTGTTCCGGCTTGCCCTTGCGCCGGCCAAGAACCTCGACACGCGCCAGAAGTTCGGAAAAGGCGTAAGGCTTGGGCAGGTAGTCATCGCCACCGGCGCGCAGGCCCGTGACGCGGTCATCCACCTGTCCGAGAGCCGACAGGATCAGCACCGGCGTCTCGACGCCGCGCTTGCGCAGCTCGCTGATGACGGAAAGCCCGTCGCGGCGCGGCAGCATGCGGTCGACGACCATCACGTCATAGCTGTTTTCCGAGCCCATGAAGAGGCCGCTCTCGCCGTCGCTGGCGTGATCGGCAACGATCCCTGCCTCGCGAAAGGCTTTCGTCATGTAGGCGGCAGCTTCCAGGTCGTCTTCAATGACAAGTATTTTCATGTGCGCGACCTTAGCGCCGGCCTCAGGGCCCGTATAGACGGTTTCGCCGCTTGTCGGCTGTCCTTGGTCAGCGATCCCCATGCTCTTGTCCTTTCCATCACGTCTGGCCGCGCCGCCCCTGGCGGAGGCCACATCCGGATACGAAAAAGGGGCGCCGCCGGTCCGCGAACCGCCGACGCCCCGTCTTCACGTCATGATCAGCCCTGGTTGATCGGCAGTGCCACGAAGCGGCTGCCCGCTTCGGATTCCACCTGGAACAGCGCCCGGGTGCGGCCGTCCTTCTTCGCCTGGTCGATCACCTTCTGGACATCCGCCACCGAGGATACCTGCTGGTTGTTGACCGAGGTAATCGTCTCGCCGGCCTTCAGGCCCTTGTCGGCAGCATCGCTGTCCGGGTCGATATCGATGATCGACAGGCCCTTACCGCCATCCGCAGGCCGAACGGAGAGGCCGAGGCCCGACAGTTCCTGCTCTGCAGCCGGTGCCGGCGCTGCATCGTTCTCGCTCGGCTCTGCGACTGCCTGGTCTGCCGGCAGTTCGCCGAGCTTGACCTTGACCTCGGTCGCCTTGCCATCGCGCCACAGCGTCACATCCACGGTGGTGTCAGGGGCAAAGGCTGCGATGCGGCGCGCGAGATCGCGCGGGTCCTTGACCGGTTCGCCGTTGACGGCCGTTACCACATCGCCCTGCTTGATGCCGGCTGCCTCACCCGGAGACCCGGCCTGCGGGGCGACGACCAGTGCGCCGCTGTCTTCGGAAAGTCCGAGGCTATCGGCGATGTCCTGCGTCACCGGCTGGATCTGCACGCCAAGCCAGCCACGCGACACCGTGCCGCTGTCCTTCAGCTTGGCAATGACATCTGTCGCCACCGAAGCCGGGATAGCAAAGGCGATGCCGACATTGCCGCCGGAGGGCGAGAAGATCGCGGTGTTGATGCCGACCACTTCGCCGTTCAGGTTGAAGCCGGGACCACCGGAGTTGCCGCGGTTCACGGCCGCGTCGATCTGCAGGTAGTCGTCGTACGGGCCGGAGCCGATATTACGGCCACGGGCGGAAATGATGCCCGCCGTCACCGTACCGCCGAGACCGAAGGGATTGCCGACCGCAACGACCCAGTCACCGACGCGCACCTTCTCGTCATCGGCAAATTTCACATAGGTGAACTTCACATCCTTGGCGTCGACCTTCAGCAGCGCAAGGTCGGTGCGGCTGTCCTTGCCGACGAGCTTGGCATCGTATTCCTTGCCGTCGTTCAGCACCACGGTGAAGGCCTGACCATCGTCGATGACGTGGTTGTTGGTGACGATGTAGCCATCCTCGGAGATGAAGAAGCCGGAGCCTTGCGCGGTCGGACGCAGGCGTCCTTGACCACGTTCGCCGCGCTCACCGCGCTCACCGCGCTCGCCCCGTTCTGCGCGTGGGCCGCCGTCATGCGGGCCGTCCATGCCAGGACCGCCGAATTCGCGGAAGAAACGCTTGAGCGGATGATCGTCCGGCAGGTCGTCAAAGTTGCGACCGCCGAAATTGAAGGAGTAATTGCTGTCCTCGGATGCCTCTTCGGCAACATTGGACTGGACGCGGACGGAAACTACGGCCGGCAGGACCGCCGTGACGACGTCGCCAAAGCTCGGCACCTGCGGCGCGTTCACCTCGACCGGCGCGGCCAAGGCCGGAACAGCGGCGAAGGGGGCAGCCGTCACCAGCATCATGGCCGCAAGGCCAGCCGTGGTGGAAGTCTTGAGGATCGTCTTCAGCGAGCGACCTTTGATCTCGGACATGTGATCTACCTTCATCTGTTCTTCTGACTGGAGCCGCCGGACGATCCGGCGGTGGGGAAGCGGTGGATGAGGAGAGATATAGGCGCTGTCACCTTACGGCGAACTGTACGGCGGATGAAATCTTCGTAATGTTTGCGGGACATTGAGGCGACAGGGGCCGCAAATTGACTTGAGGCTGCATGGACCTATGCTCCGTATTACAATCGGAGTAAAAAATGATGTCAAAACAGCAATTGTCTGATCCCATCACACTTCGACTGCCGCTTGATGTTCTCGCCGGAACCGAAGCGGTTGCCGGTGCCTGCGACCGGAGCCGCAGCTGGATCATCGTGCGCGCGCTCAAGAGTTACTTGGCTCAGGAAGGGCGCGAGGTCCTGGAGATTGCGGAAGCGCGGAGAGCAATCGCTAATGGAGAGGGTATCGATGCCAAGGAGATGAGTGTACGCACCGGATGACCAGTAAATGACAAGAACTGCCAAGAGGCATGACCCCGCGACACCCCAAGGGCCACGGCCAGAGACGCCACTCAGAGAAAACTTAATCTCGTTCTTCTCGCCAACTTTCTGTCTAGACTTCTTCATCCGAAATACTTTGCTCCGTTTGCGTAAATAATACGCCCCAACAGAAGCTGCTTCGGAGGAAGCGGGTCAATATCCATCGATTTTTTATTGGGCTTTTTCGTCTTATCCCCAGCAATCAACAGCAGAGCGAGGGCACGCTTGACAGCCTAAGGCGCGATTCGGACGACCACGGCATGAACGCGGCCCACTTAGACTCCGGCAGCGGCTTCATCCGACAAGCTGGACAGAGCAGACCAAGAGGGCAGCGAACCGCGTTGACCTTCCGAAAAGACGGCCGTTCTGGGTGGCTATCACATCCACTATGACGTCGGTCCCGATGGCGTTCGAATTCTGACGATCCGTCATGGTCGCGAGCGAACACCGGACCTGCAGCTGGATGATGACACCGACTTCGAAACGCCCTGATCACTCGCCGTCGAGCAACCTGCCCAGCCGTGCCTCTTCCTCGGCCGACAGTTTGGCCGTCGGCCGCGCCGCCCGCCTGCGGGCACTGACCACCGCCACGATCAGGCCGATCACCACCAGCACAAAGGGTGCCCCCCAGAGCGCCAGCGTGCGCACGGATAGCCGCGGCTTCAACAGCACGAATTCGCCGTAACGCGACACGACATAGTCCAGCACCTGCGCGTCGCTGTCGCCATCCACCAGCCGCTCGCGCACCACGACGCGCAGGTCGCGGGCAAGCTCGGCATTGGAATCGTCGATCGACTGGTTCTGGCAGACCATGCAGCGCAATTCCGCCGACAGCGTTCGCGCCCGCTGTTCGAGCACCGGATCGGACAGCACCTCGTCGGGATTGACGGCATGGGCCGGGAGCGGAGCGAACAACAGCGCGAGCGTGAAAAGTGCGGCCCAAAGTCCCCCTCTGGCCTGCCGGCCATCTCCCCCACAAGGGGGGAGAAACCTCGCGGATGCCGCTTGCGCCTTCGTCCAAGGCTGCATGCGGCGCAAAAGCCCCTCCCCCTTGCGGGGAGGGGTTGGGGAGGGGTTCCTCGGCGCGCTCATTCCGCAGCCTCCAGTGCCGGTTTCACCGCGATCTTGGCCCGTTTCGGCGCGCCGACACGAAGCCTGCGATCCGACAGCGAGACGACCCCGCCCGCCATCATGACAAGCGCGCCGTACCAGATGCAGAGGATCCACGGCTTCCACCAGACGCGCACCACGATGCCGCCATCGGCCATGGGGTCACCCAGCGAGACATAGAGCTGGCTAAAGCCGAAGGTCACGATCCCGGCTTCCGTCGTCGGCATGCGCCGCGCCGGATAGAGCCGCTTCGACGACCAGACATCGGCCACTTCGACGCCGCCCTTGCGGATAGTGAAATGGCCCTGATCCTCGGTATAGTTCGGGCCGCTTGCAGCCCGCATGCCATCAAAGGTCAGCACATAGCCGCCGGCTTCCGCCGTCATGCCGGGCTTCATCTCGACCACGGTTTCCGTCTCGAAGGTGGTGACGGCCACAATCCCGATGACCGTCACGCCGAGGCCGAAATGGGCGAGCGCCGTGCCGAAAGCCGAGCGCGGCAGGCCCTTGAACCGGCTGAGCGCCACAGAAAAGCTCTGCTTGCCAAAGCCGCCGCGATAGAAGAGGTCGGCAATAGCACCGGCCATGACAAAGAAACCGAGCGCCAGGCCGCCAACGGCCATGACCGGTCCGCCATGCTCGACGTAATAGAGCGCCAGACCCAGCACGAGCGCAACGCCCGCCGCAAGGTACAGGCGCTGCAAGGCACCGAGCAGATCGCCCCGCTTCCAGGCAAGGAAGGGACCAAACGGGACGGCCAGCAGAAGCGGAATCATCAACAGCCCGAAGGTGATGTTGAAGAAGGGCGCACCGACAGAGATCTTCTCGCCGGTCAGCGTTTCCAGAAGCAGCGGATAGAGCGTGCCGATCAAGACGGTCGCGGTCGAGACCGTCAGGATCAGATTGTTGAGAACCAGCGCGCCTTCGCGCGAGATCGGCTGGAATAGGCCACCGGCCTTCAGCATCGGCGCACGAAAGGCAAAGAGCGACAGCGCACCGCCGATGAAGATCACGAGAATGCCGAGAATGAAAACGCCACGGGTCGGGTCGGTGGCAAAGGCATGCACGGAGGTCAAAACGCCTGAGCGGACGAGGAAGGTGCCGAGCAGCGACAGCGAAAAGGCGATGATCGCCAAAAGCACGGTCCAGATCTTCAAGGCATCCCGCTTTTCCATGACAAGCGCCGAATGCAGCAATGCGGTTCCGGCAAGCCACGGCATGAAGGAGGCGTTTTCGACCGGGTCCCAGAACCACCAGCCGCCCCAGCCGAGTTCGTAATAGGCCCAGTAGGAGCCCATGGCGATACCAGCCGTCAGAAACACCCAGGCGGCCAACGTCCAGGGTCTGACCCAGCGTGCCCAGGCCGCATCGATGCGGCCGTCCATCAGGGCGGCGATGGCAAAGGAGAAACAGACGGAAAAACCGACATAACCGAGATAGAGAAGCGGCGGATGGATGGCGAGGCCCACATCCTGCAACACGGGGTTCAGGTCCTGCCCCTCGCCCGGGATCGGCGAGAGCCGGTTGAACGGGTTGGAGGTCATCAGGATGAAGAGCGCAAATGCCGAGGTGATCCAGGCCTGCACGGACAGAACATTGGCCTTCAGTCGATCCGGCAGATTGGTGCCGAACCAGGCGACCATGGCGCTGAACAGCGTCAGGATCAGCACCCAGAGCATCATCGAGCCCTCGTGATTGCCCCAGACGCCGGAGATCTTGTAGATCATCGGCTTCAGCGAATGCGAGTTCTCGTAGACGTTCTGGACCGAGAAGTCGGACACGACATAGGCGTAGGTCAGAACGCCGAAGGAGAGCGCGACCAGGAGGAAGAGCGCATAGGTGCCTGATGTCGCGACCGCCATCATCGCCGCATCGCCCTTTCGGGCACCGATCACGGGGAGCACGGAAACGATCAGCGCGACCGCAAGGGCCAGAACCAGCGCATAGTGACCAAGTTCAACGATCATTGGAGCTTTTCCTTGCCGCTGAGTTCCACCCCTTGCGCCTTCAGACGATCCGCGACGTCCTTCGGCATATAGGTCTCGTCGTGTTTGGCGAGCACGGTATCGGCCACGAAGACGCGGTCGCCCTCGCGGAAACTGCCCTCGGCCACCACGCCCTGCCCCTCGCGGAAGAGGTCCGGCAGAATGCCCGTATAGGTCACCGGCACCGTCGCCAGCGTGTCGGTCACGGTAAAGGTGATCGTCGAGCCCTCACCGCGCTTCACCGAGCCATCTTCGACGAGGCCGCCGAGCCGGATGCGCGTGCCGGCATCGAGCTTCACCGTCTTCAAGTCGCCGGGCACGTAGAAATAGGCAATGGTCTGGCTGAAGGCGAACATCACCAAAAGCACGGCTGCCAAAATAAACCCCATGCCGCCGGCAATGACGGCCAGTCTCTTCTGCTTGCGGGTCACGGCGTCTTCTCCTCGACTTCAAGGCCAAGTTCGCTCGCCATGGCGATCAGCTGCCGGCCCTCGGCGGTCTCCGCCGGAAAGGCCTTGAGGCCATCCCGCAGCGCGCCTTGAGCGCGGTCCTTGTCCTTGAGCATGGCATAGGATCGCACGAGACGCATCCAGCCTTCAAAATTCTTGGGGTCGTCCTTCAGCTTGGCGTCGAGGCTTGCCACCATGCCGCGGATCATCTCGCTGCGGTCGCCCGTCGACATGGCCTGCGCATTGGCAATATCCTCGGCGGTCGGGTTGCCGAGCGGTGCCGGCGCGCCACTGGCTGCCGGATTGGCGGCAAGACCCGGCGGCGTTGCCGCACCACCGGCCAGCGGCAGGCCGGCGCTGTTGGTCGCGATATGCCGGTTGATCAGCTCCATCCACGGGGCTTCCGGCGGCGATGCCTTGGCGATGTTCTCGAAGGCAACGAGTGCCTCGGCCCGGCGGCCGGATTGCTCCAGCGCCAGCGCCAGATAATAGTCGGCGCGCGGATTGTTCGGCTCGATCTTCAGCGACGCTTCGAACGCCTGCTGCGCATCTTTCACGACAATGCCGTCATTGCGGGTCACGAGCGTTTCGCCAAAACCGGTCATGCGTTCCGCATCTGGGCCGAGAAGCCGAATGGCATTGCGATAGGCAAGCTCTGCATCCTCAAGCCGTCCCATGCGGAAATAGACCGGCGCCACCACGGCCCAGCCATTGCCGTCCTCGGGATTGGTCGCAAGATGTCGCTCGACCTGGGCGACCAGAAGCTCGACATTGTCGCCGGGATTGGCAAGCCGTGCCGCAAGCGGGGCATCCGGCATGCCGGGATTGCCGGACGCCAGATAACCGGCAAGGCCGATTGCGGGAAGACAGAGAAGGATGAAGGCCTGCGACAGCCGGTAGCGGCCGGGTTTCGGCGCCTTGGCAGCCTCACCCTTGGCACCCTCACCCTTGGCGTCTTCGCCTGCCGCGCCCGCGTCGGGCTGCGGTGAAGCCTTGGCGCGCGCATCGACACCCAAAAGCCGCCGGCCGATTTCGGCCCGCGCATAGTCGGCCTCCTCGGCGGAAATCAGTCCGCCGGCGCGGTCGCGTTCGAGTTCGCGCAACTGGTCACGATAAACCGCCGCCTCCCCCTCTTCATAGCGCGATGCGAGGGCCCTGGCCCTGAGCAACGGCGACAGGAGAATGAATGCGACGACGACCGTCAGAAGCGCGGCGATGATCCAGAACAACATGAGAACCGATTACTTCAAGGCAATGAGCTTTCCAATCGACAAACCGCCTCTGACGTAAAATTGAGGCGATTGGCCGCAAGCTCTCTCTAGGACGCCATAACCTGCCCATCCTTGATGCAAGTCAAGTGGTGGCCGCGCTGCAGCCGCACATCCAACCCGTCAAAGCCTTGTCAGCTCAGCGGCGTCCAGGTCCCGTCGCTGTTGCGGCAGGCCGCACCGCGTGCCTGGAGTTCGCGACCCTCGCTGATCACCTTGTGGGTAAACTGGCGGCAGTTCTGCTGGCCGACCTGATAGGGTGCTGCCGCAACCACCTGGCCGCGCACTTCGCCGCCAACCCAGGTCACGGGCTGGCCGCCAGGGGCTGCTTCCAGCGCCCGGTATTCGGCTTCCAGCGCACGCTGGGTCTCGCTGTTCGACAGCTTCACGCCGGTGCGCGAGACGATGCCGCCCTGCAATGCGGATATGTACAGGGCCGAGCCCGTCGCAGCGCTGCCCTGCGTCGTCGTGCAGGCCGACAGTCCAACAGTGGCAGCCAAGGCCACGGCGACAACTCCAAAGCGCGATACACCCATCAGATCAACCCAGTTTCCGTCGACATTTCGTATACCGCGCAAAGCGCCCTCGCCCGAAGCCCGCGACAACGAGCGCTTCTGACACGTTCTCATACAACTATGGAATTTCACAGGAAAATCAATCACGCAGTCTCCTTGCTCACAGCTGGGAGTATCACCTGTGCGCGAAGTCCGCCGAGCGGGCTGCGGGAAAGACCGAGAGACCCCTGGTATTCGCCCGAGATTTCCTTGACGATCGACAGGCCGAGCCCCGTTCCCGGCTTGCTCTCGTCGAGCCTGCGGCCGCGCTTCAGCGCCTCGCCGATCTGGTCGGGCGCCAGTCCCGGCCCGTCATCCTCGATGATCAGTTCCACCCAGCGGCGGCGCCCCTCCGTCGCGTCTTCTTCACGGACCACGGAGGAAAGCCGGGTGACGACCTTGGAACGGGCGAAACGCGCAGCGTTTTCCAGGAGATTGCCAACCACTTCCTCGACGTCCTGCTGCTCCATGGCAAAGGTCAGGTCAGGAGCGACCTCCAGGTCGAAGCTCACTTCGGCATTCAGCTTGCGCATGACGCGCACCAGCCGCTCAAGCGCGGGCTGGGCTTCGGTGCGGGCGAGCACGCTGTCGCGCTGGGCGGCAATGCGGGCGCGGTTGAGATAGGTCGCGACCTGCGCCTGCATCGCCTCGGCCTGTGTCGTCACGACACCGGCATGGGTCTTGTCGAGCGTGCGCGCCTCGTTGAGCAACACGGCAATCGGCGTCTTCAGCGAATGGGCGAGATTGCCGACCTGCATGCGGGCGCGCTCGACAATGCGTCGGTTGCTCTCGATCAGGGCGTTGATTTCCGTCGCAAGCGGCATGATCTCGCGTGGGAACTCGCCCTCCAGCCGTTCGGCCTCGCCGCGCCGGATGCGCTCCAAGGCGCGCCGCGCCCTGTCGACGGGGCGCAGTCCATAGACGATGGCGCCACCGTTCAGGATCAGACTGCCAATGCCGACCACGGCCAGCGCCAGGTTCAGACGGCTGGCGAAGAAGGCGATTTCCTCTTCCACCACCTCGATATTGCCGGTCACCCGAAAGCGCGCCGCCCGCCCCTGGTCGTCCAGCACCACTTCGGTTTCAACGACGCGGATAAGGTTTCCGACCTCGTCCTTCATCTCGTAGAAGCGCTCATAATTGATGTCGAAAGGCGTCTCGGCCACATCGGGTGTCGCGAGGTTGGAAACGCCAAGCGAGGCGGATGCGAGCGGTGCTGCCGTATAATTGCCGATCGGCTCGACCAGCCAGTACCAGCCGGTCTCGGGCTGGGAAAACCGGAGGTCGCCCAGCGCCGGCGAGCCGGTCAGGCTTTCGCCGTCACCGATCGAAACGGAATTGACGACATTGTAGAGCTGGGCGCGCAGGAGATTGTTGAAGCCGCGCTCGACGCCCTCGCGGTAGAGGGCGGAAATCGCCACCGCAATCGTCACCAAAGCCAACGCCGACCAAAGGGTGGCGAGGATCAGGACGCGCGCGGTGAGCGAGCGGATCTTCATGCCGTCGGGGCTTGGATGCGATAGCCAAGGCCGCGCACGGTCTCGATCATGTCGATGCCGAGCTTCTTGCGCAGCCGGCCGACAAAGACCTCGATCGTGTTACTGTCGCGGTCGAAATCCTGGTCGTAGAGATGCTCGACCAGTTCGGTGCGCGAGACCACCTCGCCCATGTGGTGCATGAGATAGGAGAGAAGCCGGTATTCATGCGAGGTCAGCTTCAGCGTCACGCCATCGACGCTCGCCTTGGAGCTCTTGGTGTCGAGACGCACAGGGCCGCAGACGATTTCGGAGGATGCATGCCCCGCCGCCCGGCGGATCAGCGCCCGAATGCGGGCGAGCACTTCCTCGACATGGAAAGGCTTGGTCACATAGTCATCGGCACCGGCATCGATGCCCGCCACCTTGTCCGACCAGCGGTCGCGGGCCGTCAGGATCAGCACGGGCATGACCCGGCTTGCGGCACGCCATTTCTCCAGCACGGTGATCCCGTCCATCTCCGGCAGGCCGATGTCGAGAATGACGGCGTCATAGGGTTCCGTGTCGCCCAGGAAGTGGCCTTCCTCGCCGTCAAAGGCCTTGTCGACGACATAGCCCGCTTCCTGCAGGGCTTCGACGAGCTGGCGGTTGAGGTTGATATCGTCCTCGACGACGAGAATGCGCATGCTGTTCCCCTTGGTTCGGCAGAGATCGGCGGTGTCGCCGGTTTTACTGCGACACCCGCCGGGTGACCTTGCGGGGCCGCTCATTGCCGCTGCCCTGTACGAGCACGACGATCACGCATTCACCGCCCGATTCGCGTACGGAAAGCAACTGTCCGCCCTCCTCGGCCGCCACCCGCATCGCGGCTGCCCGGCAGTCGACGGCGCGTTGCGCCAACATCTGTTCGCCCGCGGCGAAGGCCTCGCCACTGGTCACCGGCTGGACAGCCACGGCGAGCGCAAGCGCCAGTCCGGTGATGTTCATGAATGCTGCCATTGCGTCCACTTCTGCATGGGGATCGATTGTTATCGACTATGTACTGCAGAGCGTCTGAATGGCAAATGAATGCTCATAAAGCTTCCGCCACTGTCAACCGTCACCGGTCACAGCCCGGCGGAAGCGGTTCACCCACCCACCTTCACGCCTGCCCGGCCTCACCGGGTTGAGATCGCGACAGCCGTTCGAGCGCCTTGGGATCAGAGGCCGCCTTCAGCAGCATGGGCCAGTCATCGGGTGGGTTGCCATCGTCCAGCATGCCGGCGAAGACCCGATAGGCGTCGGTGCGGGCTCCATAGGTCCTGAGGCTCTGATCGTCATTGACCCAGGCATAGATGATGATCCGCGCCGCAGAATTGTAGCGAAAGAACAGGCGAAACCGCCCATTGCCGAATTTCGCCCTGAACCAGTGCTTGCGATCGGGGCCGAGCGTGCCACCCTGCCGGAAAAAAGACGATGCGGGATCGGCCGGGATCCTGTCGAAGATCAGGGCGTGGATCGCCGCCAGAAGCTTGGCATTGGCAGTCGGTGGCGGTCTATTCCCCGCCTTCGCCGTCTGGCGTTCAACCGCCGCCGTCAGCCGCTCCATCTGGTCGAGAAACAGCGGATGGGCAAGGATGATCCAGCCATTGACCGTCAGCATGGCATCAGAGGTCGACCTCTCCCTCTATCGGCTGATCGAGGTCCACCGCCTCTCGTCCAACCAGCGCCTCCATCCTTGCCTTCAGTGCTGGCGGAAAAGCCGCGATTGAGCGTTCCGGATGGGCTGTCATATCCTTCGCCAGGAAGTCGAGGAAGCTGTCCATCACGGGATCGCTCTCCTCCACGTCGTCACGCTCGACATAGACGCGGTTGGCCTCATCGATGCAAAAGGCAATCCGGCCGCCGAAATCGACACCCAGCGCCTCGCGAATGGGTTTCGGTACGGTGGTCTGCCCCTTGTCGGTGATGGTGCTGACCTTGCGGAAAGTCTGGTTCATGGGACGTCCTCCAGGATCAGCACCAGAGTAAGGAATAATCCTTACTTTGTAAAGTCACCCGCCCACGCTCTTGGTCGCCGTCACGCGGCCGTAAAGGGCGAGCAGACCGCCGAACGTGCCGGCGAGAAGCGTCAGCGCGTCGGCGAGTTCGGCCTGATCGGCGTCGCCGAGATCCAGGCCCGCCTGGCGCAGAAGGGGCGAGGCAATGGCAATCAGCGCCCCCCAGACGGTTTTCGACTGATACCAGGGTTTAAAGTCCAGCATGGTCCTACTCCTTCTTCCTGCTGTAGATGGCTTCCTGTTGATCTAGCTTGCTGTTGATCTGGCTTGCCGGTGATCGTGATGGGTCATTCGACCGGCAGAACCGCCTCGAGCGGCGCGCCGGCCACCAGCCGACCCAGCTGGCGGATGCGCACGGAAAGCGCCGTTTGCGGCGCGCCGAAATCGGCTGTCTCTTCGGCCGCGGCATAGAGAAACCGGGGTTCCGTCACCTCGGCGCTTCGCCGCAGCACGCCGCCATCGAGGATCTCGATCCGGTAGCGCGCTTCGCTCTCGTCGAGCGGGATCTCGCCCTCCGTCCAGCCATCGGCCTCGATCCGGCCCCGGCGGATGAAGGTGAGCGTGATGTCGCCGGCCAGTTGGCGAACCGCGCGTGCATGCACCGGCGCAAGCGGCGTCTCGGCCTGCAAGCCGCCAGCCTGAACAAAGGGTCCGGCGCGGTCGCTCAGAAGCCCGATCGGTTCCAGAATCCAGTTGGTCGCCACACCGCGCTCGGCAGCGGCAAGCCCAAGCGGCCGCACCGCATCGTCGAGCAAAACGAGATCGGCCCCGACAGCGGCCGTTGCCCGCATCGCCGCTTCCGTGCCGCCCAGCCCGCGCAGCAACCCGGTCAGCCGGAATCGGCCAGGGCTGACTTCCTCCGCATCGCGAAAACCGATCACCTCCCAGCCGCCCGTGATTGCGCGCACGGCAATCCGGTTCTGCCCGGCAAGCACCGCCAGCCGGCTGACCGAGGCAAAGGCCCCGCCAAAGAGATCGACCACAACCGAATTGCCTTCGTCGAAACGCCCGCTCGGCCCCGGCCCCAAAGGCTCGACCAGTTGGCCCATGGTCGCCGGCCGGTCGAGCGTCAGCCGCAGCCGATAGCCTTCCGCCTCCGGCGAGGACGACACCGCGATCCGCCGCCAGGGTCGGCCGAAAGCCGCGACCGAGGCATCTCCTGTGCTGGCTCCGCCCTCCAGTCGCGGCAGGTCGAGAAAGATCACGCGGGGCGCAAAGCCCTGAGAGCCGCCCGTATCCGGCAGCCGTCCCGGCTCGTTCGTTGCGCTCGGGGCCGCCGCCCTGCCGGCAAAGGCGCGCAGCGTCAGGCGTCGCTCAAAGCCCTCGTCGATCTCGGAAACCAGAAACCGCCCCTGCGGCCCATCGGGGAAGCGCAGCACATCGCCCGGCTCGACCGCGATCTCCTGTGGTGACAGCGTCAGTTGCAATGTGCGCCGCGCCAGCCGGTTGTCGCGCAGCCAGCCTTCGGCCGCGGCCAGCGCCGTCTCCTCGGGCATCACCGCCGGCAGATCCCGCGCCAGCTGCCTCAGCGTTGCTGCCTCCACCTTGCGTGAGCGCACGCTTGCCTCGCCATAGTCTGCGGCCGGATCGTAAAAGGTGATCAGCGCCTCGGAGGCAAAATCGCTGTCATGGCCGCGTGTCTCGCTCCACAACGGCTCTCCCTCGGTGGCCGCCAGCACATCGATCACCCGCGCCGGCAGGCTCGCATGGGCGCGGCGGCGGAACCGGAGCGTGCCGCCATCCTCCACCACGTCGATCTGGAAGATCGCGATCAGCGGCTCGATCAGGTCGCGCGCCGCGTTCAGGTCGCCCTTCACATAGCCGCCGAGATCGCCCGCCACGGCACTGACATCGAAATCCTCAAAGCCGTGATCGGTCAGGATCGCTGCAATCGTATCGGCCAGTGTTGCCGTGCCCAACCGTCCGTTCAGCCAATGGCCCGTGCGCCAGTTGCCGCCGTCAGACCATTGGCCGCGATCCTCGGGAAAGGCCGGATAGGGCCGCGCATCCCAGGTCCAGAGAAAGATGCGGGCAGGATCGACCATGCCGGCCGGCGCATCGCCATCCGCCCAATGGTCGAGATGGGCTTCGAGAAACCGCCGCTGCGCGCTATCGGATCGGCTGCCGGTGGAAAAATACGGCCGCCCGCTTTCCGCCGATTTGGCGTCGACAAAGACATTCGGCTGGTTCGCCCCCTTGTCGACCGCCGCACAGCCAAGTTCGGTAAACCAGATCGGCTTCATCCCCGACACCCAGGCCGTCGGCGCGGCCTGTTCAATACCGCCGATCCGGTTGTGATGCGGATTTGCCCACCAGCCCTCCAGATCCTTGAAGCGATAGACCCAGGGCTTGCCATGGGCGCCATCGGTGATCGGCGTTCGGATACGGGCCTGCCGGTCCGCCTCGCTTCCATAAAACCAGTGATGCCCCTCGCCTCCCGTCAGCATCCGGGCAAAACCTTGGGCGTCGTCGACGCCCGAAAATCCATCGGGGCTTTCCGCTTCGAGATCCTCGTCGCGCCAGTCGGCCAGCGGCATGTAATTGTCGATGCCAACCGCCGTAATGTCAGGGCTCGCCCAGAGCGGATCGAGATGGAAGAAGACATCGCCCGAGCCATCGGCCGGCTGATGGCCGAAATATTCGCTCCAGTCCGCCCCATAAGTAATCGCCGTCGAAGCTCCGAGCAGGTCCCGCATTTCGCCCGCCAGGCCCACAAGCGCCTCGACAAAGGGAAACCGGTTGTCCCCGTCCCGCAGTGTCGTCAGCCCACGCAGTTCCGAACCGATCAGAAATCCGTCAATACCGCCCGCTTCGCTGGCAAGCTCCGCATAGTGCCGCAGAAACCGCCGATAGCCCTCCGCCCTTGCAACAAACGTCTCCACCTGCGTCCGTGCTGCCGCCGTGCGGTCGACACTGGCCGGATAGGCCGTCACGCGCCCGCGCCAGGGATAGGCCGCCTGCGCCGCTCCGCCATAGGGATCCGGCAGCGCATTGGTCTGCGGAATGTCCATCATCAGGAAGGGATAGAGCATCACCTTCAGCCCCCGCGCCTTCAGGTCGCGGATCGCTTCCACCACACTGTCATCGCTCGGCGATCCGCCATAGGCCGGTCCGCCCTCATGGCGCGAGACCAGATGCGCCTCGGCGCGGGTCAACCCGCCCACGCGCCATGCCCGGCTCTCGCTCGTTCGTGCCGCAACCTCGACGCCCGGCACGATCCGGCACTCGCCGCAGCGCAGATCCGTGCCGAACCAGGCAACAACCAGCGCCACGGTCTCCAGATTCGGGCAGAGCGCCTGCAACTCATCCATCGAGGCCTGCCAGTCGGTGTCGGCCGTCAGCGTGTTGCGGTTCAGCCAGCGCTTTTCGCCCGGAGCCGGCGCGTCCGACACCCGTGTCGTCGCATAGCCATGTTCGGTGGCGCCGGGGATGATCGTCACCGCCCGGATCTTCTCCTCCAGCGCCCCCACCGGCCACATCACTTCAAATTGCAGGAGCGGAATGCGATTGCCGAAATCATCGAGCGGCAGGCGCTCGAAGACGACATAGGCAAGCCCGCGATAGGCAGGCACCTTGCCCGCCCCCTGTTTGGCCTCAATCAGCGGATCGGCCTGCTGGCCGTCTCGTCCGCTATAGACGCGCATTTCGATCTCGCTCAGGTCCAGTTCGCGGCCATCGGCCCAGACCCGCCTGATGCCGGCAATCGACCCCTCGCAGAGCCCAAGCGCCAGATTGGCGAAATAGCGATAGGTCGTGGTCCGGGTGCCGCCGGTCGATTTCGACCCGCTCCTCTCGGTCACCGCCTGCTCCTCGAAACGCGTCGCCCAGATCAGCGTGCCGCCAAGCCGGGCCGTGCCGTAAAGCCTTGGGATCGCCGTGCCTTCGCTGGCACCGGCCAGCCGCGCCGAAGACAGTCTCGCCCCGGTCACCGAACTGCCGCCAAGCAGGCTGCGGTCGATCGCACTGCCGGCGAGCGCCCCGGCTGCCCGGCCGAGAATGCTGCCAACCGGCCCGAAGACCGAACCAAGCGCGGCACCGGCCGCCTGCAGGAGAATGGTCGCCATCAGCGCGTCCTTTCGGGAAACCGATAAATCCCCGCAATCCGCCGCCGCCAGCCCGGCACCAGCGCCGAGCGGATCACCGCTGATTGCTCATAAGCATGAATGAAGGCATCGGGCGTTTGGCTGAAGGCGGCAGGGGTATGCTCCCCCCTCTCCATCCGCGCCAGAATGCCCGCATGTTTCGCCGCCATGCCGGGGCGAAAGCGAAACAGCACGAGATCGCCGGCCTGGGCTTCCACCAGCGACCCCACCGCCTGAAAATGCCGCTCGGCGGCGCCGATCAGCCGCTCCTCGCCGGATCGTTCCGCCCAATCCGGCGCATAGGCCGGCACCACCTCGGCTTCTGTGCCATACAGCGCCCGCCAGATCCCGCGCACGAGCCCCAGGCAATCGCAGCCGACACCCCTTGCCGAGCCCTGATGCCGATAGGGCGTGCCGATCCAGCCCTCTGCAAGGGCCAGGATCTCATCCTGGATGGTCATGGAAAAACTCCCGGCGGATCGAAACAAGACCAAGCCACAAGCCGCAGCCTACTCTTCTCCCCATCGGGGAGAAGGTGGCCTGAAGGGCCGGATGAGGGTCCGTGGAGCGCGTGCTCCAAGGGAGACATACGCGGCCCGCACCACCCCAAAAGCCCCAGCTTTACAAGCGCTGAACCGCCTGCTTCATTGCACCCACTCGAAAAGGATGGTGGCATGAACCGGACACTCATCAGCGCACTCGACTTGATCAACACCTTGCTGGCGCTCGCCATCATCGGCGGTTGCACCGCCTTCGGCCTGTTCATGAAACCGGCCGAGGGCGCCAATATCCTGCTCGGCATTGCCGGTCTCGGCGCCGGCACCGTGCTTGCCGCCATCATCTGCGGCCTGTTTGCGCTGCTGCTCGAGGTCGAAGACCACCTGCGCCGCCTGGTCATCCTGCGTGAGGCCGAGCTTAACCGCGACAACCCGAATTTCGGGCGCTGACAACAGCCTCTCCCGCCCGATCAAGAGCACCCGATCAACCGCTGCAGATCGCGGGGCTTTCTGCCGAAAACCCCGCAACCGTCTTGAGCCTTGCCCGCCTCAGCTCCGGCTGACCTTGCAATAGCTCACCTGCTGGTCAGGCCCGACCAGACCTTCGGTCATGTTGCGATAGATGCCGTATTTGAAATAGACCGAGGTCGCCGCAGCCGGCACCAGGGCAAGCCCCGTCTCTTTGATCACCGTCGCGCCGTTCAACCGCACGGTCATTGCGCCCGCCGTCTCGTGCCAGACGAAGGTGTAGACGAAGGCGTTCCAGCTGCCCTTGTTCACCGTCACCGGAAACTCGACAAAGCTGTCAGTGTCGTGATTGTTGAGGCAAATGGTGAATTCGCCTTCCTCATAGCGGTTGAAGACGCTGTCATAGGCCCCGTTGTGCCACTGGCCGAGCGTCTGTTTGGGGCTGAATTCCGGATAGTTGGACGGGATCTTCAGCTGGAAGGCATAGACATGGGTCGAGCCGATGTCGTCTTCCGTCGTCGCCCGCGCCTCGCAGCGCTCGCGATAGTTCAGCGCATCGCTGCCATCGGCACCATTCCAGTAGTCGCCGGAGCGCACCTGAAACGTCTCGACGCCGTTGACGCGGCTATAACGCGTCTCGTCAGCCGCCTGCACATAATAGGAATAGCCGTTTCCATCAGGGCAAATAATCTTCATGTAAAATACCTTTTATAAAATAGGACATCTTGCTTGGGAGGCGCCCGGCCCATTGTGATGCCGGACGAGCGGCGGAGGTCCTGTCTGCGCCGTTTGGGAGTGCGTACCATCGAGTGTATCCGACCGAAAAGGTCACTCGAACAGCACGCTGCCGTCATGCGTGCTGTCGCCACTCACATAGGAATAGGCAAAGTCACTGCCCGGCATATGGGGAAATCCTCGAAAATTCAGCGCGTTGCCGAAGCGTGTTCGACAGGTGGCAAAGCTCTTGTCGCAGCCAACCGTCAGCACCACCGGATCGCCCGGCGCAGGGGCCGCCTCCATCGGCAGCCAGAGCCGGAGTTCCACCGTGCCCCCGGCCGCGGCCGCAAACGCGGCCTCTGCCTCTGCCCCTGCCGCCCCCTCGGCCTCTACGGGGGCTGCCCCCTCGACCTCTGGCGATGCCGGCACCGTCGCGCCGCTGTCCTCGATTGCCAGCCGCTGCCCGGCCAGCACACCGCCATCGAACCGGCAATGGCCGAGGCGAAAATGCCCCGCCGCCAGATCCGCATCAAGCGCCGGCAAGCCTGATATCACCAGCCGGTCGGCGGCCTTGACGCTACCCACCAGACCCGCCATCCGCCGCACACCGGCCGCCATGTTCACCCCGCAACGCCCATCGCCCAGATCGGCATCGCAGCGGCGATTGTAGATCCGTCCTGCCGGCTGCTGCAGCCGATGCGCGACGCTTCTGAGTTCCGCCGAAAAGCCGGGGCCCGCCCTCGTCACCTCGCCGATCTCTTCCACCGAAAGCCGCGCATGTGCCGCCTCGGGCGCCTGCCAGTTGACCAGGAAGACCTCGACCCTTGCCCCGTCATAGCGTCCCGCTGCAAGATCCACCTCGGTGATCGCCTCGCTTGAAAACCCGCCTTGGATCTCGGCACCGGTCGCCGCCAGCCCGCTCATCGCGCGCGCCTCGGTGGCGGCAAAACCGCTTGCCGGCGCAAAACGCGTGCCGGCAAATTCCAGCGCCGCGTCATGCTCGGTAAACCCCAGCACCGCGCCATCTCTCCGCGTCACCCGCCAGGCCCGGCAGAGCGTCGTTTCACCGCTTGCGATATGCGCCGCCAGCGCCTGTGAAAACCGTCTCATGGCAGCACCTCGATCAGCGGAATGGAGGGAATGCGCCCTGCCCGGAAGGCTTCGAGATCGATCTCGATCCGCTCGGTGTCGAAGCGCACGGGCACGTCGAAGTCAAAGCCGGCGCGGATCTCCGCCCCTTCGTTCGGCACATGGCCATTCTCGAAAGTCACCATGCCGGTCGCCGCATCAACGGCAAATCCCGCGAGCTGCTCCACCCCGTCGACCGCAACCCGCACACTGCCCACCACCGGCTTTTGCACCGGCCGCCGCTCGATCGCGGCGTGATCGCCATAGGCTTTGACAAGCGCAAACCGCCTGGTGTCGCCATCGCCCACGCCCAAAATCTGGTCGAGCGGCCCCACGGCTTCACCCGGTCTCGCCGAGGAAAAATCCACCGGATCGCGAAAGCGAAACCCATGCAGCCGCCCGCCCCGCGCCTCGAAGAACTCCAGGACCGCATAGAGATCGGCGACCGAGCGCAGCGCCGAGCCGACATCATAGCGACGCCTTGAAAACCGAAACCGCCGATTGCGCGCCTCCCGCCCATTGGTCAACGACACCACATCCGTCAACCGCTCCGGCCCACCCCGTGTCGTCAGCGACAGCCGCAGCGGAAACCGTATCTCATGAAAAGCCATCCCGGCCTCCGTTTGCTGTGTGTGTGTGCCGCGTGAAAAATCGTCAGCCGTGGCAGGTGTAGCCGCAGGCCTCGGTCCTTCGAGGCCCTCGCTTGCGCGAGCGCGCCTCAGGACGAGGGGAAACGTGATTGGCGCAACGGCCAGCCCTCACCCTGAGGTGGGAGCGGCACAACGGTTAGCCCTCACCCTCAGGCGGGAGCGCAAGCGACCCTCGAAGGACGAGGGCGGGTGGATGTCTCTGCTGAGGGTTGCTCGCGAGGCCACGATCCTTCGAGGCCCTCGCTTGCGCGAGCGCGGCCTCAGGATGAGGGGAAACGTGATTGGCGGAACGGCCAGCCCTCACCTTTGAGGCAGGAGCCACAACGCTTAGCCCTCACCATCGAGGCGGGAGCGGCACAACGGTTAGCCCTCATCCTGAGGCGGGAGCGCAAGTGACCCTCGAAGGACGAGGGCGGGTGGATTTCTCTGCTGAGGGTTGCTCGCGAGGCCTCGATCCTTCGAGGCCCTCGCTTGCGCGAGCGCGCCTCAGGATGAGGGGAAACGTCGGGGCCAGCCCCTCAAAGCCCCCGCCGCCCGCGGGCAACGGAGCGCGCCAGCATGGCCGAGATCTGGCCCTCGCTGCGGGCAAAACTGGCCGCATCGGTCGCCGTCACGTTGAAATGCACCGTCACCGCCCCGCCGCCATCGGCGGCCACGCCAAGCGCGCCGTCCGAGCCGCGTTTCAATGGCAGGATCGCCTCCGCCCCCGCCTCGCCCATCAGCCCGGTCCCGCCGGCCATGGGAAAATAGGTGGGCGCTGCCACCACGCCGCCATCGGCAAAGGGCATCACCCGCCCGGGCACGCCGCCATTGGCAAAGGCGGCAACATCCGCGCCGAGCCCCGCCCCCACAGATGAACCCCCAGACGACCCAAAGGCCGAACCCAGGCTGCCCACCAGCCCACCCGCCACCTGGCCCAGCAAATTTTCAAGCGGCTTCAGCCCGGCCGACAGCGCAATATCGGTGAGCCTTGAGCCCACCATGCGCAGCACATCCTCCAGCCCCTTGCCGCCACTGGCCGCACTCGTCAGCGCCGATGTCAGCGCCCGCCCGAAACTCGCCGACCGGCTCTCCAGATCCTCCAGCACCGCCAGCGCCTGAGCCCCGTCCAGATCGACGGAGAGCGCGAGTGTGTCGTCATCGGTCATGGTTTTGGTCCTTGTCCTTTGGAATGGGAGGGAGCGAGAGGGAGACAGGGAGGAAGGATTTTGAGGCCGCCGATGCTTGTCTGCGGAGCGCGCACTCGACGGCCCTTGACGGTTGGCACGTCTGGCGAAAACCCGTGACACGGTGCCTGCAACCGGAGACGCACTCCGCCACTTGGCACCCGTCACCCGCTCCATCGAAGCCCGTCACCCGCTCCAGAGAGGCCCCTGTGCAGCCTCACGGACCCGGCACACCCGTTCCCCTCACCCTGAGGCGCCGGGCACCAGCCTGGCCTCGAAGGGCGAGGCCGCAGACAGAGCGCCACACCGCTGATCCATGGAGGCTTCGAGCCAGACGGGGCCGGCTCCTGCGGCATGAGGGGAAACCGGAACCCGCGCCATCAACGGCTTCCAGGAAAAGGGCAGCGCGCTAGAGTTGCGGATGTCCGCTATTGGCCCGGAGCGGTCATATGTTCTTGCCATATTTTTCTTCTATATATATCAAACAGCTTGCCTTGTTCGTCCCGGAAATTGTGCATGCGTCGCCTCAAAAAGTTTTTTGCTGTAATTACGGCACGTCTTCTGCCGATGAGTGCGACGACGGAAGACGCTTACTTTGTGGCTACGGGCGAGGAAGATGGAGCGGCGCTGGTTATTCGGGGCCTGAAAGCTATCCCCGCCAGGGTGCACGAGACCGATCTTCCGAACCGTGTGGTCATTCATTGGCGCTATGAAACTGTCTTGAATGGCATGCCAGATGCTGATGCCAACAGTGCGCAAATCGCATTGGAAGACGCTCTTATGCCATTGGATGTGAATCAGATCGGCCGCCAAGTCCTCGTCGTTACCGGAAACAACCGCAAAGAGTGGCATTGGTATGTCAAGGATTTTGATAGTTGGATAGCTGAGCTTGATCAAAAGCTCGCAATGAGCCCTGCCTACCCCATCGATATTTCGCACACCTACGAGCCACAATGGTCTTCATACAAAGCCTTCCTAGCCGGGATGAACGGATTGTAAGCTGGAAGTAAGAACGCATGCTCTGAAGCCTGATGTCTGCTGTTGGCGCAGAGGCGACGTGCGCCGCCACGGAGCAATGTCCGCTCTCGAACATGAGCGATGACGACCTCTGCGACCGAATTGAAGGCGCATTCCCGCCACGGCAGCACTCGCTTCTAGCCGGAGCTTACGCCTATTACGGTTAGCGGCCTCGACGGAATGACTGCCTTGATTCCTTTGCAGAATCCGAAAAGCTCGGAGGCTTGTTTCTCACCCAAGTGACGAATGTTTGCACCGCAGGGTCTTCCACGATGGTTTCGATCGTGGAAAACTTCTTCGCGAGTTGCGCATCTGTAAAGATCGAATGGATCTGATCGTGGCAGATTCGGTGCAGGAGGACGGTTTTCTTTCCACCCTTGCTCTTGGGAACGAGATGATGCTCGTCTCTCTGATCCTCCGGGATTACGCGCTCGCATATCGGACAGAACACCGGCTCCGGCGTAGGCTCGTCCCATGAAGCTAGCTCATCTCTGTTCTTGCGGGCCAAGGCTCGATCTTTCCTGCTGTATTCTCGGATGCTGTTCCCGAGGATGGGTGTCAGTCTCAACACATGCACGTCAGTAGCACGAAACCATCGGAGCCATATGGCTCCTTGTGGCGCAAACCTGCCCAGATCTACCCTCTCGCCGATACCCGCCTTTCTTTGCAGCCACGCGAGCAAAGCAGCACCCCTCCCCTCAATCCGGAAACCGCGCCATCAGCGCCTCGACATCCCGCCGCGAAATCGCCGCCGAACGGTCCGAGCCGCCCGCCATGGCCGCCAGTTCCGGCAGGGTGAGCTGCCAGAAAACCTGAGGCGAAAGCCGCAGGCGGGAGAGCCCGAGCGTCATCACCGCTTCCCAGGGAAACGGCCGTGCCCGGACCAAATCTCCGCCTGCGGCCCTCAAGGGAAAGGCGCATCCGCCCTTCCCGCCTGCGCACCGCTCTCGGCCGCGCCGCCGTTCGTCGGACCACCCATCGCGCCACCCATTGCCCCACCCGGCGCCCCATCCGGCGCACCACCGGTCGAAAACGTCACCGTCAGCAACGCCCCCACCACGGCCGCCGCCCCGGCCACGCCGCCTTCCACCGCCATGCCCGCCACATCGGCATCCGAGACCCGGTTGCCGCCGCCGCGCAGGCCGCAGCTCAAAACACGGATGAGATCGGCGCTTTTCAGCCGCCCGGAGGAAAACCGCCCCGCCAGATCGCTGAGGCTGTCTGCCCCGAAAGCCGTTTCCAGTTCGGCGAGTGCCCCGAGCGTCAGGCAGAGAATGCGCCGCTCGCCGTCGATCACCGCCTCCACCTCGCCGCGATGGCGGTTGGCGCGGCGGAGTGTTGCGGGCTCGCGCCCCGGATGGTCGCCAAAGCTGTGCATCGCCACCTCACAACGCGGCAAAGGAAACGGCACCGGCCGATTCCAGCGCGATCTCGAAGGTCAGCTCGCCGTCGTGATTGCCGGCATAATCCAGCGCCGTCACCTGAAACGGCGCCGTCACTGTGCCGAAATCCGGGATCACCACCTGATAGGTCAGGGTCGCGCCTGCAAAAAACGCCGCCCGCAGCGTCGCATCCGAAGCCTGGTCGCGAAACAGGCCGGAGCCGGTCAGCCCCGCCCGCCGCACACCGGCCCCTGCCAGCAATTCCCGCCATTGCCCGGCGCTCTCCTGGTCGGTCACATCAACCGATTGCGCATTAAACGACAACCGCCGCGCCCTCAGCCCCGCCACCGTCACAAACCCCGCCCCATCCTCAACCTTCAACAACAGATCCTTGCCCCGCTGCGCGCCCATGGCCATGCTCCTTTGATGTGTGTGTGGTGTGGTGTGAACCGTGTGGCGTGGGAGAGCAGGCTTGAAGACCTGCCCCATCCCGAAGGTGGGAGCCCCAACGATCAGCCCTCCTCCCGAGGTGGGAGCCCCAACGGTCAGCCCTCATCTCGGAGGTGGGAGCCCCGACGGTCAGCCCTCATCTCGGAGGTGGGAGCCCCGACGGTCAGCCCTCATCCTGAGGCGGGAGCGTGAGCTCCCCTCGAAGGACGAGGGCGGGTGGCGGGCATCCGCCGTCGCTGCCGTGGCCGGTGGCCTCGACCCTTCGAGGCCCTCGCTTGCGCGAGCGCACCTCAGGATGAGGGGACATGGTGGTGGGCGACGGGAGCCCCAACAGTCAGCCCCCTCCCGAGGTGGGAGCCACAGTGGTTAGCCCTCATCCTGAGGTAGGAGCGACAGCGACCCTCGAAGGACGAGGGCGGGTGGGGTGCGCGCGCGGCTGGCGTAGAGCGGGCGGGTGGCGGTGCGCGCGGTGCCGCTGCACCACTCCGCACCCGTCAACATTTCCCCTAGCCCAATCCGCCCGACACCCTTAAGACGAGCGCGCACGCCGCAATGCCCCATCTCGTTGAAAGCTCCGCATGCTCTCCCCCCGCCTCATCCTCGTCGTCACGCTTGCGCTCAGCCAGATCATCAGCTGGGGCACGACCTTCGAAATGCCCGCCGTCTTCGGCCGCCAGATCGCTGCCGATTTGGGCATGGCCAATGAGACCGCCTTTGCCGGGCTCACCGTGATGATGCTGGTCATGGCAGCCCTTGGCCCCTCGACCGGCCGGCTGATGGCGCGGATCGGGGCGGCCCGCGTGCTCGCCCTCGGCTCCGTCACCATGGCGACCGGGCTTGGTCTGCTCTCCGTTTCGCACGGTGTCGTCACCTACGGGCTCGCCTGGCTGGTGCTTGGCGCCGGCGGCTCCTTTGCCCTCTCGGTCCCAGCGCTTGCCGCCGTCGTCGAGCGCGAGGGGCGGCAAGCGCGGCGCACCATCGGCATCCTGATGGTCTTTACCGGCCTCTCGTCCGCCGTCTGCTGGCCGCTTCTGGCGCTCGCCGGCGAAGAGTTCGGCTGGCGCGGGGCGCTGCAGATGGCAGCCCTTGCCCATATCCTGCTCTGCCTGCCGCTGCATCTGTCACTGCTGCGCCTTCAGATCGCCCGCTCGGCCGAAGACCGGGCCCAGGATGCGGTCGCGCCGCTTGTCATGAGCCGGCGCACCGGAATTCTTGCCTTCCTGCTGATTGCGCTTGCCAGTGCCCTTGCCAGCCTGATGACCTTCGGCCTCTCGCCGCAGCTCTTGCATATCCTCGAACTCTCCGGCGCCACGCCAGCACTGGCACTCCAGCTCGGCGCGCTGCGCGCCGTGTTCGGTATTGCCGCCCGCGCCGTCGATCTCGTTGCCGGAAAATACACCTCACCGGTCGCGACCGGCCTTGCCGGCACCGCCATGCTGACCGCCTCGACCGTGCTCCTGATCTTCACCTCCGGCACGCCGGCGAGCCTTCTGCTGTTCACCGCGCTTTACGGCTTCGGCTCCGGCGTCACCACGCTTGCCCGCGCGCTCCTGCCGCTTGCCTTCTTCTCCGCCAGCCGCTTTGCCGAACAGTCCGCAAGGCTGGCTTTGCCGCAAAACCTCGCCAATGCCATCGCCCCGGTCCTCATCACCGCCGTGATCGACCGCGCCGGCATCCAGACCGGCCTCCTCGTCACCACCACCCTCGCCGCCTCTGCCTTCCTCGCCATCATCGGCCTTGCCGTGATCGCCAGGCGCAGCGCTCCCAATTCCCACGCAGAACCCTCACCCTGAGGTGCCCGACACCGTCGGGCCTCGAAGGGCGAGGCCTCCTTGAGCCACAAAACCGCCACCCGAAAATATCACTCCACCACCGCCCGCAGCCGCATCTCCGCCACGAACAGCCCGGTCTTTGCCTCCCGCCGGCTGGTGATGCCGCGCTGCACGAGATTGACCAGCCGCAAGGCGCCAATCCCCGCCGGCAGCGCCTCGGCCACCCGGCCGAGATCCGACGCCAGTGCCTCGGCCTCGCGGCGGGAGATCTCGCTCCAGAGCTCCAGCACCATCAGGATCTCGTGCCCCTTGCTGTCGCCGGTGGAAAAATCCCGCGTCTCGATGGCCCCCGGCAGCAGAACCGGAAAGCGGGTGCCGCGCTGCCTTCGGTCGGCAAGTCCTTCGCCGCCAAGCGCTGCTGAGAGCGCGGCATCGGCTTTCACCGCCAGATGAAGGGCTTGCAGCAAGCCGTTGACCGGGCTCGTCATGGCGCCGCTCCTACCGTTGCGTTCGCTCTGTGCCGCAGCCGCGCCTGTTGACCGTTGCGTCCGCGCCCAGCCTGCAGCGGAGACTGCCTCTTCGCCGCAGGCCCGTCCTCTTCGACGGCCCGATCGGCGCCATCCTCCTCGCCAGAAACACCCCGCACCAACCGCCGGGCCAAGGCCCGCGACAAAAGCCGTGCCATTTCCCGCCCCGTCTCATCCAGCGCCGTCATTCTCGATCCCCTCATCCCACCCGTTCCCGGCACAGGGCGAGCGTAAACCGCCCCGTCTCGTCCGGGTCGCGCAGTGCTTCGATCAGCAAGACCCGCGCGCCTGCCACAAATCTCTGCCCGGGGGAAAGCGCGCGACCGGCCCTCACCGTCACATGATGCGTCACCGTCGAGACCGGGCCCGGCCCGCGGTTTTCCTCGGCAAAACCTCGCGGCTCGACCCTTGCCCAGAGCCGCGCCTGTTGAACGAACACCGTCGCCACCCCGCCCTGCCCGTCTGCCACCGTTTCCGGCGCTTCCAGTACGAGCCGCGTCGACAAGTGCCCGGCATCGATATCGATCATCGCCGCCATGGTCAGAGCCCCCGCCGGCAAAAGGGCGCAATCAGCCGGTCATAACCTAGCGGCACCACCGCCGGCTGGGCGTCGGGCGCCACCACGCCCCGGCAGGCAAACATCGCCGCCAGATGCAAAAGCATGGCCCGTTTCAGCGTTTCCGGCACGGACGCCCCCGCCTCGCCAAAGCCGGCTGCAAACTCCACCTCGATGCCGTTGATCCCCCGTCCGGGCTTCGGCACGTCGCGCAGATAAAGCCGCGCCGGCCGCGCTTGCCCATCCAGCAGATGCCCGTCAAGCGAAACGCTCGCCGCATCCCCCGCGCCGTCATAGACGAGCACGGCCGTAACCTCCCGCACCGGCGCCCGCGGGATCTTGAGGATCCCGTCGGCCGGCCATTGGTCGAGGCAGAGGCGAAAATCACGCGCCGCCAGCACCAGCCCGGTCTCGCGCTCCAGATGCTCGCGCGCCGCGGTGATCAGCGCGGCGAGAAGCTCGTCCTCGTCTTCGGTATCAAGCCGCAGATGCGCCCTGACCTCGGCAAGCGTCAGCGGCTCCGCCAGCGGCGGAGAAAGGTCGATGATGGTCATGGAAGATCCTTTGAAAATGGTCACTATACTGGGCACCACAGCATCAGGGCGGCGGGTGCCTGCCTCTTCTCCCCGGCGGGGAGACGGTGCCCCGAAGGGGCGGATGAGGGGGAGCGAAGCTTGGGCGCAATGCTCGATGCCGTGCCGGACCGCCCCCTCATCTCGCCTCCGCTACGCTCGGCGATCCTCTCCCCGAGGGGAGAGGCGGTCACGCAAGCCCTCCCCAACCCCGGAGCTGCGCTCCGACCCTCTCCCTCAAGGGGAAGGGTGGCCCCCCCTCAAGCCGAAAACTTCACCAGCTTGATCGCCTCGAAATCCTGCACGCCGCCGCCCACGCGCTTGGTCGTGTAAAACAGCACGTAAGGTTTCGCCGAATAGGGATCGCGCAGCACCCGCACGCCCACCCGGTCGACGATCAGATAGCCCGCGCGGAAATCGCCGAAGGCGATTGCCGTGGCATTGGCGGCGATTTCCGGCATGTCCTCGGCTTCACAGACCGGAAAGCCGATCAGCGAGGCCGGATCGCCGGCCTTGGCCGGTGGCGTCCAGAGATAGTGGCCGTCGGCATCTTTCAGCTTGCGCACCGCCCCTTGCGTCCGGCGGCTCATGACAAAGGTTCCGTTCTGCCGATGGCCCGCCTTCAGCGCATAGACCACATCCATCAGCACGTCCGAGGCCCCGCTTGCCGCAAAAGCCCCGGCCGCCCCGGTTGACAGCGTGCCGATCCGTCCCCATTGCCAGGCTGCATCCGCCACCTGGTCATAGGCGAGAAACCCCTTCGGCTTCAGCACGCCGTCGCCCGAAATGAAGGCAGCCCCTTCCTGCTCGGCAAAGGCCATGTCCACTTCCGCCGCAATCCAGGCCTCGATATCGACGGCCGTATCGTCAAGCAGGCTCTGCGTGGCCGCCGGCATGGCATAGAGTTCCATGGTCGGGAAGGAGAGTTCGGAAAGCTCCGGCGTGCCGGTTTCCACCCGCGCCTGGGTTTCCGCCACCCAGCCGCTGGCAAAGCCCGTTGCGGCAAACGGCTTCTTCAGCACCGCGCCGGAAACCTGCCGCACGGTTGAAAGCGACCGGATCGGCGACATGACTGACAGCCTGCGGCCGATCTCGCCATCCATCTGCGGCGGCACCAGATAGCCGCCATCGCCGGAAACACCCGCCGAGAGCGCCTTCTGGTCGAGGTCGCGCAGCCCATGGTCATCACCGCGCCGCACATAGGCCTCGAAAGCCGCCTTGTGCTCGGCGGCCAGCGGATCGTGACCACCCCCGGCATGGGCCAGCTGCGGCCTCAGCTTCTTCAGCACCAGCTCGTCCAGCATCCGGCCCTGGTCGTCAATCGCCTTGTTGATCCGCTCCACCTTGTCGCGGGTTACGACATCGCTTGTCAGCTTGTCCTCGATCTCGCCCAGCCGCTCGTCATTGGCCTCCTTGAAGGCCTCGAAGGCGCTCATGAATTCGGCAAAGGCCGAGGTCACCGTATCCGGCGCCGCCTTCACCTCCGGCGCCACGCGGATGCCAGCCATTGCCCCGGCGGCCCCGGCCGCCGCCTTGGCGTCTGCCCCACGCGCGTGTCCACCGGGCCCGCCGGCCAGATCCGCCAGATCGGCACCCATAGATGCCACCATCGTCTGCACCTCATCCCCAGCCCCAGCCGCCATCTTTCGCGCTCGCATCCGTTTCGTCCCCATCGTCCCTGTCCCCATCGTGCCCATCGTCTTGGTCATGCCGTCATCCTTTCGTGAAATGATTGTTGGCCATCGAGCGTGCCGCCCGGCGCATCAGCCGAACGAGTTCGGTTTCCCGGTCGCGGTAAAACCGCCTGTGCTTGACATTGGAGACACGCGCCGTCGGCAGCATGGGAAAGGTCACCACCGAGATCTCCCAGAGATCCGCCTCGACGATGCGGCGCACGCCGCTTTTCCGCTCGTTGCGGGTCTTCACGGCGCGAAAGCCGATCGACAGCCCGTCCAGGGCCCCCGCCTTCATCAGCGCATGCACCTCGCGGGCGCGGCTGACCTCGGTCGCCAGCTGCCCCTCGACATAGAGCCCGCGCTGATCCTCTTTCAGCACCGTCCAGCGCCCGATCACCTCGGTCGGGTCATGCTGGTAAAGCATGCGCACCCCGCCTGCGCCGCGCGCTGCAATCGAGGCCGCAAACGCCCCCGGCTCGATCGCATCACGCCCCAGATCGACCTCGCCGAACAGGCTCGCATAGCCGGAAAACATGCCGGCCCCATCGACCCCCTTCAGCGTCAACCCGGCATAGGTAAACCGCGGCGCATCCGCACCGTCTCTCTCTCGCATCGATGTCTCCTCATGTGATTGTTTGCTCGGGCTGGCCAACGCATCCCCTTTTCGGGGCGGTTGTCGGGTCGGTTGTCGGGGCCGATTTCCTGGCAGATTTCGGGGCCGTTATCCGTGCCGCCGACAGACGGGCGGCCGCCCCACCTTCCCCCTCATCCTGAGGCGCCCTCGCCGTGCGAGGGCCTCGAAGGACCGAGGCCCCGACGCATCCCAAACACCCCGCCACCCGCCCTCGCCCTTCGAGGGTCGCTCGCGCTCCCACCTCAGGATGAGGGCTCACCGTTGTGCCGCCCCACCTCAGGATGGGGGCTCACCGTTGCGGCCCCACTTCAGAATGAGGGCTGATCATTGCGGCCCCACGTCGCGATGACGGCTGGCCGTCTGCCTCTCACCTTTCCCCTCATCCTGAGGCGCCCGCTTGCAAAGCGGGCCTCGAAGGACCGAGGCCCCAACGCATCCCAAAACGCCCCGCCACCCGCCTCTCCCCGCAGGCGGGTGAGGCGCATCATGGCACCCCCGCACCCGCGTCAAGCAGACACAACAACCTTTTGGCGCGCTTCATCTCCGATACTCGGCTAGACTGCACCCGAAACAGTCAGACGTGGCGCATTCGTCCGATACCTCACGATGCTCCTGCAAAGGTGAACAGGCTCTATGATCAAAACCCTTCTTATCGCTGGTTGCCTCTCGCTCTTGCCTGCCGTTTGGGAATTCAAACATGTCTCGAAACGGCGCGGTCGGCTCTGGGGTTCTGCTGCGGGAGCAGTAGTCTTTCTCTCTGTTTTTCTCTGGTTGCGCGTGTCGATGCTGTTTTGGGATCAGAACTTTGCGGATCCGGCGCGACAGCATTTCTGGCTCGTCGCGACATCGGCAACAGTCGTCTTGCCGAGCGCCGCAACAGCTCTCCTGAGACGTCGTTTCGGCCTCACCGCCGGTGTCGTCGCAGGCCTGGTGATCGCGGTGCTCGTCTGGATCGTCACGCTTTGGGTCAGCATAGCGACCTGGGGCCTGTAGACTGCGGGCGCCAGCCAGGCGGATGAGGGGCATCATAGAACCCCCTCACCCCGTCTTCCCCGCCCGGTTCGTCAACCGCACCAGAAGCCGGCCGCACCTCAAAAGACCAGCATCATTGCGACCCTCCGACACGGATCGAGACCCTTCTCCGCCTCAGCCTCTAGAACTTTGTGTAAGCGTGGCGACAGGGTGTCCCCTTGGACGATCCGAAAGCCGAGGCTCTCATAAAATCTCGCGTTGAATGGCGCATATCGATCGGTCGTCAGCGTCGCGCCTTTAAGGCCCCTTGTCCGCGCGTCCTCTATCATGGTCGTGATCAAACGCCTGCCGATCCCTTTCCTCTGCCAGGTGGGGTGCACGTCCATTTCTCCGATATGAAGATGGTTCTCCTCAACCGTTCCACCGCAATAGCCGATGACCTTGCCATCGCTGTCGCAGGCGGCGAGCAGGAAGTCATGGTCGAGATAATGCTGCAGTTCAACGTCAGTGCTCGCCATCGCGTCCCCGCTGACGGCGCCGGCTTCCCGAAGGGTTTCGAACGACGCGAATTCTACGCGCCTCAGATCGCCAAAATCGGCAGCAAAGCCACGTCTTATCTGCATTCTCGGTGTCTCCTGGCTCGGGTTGCGATGAGTTTCTTAACCGGCGGCAACCTTAAGACACTTCCCTCACCCCGTCTTCCCCGCCCGGCTGGTCAGCCGCACCAGCAGCCCCAGCCCCCACCAGGCGATGAAGGACGCCAGCGTCGCGCCGGCCAGCATGATTTCCGAGGCGGAAAGATAGGGCAGAAGCTGGAGCCGCGTTGCGCCCCAGACGCCGGCCGGGCCACCGAAGATCAGGCCGCAGGCAATGCCGGTCAGGAAGCGCAGGGCTGCCTCGCGCCGGCCATGCGGCACGAGATAGACCAGCGACAGCGCAGACCCGGCAAAGGCCCCGATCAGGCGCGCCGAAAGCACGCCGCCGTCATGGCTGAAATCAGTCATTTGTTCATCTTTCTCGCTCAAGATTGTCCGTGGCGCCGGCCGGTACGATCCCGCCCCACAAGGGCCGCGGCCGGCGCTCCTTGTCTCTTCCCCAGCCGCCCCATGCCGCCCCCATGGCGCCCCCCCATGGCGCCCCCCATGCCGCCAGCCGCCCTTCATGCGTCACATGAAGACGGGGCAGATTGCGGAGTCGCGGCAACAGCTTGGCCCCGGCCGTTCATCAACCACACGCAGGGCGAGAGCCCCTTCCCGGCAACCCGATTGAGGGTCCGGATCACCCTTCGCCAAGCCGGCGGAAACCCGCGCCCCCGCCGCATGCCCCCGCCGCATGCCCCTTCCGCTGCAGGCCCTGACGAACCGTCATCAGGCCTTCATCAAGGGCTGCTCATCTATGCCGGGGTTTACCAGCATCGGGGTCACATCATGGTCTATGTCATCGACACGGCGCGCGCGCCGCGCGGAACGAGCGCGGAAAAGCCGCTTCTGTTCGTGCTGCTCGTCACGCTGACGCTGTCGGCGGTCTTCGTCTCTTTCCCGCAGATCGATCTTGCCGTCAGCCGGCTCTTCTATGTCGAGGGTGAGGGCTTTCCAGCGGCCAAGATCCATGCGCTCAATACCTTCCGCGCCTTCGGCCAGTATTTCCCACTGACGCTGACCATTGTCCTGGTCATCGGCCTTGTGCTGAAACTTCTCTATCCGTCGCGGCCCTCGCTGTTTCCGCCGCGCTTCACGCTCTATTTCGCCAGCCTCTTCCTTCTCGGGCCGGCCCTTCTGGTCAACGGCATCTTCAAGCCGCTGTTTGACCGCCCGCGGCCGCGCAGCATCGTCGACTTCGGCGGCAACGACCTCTTCGTCCATGCCTGGGGCCTGGGCGGTGATTATTTCGATGACCGCTCCTTCGTCTCGGGCGAGGCCGCCGTCGTCGTCTGCCTGATCCCGCTCGCCTTCTTCGTGCCCGCCGTCTGGCGCGTTTCCGTCTTCGCCCTGCTCAGCCTGTTCGCCGCCCTGACCGCGCTCAACCGCATCGCCTTTGGCGCGCATTTCCTCTCCGACGTGCTGATCGCTGCCGGCCTCATGGCCCTCCTGGCCATCGGCCTTGCCTATCTCTTCTACGGCCGCGCCGGCTCGAAAACCTGCGACATCAAGCTCGAAGCCGCCATGACCGCGCTCGGCCACGCCCTGCATGCGGGTCGCCGCAAAGCGATTGCCAACCTCGCAACCACTGCGGCCACTGCCACCACTGCGACCCGCCGCCTGTCGCTTTCACCGGCTTTTGTCCAACCGGCACCGTCGCCAGAGCTAGAGCTAGAGCCCGAGCGTAAGGCGTAGGCGCCGCACACCCTTTCGCCTCACCCTGAGGTGCCCGACACCGTCGGGCCTCGAAGGGCGAGGCCACCATCGCAAGCCAAGATCCTTCGAGGCCCTGCTCATGCAGGGCACCTCGGGATGAGGGAGACGGCACCACCGCCCCAACCAGGCCAGCCGTCAAAACCGCATGGTCCGAAACGTCAGCGACACCCGCCGCCCGCGCGCGATCCGCACACCGTCGATCACATCCGACCGTCGCGCCGGGATTGCATGCGTCCAGTCATGCCGCGCCGGCCCTGCTACCACCAGCAGGGAGCGTGGCGTCAGGACGACAGCCCGCATCTCTGGTGTGTGCAGATCCCGAAACTGCATCTCGCAGGCCGACAAGAGGCTCACCGAGCCGATCACCGCGCCGAAACACGGCGCACAATCCACATGCGCGCTGATCCCCTGTCCCGGCAGATATTCATTGGCAATCACCTGGTCCGGGGTGGTGGCGAACATCCCCTCCGCAACCAGCCGCTCCGCCAGTCCCTGCAGCGCGTCCGGCAGCGGCCCGATCCGGCTCTCCCGCGTCGCCACCCGCGCCCGGTAGTCATAGCGATAGCCGAAATGCTGCACCCGCCGCTTGAGCTCGCCGCTCCAGTCACCAGCGTCGAGGAAGGCGATGAGTGCCGCCTCGTCTGCAGGGGTGATCCAGTCGGAGATGAGCTTTGCGCCTTGCGGAACTAACTTTGGGAAATTCATTCGATGCGCCTATGCACGGCGAGGTTTCACCTGAAAAATAAATGCAACAAAATTATCATCAACCTCAATTGCAGGTTTGCCGTCAATATGATCGGCCCTTTGGAAGTGCCAACTGAACCGATCCCCTCACTTGCGAAATCTGAAGTTTAGGCGGCTTGCGCTCGCCTAAGCCTTCGA
>NZ_LJHS01000065.1 GCF_001296045.1 Rhizobium sp. AAP43 | reverse complement strand
TCTTGGCATTGTGCAAAGGGCGGCAGGCCACTTGAGCAAGGGGACATGCGAAAAAAGGCGGTTCAATGCAAATTAGGGAGGGCTTGGTTCGGCGGGCAGGGTTGGGGAGGATACGAGAAAAGAGTTGAGGCGCGCGGTATGGTCGCCCCGACAGCGGCGTAGGCAGGCTCAATGCATAAACAACAATTAGGTATAAGCAGAATACAAGCTTGTCAGAAGCAGGTGGGTTCACCCAAGCACAGCAGTTGCCCAGAAAGGCACGCTGGCGAGGCATGGCCAGGGTGCACACTTCGCGAATGGTGGGCGGCTGTGCAACAGCAGGCAGCCAGCATAGCAGGGCTCGAAGTGCAGCCAGCCCACAGGTTACGCAGCCCCGTTGATCGCGCTGCCGACAGCGGACCGCACAGCGGTGGCACAGAGGAAGGGGAGCGGCCACGGCGGCCCCACTCAGCAGCGCGCGGCTCGGGGGCTAGCAGGCGCCTGCCGGCAGGCTACTTGGCAAACTCCCAGGTCGCGTCGTCCTCCTCGTCCTCCTCTGCTGCCGCGTCGCAGCCTGCGTCGTCGGCACAGTCCTCCTCCTCGCCCTGCAGGTCGGCGCTGTCGGCGTCCACAGCGTCCGGGGTGCTGGCCTCTGGTGCTCCCGGCTTTTCTGAGGCTGCCTTCACTACCTCTCGCACCCCTTCAAGCAGCTCTGCTGGCAGCTGGCGTGCCATGCTTTCCTCCACGATTTTGTCGTTGAACCTCAGCGCTGCAGGGTTGATGGCCTCTAGGAACCAAGGGTGTCGCTGGATCTCCTGCAGGGAGGCCCGCTTGGACGGGTCCAGCACCAGCATGCGGCCTATCAAGTCCTTCACGCCCGGGCTCAGCGGCCTGTCTGGCGGGAAGGCGTAGTCGGCGCGCAGCGCGCGCGTCAGCATGGCATGCAGCTTCTGGTTGGGCACCAGCAGGTCGTCCTCGGGCCGCCGGAAGGGGTAGGTGTTGAGCAGCATGGCGTACAGCGCAACCCCGCAGCTCCAGATGTCCGCTTTCATGCCGTCGTACGTTGTCTCCCCTGGCTTGTTGCTGATGACCTCGGGTGCCAGGTAGGCGGGGGTGCCCACCCGGCTGGACGGCGCGCTCTGCACGTTGGTGTCCTTGGAGAAGCCAAAGTCGCTCAGCTTGATCAGCGGCCGAGGGCTGCAGTCCAGCAGCGTGTTTTCCAGTTTGATGTCCCGGCTGGTCACGCCCATGCGGTGCAGGTAGTCCACGGCAATGACCAGCTGCTGGAAGAACCAGCGGCCCACATCCTCGGGCAGGCCGCGGTGCTTGGTCACATACTCTGCCAGGTCACCCCCCGGCGCATACTCCAGGACCAGCACCAGGTGCGTGTTGGTGAGGAACACCTCCTGCAGCTCTACAATGTGCGGGTGCCGCAGCTTCATGTGATTTATGATCTCGCGCTCCACATACTTGCTGCTGATGTTCTCTTTGCCGCGTTCGATGAACTTGAGCGCAACCTGCTGCCCTGTCTGGGTGTTGAGGGCCAGCACCACGCAGCCGTATGCGCCCCGACTGAGATCCCGGATCTTGACAAAGCGTGAGTTTGCTGGCCCTCCCGCGAGCACGCCGTCGGCACCGAAGCCCGCGGAGTGGACCATTGCGGCGCAACCCTTGAAAGGGCGCTTGCAACCGTGGGCCGGGGGGTGGAGAGACTGCTGGCAGAGAGCCTGTAGCCCCGATTGGGCTCTTATTATGGTCAAAGCAACCTGCACATGCGAGTTGGGA
>NZ_LJHS01000064.1 GCF_001296045.1 Rhizobium sp. AAP43 | reverse complement strand
TGCACCGCCTTGACCACCTCGCCCGCCACGCCCAGCACCGCGTTGCGCGCAAACCCGGTGGTCACAAACTTGGCCTCGCTCTCGGGGGGCTCCCACTCAAAGCCGGGCAGCTCCATGGCCTTCTGGATGACCGCCGAGTAGTCCTTGGTCTTGCCCATCTCGCCCTCGATGTGGGCCACCCCCGCCCAGCCGACCTCGCCGGTGGTGAAGATGCGGTCGGCGTACGTCTTGCGCGGCTCGCTGATGCAGTTGGTGGTCATCAGGATGGCGCCGGGGAACTCGGCAAAGTCGCGCTGCTGGCGGTACCAGGCGCCGCCGTAGTTGCCCACCAGGTGGGGGAAGCGCTTCTTGAGGGCGGGGTAGCCGTGCGCGGGCAGCAGCTCGCCGTGCGTCCACACATTCACGCCAGTGCCCTCGGTCTGCGCCAGCAGGTCGTACGTGTCCTGCAGGTCGTGCCCGCTGATGAGGACGGCCTTGCCGCGCTTGGAGGTGATGCGCACCGGCGTGGGCTCGGGGTGCCCAAACTTGCTGGTGTGGGCGTGGTCGAGCAGCTTCATGCCCGCCAGGCCCGCGGCGCCTGTCTGGTCCACCATGTCCAAAGTGGCCCCCAGGTCCAGCGCCTCCTCGCTGCACAAAAAGGCGTAGGCGCGCGCCAGGAACTCGTCCACCTCGCGGTCATGCTCGCCCAGCACCTCGGCGTGGTGGCTGTAGGCAGCCAAGCCGCGCAGGCCGTAGTTGATCATCTCGTGCAGGCCCAGCAGGGTGGCATCCATCAGGTGGCGCCTGTGCTCCAGCGAGGTCATCTTGCCCAGCTGCACCAGCTGGTCGATGGAGGCGGAGGCCAGGTAGCTCTGGCTCAGCTTCCAGGCCGCGGGGTGCGCCAGCAGGTCAAACCAGGGCAGCTCGGGGGCGGGGGGCGAGGCCTGGGTGCCCTTGGCCCGCAGCGCTGCCTCCAGCTGGTCGCGCAGGGCGTGGCAGCGGACGATGTACTCCTTAAAGCGGTCGTCGTCAAAGTTGACGTTGGTCAGGGTGGCAAACGTGGCGGCGTTGAGCAGCGAGTAGGCCTCCTGCGGCACCTCCACGCCCTGCCGCCGCGCAAAGTTGGCCCAGCAGGCCAGACCCTTCAGAGAGTAGGTGAGCAGGTCCTGCAGCATGGCGGTCTCGGGGGTCTTGCCGCACACGCCCACGGTGGTGCAGCCGGTGCCGCCCTTGGTCTGCTCGCACTGGTAGCAGAAGAGCGCGTTGTCCATGATCGGCTCCGAATCAGCAGGGGCGGCATCTGTGGCAGCTGCGTTGGTGCGGTGAGCGGTCGCCACGACGAGGCGAGCGGCAGCCAGGGGCAGGGTGGGCAGCCGGGCCAGCACGCTGCGATGCGTGCCCCTAAACGACGTGCTGGGCAGCACAGTGGCGCGGAGGGACGCCATGGCTAGGGGGGTTGGTCAGCTGAGGGCGGATGGGCACACCTGGGAGTATGCGCTAAGAATAGGGGTGAGTGGCCGAGGGTTCGTTTCCCTAACAATCACGATCAGAATAGTGGGAGCAGGCGGAACCGGGATTTTGAGGGGGG
>NZ_LJHS01000063.1 GCF_001296045.1 Rhizobium sp. AAP43 | reverse complement strand
CGACGTTATTAAACATGATGTCTTGCCTTGATGAAGTGGTATAGATGCTGGGCGCTGGCCCCCACTGTGGAGTGGCAGAACGTGGGGACGGGGCGCATGGCACACTGGCATGTGGAAGGCTGGTAATAAAAGTATCAAAAAGGGCGCCTGAGAGTCAGGGCATGCCAAACGAAGTAGCTGAAAATGGATGAGCAGAGCACGACATCCAGGGTCGGAGGAGCTTCAAGCTGACAAAAGAGGGCCAGCACTTGCGACGTAAAAATGATGAGGAACTATGGTGGCGCCCCCCTGGGGTGCACAACCAAGCACCATGCACATTTGGGTTGGGGGAGAGTTGAGGATTGAGTGGGGATGCTCGTGCTCCGCTGCTGGTTTCCAGTTCGGCAGAAACACCTGTTTTGAAAACTGGGACAATACAGGGGAAAACAACCAGAGCGCTGCGCTGCTGGTGGCAAGGCTCAACTCCGCGTTGCTGCTGGGCAGGCCAGGACAGCTATGACTCGCCGTCGGGGGTGGCCGATCCGGCGCCCATCAGTTGCATGCCGCCAGCGGCGGCTGCCACGGCGCCCTGCGAGGCCTTTGCCACCGCGCGGTCGTACGAGGGGGCCAGGATGCCGGTGACAGGCTTGAGCAGGAACGGAGACGCAAACATGTTGATGTCCAGGAAGTCGGCCACCACCCGGCGCTGGGGCCGCCACTTCTGGATGATCACCACGCGAGTGAAGCCTGCATTGATCTCAACGCGCCCGTGCTTGCCAACTGCCGCAGGCACCCGCAGAATGCTGATGCCACGTGGGATGGTGGCTGTGTCTGCAACCGGCTGTCCGTTGGCGGTTGCAAGCAGGCGCCAGATGGTCTGGCCGGGCAGCGGGGGCAGCAACTCCACATCCACTCGGGAGGTGCCGTTGACAAAGAGGAAGGAGCGCATGTACGTGGTGCCGGCCACGTGTGTGCCAGCAGAAAACTTGGCTCTGAGGCTGTACCCCTGCCGAGCGCTGCCAATGAGCTCCACCCACGTGCCCGGGGCGCCATGGTGGTCAAAGCGGGAGCCATCAAAGCCCGTGAAGTGCGGATCGCCCCAGCCATGCGCAGAGATTTTGGGGGGAGGGGGCGTGAGCAACCGCCTGGGCGGTGGCAGGGCCCGGGTTGGCTGCAGCCTGGTGGGCTGGCAGCGGCCGTCGGGGCAGCCCTTGGGGGGCGGTGGGCTCGGACGGGGAGGCGGGGG
>NZ_LJHS01000062.1 GCF_001296045.1 Rhizobium sp. AAP43 | reverse complement strand
CCGGAGATCGCCGCGACAATGCCGCGGGTGGACTTGCAGGATACGGTCAAAACATAGCTCGTCATCGACATACTTCTCCTCGGCGGAACTGGCCGCGTGTCTCTATCGTATCTGAGGGACGTCCGAAAGCCATCAGCCGCCCCCTTTGGTGTCAGCGAGATTATGCGAGGCGGCGCAAAATTCCGTCCCTATTGCGCCGTCCACCGACGCATCCTCGCCGTGCACCTGATCTCGAAGCCTTGCTCACCTGTCCGTTTACGGGGCTCCGATGCATTGACCTTTGTCCGGGGGGCAATAGTTTGAATAGCGTGACCGGCATTTGAGGGGCAGCATGGTGAACGGGTTGGGGCGACGCGGCGCAGGGTCTGCGGCTGGATGGAGGAGCCGGATCGGCATAGCCGCACTTCTCTTCGCCATGGCGACGCAACAGGTATCGGCGGCCACGGGAGCTTGCCTTCGCGGCGTCAACCTCGCCGGTGCCGAATTTGGCGAAGAGGGTGGGGCCTATGGCACTGCCTATATCTACCCGTCTGAAAAGACGATCTCGTATTTCGCCTCGAAGGGCTTCAATTCCGTGCGCCTGCCCTTTGCCTGGAGCCGGCTGCAAACATCTCTCGATCGAGATTTTGACGCGGAGGAGTTCGGGCGGCTTAAGGACACGGTCGCTGCGTTGCGACGGGAGGGCCTGACCGTCGTTCTCGATCCGCACAATTATGCCCGCTACCGCGGTGGCGTCATTGGTTCTGATGTTCCGTTTGAGGCCTTCGCCACCCTCTGGCGCAAACTGGCTGACGAGTTTGGCAATCAGGAGGGTATCGTCTTCGGTCTGATGAATGAGCCTTTCGATATGCCGACTGCGCAATGGCTCGAAGCCAGTAATGCGGCGATTGCGGCCATCCGGGAGACCGGCGCACGCAATCTAATCCTCGTACCGGGCAATGCCTGGTCCGGTGCGCATAGTTGGATGGGCGAACATTATGGCGGTGCGAATGGAAGGGTCATGCTTGACGTCGTCGATCCTCTCGATTTCTGGGCCTATGAAGTTCACCAGTATTTCGACGAGGATTTCTCCGGCACCAAGGACAGCTGTTCCCGTGCAAAGGATGCCGTTGCGGCCATTGATCAGTTCACCCGCTGGCTGCGCGAAAACGGCAAGCGAGGCTACCTCGGCGAGTTCGGCGTACCGAAGGATGAAGCCTGCGTCGATGCACTCGAAGATATGGTGACCGTGATGGAGCGGGGGCGCGACGTCTGGGTCGGCTGGGCCTACTGGGCAGGGGGGGACTGGTGGCCGGAAGAGGAAGCGTTGAACATTCAGCCGACCGTGGCCGGTGACCGCCCGCAATTGCGCGGACTCTCAAGAGCGCTCAAGGATTTTTCCGCAGCTGCTGCGACCTGCCCCGCCTTGGAACGCTGAGCGAGTTGCTTGGCTTTGGTCGGGTCTGCGCTCCTGAGAGCCCTGACCAGTCGACAGCGCCTGCCGTGCCGACGAGGAACCAGACGAGGGCGGCGGTTTTGATCGAGAAGAACGAGTTGCTGATCAGCATGAGCAGCAGAAGATAAATCATAACCATGGAATGAAACGTCCAGGCCCGCCTGTCCTTGATGGGCGCATAGGCGAACGCGGCCCATAGAAACACGAAGCCGACAATGCCGAATTTTGTCAGCGTATAGGCAAGGCCGGAATCGGCGGTGAACTGGTCGGTTGTCTGCGCGCCGATGATGACGGCGAAATCGAGCTTCGTCAGCAGGGTGGCTGTGACGGAGAAGCGGCCGGCAATATCGTTCGCACCGCCATCTGCGCCAGTCGCGAGACCATAGACGGCGACTGATGTCAGCATCAGGAAGGGCATGATGGCCCAGACCAGCCTTGGTACAAGACGGTAGAAGGGCAGCATCAGCGTGACGAGGATGCAGGTGAAGAAGCCGAATCGGGCATCGGCGAGTACGATCGTGGTCAAGGCAGCTGCAATCACGAGATAACGCAGGCGCATGGCCGGGCGAAACAGCGCCCAGGCATAGATGATCGCTCCAAAATTGCCGGCGGAGACGGGTTCCAGGAAAACGCCGGAGACACGATGCTGGCCGAGAAAAGGCAGGAGTGTCCTCGGTTCAGGGCGAAGTCCGCTGATGAACAGGCCGCGTGTTGCCCCGAAACTCTCCTCAAGCGTCACGGTGCCGCGTGAAATGAAGTAACCGAGCACGTTGAAGTAATCGAGGTAGGTCTCGAGAAAGAGATATTCGAACAGCCCGACGACAAGCGCGATAAGGATCGTGATTGTCACCAGTCGATCGGCGAGGCGGGCATTCTGGACCGCGCTGCCGAGGAAGTAGAAGGCGATCGGGATCAGAATGTCACGCAGGGCCTTGAGGTCGATTGCACCGCGCAGGGCAAACAGCAGGATCATGTAGCTGATGAACAGCGCGGAGAGCAGATACATGTCAACGCGGCGGGACAGGGCCGCAAGAAAGGCCGAGGCGATCAAGATCAGTTCGGCCAGCATCACATGGGCGTCGCTGACGCCCATGATCCGGGTCTGAACGAAGCAGAGGAAGAGATTGAAGGTTGTGCCGCCGAGGACTGCGAATGTTGCGACCTGGCCGCGCCAACCACTGTCGGTCTGGCCCCCGGCGAGGACGCCTTCGCTGCTCGTCGGCACGGGTGAAGGGTTAAGTCGCCGCCATGCCTCCGGGCGAGCAGCGCGCGGCATCAGTCTGACTCCACCACGACCAAGCCGATGACCTTGTCGAGATTGTCGCCGAATGCGGCGAGATGCGCCGACAGGCCCTTCGAACGGAGATCCGTATGCCTGATGATGATGGCAATTGCATCGGCTTCGTCGGAGAGTTCCGGCAGATGCTGGGTGATGTCAGTGCCGCAGGCGTTGATCACGATCAGGTCGCCTTCCCGCCGGGCCTCCCTCGGTGCGAAGGCTGAAACCTTGGGCTTGCGGCTTGTGGGCGCGGGCGATGCCGGCTTGGCTGCGTCCAGCATGTCGTAGTGCAGAAGGTTTGAGAGCGGCAGGTCCAGGTGTTCGTCCCTTGCCAGGACTGCGTTGACGCTTGGTCGACCGGCACGCCGTGAGGCTTTCGGGCGGCGAGCCGCCAACGGTCCCGAAGCATAGGCAACATATTCGCCTTCCTCGGTGAAGGCCTGGACGAGATCGGTGGTGATTCCGGCTGCAGTGACGATGTCGCCGGTCTTGGTGAACATCAGATTGTAAGGGCGCTGGACCTCGATCTCGGCCAGAATGCGACGGGCGGCCTCGTGAACGTCCTGAGAGCCGTCGGTAGCGTTCTCGGGCTCACCGCTTGTTCCGATCGCGGAGAGGCGCTGCCATATCCCCTTCGGCTTGGCAGCGTCGAACTTGAGCGTGGCGATGATCGGCAAGTCGTGATCAGACGTGGTAGCCTTTTCTTCGGTGCGGTTCCCCACGAGGATTTCGCTCAATACAGCGAGGCAGGCGCCGGCGATGGTGCCGAAGAGGGCTGCGGCGATCAGGATCAGGATCTTCAGTTTGGCCGAGGATTTCGGCAGCGGTGTTGCGGCTGTGATGATGCGCGAATTGTCGGTGTTGACAGTCTGCTGCTGCCCCAGTTCCTCGGCGCGATTGAGAAAGGTCTTGTAGAGGGTGCGGACCGCATCAGCCTCGTTTTCAAGCTGGCGCATGCGGATCTGCGCTGCACCGCTGTCAAAGCTCGTCGCGGTCAGGCTGTCCAGGCGCTGGGTGAGCGCCTTTGTGTTCGCAGCCGCGCGGTCATAGCTCACCTTCATCGACTGACGGATGCGGTCTAGCTCGCCCTGGATCGCCTGCTGCATGTTAGCGACCTGGGAATTGATCGCTCGCAATTGCGGGTGATTGGCGCCGAGATTGGTGGCGAGCTGGGTGCGGCGATCGACGAGCACGGCATAGCGATCACGCAGGAGGCCGATGGTGGTGGATTGCAGGACTTCCGGCGTGGCACCGCCCTCAAGGGAGGCAACGGTCAGGTTGCGGACCTGATCATAGGCGGTCTGGGCCTGTTCTTCGGCAACGCGCGCTGCCGTCAGCTGTTCGCTAAGACCGGCAACCTGCTGCTCGATGACCAGTCCTTGCTGGCCGGTGGTGGCCAGGCCGTTTTCCGACTTGAATTGTTCGACGGCGAGTTCAGCTTTCAGCACCCTGTCGCGCAGCTCGCTTGCCTGGATCTGAAACGTGGTGCTGGCGCGGCGGGCCGCGTCGGACCGGGATTGGTCGAGTTGCTGCAGATAAATCTCGGCGACGGCATTGGCGATATCGGCCGCCCGCTTGGCGTCCGGATGCTCAGCTGCGATGGTGAAGACGAGGGACTGCCCCTGGCGTTCCACTTTGACCTTGGTCTTCAGCGCCTCGACGGCTGCGGCTTGCTTGTCTACGGCTGATCGCGGAACCAATGCGAGGTCGTCCGCGAGGCTGAGGCGTTCGACCACGGCGCGCATGACATTGCTCGACTGCATCACGAAAATCTGGCTGTCGATGTTCGGCTGGTCCTGCCGCGTCGTCGCGGGTGTGCCCTTCAAGTCGAGGGCCTCGCTGGCAAGCCCGTTCGGGTCGAGCAGCAATTCGGCGGAGGAGGTGAAGGTCGGCGTCATGCGCAACACAAGTCCGAGCGCCACCACGATGCACAAGACGGCAATGATCATGACCAGCCGGAAGCGGCGTGCCAGGATCTCCGGTAGCTGAAAAATGTCGATGTTCATTTCCCTGTCCGGAACGCTTTCTCGGGAGCTTGTTCGATGATGGCCTGCCGCGGCCTCGTGCCGCGAAGACTGCAGGGCGGAGATCTGACCTCGCCTTATCCTTTCAAACCATGGTTAATCATTGCTGAACGCGGAGGTCATAACCAACAGGGAACCCGGTCTTAACCGTTTGCGGGTATGTCCGAGAGAGGTTTTCGGGCCAGGAATTTAGACAGCAGGCGACGGAACAGGATCATGATGAGGGCCCAGATCGACAATCGCCGAAGCGATGAGCGCGCGCCGCTGGTGGTGCAGATTGTCCGCCAATACACGCCGAGCCGCGGTGGGCTGGAGGATGTCGTCGCAAACCTCAGTCGCTCGCTTCTCGCAAAGGGCTGGCGCGTCCGGGTCGTGACGCTCGATCGATTGTTTCGGGATCCGGACAATACGCTTTCACCGCGGGACATCATTGATGGCGTCGATGTGGTGCGTATTCCCTGGCGGGGCAGCAGCCGTTATCCGATCGCTCCCTCCGTCTTCAGCCATGTCCGCGACGCCGACCTAGTGCATGTCCACGGGATCGACTTCTTCTATGATGCCCTGGCATGGACACGTGTCTTGCATGGCAAGCCGCTGGTCGCGACCACGCATGGCGGCTTTTTCCATACCCATAACCATGCGCTGCTGAAAAAGATCTGGTTCCAGACTGCCACGCGTCTTTCCGGCCTCGCCTATGATGCCGTGATCTGTTGCAGCCAGTCTGATCGTGATCGCTTTCTGCCGATTACCGGCTCGCGGACCCGGCTAATTGAAAACGGTGTGGACATTGGCAAATTTGCCGGGTTGTCGTCGACCGTACCCGTTCGGCGGCTCGTGACAATTGGGCGGTTCTCGGTCAACAAGCGCCTTGAGCGTCTACTCGACATGCTTGTGCAGCTGAGATCGAGCGTGCCTGACTGGCGGCTCGATATCATCGGTTCACCATCGGATCTCTCGTCGCGCGATCTTGAGCGGGAAATCGCCACGCGCCGTCTGGGCGGGGCGGTGAGCTTGCATGTCGGCGTCACCGATGACGAAGTGCGCAAGGTGCTCGGCGAATGCTCGGTTTTCGTTTCTGCGTCCGACTATGAAGGTTTTGGGCTGGTTGCCGTTGAAGCCATGAGTGCCGGACTTCTTCCTGTCCTCCACGACAATGCGGCCTATCGCGTTCTGGCAGACCGTCATGCCGGGATCGGGCTTACAGACTTCGCGCATCCGCAGGTGGCGGCGGCCAAGGTCGAGCAGGCTTTCGCCATGCTGCTGGACAAGCCGGCTATGCGGGAAGAGATGATGCTTGCGGCAAGCCAACATGACTGGGGCGGCGTCTGCGACCGACATATCGATCTTTATCGGCATATCCTGTCGGGCCGCAGATCGGGGAGAGCCGGATGACAAAGGGCAAGAACCGCGTCCTGATCGTGACTGGCCAGCATTTCGCCGACTCCCCCCGGCGTGTCGATCTGCATTTCATGGCGGAACAGTTGCTGGAGGATGGCGACCACGTTGACTTTCTCGTCTGCCGCCTCAGTCCGATCAGCCGCTTCATCAAGGATGGCCGCTACGAGCAGGCTATGCGTTATCCGGCCAATCGCTGGGAGACCTTTCGCGAGCGGTTGGAGCAATTCATCTGGTTTGCGCCCTATCATCCGATCAATCTGCGCAATCGCCTGTTGAATGCGCTCGTCATGCCTCTCTACTGTGCCTATCCGCAGTTTTTGCCCAAAGCCGTGCTCGGTCGCTTGCCGAACTATACGCATGTTGTGGTGGAAAGCGGTCCGTCACCGCTTCTGACCCGTAGGTTGCGGCGCTTCGCTCCTGAAGCCCGGTTCATCTATCATGCGGCGGACCGGCTGGAGACGATCGGCACCCATCCCTGTGTAGGCAAACAATTGGCGGCGACCATCGGGCTCTATGACAGCGTTCGGATCATGGCGGAGGCGATGCGGTCCGATTTTCCCGCAGACGCGCCCGTGATTTTCCTGCCGCACGGTATCAGCAAGGATGCCTTCGACCGCGCGGTTTCCAACCCGTATGCGGGTCCCCGACATGCGGTCAGCGTCGGGGACATGAAGTTCGATGCAGATGTCATCGATGTTCTGGCGCGGGCCAATCATGACTGGACCTTCCATCTCTTCGGCAAGAAGGCACTGCCGCTGGAACGCTTGCCGAACATCGTCGTGCACGGGGAAGTGCCTTTCGATATCATCGTGCCCTTTATTAAACATGCCGATGTGGGCCTGGCGCCCTATCGCGATGGCGATGGCGCCGACTATCTCAGTCAGTCGAGCCTGAAGATGATTCAGTACAGCTACTGCCATCTGCCGATTGTCGCACCGCGTTTCGCTGCCGCCGGCCGTGACCATGTCTGTGCCTATGATCCCGCTGATCCGGGAAGCGTATGCGCTGCCTTCGAAAAGGCAAAAGCCATGGATCATCTGGCCATCGACACCTCCTCGATCCGGACGTGGAAGCAAGTGGTCGATACGATCTTCAATGCTGATGAGGGCTGAGGTGGTCGACCAACCGGCAGCGCAGCCAGTAACCTTTGCCGATACGGTTGGTCTTTTTCAGCCGACCGGTGCTTTGCATTCGGATGCCGCAGTTCTGTTCGTCAGCCCGTTCGGGCTTGAGGACATGTGTCTGCGCAAACTCTGGCGGATCACGGCCGAGCGGATTGCCGTGATTGGATTGCCCAGTCTGCGGTTCGACCATCCTGGCACCGGGGATGCACTGGACGGTCCGCCAGGCTTTGTCGATCTCGACCTCTGGGGAAAAACGATTGTCGCTGCGGCCGATGCGCTGTGTTCTCTTTCGCGATGCATGCGGATCATTCTCGTCGGTCATGGTCTCGGGGCCACGCTCGCTCTGCGCATGGCGGGGCGAATGGACGCGGTTGATGCCGTCGCCTGCCTTGCGCCCGTGACCTCCGGTCGTGCCTATCTGCGCGAGCTGCAGATCTGGTCGCGGATGGTGGATGAGGGTCTCGGACTCGCCGAGGCGTATCGGATCACGGATCGACCCGCGATAGCGGGGCATATCCTGCCGCAAGGGGTCGCTGCGGACCTCAAGACCTTGACCCTCGCGGAGGCTTCCTTACCTTCGTTAAGCCAGGCCTTCGTGGCTGCCCGGCCAGAGAGGGCAGCGGAAGCGGGCATTGCGGATGCGCTTGCGACCTTGGGTGCTTCCGTCACCCGAACCGTCTATGTTGGCTATGATGCCTTTGTGGCGAACCCCGCCATTTCAAGGTTGCCTGAGGCTCTGGTCGACGATCTCGCTCTGTGGCTATCCGCTTTTGCGCAGGAGAAGACGGGTGCGAAATCGCTCGTCTCTGCGGAGCCAGCATCCTGTTTTCTGGCCGGGGCGGACTTTTCCGAACGTCCGATCACCTTCGGATCCGGATTGCAGGGCGCCTTCTGCCAGCCGACAAAACCCGGGTCTTCAGCCGCCGTCCTGCTTTTGGGCACAGCCTATGATCGCCACGCGGGATGGGGGCGCTCTTCGGTCACCCTGGCGCGAGACTTGGCGGCTGCCGGCATCGCTTCGCTTCGGTTCGATGGCGCAAGCGTTGCCGACAGTCCGCCCCGGCCGGGCGCGCCGAAGCAGGTGCTTTATGATGATCACCAGTTGATCGATGTGAGTGAGGCGCTCGACGCCCTTGGGACCTTGCATGATGGGCCCGTAATCGTGGCCGGCCGTTGCAGCGGTGCCTATCTCGCCTTCCGGTCAGCGGTCGCAGAACAACGGATTGACGGGCTGATCGCAGTCAACCCTTACGTCTTCGAATGGGATCCCACACTTGATGTCGATGCAGCGTTGCAGGGTGCGCCGCGTTCGCTGGATGACTATGGCAGCCGGCTGCTGCAGGGTGGTACCTTCAAACGCCTGCTGCGCGGTGAGGTGGATATCGCCGCGGCCCTCAAGAACATCGTGCTGGCGATCGCCGGGCGGATCTGGCGGCTCAGCTTACCCCTTGTCGGGCGCCTGCCGGGCGTTGCCCCGCGCCGCCGGTCGATCCTGAACGCCTTTCGGACGCTTGGTGCGCGAAATGTCAGCGTCGATCTCATCTATAGCGAAGGTGATGTCGGCTTCGAGCATTTTGCGTCACTCTTCGGCGCCGATGGTCGTCGCCTTCGCAGCTTTGGCGACATGCGGCTGACAATCCTGGCTGGCGCGGATCACAATCTCAGCCCTGCCTTCGCCCGCGATGCTTATCGTGATGCGCTCATCGATCTGGCGGCCCGTGTCTCGGCAAAGTCTCAGGCTGTGGTTCAGGAGAAGCCGTAAGCGGTATTGCTGCCGAGGCTGCGCAGGGAGCCGCGAGGCGTGGCGCCAGGCGCATCGCGTGCGATCAGCCGAACCGTCTTCCAAACACCCGGCGCCAGATGGAACCAGTCGTCATCTGAACGATAGTCTTCGCAGTTGACATGGACGGACTGGGCAATGGTGTCGCTGCGGATATCGAGACACCAAACGCCTTCGCGCTGTTCCAGGCGATGCTCAAATTGCGGCGCGTGCAGCGCTTCTCGCCTGCCAAGCGGGAAATGGAACGCCTCGGAAAGCATCCTTCCGTCCGGGCTTAGAAGCGACGCCACGGTCACATCATGCGAGGGCGGACCGAAGCGGAAGGCGTAGGTGGTGTCGAAAAAGGCGCCGAAGACATTGGTTGCCGGGAGCGTTTCGACAGAATGAGGCTCTAACGTTACCGTGGCAGTGCCGCGTGCGGATGGCTGGCGACCGTTTCTCAGGCAGGCCAGATCCAGTGTCGTCTCGACAGTCGCCTGGGTGTCGTTGACCAGATGGATCGCGAGGCCATTGGTGCCCTCATCCTTCAGGATCACCTGAATTGGGCGGAAGGCGCGCTTCAGGCCATACCAGACCGGCTTCGGCTCGCCCGTTGCGTCAATCACACCCCAGCCCGGGCCAGCTTCGAGATCCTGCAGGGTCCACACAAGTGCACCCTTGCAGGTCGATCCCTTGCGCCGCCATTCGCCGTAGGTTTCGCTGATAACCTCGGCTGTCGCCGCGCGGGAGAAATCGAGATAACGCGCCGGATCTTCACGTCGTAGCCTTGCCGGATCGAAGCCGTAAAGATCTTCCAGGTAGTGATCTCGGATATCCTCGAAATCCCAGGAGGCGGAGCGATCACGCGGGACGCGGGCCTTCCAGCGTGGATCATGGACGGGCGGAACGGAAAGATGTCGGTCAAGCGTTGCCTGCTGCGGCACATGGGCAAAGGCCAGGCATTCGGCGGCAAAGCGCACCTCGGCACGGCGGGCATCCTCGAGCGGCCGCTGATAGGCGCCGACGCCATAATAATGCGTGACGCCCTCATTCGGGGCAAAGGGCATCGCGCCGCCGAAGGGTGAATTGGGAACATAAGCGCAATCGGCACGACCGGCCTTGGCAATCTCGGCCAGGGTGGTGTTGAAGAAGTCCCCGTTCCAGCTCTTTTGCGGAAGGCCGAGCATGGCACCCTGCTGGAAAACTTCGCTTCCCCCGCAGATAACCGCAAGCGAGGGATGCCCCTGCAATTGTGTGAGGAGGGTTTTGGCCTCGCTTTGGGCCTGTGCCGCGAAATCTGCGTCGGCGAAGGGATAGTCGTAATTGGCGAACATGAGGTCCTGCCAGATCAACAGACCAAGCTGATCGCACAGTCTGAAGAATTCGCGGCTCTCATAGGTCATGGTCCCGCCGATGCGGATCATGTTGATATTGGCCTCGGCTGCCTTCATCAGCCAAGGCGCATAGGCTTCGGCGGATCCGGGGAGGCGCAGGATATCGGCATTGGTCCAGACGGCACCGCGGCAGAAAACGGGGGTGCCGTTGACGCGAAGCCCGAAGCTTTTTCCGTCATCTCCACGGTCAATGTCGATGCGGCGGAACCCGACGAGGCCAAGGGAGTGAACCTGGCCGTCAAGGATGATATCGAGTTCATGCAGGGTCGGATTGCCGTGGGTTCGCGGCCACCAGGGCTCGATCCCGGGCAGTCGCATGGAGGCGTTGATCGCGCCATCGGATCCAGCTTCCAGTTCTGCGGCGACGCCCGCGCAACGCAGGACGACGCTACGGCCTGGCTCGGCTTGAAGGCGAACCGAGAGGAGCCCGGTGCCGGCCTCATCGAAATCGGTCTGGATATGGAGTTCGCCGATCGTATCACGACCGGGGCGGATCAAGAGGATCGGGCGGTAGGGGCCTGTCGGATGGATCGATGGGCACCAGCCGGGCATGCGGCCGAGCAGGCTCGTTCGCACAAGCCGCAATCCCTGGTGATCCATCATCTGCGGCCGCCAGCGCGCGCGCGGACCTTTGGCATCAAGGCGCGGTTGAAGGGCGCGGAAACAGATTGCCAGATCGTCGTCGCCAGTGAGATCCACCGACAGGTCGTGGCTCTCGAACATGCTGTCGCTCGTCAGCATGAGGTTTCCGTTGATGTAGATCTCGGCGAGCGTTGCCAGCCCTTCGAAGCGCAGCACGGCTGGTCCCGACGCTTCACCTTCCAGCGATCGGAAATACCAGATGTCCTTGTCATGCAGCGGCGACGGGGCGGCCGGGTCGAACAGTCCGGCATCCGTCAATGCGCCGGCAACCGTGCCGGGAACTGTTGCCGGAATGCGGGCGGCGGGCCAGTGGACATCGGAAGGCGTTTGGTGGCGACCGGGTTCGGTGACCAGGAGTGTCCATCCATGCTCGAGCGGGCGGATGTCCGCTCCGAGATAGATCCTCGTGGTCATGTGCGTCCTTTCAAGCCAAGTGGGGCTTCAGATCATCCATCAGCCGATCCCAGCCGGCAATGGCGGGATCAAGGGCTTGGCCCAGCGCATCGAATTTCTTCCGGGTCACGGCGCGCGCCAGCTGGAACTGGACGCTCTTGGCATTTTCCGAGATCGCAAGGGCAGCTTTCATCGCATTAGCATGGGCGGCCGTATCCAGCCAGGCGAGGTGGCTCGCCAGAAGCTCGAAATTCGCGCCGAACTGTCGAAGCGTGTTGAAGGCATATTTGTGGAAGTAGCCGAAGGGGCGTTCGGCAACTGCCTCGACCTGCGCCGGGAATTCTTTGGCGAAGGCGGCGATCGGATTGGCGTCCGGGCGCCGGGCGAAATGCTGCCTGAGGAGCCGGTGGGCGAGATCGCGCTGGTGACCCAGTGCCGTCGGCTCAACCGGGAACTTGGCAAATTCGGTGTAGGGCAGAAAGGGCAGGGCACCCTCAGGTGCATCCAGTTGGAAGACGCCGTCGAAATCCTCGCCCTCGAGCCGGAAGAAGCCGCCATTGTGGAAATAGTCCATCACGCGGCCTGCCATATCCAGTCGGTTGATGCCAACCGTGGTCTTGCCGTGGTCCTGACGGTAGCCGACACCGCGGGTGTCGGGCATGAAGAAGCTGTCCATCTCGACGAGGCAGAGACGGCCGCGCGCGATCTGCGCCTGAACATGCGCCTCGACGCTGTCGAAGATCGCAAGTTCCGTGGCGCGGATGCCGTAAAGCGCTTCCAGATCCTCCAGCGGTACCTTGAAGAAGGTGAACTGGTCGCCCTCGAAATCCTGGGTCAGCGTGAAGCCGAGCATGGCTTCCGGGTGCGAGCCCTGGGCGGAGAGAACTTCGATCCAGAGATCGACGTAGCAATTGGTCTCCGGCCACATGCGCTCGCTTGAATGTAGCGCATGGGGTTGGTACCGGGCCGGATCGAGGCCGGGAAAGACGGATGTCGTCACGTGATCAGCCCCAGAGCGTCTTGCGGACGGCATCGGGCCAGACGGCGACATCGAGGCCATGTTTGGCGAAGAGGGCAAGTGCGATGCGCTCCAGGCCGAAACCGACGCAGGCGGTATGGGCGACAGAACCGTCTTCAAGGTTCAGACCCCATTTTTGGCCGAAGGCGTCCTGGTGATAGTTGAAGCTCATGCAGGCCGTTTTGTTGGCCTGCGAGGTGACAGGAATGAGCAGCTCGAACTTCAGGTTCTGGTCGCGCTGGTTGTTGGCGAGCAAGCGACCGGCGCGGCCGAAGAAGGGGTCGTTCGCCACATCGATTTCAACGTCGAGGCCGATCGACTTCATCATCTCGACACCGCGATCCATCCAGGTCTGGCGGAAGGTGGTGACATGGGCCTCAGTGCCCATGCAGACATATTCACGCATGCGGAACAGCTGCTGGCGGGCTGGATCTTTCGACGGCTCGTGGCGGAAGCAATAGGATTGCAGGTCGTAGAGACCGCCCTTGTTCGAAATCGGGCCGCGCTTGGCCACCGTTGGATAGAGCGGATAGCAGGCGGCTGGCGTCAGCGCGATATCCGTCGCCTTCTGCTCCTTCGTCCAGTCCTTGCCCTCTTCCATGCACTGGAGGAGGCTCATGTGGTCGTGGTCGTTGCCGCAAAAAGAATGCACGGTGCCGGCGAGCTGCGGGAAGCTCTTCATGTAGCCGCTTTTCTCGAAGTAGGCGACGTTCATGCCGGGCGGAAAGCGGATCGCCTCCGCACCGTCGGCGCCGCCAATGCGATCGATGAGCCGCTCAAAGGCTGCAATCACGTCCTCAAACTGGCCGCTGCGACCATAAAGGCCGTCGACGCCGGTTTCGATTAGAAGGCCGCTCTCGAAGAGACGGTCCAGAAAGCTTACCTGCATATCCATGTCCGTTTACCCCAAAAGTCCGGTTTCTTGTTTGTGGACGAGCAGCATTGTCGACGTATTGCCGAGGATGCGATCGTTGGAAATCATCAGTTCGGCGGAGTGTGCGTCGCGTAGGTGGCGGCCCAGGCTGAACGGCGTACCGTTCTTGTATCCCATGATGCCGCAGATCCGGAGCGCCTGGTTGATAACGGGCAGGATCATCTCGGAGGAGGCAATCTTCACGTTGTTCATCGCGACGGCAAAAGCCATCGAGGACAGCCGGTCGTGGTCTGCGAGTGCGGTCTCGTAGGATGCGAGACCCTGGAGGATGTTTGAGCGGATCACCTGAAGCTGGCTCGACATTTCCGCCAGTTGCACGAGCCCTGGCGGTTGCGTTCCGGGTGCTTTGCGGGCGGCGGCACGAACGAAGGTCTGCGCCTTGGTGAAGGCGTCGACGGCAATGCCGTACCACAGCGCACTCCACAGGAGGTGCGAACTCGCCAGCATTGACTGGGCGGCGATTTCGGCGAAGGGTTTCGGCAGGATCTGGACCGCCGGTGCTTCGCCCTTGAAAAGGAAACCGTCGGAGCAGGTGCCGCGCATGCCCATCGTGTCCCAGACATGGGTCTGTTCGAGGGTGTACTGGTCCTTGAGGAAGACGGTCATGACCTGGTCGCTGGGCGGGGCATCCTTGTGGGCGCGCGATGTGATCAGGATCGCATCGGCATGTTTGCCGTAGGAAATGACTGTTGCATCCTTTTCCAACCGGCAAACGTCTCCATCGACCTCGATAGCGCAGATCGAATTGCGCAGGTTTCCACCGATGCCGCCTTCGGTCGTGGCCGAGCCGAGCAGCATCTGCTCGTCGCAAACACGGCGCATGAAGTCGCGATGCCAGCTGGCATCCGTACCGTGCGAGACCAGGCTCGAAACCTTGATCTGGTGCATGGCGAAGATCATGGCGCTGGCGGCGCAGGCCTGCGCCAGGATGGTGCAGACTTCAGCAATTTCCGACGTCGATCGGCCTTCGCCGCCGCAATCGACGGGGATCTGTATGCCCATCAGGCGTTCGGCCTTTAGCGCCTCGACCGCTTCCTTTGGGAAGCGACCGACCTTGTCGACATCATCGGCATGGGCGGCGGCGACCTTTGCCACACGCGCCGCACGCGCCTTCAGGCTGACCTCCGTTGAGGACGTGCTCGAGAGATCCATCAGGCGACCTTTCTGTCCCCGAGAATGGTGTTCACTGTCGCTTCGATCGCCGCGATGCTGGCAAAGGACTTGCGGTTCAGGAGATGATCCGGGAACTCCATGTCGAAGGCTTCTTCGAGGCCGAGCATCAGTTGCACGGAGGCGAAGGAAGAAAGGCCGGCTGCATAAAGGTCTGCGTCGTCTGCGAGCGTATCGACTGCAACCGGCAGGCCGCCAAGCTTCGTGACAAGTGCGCGAATGGTGTCGTTCATCGTTTTCTCCCAGATCATCGCTCGGAATTTTTATTGAGCGATTTCTTACCTAGGAAAGACGAAGTTTCCGCTAAACAATTGGGTAAACTTCGACTGAATGGTATCTGGAGGCGGGTTCGGAAGGCTGGGCGAAGCCTGTAATGAGCGCTAAAGCGTCTGCTACGCCGGGTAAACGTGTTCCTCGCCCACTCGGTCGAGGATGATGTATCGATTTGGTTCAATTTCTTGCAGTGCGGCGTGGCCGGCCTCAACCTTGCCGTGGCCGCCGGGCAAATCGAGGATGTAATGGGGGATGCAAAGACCAGAAATCCGGTTGCGCAGTTCCCGCATGATCGCCTGCCCCTCGGCAATCGTCAGGCGGAAGTGGCCCGTTCCGGGCGCCATGTCGGGATGATGGAGATAGTAGGGCTTGATCCTGCTCTCGACGAAGGCGCGCATCAGATCCGCGAGCGTATCGGCGTCGTCATTGACGCCCTTGAGGAGAACGCTCTGACTAACCATGGTGATGCCGGCATCGATCAGGCGTGCGCAGGCGGCTCGCGCATTCTCAGTCATCTCGCGGGCGTGGTTTGCGTGAAGCGCCACATAAACGGACTTGCCGCTCGATTTCAGCGCGTCCAGAAGCTCCTCGGTGATCCGACCAGGATCGGCAACTGGCACGCGGCTGTGAATACGGACAATCTTCACATGCTCGATCGAGGCCAATTGCAGCATCACATCGCGCAGTCTGCGGGGTGAGAGGATTAGCGGGTCACCACCGGTCAGGATGACTTCCCAGATGCGGCTGTCCGAGCGGATGTAGTCGAGCGCCTTGCCGATCTGTTCGGCGTTCAGCGTGCCGTCTCCTTCCGGTCCGACCATTTCTCGGCGGAAGCAGAAGCGGCAGTAGACCGGACAGACATGCAGAAGCTTCAGCAGAACCCGGTCCGGATAGCGATGGACGATACCTTCCACCGGCGTGTGCGGTCTGTCGCCGATTGGATCGTCGCGCTCTGCCGGATGCTCGGTCAGTTCGGCTGGGGTGGGCAGATATTGCGCAGCGATCGGGTCGTTGGGATCGTTCGGATCGATGAGGTCGAGAACGGCCGGCGTCAAAGCGATCGCATAGCGTGACGCGACAGGTGCGAGACCCTTCCCGCTTTCATCGGAGATGAGGCCCACAGAGACCAGATCCTCAATGCTGCGAAGCGTGGCATCAGCCAAGATGTGTCTCCGCAACTGGCGCCCAGATCACCTGGTCGATGCGCAGGGCGCCGGTCGCCAGCATGACCAGACGGTCGAAGCCGAGCGCGATGCCGGAGGCTTCGGGCATGATCGAGAGCGCGTCGAGAAAGTCTTCGTCGAGCGGATAGGTCTCGCCATAGACGCGGTTTTTCTCGACCATCTCGGCCTCGAAACGCCGACGCTGTTCGTTCGGGTCGGTCAATTCGCCGAAGGCATTGGCGAGTTCGACGCCGCAGGCATAGAGTTCAAAACGTTCGGCAACCCTCGGATCATCGGGGCAGGGGCGCGCCAATGCTGCTTCGGCAACCGGATAGCGGTCGAGGATCGTCGGGCGGCTGTTGCCGAGGTTCGGTTCCACCTTCTCCACGATGACGCGGCTGAAGAGATCGGCCCAGGTATCATCGTCCGCAACGCGCAGACCTTGGTCGCGCATCTGTGCGGCCAGGTTTTCACGGTCTGTATTGCCGTCGGCTGCGATGGTGGCAAGCAGGTCTATGCCGGCGTAGCGCGTGAAGGCATCGGCGACGGAAAGGCGCTCGGGTGCCGCGAATGGATCACAGGTCTTATTGCCATAGGTGAACTGCCGTGTGCCTGATGTTTCGGCTGCAAGCGCCAGAAGGCTTGCGCAGTCTGCCATCAGCTGCTCGTAGCGTTCGCCGACGCGGTACCATTCCAGCATGGTGAATTCCGGGTGGTGCAAGGGCCCGCGTTCGCGATTGCGGTAGACATGGGCGAAGCAGGCGATGCGCGTCTCGCCGGCCGCGAGAAGCTTCTTGCAGGCAAATTCGGGCGATGTGTGCAGGTAAAGCGGAACCGAGGTCCCGTCATGGCCGATCGCTTGGGTCGCGAAAGCGTGCAGATGGGCCTCGTTTCCAGGCGATATCTGCAGGGTTGCGGTATCGACCTCGATGAAATCCGAAACGGCGAAGTGTGCGCGGAAGGCAGCCTGGATCCGGTTGCGTCCAACAAGGAAGGGGCGCCGATCCGCATGGGCAGACGGGCTCCACCAAGGGGGCGCTGAACTTCGGCGGTCAATCATGCCGGAATCTCGGTCCTTTTCTCAACGCGGGCTGGCTATTTTCCCGGATTTGGGTTAGTTGCGCCCCAGAAATTCGAAGAGGTCAGTCGGGAGGCCGTCCTTTACGACGGGTCTTACGCAGATACAAGGAATTCCAATGGTCAAGATTATCGCCTCGTCCGTGCGCAAGGGCAATGTTATCGATGTCGACGGCAAGCTCTATGTCGTTTTGACGGCCGAGAACTTTCACCCGGGCAAGGGCACACCGGTGACGCAGGTCAACATGCGCCGCATCGTCGATGGCGTGAAGGTGTCGGAGCGCTGGCGGACGACCGAGCAGGTCGAGCGCGCATTTGTTGAAGACGTGAACCACCAGTTCCTCTACGAGGACGGCGAAGGCTTCCACTTCATGAACCCGGAAAACTACGATCAGGTCGTCGTCGACGTTGAGACCATGGGCGAGCAGAAGGCTTACCTGCAGGAAGGCATGGTCTGCATCCTGTCCATGCATGAAGGCGTCGCGCTCGCCATCCAGCTTCCGCGTCACGTGACGCTTGAGATCGTCGAGACCGAGCCGGTCGTCAAGGGCCAGACGGCTTCGTCGTCCTACAAACCGGCGATCCTGTCGAACGGCATCCGCACGATGGTGCCGCCGCATGTTGACGCCGGTGTCCGCGTCGTCATCGCGACCGAAGACAATTCCTACGTCGAGCGCGCGAAGAACTGAGGCGTAGACCGCACCTGAATCAAATAGCCCGGCGTCATCGATGCCGGGCTTTCTTTTTGCGGTGTGACCGCGCGGTGATCCGATGGACTACATCTGTTACGCGGCGCGTTTCACACGGCGCCGGATAACCCGCGATGACGGTAGTATCCGGGTCTCATCGCCCAGACGGCAAGGTATGGGCGAGTTTGGCCGATCCGATGCGAGACCGAACCGTTTTCGCCGCGTCACCACGTTCCAGGACCATGATCTGCTCCTTTAAGTGCATCTTGATCTTCTTCAAGGCGCGGACCCTTATGCCGTCGGGCTGAGGGCGTCTCTGTTCCTCATCGATCGTCGCCGCGATGATCGATTGGCGGGCTTTCAGGGCTTTCAGCAGCTGTTTCATGAGCGATCTCCTATGTCCTACGAGACATAATATGATGCCGACTGTTTGATTGTTCTAATTCATTGATTATATGATTGCGATAGATCCTCTCTATCGGAGTCGCTCTTGCCGTACCGCCCTAGCCATCGGCAACTGGAATATCTCGTAGCGCTCGACGACTGTCGGCATTTCGGAGAGGCCGCGCGACAGTGCCACGTCTCCCAGCCCACATTGTCCGTGCAGGTTGCGCTTCTGGAAAAACAGTTGGGCGTAACACTCATCGAGCGCCTTCCCGGTCAGGTCCGGCCGACGCCCGTTGGCACGGACGTTATCTCAGCGGCGAGGATCATCCTGAATGGGCTCGATGAGATCCGTACACTCGCCGCCAGTTCGATCGGCAATCTCGGTGGCATGATGCGAATGGGAACAGCGCCCTCGTTCGGTCCCTATTTCCTGCCGTATCTGTTGCCGCCTTTGCATCAGCAGTATCCTGAGCTCAAGCTCTATATCCGCGAAGAAAAGCCGGCGGATCTTGAAGAGACCGTTCTGCAAGGGGTGATGGACTGTGGGCTGGGTCCACTTCCCAGGCGTTCCGAAGGTCTGATCTCCGAAGTCATTTGCCGGGAGCGGATTTTTCTCGCAGCCCCCCGGGAGCATCCGCTGGCAGAACGCAGCACAATTCAACTTGCAGACCTAGCGGGGGTGAAACTTCTCAGCCTCGGCGCGGGGCACCGACTTATGGACGATGTGCGCAATTTCTCGGCCGCATCCGGTGCCGTGGTCGCAGAAGACTACGAGGGATCAAGCCTCGATGCCATCCGCCAGATGGTGTCGATCAATATGGGCCTGTCGCTCTTTCCGGAATTTTATGTCCGCTCGGAATTCGCCAAGGATCAGGACATCCGGCTGATGAACATCGTTGGCTGGCAGGGGATGAGGGAAATCGGGATCTTCTGGCGCGCAACCAGTGCACGTGGAGATCACTACCGGCAACTGGCTGAACTCGCTCGCCGGGTCGCGTCAGGTCTGACGGATGAACTGGCCGCCGGGACCGGGCGGTCCCCGGAATGACCGGGGACCGCTCTCGTCTTACGTAATGCCGCCGAGGCAGATGTACTTCATCTCGGTATAATCATCGATGCCGTATTTCGAGCCTTCACGGCCGAGGCCCGACTGCTTGATGCCGCCGAAAGGCGCGACCTCTGTGGAGATCAGGCCGGTGTTGACACCGACCATGCCGTATTCGAGGGCTTCCGCGACCCGGAAGATCTTGGCGATGTCCTTCGAGTAGAAATAGGAGGCGAGGCCGAACTCGGTCGTATTGGCGAGTTCGACAACTTCGTCTTCCGTTTCAAATTTGAAGAGCGGGGCGACTGGGCCGAAGGTTTCTTCGGTTGCGACCTTCATCTCTGTTGTGACGCCGGTCAGGATGGTGGGTTCGAAGAACAGGTCGCCTGCGGCCGACGACTTGCCGCCGAGCGCGACCTTGGCGCCCTTCGACACGGCGTCTGCGACGTGTTCCTTGACCTTTTTAATGGCGTTGGCATCGATCAGCGGCCCAGTCGTCACGCCTTCCGCGAAACCATTGCCAACCTTGAGCTGCGCAACCTTCTCGGCAAGCTTTGCTGCGAAGGCATCGTAAACGCCAGACTGCACGTACAGGCGGTTGGCGCAGACGCAGGTCTGGCCGGCATTGCGATACTTCGAGATCATCGCACCTTCGACGGCGGCATCGAGATCTGCATCGTCGAAGACGATGAAGGGCGCATTGCCGCCGAGTTCCAGGCCGAGCTTCATGATCTGGTCGGCGCCCTGACGCATCAGGATACGGCCGACATTGGTGGATCCGGTGAAGGTCAGCTTGCGGACCTTGTCATTGGCGCAGAACTCCTGGCCGACCATGGCTGCATCGGTCGAGGTCAGCACCGAGAACAGACCAGCCGGCAAGCCTGCGCGCTCGGCGAGGATGGCAAGCGCCAGTGCCGAGAGCGGGGTCTGGGCGGCGGGCTTCGACACCATCGCGCAGCCGACGGCGAGTGCCGGTGCCACCTTGCGGGCGAGCATGGCGTTCGGGAAGTTCCATGGCGTGATGGCGCCGACGACGCCGATGGGCTGCTTGATCACCATGATGCGCTTGTCGGCCTGATGGCCGGGAATGGTGTCACCGTAGACGCGTTTTGCCTCTTCGGCGAACCACTCGACGTAAGATGCGCCGTAAAGGATTTCGCCGCGGGCCTCAGTCCAGGGCTTGCCCATTTCCATCGTAAGGATTGTTGCGAGATCGTCAGCATTGGCGACCATCAGGTCATTCCACTTACGCAGAACCGCGGCGCGCTCCTTGCCGGTCTTCTTCGCCCAGGCCTTCTGTGCGGCATGTGCCGCATCGATGGCCTTGGTGACCTCCGCCTTGCTCACATCGGGGAGAACCGCGATGACTTCGCCCGTGGCCGGGTTGGTGACCTCGAAGGTCTTGCCGGACTGGCTTGCAGCCAGCCAGTCGTTTCCGACCAGCGACTTGTTGGTCGCCAGTGTCGGGTCCTTGAGTTTGTCGGTCAGAATGTTCGAAAGGGTCATGCCTCAGGCTCCTGCTGCAACTTCACGGATCGAAGCTTCGATCAGGTCGAGCGCCTCGTTGAAGACCTCGTCCTGAATGGTGATCGGGGCGAGGAAGCGGATGACGTTGCTGTAGACGCCGCAGGTCAGAAGGATCAGGCCCTTTTCCAGCGCCTTGACGCGTACCGTATTGGTGAAATCCGCGTTCGGCTTGTCGGTTCCCGGGATCTTGAACTCCACGGCGTTCATGAAGCCGAGGCCACGGATGTCCATGATGTGAGGCACGTCTGCGCGGATCGCTTCCAAGCGTTGCTTGAGACGGTTGCCGAGCTGGTTGGCGCGGTCGCAAAGCTGCTCTTCTTCGATCACGTCAAGGACCGCATGGGCGGCGGCGATCGCCAGCGGATTGCCGGCATAGGTGCCGCCGAGACCGCCGGGGCCGGGGGCATCCATCAGCTCGGCGCGACCGGTGACGGCCGAGAGCGGGAAGCCGCCCGCGAGGCTCTTGGCCATAGTCGTCAGGTCCGGAACCACGTCATAATGCTCCATGGCGAAGAGCTTGCCGGTGCGGGCGAAGCCGGTCTGGACTTCGTCGGCGACGAGCAGAATGCCGTGTTCGTCGCAGAGTTCGCGCAGGGCCTTCATGAGGGCGCGCGGAACATCATAGAATCCGCCTTCGCCCTGGACGGGTTCCAGGATGATGGCTGCAACGCGCTTCGGGTCGACATCGGCCTTGAACAGCTTGTCGAGCACGTCAAGCGAGGTCTCGACGTCGATGCCGTGCATTTCGAGCGGGAAGGGAACGTGGAAGACGTCACCCATCATTGGGCCGAAGCCAACCTTATAGGGCACGACCTTGCCGGTCAGCGCCATACCGAGGAAGGTGCGACCATGGAAGCCGCCGGTAAACGCGATGACGGCCGAGCGGCCCGTCGCGCAACGGGCGATCTTGATGGCGTTTTCGACAGCTTCGGCTCCTGTGGTCGCGAAGATCGTCTTTTTCTCGAACTTGCCCGGTACGATCTTGTTGAGACGCTCGGCAAGCGCGACGTAGTTTTCGTAAGGGACGACCTGGTGGCAAGTGTGCGTGAAACGGTCAAGTTGGGCCTTCACCGCTTCGACCACCTTCGGGTGGCGATGGCCGGTGTTGAGAACGGCAATGCCGCCAGCGAAATCGATGTATCGATTGCCCTCGACATCCCAGATTTCGGCGTTCTCCGCCTTGTCGGCATAGATCTGCGTGGTCATGCCAACGCCGCGGGAGATGGCGTCGTTCTTGCGAGCTGAGATATCGGCGTTCTTCATCGTATTCGTCCTGTGCGACGGGGTTGCCACGGGGCGCGCTCGCTTCGAAACGAGCGCCTGTATAATTTCCTACATTTTTTCTGTAGACTTGCAATATGCCTTTTCGGCATTATCACCCGAGATCGCGACATCCGTAAGGGGCCCCCGTGGACGAGATCCGTTTCAAGATTGCTGAAGCTGCCCGCATGGCGGGGGTATCGCCGTCGACGCTCAGGTTATGGGAGAGCCAATCTCTCATCCAACCAATCCGTACGGCGACCGGACAACGCGTCTATGACAAGGCGCTTGTTGACCGGCTGAAGCGCATTGCCTGGCTGCGAAGTGAAAAGGGACTGAACCCCGCAGCAATCCGCGAGACGCTGCGTGATGAGGCAGCCCTTTCTGACGAAGACAGGAGTGAGCCGGACGACGAGGCGATCGACGCCAGTGATGTCAGGCCTGGAACCCGGATGCGTCGTTTGCGGCGGGATGCTGGCCGGACGCTCGAAAGTGTGGCGCAGGCGACAGGCGTTGCGGTCTCGCAGCTCTCGACATTCGAGCGCACCTCGCAGGGGCTCTCGTTCACGGCTTTGCATGAGGTTGCCCGGCATCTCGGCACGACCCTGGCCTCATTAAGCGGGCAGGAGGAGGGGCGCGGTGGCGAGTCGCTTATTCGCGATGGCAAGTGGCCCTCATGGCCGACCACATCGTCCGGCGTGGCCGTGCAGGTGCTGGCCGAGGGACGGAACCAGATGGAATGCAACCGCTTCCAGCTGGCGCCTGGTGCGTCAAGTGAAGGGGCTTATCAGCACGAGGGCGAAGAGTTCATCCACATGCTGCAGGGAAACCTTGAGATCGTGCTCGACGGTGACCAATTTTTCGAACTCGGTCCTGGAGACAGTTTCTACTTCGAGAGCCGGCGCCCACATTCGTGGCGGAATGTCTCAGATGGCGAGACCGTGCTCATCTGGATCAACACGCCGGCGACGTTCTGACCCCGGACAAACAAAAACGGCGACCGAGAGGTCGCCGTTTTCATTGATTGGCGTCAAGCCTACTTCTTGGCGACAGTCGTCGTTGCGCCCCAGGCATAGCCACCACCAATGGCGACGTTGAGGTTGACGTAGTTGGTCGCGACCTGCTGAACGGCCTGGGCCAGGTTGGCCTGTGCACTTGCCACGTTCCGCTGGGCGTCGAGTACGTCGAGCAGCGAGGAAGCGCCGTCACGATAGCTGGCAGTCGCCAGCGACAGGGCTTCTTCATAAGAACGAACCGTTGCCGTCAGAGCAGAGACTGTCTGGCGGGCGCGGTTGACGGCCACCAGTGCATTTTCGACTTCCTGCACCGCGTTGAGAACGGCTTCCTTCCAGGCGAGCTGCGCTTCGCGGACGGCCGATTCCCGTGCCTTGACGTTGGCGCGCCGTGCGCCTGCGTCGAAGATCGGCAGGTTCAAGCTCGGGCCAAAGCCCCAGGACGTGACACTGCCATCGACGCCTGACGATGCGATATGGGCCGGCGAAATTGTGCCGCTGAGCGAGATCGACGGGTAGAGCGCTGCTTCCGCCACGCCGACTTCGGCGACGGCCGCAGCGAGATTGCGCTCAGCTGCGCGGATGTCGGGGCGATTGCGGATGAGGTCGGCTGGAACGCCGGAGTTCACGCTGCGGCGGGCGTAAGGCTGTGGTGCGCCCTTCTGCAGGTCGGCAACAAGGGTTGCGGCCGGCAAGCCGAGCAGGAAGGCGATGCGGTGTGTGGCCTGGCGGAACGACGTTTCGAGTCCTGGGATTTCGGCCAGTGTCGAGTTGACCAGACCTTCGGCCTGGACAACGTCGAGACGCGAGGCGGCGCCTGCTTCGAGCTGGAGCTTGGTCAGGTCCAGCGTTTCCCGACGCGACGCGAGGCTCTTGCGGGCAATCGCAATGCGCTCCTGATAGTAGCGGGCGTCGATATAGGCGGACACGACGCTGGAGAGATAGGTAAGCTTGGCGACATCGGCGCTCGCATAGGCGGCATCGAGGGTGGCGCCCGCACTTTCCTTCGAGCGGCGATATTCGCCGAACAGATCGAGCAACCAGGATGCGTTCAGCGAGCCGCTGGTTGTGCGGGTGTTGTCGCTGCTGCGTGTGGCGGCGAGATCACCGGTTGCCCTTGCACCGGAGACTTCGAATGCCGACGACGTGGTCAGCTGCGGGAAGGCGCCGGCGTCAGCGGCGTTGAAGTTGGCTTCCGCGGCCGAGATGCGTTCGATGGCCTGAAGGACGGAGAGGTTTTCCGACAGTCCCTTTTCGACCAGCGAATCGAGCCGGCGATCGTTGAAGGCAGTCCACCAGGATGCCATCGTCACGTCGCCATTCGGCTTGGTGCTGCCTTCGGAGAATTTGGCCGGAAGGGCAGTCTGCGGCGTTTCATGGTTCGGGCCGACAACGCAGCCTGAAAGAAGGAGCATTACGAGTGGAGCGGCTGCACGAATGGATGGCATCACGAATTCCTGTTCAAGTCCCCAAGGCCTACAACGAATTAGCTACCTCATGGAAGCCTGTATCGGTGGCCGCTGTGCGCGCATAGGCTGTCAACGCAGCCTATGCTTTGATGGTTAACATAGATTGTCAGCTTCTAGGATGTCACGCCTTCGTCGGCTTTTGCACCGCCGAAAAGCTTGCGAATAATGACGAAAAACGATGGTACGAAGAAAATTCCCAGCGCTGTTGCCGTAAAGACACCGCCCAGCACGCCAATGCCGATGGAGTTCTGTGCAGCCGAGCCGGCGCCTGAGGCAATGGCGAGAGGCACAACACCCAGCATAAAGGCCAGAGACGTCATGATGATCGGACGCAGGCGAAGCTTTGCGGCCTCGAGTGTCGCCTCGATCAGGCTCACGCCCGGCCCCTGTCGGTCTTTTGCGAATTCGACGATGAGAATCGCATTCTTCGCGGCAAGACCGATGGTCGTCAGGAGGCCGACCTTGAAGTAGACGTCGTTCGACTGGCCAAAGAAGTGAGCCGCCGCGACCGCCCCCAGAACACCTACGGGCACTGCCATGATCACCGAGAAGGGGATCGACCAGCTTTCATAGAGGGCTGCGAGGCAGAGGAAGACGATCAGAACCGACAGGGCGTAGAGTATCGGAGCCTGCGAACCGGATAGGCGTTCCTGATAGGAAATCCCCTGCCAGGCAACGGTGTAGCCGCCGCCGAGGCCGGCCGTTAGCTGTTCCATCGTGTCCATCGCCGTGCCGGAGCTTACGCCCGGACCAGCAGCACCTTCCATGGAGATGGCGCCAACACCGTTGAAGCGGCTGAGCGTCGGAGCGCCGCTGACCCATTCGGTCTTCACGAAGGACGAGAAGGGTACCATCTCGCCTTCCGTATTGCGGGCATACCAGTGATCGACAGCGTCTTCCTGCATGCGGTAGGGCGCGTCGCCCTGAACGTAGACAGGCTTCAACTCGCCATTCAGGGTAAAGTCGTTCACGTCTCTGCCGGCGAAGATGGTCGACAGCATGTTGTTGACGGTCGCGATGTCGAGACCCATGGCGCCCATCTTCTCCTGGTCGAGGAGGAGTTTGAGCTGGCTTTCTGCCGGCGGGTTGTTCGAACGAAGCGAGCTGACATTCGCATTGCTGCTTCCAGCCTGCATGAGCTGCCCTGAGGCCGCCGTCAGTGCCTCGGTGCCGTTCTTGCCGCTGTCGACAAGATACATCGAGAAGCCGCTGGAGGTGCCGAGACCGGGGATGGCCGGCGGCTGAAGCGGGAAGACCATGGCGTCACGGATGGTGAAGAAATATCCCATGGCGCGCTGGACGATCGCAGAGGCTGCCAGTTCCGGCGTCTGGCGTTCGTCGAAATCCTTCAGCTTGGCAAAGACGAGCGCATAGTTCTGGCCGGAGCCCACAAAGGAGAAGCCGGACACGGAAAACACGTCCTGAATCGCGTCCTTTTCCTTGTCGAGATAGTAGTTCTCGATCTTCTTGATGACCTCTTCCGTCCGCGTAACGGTTGCACCGTTCGGCAGCTGGACGATGGTCATCAGAACACCCTGGTCTTCTTGCGGCAGGAAGGAAGAGGGCAGGCGAAGGAAGAACCATCCCATCCCACCGATGACGACCGCGAACATCAGCATGACACGGAAGGGGCGCTTGAGCAGGTATCCGATCGTTGACACGTAGCCGCCGGTGGTGCGATCGAAATTGCGATTGAACCAGGCCGAAAGGCCGCGCTTCGGCTTGTGGTGGTCCACAGGCTTCAGCATCGTGGCGCAGAGCGCCGGGGTCAGAACGAGTGCGACAATGGCAGAGAGTGCCATGGCCGAGACGATGGTGATCGAGAACTGACGATAGATGATGCCCGTGGAGCCGCCGAAGAAGGCCATCGGGATGAATACGGCCGTCAGGACCAGAGCGATACCGACGATTGCGCCGGTGATTTCACCCATGGACTTTTCAGTGGCCTCAAGCGGTGACAAGCCCTCTTCGGTCATGATGCGCTCGACATTCTCGACGACCACGATGGCGTCGTCGACGAGAAGACCGATTGCGAGAACCATCGCGAACATTGTCAGCGTGTTGATCGAATATCCGGTGATTGCCAGGACGCCGAAGGTACCGAGCAGAACGACGGGCACGGCAATCATCGGAATGAGAGTGGCGCGGAAGTTCTGCAGGAAGACCAGCAGCACGACGAAGACCAGGATAATTGCTTCGAAGAGTGTGTGAACCACCTTCTCGATCGACAACTCAACGAAGGGAGTCGTGTCATAAGGGTACGTAATGACGACGTTTTCCGGCAGGGCTTCGCTGAGAGTGGTCAGCACTGTCTTTACGCGATCGGCCGTGTCCAGTGCGTTCGCACCAGTTGCCAGGTTCACCGCAAAGCCGGTCGCTGGATTGCGGTTTGACCTCGTGTTTGTCGCGTAGCTTTCCTGACCGATCTCGATGCGGGCAACGTCGCTCAGTCGAACGGTGGCACCGTCTGTTTCGGTCTTCAGAATGATCGATTCGAATTCAGAGACGGACTGCAACTGGCTTTGGGCCGTCACCGTCACGTTGATCTGCTGGCCTTCGGCCATAGGCTGTCCGCCGAGCGAGCCCACGGACACCTGGGTGTTCTGCGACTGGATGGCCGTGGTAATGTCCGTCGGAGTGAGCTGGAACTTGTTCAGCTTGAACGGGTCGAGCCAGACGCGCATGGCGTATCCGGTGCCGAAGACCTCGATGCTACCAACGCCTTCCAGGCGCTTGATCTGATCCTCGATCTGCGTCGAGAAGATATCGCCGAGTTCGACATTGGTGCGGGCGCCGTCGGTCGAGACCAGTGCGCCGACGAGCAGGATACTCGATGTCGAGCGGGTGACCGATATACCTGCCGTCTGGACGATGTCCGGCAACTGCGACTGGACGAGCTGCAGCTTGTTCTGGACCTGGACCTGGGCGATTTCCGGGTCGACGGAATTGCCGAAGGTGAGGGTTACGCTGGCTGAGCCTGTGCTCGACGATGACGTCATATAGGTCAGATCATCAAGGCCGGTCATGCCGTCTTCGATAATCGAAGTCACTGATTTTTCGACGGTTTCCGCACTTGCGCCGTTGTAGCTTGCCGAAATGCGGACAGTTGTCGGTGCGATTTCGGGATACTGGGCGATCGACAGGGTCGAGATCGCCAGTGCACCGCCGAGCATGATGATGATCGCAATCACCCATGCAAAGACCGGGCGACGAATAAAATATTTGGCCATTGGTTTTCCCCTAGTGCCTCAAATGCCGCGTTGCGTCAGCTCAGGGCTTTGCAGCGGGGGCGGCCTCGGGCTTCGCGACTTCCTCGACGATGCCCTGTTCATTGATGGTGGCTTCGACCGGGTTTACAGGGGCGCCGTCAGCGATCCACTGGAAGCCGTCGAGGATGAGCTTGTCGCCATCGGAGATGCCTTGCGTCACAAGCCAGTTGTTTCCAGATACCTGGCTTTCGGCAAAGGAGCGGGTTTCAACCTTGTTGTCGGCTGTTACGAATTTTGCCGTTAGCTGGCCCTTGGCGTCGCGGGTTGCAGCGCGCTGGGGAATGAGGAAGCCTTCTTCCGTTCCGACGGTAGCCGTGGCGCGAACATACATGCCCGGCAGAACGAGATTGTCCGGATTGTCGAAGACAGCGCGGATCGTATAAGTGCCGGTGGTTTCGGATACAGCCATATCCGACATGTCGAGCTTGCCGACGACCGGGTATTCGTGGCCATCTTCCAGGGTCAGGCGGATTTCGGTAATCTCGCTCTGATTGACACGGCCAGCCTTGATCGCTTCGCGCAGCCGCAGAAGATTGACGCTGGATTCCGTCAAATCGATATAGATTGGGTCGAGCTGCCGAAGCGTCGTCAGGGAATCGGCCTGGTTTGCGGTGACGACGTTGCCGACAGAATAGGTGGACGCGTTTGTAACACCTTCGAAGGGCGCGCGGACTTCGGTCAAACCGAGTTCGATTTCTGTCGACCGAAGCGCTGCCTTTGCGACGGCGACATCCGCCTCGGCCTGCAGCAATGTCACGCGGGCGTTTTCAAGTTCAACCTGGGTCGCGCCGCTGCCGACAAGGCGCTCCTGGCGGGCGAGGTTGGACTGCGCGGTCGGAACGCCGGCCTCAGCCTTCCGGAGTGTTGCTTCGGCTTGCGCATAAGCGGCGCGATAGGTGTCGTCCTCGATCTTGTAGAGCAGATCGCCCTGCTTGACTTCACTGCCTTCCTTGAAGGCGATTTCCTTGATGATGCCGCTAACACGCGGACGGATCTGAGCGGTCTGGAACGCGGAGGCACGGCCCGGCAGATTGCTGGTCAAGGCATGCGGTGCCTTCTTCATCACCGCAATGCTCACTGGTGCGGGCGGTCGTTCCTGGCCGGCGCCCGGAGCGCCTGTAGCGGCCGTTTCTGAATCACTGCAGCTTGCGAGCGTGACGAGGCAGATCGCGACGGCGGAGGCGAGTTTGAGGCGTCGGGTCATCGATAATCCCAAGAGCTATAGAATGATGTCATTTCCGCCCGCGAAGGGAGGAAGGCATAGGCGTGCGGGACCACGTGATCATGCCGCGCAGATCACAGGCAAAAGTGACGTAAGTTAATTATCGTCACTTTGCAAGCGGAGAGCGCAGTGCAGCATCGATAAGCGCGACAACGTGATTACAGCGTGTTGCCAATATGTCAGTTTTCTCCAACCCGATCATGACAGGATGGATCACGCAGACGAGGGCGTCGAACGCGGCGTTGGCGAAACGTGGAATGTCTCCCACATGATAGCTACCTTCCTCGATGCCAGCCTCAATGATCCGGCTCAGCATTTCGACGATCATGTCGCGGAAGCGCTCGCCGCAATCCAGCTCTTCCCGAATGGTCACGAGGATCATTTCGAAGACGAAAGGAGTGTCCTTTCGGTCATTGAAATGTTCCATCATCAGATGATGGGCCAGGGCAGAGAGGCGTTCGGTTGCGCAGCGTGTTGAATCAAGTGCCTCGAGTTCTGAGACTTTCTGCTCGATTGCGCGGGTCGCAATGGCATCGACGAGGCTAGTTTTGGTGCGAAAGTGTTTGAAGACGTTCGCCGGTGACATCGAAAGATCGGCCGCAATGTCTGCGATCGAGACACTGGCGAAGCCATGGGTGCGGAACAGCTCTTCGGCCGTGTTGAGGATCTCTTCGCGGGTCTCCTCTGCGGAGCGACGAGGACGCCTCTGCGACCGCTCCTGCATAGCGACCGCTATCGAAATGTTTTTGGGCTTCCGGCAATCCTGATCCATGGCAATTCTACTTTCCTGGGAAGTAAGTCTCCAGATTCTGCCGCACGCGCTCAAAGGGGGTCGCGCCACGGTCGTCGGGTTCGAAGGTGAGGCCAGTAATGGCTTCATATGCTTGTATATAGACCTGAGACGTGTCGTTCACCAGTGTCGCCGGAATTTCCGGGATTTCATCATGATATGGATCACAGCGTTCGGCGACCCAGGCTCGGACGAAATCCTTGTCGAAGCTTTTCGGGCGCTCGCCCTTTTCGAAGCTTTCCGGATAACTGTCAGCCAGCCAGTAACGGCTGCTGTCGGGCGTGTGGATCTCGTCTGCCAGAATGATCGTGCCATTCTCATCCGTGCCGAATTCATACTTCGTGTCGACGAGAATGAGCCCACGGGCTGCTGCCATTTCCTGACCCCGCGCAAAGAGGCCGAGCGCGTAGCGTGACAAGGTCTGCCATTGTTCTTCGGTCAGCAGGCCACGCGACACGATCTCATCCGGCGTGAGTGGTTCGTCGTGACCGCCATCGAATTCCTTGCTGGTTGGAGTGATGATCGGGGAGGGCAGCTTTTCATTGTCACGCATGCCGTCGGGCAGGGTGATGCCATACATGCTGCGTTCGCCCTTCTTATAGAGCGTCAGAATTGAGGTGCCTGTGGTGCCGGCGAGGTAGCCGCGCACCACGATCTCGACTGGCAGGATGTCCAGCCGCTTGCCAACGACCACATTCGGATCGGGATAAGCGATGACGTGGTTCGGGCAGATGTCGGCCGTGTGTTCGAACCAGTAGCGGGCCGTCTGCGTCAGGACCTGACCTTTGTAGGGAATGCAGGTGAGGATGCGGTCGAAGGCGCTCAGGCGGTCGGTCGAGATGATAATCCGGCTGCCATCAGCAAGATCGTAATTCTCGCGAACCTTGCCACGATAATAGCTGGGCAGTTCCGGGAAAAAGGCTTCGGACAGAATGCGCATGGTCGTCCTCGTCGGGTCAGTGTGCCGTGCTGCAGCGCGCAGCGTCATGCCTTTGGCGGTAGCCGAAACTTCGCCGCCTTTCAAAGAAAAAGCGCATGGCCTCGACCATGCGCTTTCTCAGTTGCGCTGTTAGATCGTCCTTTGGACTTGGCAATCAGCCCGCGGCGTGATGGAGTCTGTCGCTGAACAGGTGGTTGTCGGTCGCCGTTCGCCAGGATTTGGCAGCTGCCAAGACCGCGAGGTCGATCAGGGGTTCGACGACGACGACCAGCATATAGGCGGCGCCAAAGGCGGCGACATTGCCAAGATTGTCGGCGCTGAAGCCGTGACCATAAAGTGCCCAGAAGGCGACCCAGGCGACGATGCCGCCCTGGTAGGTCGTCGAAAGCGCAAGCGCATCGCGATAACGGACGTCCACATAGGCCGTCTTCCTCGGGATCATGTGGTTGGCGATCCGGCTGAGACCAAAGAGCGGTACAATCAGGGTTGTCACGTTCATACCGTATTGCGGCAGATCGAAGGGCGCAAAGAAAAGACCCTGAAGCAGAAGACCAAGCGCCAGCCCGATCGACGCAGCTCCTGCGCCGAACATAAGGAAGAGTGTGGAGCCAAGGATCAGGTGCACTTCGGAGACGCCAACCGGATGATGCGGAAGGATTTCGAAGAAGGAAAAGACCAGGGACGTGGTCATGACCGACCGTGCGGCGAGGCCGATCGGGGTCTTGCTGGATGCGAGGTCGTCACGGACCATCTTGGCCACGAGACCGAATGAGAGTGCTGCCGTGGCATAGGAGAGTGCGAGTTTGGCGCCGTCGACGACGCCGGGTTCGATATGCATAGTCTTGTCCTTTCGTCCGCGCCCACCGCGCGAGAAGAGTAAATGCCGCCAAAGCGACGTCGATTGATGGCAGGTCTCCTGGCTCACGGGTCAGGGCTCGATCCGCCTTATCGGCCCTGAGGCCAATGGCATGTCGGATGTCGCTCGCCGTTCACAGTTGCGGGGGCAGCCACGGTTTCGGCCCCTGATGGGTAGTCCTCACCGTATTCCCTCTTCGTCCACCCCTGTCTCTCGTCGGGGCGGAACCATCAGGATGAAATCTAGAGCCCGGCTTTATCGTCTGTCCAGCAAATTGCGACGTTTCGTGATGTGATCCGGCGGGAGAGGAGGCTACGATTGACGAACGCCAATTTGACGCATTGCGACAGCTGGGACCCTAGGGGAGAATGCTCGGCAGCCAAATGGCTACAATAAAGGAAAGGGACTGAAACCATGCTTTCTACCATCATCTATCGCGTGCCGGTGTTCGGCTGGATGCTGAAGGAAGCGGTCCAAGGAAGCGCCACAGCCAAGGTGCTGTTCATTCTCAACCTGCTGATGGTCTGGATTCTGGCCATTGTCACATTCGGCTATCCTGCGATCATCATTCCGGCTCTGACGGCGGTACCCTTGATGTTCATTCTGCTGATCTTGATCACGATGGGCTGAACATGGATCGGGATTGAAAGGCCGCTCCGTACAATCCCGCAGTTCCGCGCCTCTCAAGGTGGCTTGTCAGGCTCGACCACACCGCACTTAGTGCGAGAAGGCAGCAAGTTAGAAGCCAATGATAGAGTGCCGTCCAGACCTTCTCTTAATAAAGCCATTATTTTCAATGGCTTATGAAAAAAGACAGATTTTTGACAATTCGCTGTTGACGGTTCCGAGGAGTGGCCGTATAAGCCGCTTCACCGAACGAGAGGCGGCGGCGCGGAAGCGGCGACGGACT
>NZ_LJHS01000061.1 GCF_001296045.1 Rhizobium sp. AAP43 | reverse complement strand
CCGCCTCGCCCGACATCGCATCGTCAGGTGTATCCGAGGGCGGAACGGGGAGGAGTCTACGAGAGGAAAAATGGGCGGGGATGAAAAAAAGAATCTCTGTTGATTTTGTTGAGGGATTTTCGGAATTCATCCCCGGCCCACTGCGGGAATTGAGGGGCTTTTTGGGTGGTTGCGGCCGGCATCGCGCTTGTGGCCTTCTCCCCTCACCCTACCCTCTCCCAGCAGGCGGGGAGAGGGGCGGCAAGCGGTTGATGTCTCGGCCTTCTCCGCGCTCGCGGGGAAAAGTCGGAGCGCGCCGCCTATCTGCCGCCTTGCGATGGCACCATCGACCTTTGCACACATAAAGCCAAGAGTTGACAGGAACAGTCTGTGTAATGTTATTACATAAACTGTTCCGAAGTGCCTTGTCGGCCTTCACCCCCATCGGAGATCCCACCATGAAGAGAAAACTGCCCGTCACCGTCCTTTCGGGCTTCCTGGGCGCTGGCAAGACGACGCTGCTCAACCACGTGCTGGCCAATCGCGAGGGCTTGCGCGTTGCCGTCATCGTCAACGACATGAGCGACGTGAACATCGATGCTGCGCTGGTGCGCGATGGCGGGGCCAACCTGTCGCGGACAGAGGAACAACTGGTCGAAATGACCAATGGCTGTATCTGCTGCACGCTGCGGGACGATCTTTTGCAGGAGGTGCGGTCGCTCGCAGCGGATGGTCGCTTTGACTATCTGCTGATAGAATCCACCGGCATTGCCGAGCCCCTTCCCGTGGCAGCCACCTTCGATTTTCGCGATGAGGACGGCCAGAGCCTTTCAGATGTCGCGCGGCTCGACACGATGGTGACCGTGGTTGACGCTGCCAATCTGCTCAAAGACTATGGTTCGGCCGATTTTCTGGTAGATCGCGGCGAAACGGCAGGCGATGGCGACAATCGCACGCTTGTCGACCTCCTCGTGGAGCAAATCGAGTTTGCCGATGTGGTGATCCTGAACAAGGTGGGCTGCGCCTCGCCCGAGGCGCTTTCCGCCGCACGCACCATTGTCGCCGCGCTCAATCCCGATGCGCGAATGATCGAGACGGATTTCGGCAAAGTCGAGTTGAAGGCAGTGCTCGATACCGGACGCTTCGACTTCGCCAAGGCCGAGACCCATCCGCTCTGGTACAAAGAACTGTACGGCTTCAAGGACCATGTGCCGGAAACCGAAGAATATGGCATCCGCTCTTTCGTCTATCGGGAAAACCGGCCCTTCGATCCAAGCCGCTTCCAGGCCTTCATCGATCGATCCTGGCCGGGCGTCGTCAGGGCAAAGGGGTTCTTCTGGCTCGCCACGCGACCGCATCATGTCGGCGAGATCAGCCAGGCCGGCGCATTGGTGCGAACCGGCCGGATGGGTCTCTGGTGGGCCTCGGTGCCGCGGGAGCGATGGCCGCAGGAACAGAGCTTCCACGAGATGATGCAGCCCTATCTGCATCCGGTCTGGGGTGACCGCCGGCAAGAGATCGTCTTCATTGGCGCCGATCCAATGGACGAGACGGCAATTCGGGCGGAACTCGACGCCTGCCTGCTCGATGCCCAGGACTTCACGCCTGACGCCTGGCGCAACCTGCCGGATCCCTTTGCCAGTTGGACGCAGACAGCTGCCTGAGGCGTCAGCATCCGTTTGAACTGTCATTGCATGCCGCGCCGGTGAGCCCGGCATGCCTATCCGCACTCGCCAGCATCGCCTTCTTCGGAGGGAACACCGGCGGGGGCATTTCCTTGCCCATCAAAACGCCCGCGCAACGGCAAGGCACACGCCATTCACGGGGCCAAACACTCGTCGCATATGCCGCAACCATCATCATCCATGGAGGATGGGGCGCAGGACTTCTGGCAGCAGGGACAGGTGATCACATCATCACGCTTTCCACGGTCCGGCTCGGGCGGCAGGATCTCGATGCAGCGATCGGGCAAGCTTTCAGACATGTCGGGAAGACGTTGATCCATAATGATCCTCCGATGGCCAAGTCATCCAGAGATAGGAAGTCCCAGATCCATCGCAAGGGACACATCTCGACAGCACCCTGCCGCCGCCCAGCCAAATTGTGGAACCCTTCCGCGCCGACGGGGTTTCTTCTTCTCAGCAACCAAAGGAGGAACCACAATGGACCACAGCAATCATGTCCGGCTCAATGCCACGGAACTTACGCCTGCCATTCTTGAGGGTGCGACCGTCTACGGCGCCGACGACCACAAGGTTGGCAAGGTCGACCATGTCCATGGAGCAGGTGCTGGCAGCCAGGCCATCATTGATGTCGGCGGCTTTCTCGGAATTGGTGCAAAGCCGGTGGCTGTTGCACTGACCGATCTTCAGTTCATGCGCGATGAGGACGGAGACGTTCATGCCGTGACATCCTGGACCAAGGATCAGCTCAAGGACATGCCCGAGCATCGCCACTAAAGATCCGACTGCGTGTTCAACGAGAGCCCGGCCATCCAGCCGGGCTTTTTTTCGTCCGTGCAGATCTTGGATTGCACAGCAGACACTGATATGTTCCCTTTTTGTTTTCATCGCCACTGCCGGCCGAATGCCATGAACATCGTGATCCAGACGCCGCTTCGCAAAATCATCCATGTCGACATGGATGCGTTTTATGCATCGGTCGAACAGCGTGACAATCCGGAGCTTCGCGGCAAGCCACTGGCTGTTGGAGGCTCTGCGGCGCGTGGCGTGGTGGCGGCTGCGAGCTATGAAGCGCGTCGCTTCGGCGTGCATTCGGCAATGCCATCCGTGACGGCGGCGCGCAAATGTCCCGAGCTGATTTTTGTGCCGCCACGGTTTGACGTCTACAAGGCCGTCTCGCAGCAGATCCGGGAGATTTTTGCCGAATATACGGCGCTGATCGAACCGCTTTCCCTGGACGAGGCCTATCTCGACGTGACGGAAAACCACAAAGGCATGGAGATTGCCACAGAGATTGCGCTCGAAATCCGGGCCAAGATCAAGGTGGTCACCGGGCTGAACGCCTCTGCCGGCATTTCCTACAACAAGTTCCTGGCGAAGATGGCGAGCGATCTCAACAAACCCAATGGTCAGGCGGTGATCACCCCGAAAAACGGCCCCGCTTTTGTTGAAGCGCTGCCGGTCAAGAAATTCCATGGTGTGGGGCCTGCCACGGCAGAGCGCATGAAGCGGCATGGCATTGAGACGGGCGCCGACCTGAAGGCGAAATCGCTCCAGTTTCTCACCGAGCATTTCGGCAAATCAGGTCCCTATTTCTACGGCATTGCCCGGGGCATCGACCACCGCCAGGTGCGCCCTGACCGGATACGGAAATCCGTGGGCGCCGAAGACACATTCGCAGTGGACATCGACAGTCTCGACCTTGGACGACGCGAACTGAAGCCCCTGGCTGAAAAGGTCTGGCGATACTGCGAAGCGCATGGCATCCGGGGAAAGACGGTCACGATCAAGGTCAAGTATTCGGACTTCACCCAGGCGACACGTAGCCGAACGAGCACGCAGCCCTTTTCAGGCCTTGCTGACATTGTCGATACCGCAGAAGAACTTCTAGAAAGCGTTCATCCGTTCAAACGACCAGTGAGGCTGCTGGGCGTCACACTCTCGTCGCTTATCAGCGAGGGTGCCGAGATAGAGCCGCAGCTGGGCTTCGACCTGTAATTGCGCCTGGAATTGGCATTACAGGACCCGGCAGGAACAATTGGCTCCGCCGAGAAACGTTTTTGGCCGGCATAAGGTACGTGACCTCTGAATTTGCAGGGTATTCTTGCTGGTCCGCGCAGGTCGGAGGTGGCAGGCAAGGACCCTCTCCTCAGCCAGCGCTTTATTCCCATCCATATGAATTTATTGCTTTATATTCGAGATCGCCGCACTTCGGCAGGCTTCGTAACCCTTTGACGTCATGTTCGTCCGAACCTCATTTGACGAATTGGTGACAAAACTGGAAGCGCGCTGAAAGGTCTCTCACTTGGCTGACATGGTCAGCACCTAAACCGATCGTCGACAGCACCGGCTTTTCTTTCCGATCCGGCTGCGCCCACGCGTCGACAAGGTTCCATTTCATGAAAATCGTTCAGATCACCGACACGCATTTCAGCCCGACCAAACCGCATTTTAATGGGAACTGGGAGCCGATCTGCCGCTGGATCCGGGAGGTCGAACCTGACCTCGTCGTCCACACCGGCGACCTGACCATCGACGGTGCGGACAAGGAAGAGGACATCGCCTTCTCGATGGCGATGATGAATGAACTCGACGTGCCCGTGCTTTTGGTTCCCGGCAATCACGATGTCGGCCACATGCCAGGCTCACACCAGCCGGTCAACGATGTCCGTCTGGACCGCTGGCGCCGCCTTGCCGGCCCTGATCGTTTTGCCAAGGACATGGGCAACTGGCGTATCATCGGGCTGAACAGCCTGCTGGTCGGCTCCGGCCATGCCGAGGAAAAGATGCAGCTCGACTGGCTGATCGAGACGCTGGTAGGCCGCGCCGGTCGCCGCGTTGCCATGTTTGCCCATAAGCCGCTCTTCGTCGATGACCCGGCCGAAGGCGATACCGGCTACTGGGGCGCACAGCCCGCAGAACGTCAGGAGCTTCTCGATCTGATGTCGGCCCATGAAGTGGCACTTTATGGAAGCGGCCACCTGCATTGGGCCTGGCAGGGTGCAGTGGGTGCCACCAAGCTGGTCTGGGCACCGCCGACCTCCTTCATCATCGACAAGCTTGAGCGCGAAATGCCCGGCGAACGCGTGGTTGGCGCTGCACTCCATCACCTGACCGATACAGTCACCAGCGAGATCGTCGCGGTCCCCGGCATGATCGCCCATGTGTTTGACGACGTGGTCGACGAGGTCTATCCGCGCCATACCTCATCGGCCCCGGTGGAGGCTGCCGAATGAGCGCCTTCAGCCTTCGCGACATCAACAAGTCCTTCGCTGGCAACAGCATCCTGAAGGGTGTCAGCCTCGAGGCCGAGCCGGGCGAGTTCATCGCCCTTGTCGGCCCGTCCGGCTGCGGCAAGAGCACGCTGTTGCGGATTGTTGCTGGCCTTGACCATGCCGACCGCGGCGAGATCATCATCGGTGGCGACGACGTCTCGGCCCTGGCGGCCAGTGATCGCAACATCGCCATGGTCTTCCAGTCCTACGCGCTTTATCCGCATCTGACCGCCGGGCAGAACATTGCCGTTCCGCTCGCCATGCGCCGCTTGTCAACGGCCGGGCGCCTGCCGCTTGTTGGCAGCATGCTCTCCGGTCAGCGGCAGATCCGGGCCGACATTCAGCGCCAGGTGCGCGAGATGGCGGCCTCCTTGAAGATCGGCCATCTTCTCGATCGCAAGCCGGGACAGATGTCGGGCGGCCAGCGCCAGCGCGTGGCCCTGGCCCGCGCCATGGTGCGCCAGCCGCGCGTTTTTCTGATGGATGAACCGCTGTCGAACCTCGACGCCAATCTGCGCGTCCATGCCCGTGGCGAGATTGTCGACCTGCACCGCAAGGCCGGCGTACCGACGCTCTATGTCACGCATGACCAGTCGGAAGCGCTGTCGATGGCCGACCGCGTTGCCGTGATGATCGGCGGACGTCTGCTGCAGCTCGACAGCCCGCGCACGATCTATGACGATCCTGTTCATCTCGAGGTCGCAAAGTTTCTCGGCCAGCCGCGCATCAATGTCCTGTCGACCGTGGTCGACGATCAAGGCCTTGTGCAGGCGGGCGATATCCGCCTTTCGCCCCGGCTTGCGCTTGCCTCCGGCACGCCGGTCTCGGTCGCCTTCCGTCCGGAATTCGTGACCCTTGCACCCGCCGGTGAAGGCGGTCTGCCGGCCCGGATCGAACGGCTTGAATTCCTCGGCTCTGAAGTCGTGGTCTTCACCCGGCTTGCAGCGATGGACGGCATCGTCGTGGCCAAGATCGCCCCCGCCGAGGCGATTGGCCTTGCCATTGGCGGCCGCATCGATCTGCGGCTCGATCCGGCAGCCATTCTGCTCTTTGACGCAGACGGCGACCGGCTTGCCGCCAGCATTGCCACGGTCTCAGCCAGAGAGCCGGAGGTGGTGAATGGCTAGTCTCGCCCTTGAGCACCATCACACGGACGTGGCCAGCACGGCAGCGCAGGCGGCCAGACGCCGGGAAGCGCGCATCGCCATGCTGCTTTCCGCCCCTGCCCTGCTGCTGCTGCTCCTCTTCATCATCCTGCCGACCATCGCCGTGATCTTTCTCGGCTTCACCGATTTCGAGCTTGGCTATTCAAGCTTCCGGTTTGTCGGGTTCGAAAACTATGCCGACCTGCTGAACGACCGGACGTTCAAGAAATCGCTGTGGAACACCACGGTCTATGCGGCCATCGTGGCGCCGGTCTCAATGGCGCTTGGACTGGCAATCGCGCTGCTGATTGAATCCGAAGGCTGGGGCAAAAGCCTGTTTCGCACCGCCTACTTCCTGCCGGTGGCCTCGCTTCTCGTCGCCATGGCAACGGTGTGGCAATATCTCTTCCACCCGACCATCGGCCCGATCAATGCAGCGCTTGCCATGATCGGAATTGACGGCCCCAACTGGCTCGGCGCCTCGAGCACCGTCCTCACCAGCCTGTCGATCATCGGCATCTGGCAGGCAACCGGCTTCAACATGGTGCTGTTCCTGGCCGGTCTCTCCGCCATTCCGCGTGAACTCTATCAGGCAGCCGAAGTTGACGGCGCACGCTCGGCGCTCTCCCGCTTCCGTCTCGTCACCTGGCCCATGCTCGGGCCGACAACACTGTTTGTCACAACGATCAGCATCATCAATGCTGTGAAAGTGTTCGAGACCGTCAAGACCCTGACCGAAGGAGGCCCCAACAAGGCGTCCGAAGTCCTGCTCTTCACCATCTACCAGGAGGGTTTTGTCTTCCTCAAGGTCGGCTACGCCTCGGCCATGACCGTGATTTTTCTCGCGATCCTGGTGTCGCTGATGTTCCTCCAATACCGCGTCATGGACCGGAAGGTACACTACGCATGATGATGACCGCTCGTTTCACGCCCGGCCGCATCCTGCGCCTTGCTCTCCTGACACTTGGCGCCGTGCTTTTCCTGACACCCTACATCTTCATGATCTCGACGGCCGGCAAGGCACAGAGCGAGATCTTCTCCTCCTCGCTCAACCTCATCCCTGAGACTTGGTCCTATGCGGAAAACTTCGCCAAGGCCCTTGGCCGAGTGCCGATGGGCGGCCTGCTCTTCAACGGGGTGATCGTCTGCGGCCTGATCCTCGTCGTGCAGGTGCTGGTGGCCATTCCTTGCGCCTATGCCATGGCCAAGCTCTCTTTTCGTGCGGCACGGCTGATGATGGCGCTGGTCATGCTCGGCCTGCTCGTGCCGATCCATGCGACCGCGCTGCCGCTTTACGTCGCCTTTGACCGGCTGTCGGTGCTCAACAGCTATTTTGCCCTGGTCGCGCCGTTCTCGATCTCGGTCTTCGGCATCTTCCTGTTTCTGCAGTTCTTCCGCGGCATTCCGGACGACCTGATCCATGCGGCACGCCTCGACGGCATGTCCGAGGCCGGCATCGTTGCCCGCGTTGTGGTGCCGAATGCCTGGCCGGCGATCACTGCCTTTTCGATCTTCTCGGTGGTTGCCCATTGGAACGATCTGTTCTGGCCGCTGATCGTCGTTACCAACCAGACTTACGCCACGCCGCCACTCGGCCTTCTGTCCTTCCGTGCGGCCGAAGCCGGAGACGACTACGGCGCGCTGATGGCGGCCACCCTCATCATCACCCTTCCCCTCGTCATGGCCTTCCTGCTGGCGCAGAAACGCTTCGTCGAGGGCATTACCATGACCGGTCTCAAAGGCTGACCCGGTCGCAACCCAGGAGAACTGCGATGACTTATCTGAAGACGGCTCTGGCCGCCGCAGCGGTGACGCTGGCGGTAAGCCTGCCTGCCCATGCCGAGACGACGCTCAACGTCCACTATCCCATGCCCGGCTTCTTCAAGGACGTGATGGACACGATCTCGAAGAAGTTCATGGAAGAGAACCCGGACATCAAGATCACCTTCGCCAATCCTTCGGCGACCTATGAAGAAGGCATCCAGACCATCATGCGTCAGGCCGGCACGGCCGAAATGCCTGACATCACCTTCATCGGCCTCAACCGTCTGCGCATGGTCAACGAGCGCGACATCCCCGTCGACCTCGGCCCCTTCATGGCCAAGGACGGCAATATGGCCGAGCAGGGCTTTTCGGAGAACATCCTGAAGCTCGCCCAGGTCAAGGGCAAGCAGGTTGGTCTCGCCTTCGCCACCTCCAACCCGATCATGTATTACAATGCCGATCTCGTGCGCAAAGCCGGCGGCGACCCGGACCAGCCGCCGAAGACCTGGGACGAAGTGATCGCGCTTTCGGCGAAGATCAAGGCCCTTGGCGACGGCAATGAAGGCATCGACTTCCGCTGGCAGGGCGATGACTGGATGTTCTCCGCCCTCCTCTTCGGTGCCGGCGGCCAGATGCTGAGCGACGACGAAGCGACGGTTGCCTTCAACGGTCCCGAAGGTCAAAAGGCCTTTGAACTGGTTGACCGCATGGTCAAGGAAGGCGGCCTTCCGGTGTTCACCAAGCAGGCCGGCGAACAGGCCTTCGTTGCCGGCAAGGTTGGCTTTGCCTTCCAGACCACCGGCGCACTGCGCAACACCATCAAGAATGTCGGCGACAAGTTCGAGCTGCGCACCGCCCATATTCCGCTGATCGATCCGGCAAACGGCAAGCTGCCGACCGGCGGCAATGCGGCCGTCATGCTGACCCGCGATGCTGAAAAGCAGGACGCCGCCTGGAAGTTCATCAAGTTCGCCTCGGGCCCCTTCGGCGCCTCGGTCGTCGTTCCCGGCACCGGCTATGTTCCGAACAATGAACTTGCCGCCCAGTCGCCGGATTATCTCGGCAACTTCTACAAGGAAAACCCGCTGTTCCGCGCCGGCCTCGAGCAGATGCCGCTGATGCAGCCCTGGTATGCCTTCCCCGGTTCGAACGGCGTCAAGGTCACCCAGACCATCGTCGAGAACCTGTCGCGCGTGGTCGAGCAGTCGGCCGAGCCGAAGGAAGCGCTTGATGACGCAGCCGCCGAAGTCGAAGGCCTGCTGCCGCGCAGCTAAACCTGACGCTTGATCAGGATCGAACATACTGACGCGTCGCTTTCAAAAAGCGGCGCGTCATGCCGTTTGGGGGACCGCGCCATCAACCGGCTTGGTCGATCCGCCGGACCGTGCCGCCGACATTCAGTCTGTAGCCGAGTGTCAAGTGGCGGGGCACGGCTGCATTTTCGGCAATGTCGAGCAGCAGGGAGGCGGCCGTTGCCCCCATGCTGGCATCCGTCATCTCGATGGTCGTCAAGGGCGGATGGACGAGACGGCCGATGGCAATGCCATCAAAGCCTGCGACCGACACATGCTCCGGGACCGAAAGCCCCTCACGCCGGAGGGCGGCGATGACGCCGAGCGCCAGAAGATCGTTCGAGGCGATGATCGCTGTCGGACGGTGCAGAGACATGGCCTGGGTCAGATCGAGGTCGTCATATCCGGTGGTAAACGACACCTGCAAGGCGTCGAGCATCGGCAGCCCTGCCGCCTCCATCGCGTCCCGATATCCGGCATAGCGCAGCCGTGCCCGGTCGGAACTGGCAAAGCTACCGGAGACGAACAGGATGCGAGAATGGCCGTGTTCGACCATATGCAGGGTGACATCGCGTCCGGCCAAGCGGTTGTCGATGGTGACGGCGGCTGGAAAGCGGGCATTGGGGAGATTGTTGAGAAGAACCGTCGGCGGCAGCGTCGCCGGCAGAGTGGATTGGCTCTTCATCGGGTCGCAGACGGTCAGGATCAGCCCGCTCGGCTTTTCCGCCAGCAGATAGTCGACGGCTTCGGCCTCACGCGACGGATCATAGTCCGACTGGGCGATCAGCACGCCATAGCCGGAGACGCGCATGCGGTTCTGGATGCCCGCCAGGGAGGCGGCGAAGACGGGATTGGTGATGCTCGGGATGAGCACGCCGATGGCCGGACGGCGGCGTCCGGCAGGCAGGTTCCGGTCAAGCTTGTGATAGCCCAGATCCGACGCTGCCTTGCGCACACGCCGCACCATGCCCTCGCTGACAGGCCCGCTGCGGTTCAGCACGCGACTGACCGTTGCCATGGAGCAACCGGCGCGCGAGGCAATTTCTTCTAGTGTCGACATGCCGGGCTCGCCATTGTCAGGCGCGACTGGAATGACGGCATGACGTCCGTCTTCAGTGTCGTCACAGAACTGCTCCCAGTTGTTGGACCAGGGCTTCGGATATTCACATGCCCTCGCAAAGCGGCCCGTATCATGCGGCCTACACATCCTGGTGCAAACTGTCCGCCTTAGAGCAAGACAGCGTGACCACCATGTGACATCCGCATTGCGGTCGCGCCTCTACCATGCCGTTCGGGCGTCTTGGCGCCTGCCCGCCCTCGAACGGAGCCGGGTGGCAGACAGATATGCGGGCCAGAGTCAGATGTTCAGCAAAGCTTCGGTGGCCCGCGCCCCGGTTCCCGCATTCGCTCCCGCCAGCACCGCCTCCGCATGCGCCATCATTAGCGGGCCAACACCCTTGGCATCATCGAATACAACGGGCTCCGTGAGGTAATATCCGGGCGAGCCGTCACGATAGCGACCTTCGAAACCACCCAAGCCGGCGACATGAACGATGCCGCCAAGGCGGACAGCACCGCCTGGCTCCTGTTCCAGCTTGAGGTCACGGATCGCATCCAGCGCCCTGCGCCCGGCCGCCGCAAGACACCCAGCATCCGAACCGGGCGCAAGGCCCAACCGGGCCGCGCGCATCAGGGCATAGGCAAACATGGCAGACGCCGAGGTTTCTTCATAGTTCCCGTCAAGATCCGGCGCATCAAGAACCTGCATCCACAGGCCGTTGTCGGTCTGGCGCGCGACGATCGCGTCGAGCAGGGAAGCAAGACGCAGCCGGAGGGTCGCTGTGCCCTCGTCCATCGGCAAGAGCGCCAGCGCATCGACCATCGCCATGGCGAGCCAACCCACGGCGCGCGCCCAGACAGCGGGCGACTTGCCGGTGAGGGGATCGGCCCAGCGCTGCGCACGCGCATCATCATACCCATGCACATACAGACCACCGGGGGCCGACGTCAGCGCGAGTGCGGTCGCAAACTGCTGCAAGGCATCGGTCACCAAGCCGGGCTTGCCTCTGACCTGTCCGTATTCGATCTGGAACGGTAGTCCCATATAGAGCCCATCCAGCCAAACTTGATGCGGATAGCGCTGCTTGTGCCAGTAATTGCCGGCGGGGATTCGCGGATGGGTCTGCAATTGACAATAGAGCCGGTCGGCGGCGCGCAGATAGCGCTCCTCCCCCGTATCGCGGTGAAGCGCAAAAAGCGCGCGGCCGGAGAGAATGTGGTCGATATTATATTCGAGCGGGTCGTAGCCGAGCAGTGCGCCGTCCGGGTCGATCTGGCGGTCGGCCAGACGATGCAGATGTGCCATCCAACGGGGCTCGCCTGTCGTTGCCGAGAGAAGCTCTAATCCGCGATAGATGCAGCCGTCCTCATAGCACCAGCTTGCTCCCTTGTAGGGCTGATAGCCTTCGGCGAAGCGGTCGAAATAGTCGGGAAGGGTCATTGTGAGGTCTCACGCGGGGGATCAAGGGAAATGGTGGCATCGCTGATCAGGCTTGGATCGTCGCAGGTGATTTCGGCGCATTCGGCGAGAATGGCCTCGTGGCGCATCGGCCGGACGTAATCCGCCATGATCGGCGGTGTCGGGCGGGCATCTGGGTCATGCGACCGGATGGCCAGATTCGAGATATGGACATTGCGGATCGGCGCCTCGGGAAGGCCGAGGAAGACGCCGGCTGCATGGGCAAGACCGCGGATCTCGACATGGTCCACAGTGATGCCGTCGATCAGCGGCGTGCCCGGGCCGAACGGCTGGGGCGCGCGGCTCTGCACCCAACCCGCATGACCATCGACATCGCAATGATAATGGGCATTGGCAGAAAGCGCCGTTTCGACCCCGTCGAGCAGCACGCGGCGCATGGTGATGTTGGCGATGATCCCACCCCGGCCACGCCGGGTTTTCAGCCGCAAACCGCGGTCAGTGCCGCGCATCTCGCAATCCTCGACGGTGACGTCATGCACACCACCCGACATTTCCGAACCGATGACGAGGCCGCCATGGCCCCGCTCCATCAGGCAGTGACGGACGTGGATGCCGCGGGTCTCCGCCAGATGGTCATCCTCACCCTTGTCGCCGCGCTTGCCCGCCTTGACGGCGATACAGTCGTCACCCACCGAAAAGCGGGTTCCGGCAATGAGGACGTCAAGGCAGGATTCCGGATTGAAACCGTCGGTATTCGGGCTGTCATGCGGGGCGAGGATATGCAGACCCGCAGCCGTCAGGCGCTCGCAGCCCTGGGGATGGATGGTCCAGGACGGGGCATTGCGGATGGTGAAGCCGAGAAGCGTCACATCACGGCTGGAGATGAGATGCAGCCCGCGCGGACGACGAGCGCCTTCACGCGTCTCTTTGGGCCAGGCCCACCAATCGCCTTCTGCCCCCGAACCGTCGAGCAGCCCCCTGCCTTCGATTGTCAGACGATCGACATTGATGGCATGAACAGGCGCTGCAAAACAGGCCGCGGGCAGACCTTCCCAACTGCCAAGCATGCGGCCCGCCTCGTCACGCGCCGGCAGGATCGGCCAGTCGATGCGCGTGGACGGCGCGCGCAAGATCGCGCCCTCGGCGAGATGCAGGCTCATGTCGCTTTTCAAGGCGATGGGATAAGCCGTCCAGACACCTGGAGGCACGAGAAGCGTGCCGCCTGCGGGCACCGCTTCGATGGCGCGGCCAAGGGCCTCGGCATTGCCCAAGGCCGTGTCGGCATCGTCCAGTTCGACATCTGGGAGAAGACCAAAGTCACCGGCGTTCACGAGGCCAGCGCAGGGGCGTGTCGAAAAGGCCAGAGCCTCGAAACCCTCCACTTCAAATTGGTAGGTCGTCTCAGGGATCAGATCATGCAGCAGCAGAACGGCCGTTTCGACCCGGTCCTCCCTTGTGCGCGCAGCACCGCCGCCGTCGAGGGGCACCAGGCGATACGCCAGCGGCTCCGGCAGGTGGTAACGCGCATCGGGGACCGGCAGGCATAGCGCTGCCGTTCGCGCGGATAGCGCGAGGATGGAAGGTCGGGTCATGATCTCGTCTCCGGGCTCACGCCCGCATGGAATGAAGTGCCCGCCGCGCATTCCGCGGCGGGCGGTGTCAGTGTCAGTCGAACTTCGCCAGGACGTCGTTCACTGTGTCGATGATCTGCTGGGCACCATCTTCGGCGCTGATTTGGCCATAGGCATATTCCTCCAGCGTATCGATGAAGGCGGCCCGAATTTCCGGATGCTCATTGAAGGGCGAAACGAGCGGGCCGGAGGCTGCCATGACGATGGCATTGGCAGCACGGACTTCCGGCTCACCGCTCTCACCAAGACGGGCGGCTGCAGCCTTGGACGCGGGAAGACCGCGCGAGGTGCCAAGCGCATCGACACCCTCCGGCTCGTTCAGCAGGCAGTTGAGGATCTGGGCGGCGGCTTCCGGGTTCTTCGAATTGCGCGAGATCGAGAAGACCATGGACGGCTTGCGATAGACCCCATCCGTGACGGAATCGGCGAATTTCAGCATGGGAGACGGCGCAAGAATCTGGCCCTCTTTCAGCGGGTCGGCATATTTCGAATAGGTCGAATCCCACTCATAGGATCCGGCAATCTTGCCTTCAGACCAGGCCGGCTTCTCGAACAGGTTGACGTTGCCGTCTGCTGCCTCTTCCTTCTGCGAGCGAATGGCCTTGGCCTCGACCAGTTTGCCGAGGAAAGAAATGCCGGCCGCCAGCTCTTCCGGGGTCCAGGCCACGCGGTTGGTGGCGGGATCGACGAGATCCTTGCCGGTCTTTTGTACAACGGCCAGCGTCACAACCAGTTGCGCCGTCTCCTTGACGGCGTTGAAGGTGTAGTAGTCCTCGCCAAGTTTCTGCTTGATCGTGGCCGTCGCCTCGAAGAACTCTTCCCAGGTCTTCGGGATAGCGACACCGGCCTTTTCGAAGGTCGTCTGGTTGAAGAAAAAGACGCGACCAGTGGTGGAGACGGACACGCCTTGAAGGACACCGTTCATCGAGCCCGCCTTGAGATCCGTCTCGGTCCAGTTGGAGAGGTCCAGCGCGGTCAGCTTGGTGAGATCGGCGAAGCCTTCGCCATTGCGCGAGAACAGCGGCAGCCAGGGCCAGTTGACCTGCATGATATCCGCTTCGGTGCGACCTGCCATCTGGGTGGTGAGCTTTTCCAGATACCCGTCGAAGCCGGTGAACTCACCCTTCACGGTGTGACCGTGTTTGGCACCGCAGGCCTCGATGGCCTTTTGGGTGGCAACGTGACGGCTTTCGCCGCCCCACCACGACATGCGCAGTTCTGCCGACTGGGCAGGCGTTGCCACGATCAGCGCGCCATAGGCCACACCGGCCAGGGCTGTCAGGGTCTTCTTCAATGTCATTGTCGTTCCTCCTTGGGTTAGGGCCGCACGCTGCCTCCTCACAGCGAGACGTTGCGGCCGTCGGTTTTGTCGAAGATGTGGATGTGATCGAAATCAGGGCGGAGCCGCACAGTCCCGGCGCCGCCAAGCGCCTCGTAGTCGGCAGCGCCGACAACAGCGACCAGCTTTCGGCCGTCCAGCTCCGCATGGAGATAGACTTCATGGCCCATGAACTCGGCATTGGTCAGCCGGGCATCAAACCCCTCCCCGTCAGAGACCAGCGAGAGATGTTGCGGCCGGATACCGACGACCGCATCCTTCGGGCGCGCGGAAAGCCGTGCGGACAGGCCACTGCCAAGCGGCAAGCTCTGGCTGCCGATGGCAAACCTGTCGCCATCGATGGTCGCGTCGACCAGGTTCATCTCCGGGCTGCCGATGAAGCCTGCAACGAAGAGATTGGCCGGATGATTGTAAAGCTCCTTCGGGGTCGCCACCTGCATGATGTGGCCGGACTGCATGACGCAGATCCGGTCGCCCATGGTCATCGCCTCGGTCTGGTCGTGGGTGACGTAGATGACCGTTGACGACAGGCCACCGGCCTTCAACTGGCGATGCAGGTCGGTGATGCGCACCCGCATCGAGGCTCTGAGCTTGGCGTCCAGATTGGAGAGCGGCTCGTCGAAGAGAAAGACGCCGGGCTGCTTGATCAGCGCTCGGCCGAGCGCCACACGCTGGGCCTGACCACCCGATAGCTGCTTTGGCAAGCGGTCGAGCAGCGGCTCGATTTCCAGCATCCTGGCAACGCGGTCGATCGCCTCGGCGATCTCCGGCTTGGACTTGCCGGCGATCTTCAGGCCGAAGGCCAGATTGTTGCGGACCTTCATGTGCGGATAGAGCGCATAGTTCTGGAAGACCATGGCGATGGAACGCTTGCCCGGCGGCAGATCATTGACCCGTCGGTCGCCGATCAGGATTTCGCCGCCGGAGATTTCCTCCAGCCCCGCCACCATGCGCAGCGTCGTCGATTTGGCGCAGCCGGAGGGGCCGACCAGCACCATGAATTCGCCGTCCTCGATGTCGAGGTTGATCCCATGCACGGCCTTGAAGGCGTTGCCATAGGTCTTTTCGAGGTTTCTCAACTGTACTCTTGCCATGCTCAGCCCTTGATCCCGCCGGACGAGATCCCTTCAATGAAGTATCGTTGCGCCGCGAAAAAGACGACGAGCGCGGGGGTAATGGTGAGGACCGACATTGCCAGGATGCGGTTCCACTCGAAGGCCTCTGTCGTATCGATCGACAGTTTCAGGGCCAGGCTCACCGGGTATTTGTCGACCGATGACAGGTAGATCAGCGGTCCGAGGAAGTCGTTCATCGTCCACATAAACTGGAACAGGCAGACGGAGATGAGAGCCGGCGCCAGCATCGGCACGACGATGTAGAGAAGCGTCTGCAGCGAATTGGCTCCGTCCACGCGCGCCGCCTCCTCCATGTCCGGTGGCAGCGAACGCAGGAACTGCACCAGCATGAAGACGAAGAAGGCGTCACCGGCAAAGGCGGAGGGCACCCAGAGCGGCAGGAAGGTGTCGAGCCAGCCGAGATCGCGGAACAACATGTATTGCGGAATGCGGGTAACGACGTTCGGCAGGAGCAGGATCGCGATGACAGAGCCGAAGAACAGCTTCTTGAACGGGAAATCGAAGCGGGCAAAGGCATAGGCCGCAAGCGTGCAGGAGATCGCCGTGCCGATGACCTTCGGCATGATGATCAGGAAGGAATTCCAGAAGAACCGGCCGAACGTATAGGGTGTCGAGGTCTCCCAGCCCTTTACGTAGCCATCCACCGTCGGCTGCTGTGGCCAGAAACCTGCACCGGAGAAGATCTCGGAATTGGTCTTGAAGCTCGCGCCAACCAGCCAGATCAGCGGATAGAGCATGACGAAGCCGACGACCAGCAGCAGCGTGTAGCGCAGGGTGGTCGATGCAAGGGCGAGACGGCGGCGGCGCGCGGCCTGCAGATCATTCAGGGTCGAAAGGTCTGTCATGGCTCAGCTCCGCTTGTCGCCGGCGTAATAGACCCACTTCTTCGACGACCAGAACGCGACGAGGGTCAATACGGTGATGATGACGAAGAGCACCCAGGCAATGGCGGAGGCATAGCCCATGTTGAACTTCTTGAAGGCCTCGTCATAGATGTAGAGAGGCAGGAGATAGGTGGATTTCAGCGGCCCGCCCTGGGTGATGATGTAGGGCCCGTTGAACTCCTGGAACGCCTGGACCATCTGCATGATCAGGTTGAAGAAGATGACCGGTGTCAGGAGCGGCAGGGTGATGAAGAAGAAGGTGCGGATCTTGCCGGCGCCATCGATGGCCGCCGCCTCATAAAGCGACTTGTCGATCGATTGCAGAGCCGCCAGAAAGATCACCATGGCAGAGCCGAACTGCCAGCAGCGCAGAAGCGTTATGGTGAAAAGCGCATTGGTCGGATCACCGAACCAGTCCACAGGATCCAGTCCGACGGTGACGAGCGCCATATTGGCCAAGCCTTCCGTGGCAAAGATATAGCGCCACAGGACGGCAATCGCGATCGATCCGCCGAGGATCGAGGGCACATAAAATGCGGTTCGGAAGAAACCGATAAAGCTCAGCCGGTAGTTGAGGATCGCCGCAATGAAAAGCGCGAAAGCCAGTTTCAGCGGTACAGTCAGGAAGACATAGATCAAGGTGACGTTCAGCGACTTCACGAATGTGCGGTCGCGGGTCAGCAGGCGCTCGTAGTTGGCCAGCCCCGTCCAGCTTGCCTCATTCATCAGGTCGTAGCTGGTGAAACTCAGATAGAAGGAGACCACGAACGGGATCGCCGTGAACACCATCAGGCCGATGATGTAAGGCGCCAGATAGGCATAACCCAGAAGCCGGTTACCCTTCATGCCAGCACTCCTGGTATGCCTGTCGAGACAATTTCTTCAGATACACTTTCGTACAAGTTCGACTCCCATATCGACGCAGTCGTTCCAACCTATCCAGGCTGACCTTCCTGCGATCCGATCTCCTCCCTGAAAATCGGCTGGCAAATTTGGTTTGCGCCGTGACATTCCTCCAATTCCTCGCCAGAATACATTGACGAACAGGAGGAAAAAGATGGACAAAATCGAAGGTGGAATTCTTTCCGCCATTCCGCCTGCCGCCCTGTCGCTGACGCTGACCCGTGCGGCGATCCGGATGGAGCATTCGCACACCTGGCAGATCGACAAGACCAACCCGGTTGAAGACCTCGTCATCTGTCTCGAAGGACGTGGGCATTATCATGTCGCCGGGCAGCCACGCATGATGGAACCGGGTGACGCAATGCTCATCCGCCGCGACGAGCGCTTCCTTGGATGGAACGAGCAGACGGAAATCTATCTGGGTGTGGCCCAGCATTTCAGTCTCGACATATATGGGCGTCATAACCTTCTGGCGCAGATGGATCTGAACCCGAAGGTGCGTTTGAGCCGCTGGTCGCTGCTTGAACCACTGGCGCGCCACTACCGCCAGAGCGCGCCGCCCTCCTCGGTAACGCTCGCCCAGCATCACCTCTTCATGGTGCTGTTGATTGCCTATGTGGAAGACGCGTTTCTGGGGTGGCGGGATCAGGCCACCTTCCAGCCGGAAGGGTCTGACGCGATCAACCTTGCGGTCATGAAGGCTGCATCCATGATTTCGGCGCATCCGCTCGACCCCGAGATCGCAACGAAGGCGGTCGAGAACTCGCCCTATAACCAGGATTATTTCCTGCGGGAATTCCAGAAGCGGATCGGGCGCACGCCGCGCAAGTTCCAGGAGTTCAAGCGTATGGAAAGGGCGATGCACTTTCTCGAGGCAGGTCTGCCCGTCGCGTCGGCTGCTGCGGAAGTGGGCTATGCCGACCCCTATTACTTTTCCCGAATGTTCAAGCGCACCATCGGCATGAGCCCACGTGAACATATCGCCAAGGTGCGAGAAAGCCGGCATGGCGGCCTGATGAAACTCGACGAAGCGGAACAGCAGATGCATCTCGCAGCCGCCACCGGCCGGGCCCCATGATCGGGCCCGGACGGGAAATGTAGCGGGATCAGCGCGCCAGCCAACCGCCATCGACGTTGAGGACGGCGCCATGCACATAGTCGGACGCAGGCGCAGCAAGGAACACGGCCGCACCTGCAATATCCTCCGCCCGCCCCCAGCGACCCGCCGGAATTCGGTCGAGGATCGACTTGTTCCGGTCCGCATCGGCGCGCAACGCTTCGGTATTGTTCGTCTCGATATAACCCGGCGCAATCGCGTTGACGTTGATGCCGCGTGCCGCCCATTCATTGGCAAGCAGCTTGGTCAGCCCGGCAACGCCATGCTTCGAGGCCGTGTAAGAGGGAACGCGAATGCCGCCCTGGAAGGAGAGAAGCGAGGCAATATTGATGATCTTGCCCGGCTTTCCGACGGCAAAAAGCGCACGGGCAAAAGCCTGACTGGTAAAGAACACCGCCTTGAGATTGACGTCCATGACGTCATCCCAATCGGCCTCGGTGAAATCCGTGGCGTCCGCACGGCGAATGATACCGGCATTGTTGACCAGGATGTCGATATCCTCACCGTCGAAGATGTTAGCTGCGGCCATGGGATCGCTGAAGTCGATGGCCAGCGCCTGCGCCTTGCCGCCCGCATCCGCAATCATGGCAAGCGTTTCGTCCGGCGCCCGACGGGCGGCACAGATGACCTCCGCACCGGCTGCCGCCAGACCGACGGCAATCGCCTGGCCAAGACCGGTATTGGCGCCGGTCACCAGTGCCTTGCGGCCGTGAAGGGAAAAGACGGCGCTCATCTCAGTGCCGCCGGCTGGACAAATTCCATGTCCGTATAGTCGACATTGTCACCGGCCATCGCCCAGATGAAGGTGTAAGTGCCGATGCCTGCGCCCGAATGGACCGACCACGGCGGCGAGATGGCGCCTTCCTCGTTGGCGATGAAGAGATGACGGGTTTCCTGCGGCTCGCCCATCAGATGAAGGACCCGCGAGCTCTCCTCCATGCCGAAGTAGAGATAGGCTTCCATACGCCGGTCATGCACATGGGCCGGCATGGTGTTCCAGACCGAGCCATCCTCAAGGGTCGTGTAACCGAGCACCAGCTGGCAGCTTTCCATAACGAGCGGATGGATGAACTGGTTGATCGTGCGCTTGTTGGAGGTCTCGACTGCGCCGAGCTTTACTTCCTTGCTATCGGCAAGTGTCACGAGGCGCGCAGGCAGGCTGCGATGTGCAGGGCAAGAAGTGATGTAGAAGCGGCCGTTTCCGCCAAAGGTGACAGGGCCCGACCCGGCACCGAGATAAAGCACGTCGCCACGGTTCAGCGTGTAGGTCTCGCCGCCCGCCGAGACGGTTCCCGTATCGCCGATATTGACCACGCCCATTTCGCGACGGTCGAGGAAAGACGGCGTCTTCGTCTCTTCCACCTTGTCGAGCGTCAACTGGGCACCAGCCGGCACCGCGCCGCCCATGACGAAGCGATCATAATGCGTATAGATCAGCCGGATCTCGCCGCTCTTGAACATGTTCTCGGCCAGAAAATGTCGGCGCAAGCCCGCGGTATCCAGCGTTTTTGCGTGTTCCGGGTGAACGGCTTGCCTGGTCTCAACGGATAGCATCTGACTCCTCCTCATCAACTTGTAATACGAGTTAGCCTTTATTGTATGATAGGCGCAGGAGGTCAAGTCTTCCCGACCGGTGACCGGCAGAAAGCAACATCGAACTGGCAGGCAGCGAAAGTGAGAGGAACGGTTACGGCTCAAGCCCCGCACACCGGGCGGTGTTGCGGATATGGGCTTCCATTTCGCGGCGGGCGAGCGGGCCATCATTTGCTCGGAGTGCCGCGATGATACGGCGATGCTCGGCAATCGACTGGCGCATGCGCTCCGGGTCCGTGATCGGGATTGGTTGGCGCTGTGTTTCCGTCACCTGGTCGCGCACTGTTTGATAAAGCGCTTTCAGCATGGCGTTGGAGCAGGCAGAGACGATGAGCCCATGAAATTCAAGATCAGCATCGACATTGGCCAGCAGGTCCTGGCTCGCCCAGCACTCTTCCATGGTTTTGGTTGCTTGCTCCATCTTGTCGAGCTCCAGCTGCGTTAGTCGACCGGCGGCAAGCCCGGCGATCTCGCCTTCGAGCATGATACGGGTCTGGAAGACGTCAAAGACTGAATAGCTGTCAGAGTAGCGCCAAGGCGCCATATGGCCTGAAGTGCCGGGCGCGGCGCGTGACGGCTCGGCAACGAAGGTTCCCCGACCGGCCTCCGTCTTCAGGAGACCCAGCGTTTCAAGCGTCAGCAGCGCTTCGCGCAGCGAGGCGCGGCTGATGCCGAACTTCAGGGAGAACTCCCGCTGGGAGGGGATTTTTTCGCCGGGCTTCAACTGGCCGGACTGGATCATGCCCTGGATCTCGCGCGCCACAGACTGCGGTAGAAGCGTCTTGTTGAACATGCGATCCCTTTTCTCGCCTCTTGCCAGAGGTCCAATCTATTTTTTCCGACACCATCTTGCCAAGCGGAAAGCAGCATGCTTGTTTGGTCTAACTGGTCTGACCAGTTAGACCAATGTAGATTGAGTCATGTTCAAAAAACAAGGGGAACTCTCATGACACGCGCATTCACACTCAAAGCGACGCTTCTTGCCGGCCTGATGACCGCAATCGGTTCGGCGGGCGCCCAGGCCGCCGACTTCACTGTCGGCGCGAATATCGGCAACGTGCCGTGGGAATTCGAAGATGCCAGCGGCAAGGTCACTGGCTTCGAAGTCGATCTCGTCAACGAGATCGCCAAGCGCCTCGGCAAGACGGTGGAATTCGTCAACACGCCATTCAACGGCCTTTTCCCGGCGGTGCAGTCCGGCCGCATCAATATGGCGATCTCGTCGATCACCATCACCGAGAAGCGCCTGGAATCGGTGACCTTCGCCCAGCCCTATTATGACAGCGATCAGTCGCTCACCGTTACCGCCGCCTCCGGAATCACGGGCCTCAAGGACATGGGCGAAAAGGTCGTCGGCGTCGACACCGGCTCGACCGGCGACATGTGGGCCGAAGCCAACAAGGGCGAATACAAGCTCGGCGAAATCCGTCGCTTCGAAGGCCTGCAGCCGGCCATGCTCGATCTCGTCGCCGGCCGCGTCGACGGCTACATCTCCGACATCCCGGCGCTTCTCTACTACGTCAAGGACAAGCCGGAACTGAAGGTGGTCGAGCGCATTCCGACCGGCGAGAAATACTCGATCATGTTCAACAAGAACGACCCGCTCGCAACCGAAGTGAACGCCGTGATCACCACGCTGAAGCAGGAAGGCTTCATCGCCAAGCTGCACGAGACCTGGTTCGGCGCCAAGGCGGAAGACACGACCTCGACCGTTACCGTCCTCGATATGCCCAAGGGCAAGTAACCTGTGATGCATCCGGCGGGACGCCCATGTTCCGCCGGTTCACCAAGGGAGCCGATGCGGCATGACACTTCTCAATACCTTCTTCAATCTGCAGGTCCTAGCCGACAGCCTGCCCGCGCTTCTGTGGGGCCTGGTCGTGACGCTGCAGATCGGCGTGACCAGCATTGTCGTGGGTCTCGCCGGCGGGCTGTTTCTGGCGGTTTCCAGGCTCTATGCGCCCGGCTTCTTCAAGCTGCTGATCCGCATTTACATCGACATCTTCCGCTCGATCCCGCTGCTCGTCCTCTTGATCGTCGTTTATTACGCGCTGCCCTTCGTCGGCATCCGCCTCTCGCCTTTCCTGTCTGCGGTGACGGCACTGTCGCTGGTCTCGGCGGCCTATACGGCTGAAATCTTCCGGGCCGGCATCGAGGCGATCCCGCATGGCCAGTTCGAAGCCTCGGCAGCACTCGGCCTGTCCAACCGGCATACGATGATCGACGTGATCCTGCCCCAGGCGATCCGCATCGTCATTCCGCCGCTCACCAACAACTGCATCAACGTGATGAAGGATACGGCGCTCGCCTCCGTCGTTGCCATGCCGGATCTCCTCAAGCAGGCAACCCAGGCGCAGGCGCTTGCGGCCAACCCGACCCCGCTAATCGGGGCTGCGCTGATCTACATTGCCTTGCTCTGGCCGATGGTCGCCGTCGTCTCGCGTCTTGAGAAACACTTCAGCCGGGGGAAACGCTGATGACCACCCCTCTCATATCCATTCGCGGGCTGACCAAGGCCTATGGTACCTTCACCGTGCTGCATGGCATCGATCTCGACATTGCCGAAGGCGAAGTGGTCTGCGTGATCGGCCCGTCGGGCTCCGGCAAATCGACGCTGATCCGCTGCATCAATCACCTCGAAGCCTTCGCGCCGGAAAGCCGGATCACCGTGGACGGCATTCGCGTCGAGCCCGGTCCGGCGCTTGCCAAGGTCAGGGCCGAAGTCGGCATGGTCTTCCAGTCCTTCAACCTCTTCCCGCATATGACAGTCCTGAAGAACGTCATGCTCGCACCGATGCGGGTGCGCGGCACCCCAGAGGCAGACGCCGAACGCAAGGCGCGCGAACTGCTCGCCCGTGTCGGCATCTCGGAACAGGCGGAAAAGTTTCCCGGTCAGCTTTCCGGTGGCCAGCAGCAGCGCGTGGCGATTGCCCGGGCGCTTGCCATGGAGCCGCGCGTCCTGCTCTTCGACGAGCCGACCTCGGCGCTCGACCCGGAAATGGTCGGTGAAGTGCTCGACGTGATGCGCAAGCTTGCAGGCACCGGCGTCACCATGATCGTCGTCACTCACGAAATGGGCTTTGCCCGGCAGGTCGCAGACCGGGTGATCTTCATGGACGGCGGACGGCTGGTCGAAAGCGGCAAGCCTGAGGAGATCTTCGACACACCCAAGCATGAGCGGACGCGCGGGTTTCTCCGCGCTGTCCTCAATCACTGAATAAGAAAAATACAATCGGAGGACCACAAGGATGGCCACAACCTCGCCGCTCAATCTCGAATTCGTCCGCAGCCAGTTTCCCGGCCTCGATCGCGGCTGGACCTTTTTCGACAATGCCGGCGGATCGCAGATCCTGAAAGGCGCCGTGGAGCGGATCAATACCTTCCTCTACGAGAAGAATGTCCAGATCGGCGGCTCCTACGAGGTATCACAGGCAGCGGCCGCCGCGCTCTACGAGGCCCGCACCGCCGCGATGCATCTGGTCAATGCCAGCAGGCCCGAAGAGATCGTCTTCGGCAACTCGACCACGGCACTGCTGCAGAACCTTGCTCGCGCCATGCATAGCCAGCTATCCGAAGGCGACGAGATCATCATCACCGTCTCGGATCATGAGTCCAATATCGGCCCCTGGGACCGGTTGCAGGAACGCGGGATTGTTCTGAAGATCTGGCCGCTCAACAAGGATAGCCTGACCCTCGACCTTGCCGATCTCGCCCCGCTGATGAGTGACCGCACCAAGCTGGTCTGCGTCACTCATTGCTCGAACATTCTCGGTTCGATCAACCCGATCCGCGCGATTGCAGATTTCGTTCATGCCCGCGGCGCGAAGATCTGCGTCGATGCGGTTGCCTATGCGCCGCACCGCGCGGTCGATGTGCAGGCCTTCGATATCGATTATTACGTCTTCAGCCTCTACAAGACCTATGGTCCGCATTATGCGCTGATGTACGGCAAATACGACCTATTGCTCGAACTCGACACGCTCTACCACTATTTCTATGGTCGCGACAAAGTGCCGGGCAAGCTGGAGCCGGGCAATCCCAACTATGAGCTTGCCTATTCGACCTGTGGCATTGTCGACTATCTGGTGACGCTCGGCGAGCAGGCCGGCGAAACCGGGACGACCCGGCAGAAAATCGAAGCGGCCTATGGCGCGATCACGACGCAGGAAGATGCCCTGACCGAACGGCTTCTTGCCTATCTGCGCTCGCGCAATGACTGCACGATCGTCGGGCAATCCGTAAACCGAGAAAGCCATCGGGTGCCGACCATCGCCTTCCGCTTCGACGGACGCGAAGCCGGCGAATTGTGCAAGGCGATGGATGCCGAGAAGATTGCCATGCGTTTCGGCGATTTTCACTCGCGCCGACTTGCCGAATATCTCGGGCTGACCGACCATGGCGGCATGCTGCGCGTCTCGATGGTGCACTACAATACCATTGAGGAAGTGGACCGCTTTACCGCAGCACTGGACCGGATCCTCTCCGGCGAGGCTGGGCTTGCCAAAGCCAGCTGAAGACGACGACCTGTAAAGCAAGGAGACTGGCATGCGCTTCGATACGGTAATCCGACATGGGACGGTGGTGACGGCAAGCGACACCTTCGTCAGCGACGTCGGCATCAAGGATGGCCGGATCGCAGCACTCGCCGCAGAACTCACGGATGCGGACGAGGTGATCGATGCGACCGGCCTTTTCGTGCTGCCAGGGGGTATCGACAGCCATGTGCATCTCGACCAACCCTCCGGCGACGGCATCGTCATGGCCGATGACTTCGACAGCGGCACGCGCTCAGCCGCGATCGGCGGCAACAGCACGGTTCTCGCCTTTTGCATGCAGGAGAAAGGTCAGTCGCTGCGCGAAGCCTTGAAGGTCTATCACGCCAAGGCGGAGGGGAAGTGTCATGTCGACGTGTCTTTCCACCTCGTCATCACCGATCCAACGGCAGAAGTTCTCGGCCAGGAACTGCCGGCCCTCGTTGAGGATGGCTACACATCGCTCAAGGTCTTCATGACCTATGAAGGCCTGCGCCTGCGCGACGACGAGATCCTCGCGACGCTCGACACGGCACGCCGCACCGGTGCGCTGGTCATGGTCCACTGCGAAAACGAGGATGCGATCCGCTACCTGATCGGACGGCACGAGGAAGAGGGCAAACTCGCGCCGAAATACCATGCCACGACGCGACCGGTGGCGGCGGAACGCGAGGCGACCCATCGCGCGCTTTCACTCGCCGAAATCGTCGATGTGCCCATCGTCATCGTCCACGTCTCCAACCGCGAGGCGATGGAGGAAATCCGAAGAGCCCGTCAGCGCGGCCAGAAGATCGCGGGCGAGACCTGCCCGCAATATCTGATGCTGACCGCCGACGACCTCGATCTCGACGGCATGGACGGGGCAAAATTCGTCTGCTCCCCACCGCCCCGCGACAAGCCGAGCCAGGATGCCTGCTGGGAGGGGCTCGAACAGGGCGTCTTCGACCTCTTCTCCTCCGACCACTGCCCGTTCCGCTTCGACGATCCGGAAGGCAAGCTCAACGAGAAGGGAAAGCGGAATTTTCGCTGGATCCCGAACGGCATTCCAGGTGTGGCAACCCGCCTGCCTATCCTCTTTTCCGAAGGCGTGATGAAAGGCCGGATCGACATCAACCGCTTTGTCGCGCTGACTTCGACCAATCACGCCAAGCTTTACGGCCTGTATCCGCAGAAGGGCACGATCGCGATCGGGGCAGATGCCGATATCGCGCTCTGGGACCCGAAGAAGCAGGTAACGCTCACCAACGACATGCTGCAGCATGGGGCTGACTATACGCCCTATGAGGGGCTGGATATCAAAGGCTGGCCCGTCCATCTCATGGTGCGTGGAAAGACCGTCGTCCACGGGCAGGAACTGGTCGGTGGCGACCCAGTCGGCCTCTACCAGGCACGCGGCCGCTCGGGGCTTGTCTCCCCTCCGAAATAAAACGGGGGGCCTTGCTCACCGGCGACACCCGCGCCCTACAATCATCAGCCGCGTGAATCGGTCGCCCCGCTTCGATTCAAAACTCTCGTTGGACGAAAGGACCCGAATATTCGAGTCTCGTCCCATGAATGCAGACCCCGACCACCAGATTTATATCGAACGCATCGACCCGGCCAAGAACATGGCCCGCTTCTATGCCATGGAGATTTCAACGTCGCTGTTTGGCGGCATCTGCCTCACGCGGATCTGGGGGCGGATTGGCCGGCGCGGACAGACGAAGATGCATCTCTTCGAGCAGGAAGCCGAGGCCGTGGACCTCTTCCGCGATCTCATCCGGCGCAAACATGCCCGCGGCTATCGGCCCCCAACACGTTGACGGGTTTGGCAAAATGAAAAGCCGCAGTCGAGCGCATTGCCTGCTAGACGGCTATCTCAGCGCATCGAGACACAGCCGCCGGAAAGCCTCTGCATCCACCCCAGTCACGATGGTGCAATTGGGCTCGCGGCCAGCGAGATGGCGTTCGCTGACAGCCGCGACCACCTGGCCGGCGGCCGGGCCGCTGTCCGTGCAGATGGAGACGTGACCCTGCACGGTCGAAAACATGTCCGGCGCCAGCATCCAGGCGATGGCAGCGGGATCGTGCAGGCAGGGATCCTTGGATCCGTAGTGGATCAGGAGATGGGCAAACTCCCGTGCCACCGGCGTGCCAATGGCTTCTGCCTCCCGGATCATCTCCTCCGTCACGACCGCCTGGCGGGTGACGTCGAGGCCGAGCATGGTGATCGGAATGCCGCTGTCGAAGACGATGGCCGCGGCATGCGGATCGACGGCGAAATTGAACTCCGCCAGCGGTGTCGTATTGCCAGGGCAGAAGGCCGCCCCGCCCATCAGTGTGATCGCCTCGATGAAATCCGGCAATTCCGGATCGAGCAGCAGGGCAAGCGCGAGATTGGTCAGTGGTCCGGTGGCGCAGACATGCAGCCTGCCTTCCATCCGTGCGATGCGCGAAATCGCCTGTGCCGCATGGCCATCGGCAAGGGGCATTGTCGGCGGCGGCAGCGTGCTGCCGGCCAGCCCATCCGACCCATGCATGATCGAAATACGACCGCGTGAAGCCATGATCGGCCGGGCAGCGCCGGCATGGACAACGATATCCTGACGACCGGCAAGTTCGAGGATGCGCCGCGCATTGTCGACGACCGGCTGCAGGCCGACATTGCCTGCCACACAGGTGAGCGCGATCATGTCCAGCGCGTCAGGCCGCCCCAAGGCAACCAGCATGGCCAGCGCATCATCTGCACCCGGATCGCAATCATAGATGAAACGCAGGGCAGTCATCAGGTGTCAGGCCTTGTCCATCAGGAAACGGGCGGCATCCGGTGTCCAGCCGAACCGGACCATGGAGCCGACCGCGACGTCGAAATCACGCGCAGGCGCGCGGGCAATGATCTCCTGCTCGCCGGCGTCAATAATGACACGCAGTTCCGCACCACCATAGACCGTTTCGCGTACCCGCCCCTCGCAGAAGCCTTCACCAAGTGTGATTGCCTCGGGACGCACGACAAGCGCGCCACGGCTGCCGTCTGGCAGCGTGTCACCGGCAACCGGCAGCGCGCCGATAGCGGTTTCGAGCCTGCCTGCCTTGACCGTGCCGCGCAGTATCGAGGAAACCCCGATGAAGTCGGCTACGAACAGGTCCTGCGGTTCGTCATACATTTCGCGCGGCGTGCCGAGCTGGGCTATTCTGCCCTCATTCATCAGGCAGATGCGATCCGAGAGCGCCAGCGCTTCCTGCTGGTCATGGGTGACGAAGATGATCGTCGCACCGGTTTCGCGGTGGATGCGCTTGATTTCGATCTGCATCACCTCGCGAAGCTTCGCATCAAGTGCGCCAAGCGGCTCATCCATCAGGATGATCGCCGGATCGTAGACGAGGCAACGGGCGAGCGCCACGCGCTGTTGCTGGCCACCGGAGAGCTGTGACGGTGAACGTGACGCGGCGTGGGCAAGCCCCACCGTCTCCAGAGCCTTGGCAACTTTCGTGGCGATCTCGGCCTTGGGGAGGTCGCGCATCTTCAACGCGAATCCGACATTCTCTGCGACCGTCATATGCGGAAAGAGAGCGTAATTCTGAAAGACGACGCCGATGTCGCGCTTGTTGACCGGGGCATGGGTCTGGTCCTTGCCATCGATGATGACGGTGCCAGTGGTCGGCTCCTGCAGACCGCAGATCAACTGCAAAAGCGTGGTCTTGCCTGAGCCCGATGGGCCGAGAAGGGTGAGAAGCTCGCCCTTGCGCACTTCGAGATCAACGTGATCGAGCGCAATGGTGTGGCCATAGAGCTTGGCAAGCCCTTTGACCTGAAGCTTGATGTCCGGCGTGTTGGCAGAAGCGGCTGACATGTCGAAACGGGTTCCTTTGGTCGTGATGGGATCGGCGGCGTCACGCATATCAGCGCGGCCTCGCCTTTTCAGCGATGACGAAGAGTACGGTCACCACCGCCACGATGAAGACCGAGGCCGCAGCCAGGGTCGGGGAAATGCTGAGGATGATATCGTCCCACATCTGCTTGGGCAGGGTCTGCTTGACGCCGGCACCAACGAAAAGCGCGATTGTCAGCTCCTCGAAGGAATGCAGCAGGCCGAAGAGGAAGGCCGCGACCGCACCGCCCTTGACCATGGGAAGGAGAACGAGGCGGATCTGCTGCCAGCGGCTGGCGCCAAGCGTTTCGGCGGCCTGCAGCAGACGCCAGTCGAAGCTCCTGAAGGTCGTCAGCAGGATGACAAAGACGATCGGCATGGCGGAGAGCGTATGGCCGAGAATGATGCCGGTATCAGTGGCGATCAGGCCAATCTTGGCCATGACGTAGAACAGCGATACACCGATGACGATGTTCGGGACGACCATTGGCAGCATGAAGGACAGGAAGATGAGACCGCCTGCCTTGCGCTGCGTGCGCGCCAGGCCATAGGCCGCCATGCCCGAGATGATGGTGGCCGCAATGCCGGTGATGATCGCGATGACCGCCGAGCGCGTGGTGGCCCCCATCCATTGGCTTGAGCTCAAATAGGCTTCAAACCAACGCAGCGAGAAGCTCTTCGGCGGGAATTCGAGGAAGCTCGAACCGGAAAAGGCCATGGGAGGAAAAGCCAGCACCGGCACAATCAGGATCGCGATGACGATCCAGACGAAGGCCGTGAAGACACCGCGACCGAGGCGGGCGGGAAAGAGGTTCGCGACGAAATCGCTGACCGCCGCACCCACTTCGATGACAACGCCGCCTATCGCGCCAATGATGCCCCCGCGCTTTGCCATAGTGCCACCGCCAGAGACAGCGGACATGCCGAAGAAACGGTCATAGACCGCAATGGTGATCAGCGTGACCGCAAGAAGCAGAGCCGCCAGCGCGCCTGCAAGGCGCATGTTGAACAGCTTCTGCACCTGAGTGATCATCATCTGGCCGATCACCGTCTCATTGGGCGAACCGAGCAGGGCCGGCGTAATGAAGAAGCCGAGGCCCATGACGAAGATCAAGAGACCGGCGGCCGCGACGCCCGGCATGGACAGCGGTACGAAGATACGCCAGAAGGACTGAGCCCGGCTCGCGCCCATTGTCATGGCAGCCGGAAGCAGGCGACCGTCGATGGCCAGCATGGTCGGTAGCATGGTGAGGATGGCGACCGGCAGCATCGCATGCGCCATGCCGAAGACCACCGCACCACGGCCATAGAGGAGATCGAGTTCCGTGTCGAAGCCGATGCCTGTCAGCATCTGGGCGACAATCCCCTTGCGGGCGAGAAGCACGATCCAGGCGAAATTCTTGAGGAGTGGACTCACCCAGAAAGGCAGAAGTACCAGCCACATGGCCATACGCCGGCGACGTTCTTCCATGCCGGCCAGCCAGACGGCAATCGGGTATCCGACGAACAGGCAGACGATCGTCACCTGCGCTGCAATCGCAAACGTGTTGACCAGCACCTTCACGTAGACGCCAGCAGAGAACATCTGCTCGTAGACGGAGAGGTCGAAGGCACCGCTCTTCGGATCGATGAAGGATTGCCAGATCAGCGCGCCCGCCGGCAGGATCAACAGCAGCGCCATATAGACAAGGCCGGGGGTGGAGAGCCAGAGACTATCCAGCTTCAGGCGCTGCCGAAGGGACGTCTGTGTGGCGGGATAATCAGCCATAGTGGTTCCGTGTGTTGAAATGGCCCGTCCTGCGTATCGCCGGACCGGGCCACCCAGTGTCAGATGGTCAGCCCCATCCCAAGACGGGGCCTCTTTAAGCGAACGAACGGGTCAGACCGGGCTCAGCTGAGGATCCACTGCTCGAAGCGCTGGGTCAGGGCATCCTGGTTTTCGGCCCAATACGCGGCATTGAGCACCGTCAGACCCTTGATATTGTCCGGCGCGGTCGGCAGCAGGGCGGCCTTCTCAGCGCTGAGATGTTCATAGGCCTTCATGTTGGTCGGGCCGCAAGCCAGGATATCCGTATAGGCCGCCTGACGCTTGGCATCCAGGCACCATTCGATGAACTTGCGGGAAAGGTCCGCCTTTTCGGTGTTGCCGGCAATGGTCCAGCCGTCAATGTTGAACAAGCCACCATTCCAGACGATACCGGCCGGCGCCCCGGCATTGATCGCGGCCTGGGCGCGGGTCGACCAAGTCGACATCATGTCCAGTTCACCGTCCTTGAGCAGCTGGGTCGCATGGGCACCGGAGGTCCACCAGATGTTGATGCTGGACTTGATCTTGTCGAGGCTCTTGAAGGCGCGGTCAACATCAAGCGGATAGAGCTTGTCGAGCGGCACGCCATCGGCGAGCAGCGCCATCTCCAGCGTGGTAACCGGGCTACGCCACAGGCCGCGACGTCCCTGGAAGGCTTCCGTGTTCCAGAAGTCGGCCCAGCTTGTCGGCACGGTCTTCAGCGTGTCCTTGCGATATCCCATGGCGAGCGCGAAGATCGCGACGCCGACGAAATCCTTTTCAAAGGTATGCGGCGTGAAATCGGCCTGGTTCGGAACCTCGATATTGACCGGCAGCATGTAGTTGTCACCGAGCTGGCGGATGCGCAGCACGTGTTCCGGCGTCATCAGGGCGACGTCAAAAAGCTTGGTGTCGGTATCGATCGCCATCTTGTACTGCGGGATCGGATCCGGCTCATTCGTGTTGGTCTGGATCGTCACGCCGGTCTCGGCGGCGAAGGTGTCGTAGAAGGCGACCTTGAAGCCCTCGTAAAATGCGCCACCCATGTCGCGCACGACGAGGGTCTCGCCAGCGAACACGCGGTTACCCTTGAGGATTACCGGAGCTGCGAGTGCGACGGCTGCCAGGCCTGTGCTTGCCTTCATGAAGCCACGGCGCGAAATACTGTTGTTCATTTGGACCCTCTGGGTTTGTTGATATTTATCAGTCTACATTTCGCATCGATGCAGCTTAGGTAAATTACATTTTTCCGTGCATCTGCTTTGGGACATGCGAAGCAGGTCAGGATAGGCCACGGCAAAAGCGATCCACGAGACCGAGAAGCAGGCTGTCGCAAGCGCGAAGCTGGCTTTGCTCGATGAATTCATCCGGCCGATGCCCTTGTTGCATGCTGCCCGGACCGCAAATTACCACCGGCACATCGAGCGCCTGGGCGAACAACCCGCCCTCCGTGCCGAAGCTCAAGCGGCATTCCGTCGTGCCTTCCGGCAAGCAATCGGCAAAGGCCTGAACGGCAGGATCATCCACCTCGGTGGCGAGGCCCGGATAGCTTCCGCTGTCTTCGACATCGATTGCGGCTTCCGGGAAGCGATCTTGATAGGGGGCAACGGCTGATGCTGCGATCCGACGGATTCGTTCGCCCAGCGCCAAAGGATCGTCTGCCGCCATCATCCGGCATTCCATCAGAAGTTCGGCTCTATCGGGCACAAGATTGACGGCTGTTCCTCCGACAAGCTTGCCGACATGCACAGTGGCATAAGGCACGGAATAACCCGCCTCCCGGGGACCACGTGCTTCGATCTCATCCTGCAGCCTGCGGAGACCCAGAATGAAATCGGTTGCCAAGTGCAGCGCATTCAACGCAAGCGGTGCTTCGGCAGAGTGCCGGGGAACGCCGGTGGCAGTCACCCGAAACGCCATCTTGCCCTTGTGCCCGAGACCGAGCTGCATCGATGTTGGTTCTCCGACGACGATCAGATCTGGTCGGATACCGCGATCGGCAATATCGTCGAGCATCGGCCGGACACCAACGCAGCCGATTTCCTCATCATAGGAGATTGCGATCCAGAGCGGCGCAGTCAGCGAGGGAACATCCAGCCTTTCGGCAAAGGCCATGATGCAGGCGATGAAGCCCTTCATATCGGCCGTTCCGCGACCATAGAGACGGCCATCGCGGCGGGTCATCTCGAAGGGCGGCACCGTCCAATCCTGACCGGCGACGGGAACGACGTCGACATGTCCAGAGAGCATCAACCCGCCGGGGCGGTCCGGACCGAAACGTACCAGCAGGGCAGCCTTCTGCCCGGTCGCATCGGGAAAGCGCTCGCAAACGCCCCCGGCTCCGTTCAATTCCGTCTCGATCTCCGCAATGAGCGGGAGGTTTGTGTCGGCGCTGAGGGTCGGATACGCGATCAGCCGCGCAAGCCAGTCTTCCGTCGCAGTCACAGTTCGGCCTCGGCCGCATCCATTGCCGCGTTGATCTCGGCGATCAGGCCAGCCACGTCCGTTTCGGGGATGGACAAGCGCAGACGCCGTTCCAGCGAGGTGAAGATGCCGTAGAACGAGTTCGAGCAATGGTTCAGCATGCGCATGGCGTCTTCCGCCGTGATGCCGCAACGCTTGACCAGATAAGCGCATATGCGCTCACAGGCGATTGCATTGGGCAGGACGTAAGCCGGCTGGGTATCATAGGCGAGTCGACGGAACGGCAGCACCGATGGCTTGAGCTTTACCTCTGCGGACAGGCGTGGGTCCCGCGACGATGCACCGACGACAACGTGGGCCGCCACGCCTTCGAGTACCCAGCGACCGAGCGCCGGATCCCAGACCGAAAGATCCCTACCCTTCAACAGGATCTCGACACGCTTGCTCTCACCCGGCAGCAGGAAGGGCTTGGCAAAGCTCTTAAGCTCCTGAGGCGACCGCTTCAGGCGCTTTCCGGGTGCCCGGAGATAGAGCTGTGCCACCTCGGCACCGGCGCGATCGCCGGTATTGGTCACGGTGAAGGAAACGGTAAGTTCATCGCGAAGGCCGATCTGTACCGACGATAGCGTCAGGTCGGAATAGGCGAATGTCGTGTAGCTCAGGCCATGGCCGAAGGGAAACAACGGCTCGATCTCACGCAGGTCATAGGACCGGTAGCCGACATGGATGCCTTCGCTGTAGATGTGTCGGCCGTTCTCGCCGGGATAATGCAGGAAACCCGGCACATCCGTGAGGCGCTGCGGGAAGGTTACGGAAAGTTTGCCCGAGGGGTTGACCGCACCGGTCAGGAGATCAGCGACGCCGCCGCCCATGGCCTGGCCGGAATAGAAGGTAATGAGCACGGCACCAACCGTATCGAGCCAAGGCATTTCCACCGCATCCGGGCAGGCTATGATGACAGCGACCTTGCTGGAGACAGCCGCAAGTGCCGCGATCATCGCATCCTGGCCGGGGCCGAGCGCAAGCGTGGTGCGGTCCGAGCCCTCGCCGTCATAGGCGCCCTCGGTCGAGGTGTAGACGAGAACGAGATCTGCCTTTACCGCCAGTTCCAGGGTCTCGGCATCGGCCTCCGGACGGAAGATCAGGCTGTGAGCTGTTCCGAGTACCTTTTCCAGCTCGGCGAGCGGCTGGTCGACCATGGTCGGCGTGGTGGTGGCGCAGCCCGAGCCCTGGATCACCGGCGTGCCGGCATCACGGCCGACAACCAGAATGGTTTTCATCTCGGCCCGGATCGGCAGCAGGCCGTCATTCTTCGCCAAAACCATGGAAGCGGCGGCCATGGCACGCGCTTCGGCATGGTGCTCGTCTGCCGTATAGGCCGGCAACGGCCTTGCGGCACCCTTGTTGCAAAGTTCGATCAGCTCCAGCATGCGGCGGCAGGAGAGGTCTGCAACATCAGGAGAAACCGTGCCGGCGTTGAGTGCGGCTAGCAGATCGGCCTTGCGACGCGGGCTTTCCGGCATGTCGAGATCGCCACCCGATATCAGCGAGGTCGGACGGTCCTTGATGCCGTGCCAGTCGGAGACGACGACACCTTCATAACCCCAGTCGCCGCGCAAAACATCGTTCAGAAGCCACGGGTCCTCGGAGGCCTGCACCCCGTTCAGCCGGTTGTAGGAGGACATGATTGTCCAGGGATTGGACTGCTTTATCGCGATCTCAAAACCCTTGAGGTAGATTTCGCGCAGCGCCCGCTCCTCGACGATGCTGTCCATCGTTGTGCGTTCGACCTCGGAATTATTGCAGGCGAAATGCTTGAGTGATGTGCCGACACCCTGGCTCTGGATGCCGTCGATCACGGCGGCCGAGAGCTTGCCGGTAACAACAGGGTCTTCCGAATAGTATTCGTAGGAGCGACCGGCCAACGGTGTGCGACGTATGTTGATACCAGGCCCGAGCAGGAGGTGCACACCCATTGTGCGGCATTCCTCACCGAGCAATTCGCCCAGCCGATACATCAGGCCTTCATCCCAGCTGTTGCCCATGGCTGAACCATTGGGAAAACAGGTCGCCGGCTTCATCTCGCCCCAGGCGACCGCCACATCGCTGGCGCGCTGGTTAACCACCGACAGGAAGGCATCGATGTCCATGCCGCCACGTTCGTCGCCGTCGATCTGCGGGATCGAGTAGCGAACGCCATAGGTGCCATCCGTCATGACGATCGGCTCGATGCCATGGGCGGGAATGGCGGCCGTCTTCCACATTCCGAAACCGGAGAGAAGATCCACCTTCTCCGCGTTGGACATGGACTGGACGATGGCGTCGATCTTCGGATCGGCGGATGCGGTCTTCTCAGGCAAAACTCTTCTCCGGGTATGATGACACGGCCAACCGGCCGGGCAATGGCGCGCAACCTCTCATTCGCGCAGAGAAAAGCAAAATAAGATATTCGAAACTGGTGCTTTGAAAAAAACGAGCCAACGCGTCGTGGATCTAGACGCGGCGCAAATTGAGGATCGGCGCATCCATGCCTGGAACATAACTGTCCGAGATCAGATGCCTGCAATGATCCTCGAAGCTACGCACCAGGCGGGTCGAAACCTGTTGCCCGACCCGGATCAGACCAATGCGCATAGGCCTGTGTTCACCGGCCAGCCGCAGCGAAACCAGACGCCGGCCATCCAGCGCCGCCTTGTTCTTCGGCCGGACATTGGCAAGCGTGTACCCATAACGATTGCCGACCATGGTGCGGATGACCTCCTGGTGTTGGATCTGGCCGACAATGTTCGGCGTAACGCCGGCTGCAGCGAAGAGACCAAGGAAATAATCCCGCGACAGCGGCAAATCGAGCAGGATGAAATCATGCTCCGCGAGTTCATCGAGCGTGACGGCTGAACGGGCGGCGAGAGGATCAGTCTCCGCGACCTGCACATAGGGCGGCAGCTCGGCGAGCGGAATGAATTCGAAATCCTCAGGCACCGAAAGATCATAGGACAGCGCAATATCGAGTTCGGCCCTCTCCAGTTTTGCCAGGAGAACGCTGTGATCTGCTACTGTCGGGCGAACCTGAACGCCCGGGAAAGCTGCACCGAAGCTGTGGCTGACCTCGGGAAGCAGCATGGGGGCAAAGGTCAGGAGGCAACCGAGTGACAGCGTGCCGCGAACCTGCTCCGTCGCCTCTGAAGCCGTCGTATAGAGGTTCTGGACCTGCTCGATCACTGCCTTGGCCTGGACCAGCAACTTCTGGCCGGCCGGCGTGAGCGACAGGCCCTGCGCATGACGTCTCAGGAAAAGCTGGGTGTTAAGCTCAATTTCAAGCTGCGAGATCGCCGTGGAAATCGAAGGTTGCGATACGCGGATTCGCTCGGAGGCAAGCGTGATCGAGCCGGCCTCGGCTGTTGCAATGAAATATTCGATCTGGCGAAGCGTAAAGCGCATGTGAAACCCCGATGCAGACGGCGCGCGCGGCGTTGCAGGCACCCTCTCAGCGCCCGCCTGCCCTTGCAGACTTGATAAATGTCCTTCTCAGAACTGTAAACGCCCGGCGCATGCCGAGGAACGATTTGCTTTCGATGATCCTAATCAGTGCTGCAGGAAATCATAATTTTCCCAAACCAAGAGCTTCGCTAGACCGTCATCATGAAACCGCAGGAAGGCTGACCCGTTCAGCCAGAGAAGGACAAGTCATGTCGGTCGAAACTATCCACACGCTCGTCATCGGCGCGGGCCAGGCCGGTGTCGCGATGAGTGAGCATCTTGGCAGGAACAACGTGCCGCATCTCGTGCTGGAAAAGGGTCGCATCGCCGAAGGATGGCGCTCGAAGCGGTGGGACTCCCTGGTTGCCAATGGTCCTGCCTGGCATGATCGCTTCCCCAACCTGGAGTTTTCCGGCAATCCCGATGCCTTCGTGCCAAAGGACGAGGTGGCCGATTATTTCGAAGCCTATGCGAAGAAACATGATGCGCCGATCCGCTGCGGCGTGGAAGTGACCGGCGTCGAACGACTTTCCGGCCGCTCTGGCTTTCGTGTGGAAACGACGAGCGGGATTATCGAAGCGCTGAACGTGGTCTCCGCAACGGGCCCTTTCCAGCAGCCGAGCATTCCACCGCTGGTGCCCGCAGACGCGAACGTCCGGCAGATGCATTCGAGCGACTATCGCAATCCGGCTCAACTCGCGGACGGGGCCGTCATGGTTGTTGGTGCCGGGTCCTCCGGTGTCCAAATCGCTGAAGAATTGATGCGCTCTGGCCGCAAGGTCTATCTGTCCGTCGGCGCGCATGATCGCCCGCCTCGGGCTTATCGCGGCCGTGATTTCGTCTGGTGGCTCGGCGTGCTGGGCAAATGGGACGCTCAGGCTCAGGCGCCCGGCAGTGAACACGTGACGATTGCGGTGAGTGGCGCACGCGGTGGAGAGACAATCGATTTCCGCCGGCTTGCTGCGCAGGGTATGGTGCTGGTCGGCATGACCCAAGGCTTTACCGATGGCAAGCTGACCTTCGCCCCCGATCTTGCACGCAATCTAGACCGTGGCGACGCCAATTATCTCTCCTTGCTCGACGAAGCGGATGCCTTTGTTGCCGCTAACGGGCTCGACCTGCCGGAAGAGCCGGAAGCCCGAGTGCTCGGCCCTGCCGTCGATTGCGTCACAAACCCGCTCACAGAGGTCGAACTGGCCGAAGCCGGCGTGACCACCATCATCTGGGCGACCGGCTTCCGCTCCGACTATAGCTGGCTGAAGGTCAATGCCTTCGATGAGGCGGGACGCCCGCGACACCAGCGCGGCGTGTCCTCCGAAAAAGGCATCTACTTCCTCGGTCTTCCCTGGCTGTCCGGTCGCGGCTCAAGTTTCATCTGGGGCGTCTGGCACGATGCCAAGCACGTGGCCGATCACATCCTGATTCAGGACGCCTACCTGGCCTACACGCCACAGGACTGACCGGCCCTAAACACAGCTCCCGCAATTGATTGCCTGATCCCATGGAGACGCAAATGGCCCATACCCGCATTCGCAAGTTCAACACCAAGGAAACCTATCCCGAGCAGAACCTCGACAACGATCTCTGCCAGGCCGTTGTCGCACGCGGCACGACGATCTTCCTGCGCGGCCAGTGCCCGCAGGATCTCGACACGGCGAAGAATATCGACAGCCATGATCCCGTCGAGCAAACCCACAAGGTAATGCAGAACATCATGCAGCTCGTCGATGAAGCCGGCGGCAAGCCGGAACACATCACCAAGCTCGTCGTCTACCTGACCGATGTGCGCCACCGCGAGGCGGTCTACCGGACCATGGGCGCTTATATCAAGGGCGTCTTCCCGGTCTGCACCGGCCTCGTCGTCGTCGCACTGGCCCGCCCGGAATGGCTGGTCGAGATCGATGCCACCGCCGTCATCCCGGACTGATCCAGACTGCGAAAAGCCGGTGGGCCGGATCTGTGTCCGGCCTGTCGCTTCATCTTCAACGCGACGATTCACACGCCAGATCATCCGCCACCAGGGAGTTTCCGCATGACATTTTCCATTGTGGCGCGTTGCGCCAGGACCAATCAGTTCGGCGTGGCGATCTCCTCATCCTCTCCCGCCGTTGCCGCACGTTGCGCCTGGGCCCGCGCCGGGGTCGGTGCGGTGGCAACGCAGAATATCACCAATCCGGCACTTGGACCCTTCGCACTGGACAGGCTCACCACCGGCGCCAGCGCCGAAGAGGCTGTCCATGCAGCGCGCGACCACGATGACTTTCCGGACTACCGCCAGCTGCTGGCCATCGACGCAAACGGGGTGACGGCCATTCATTCCGGCGCGAATGCGCTCGGAATATGGACCTCGGCCTTCGGACGGGACTGCGCCGCAGGCGGAAACCTTTTGGCAAATGACGGCGTGCCGTCCGCCATGATCGCGGCTTTCGAAAACTCGCCCGGTCCGCTTGGCGACAGATTGATGGCGGCCATGACAGCAGCAGTCGAGGCAGGTGGTGAAGCCGGCCCAATCCACTCCGCCGGCCTTTTAATCGTCGACACTCAAAGCTGGCCTTATGCGGAACTGCGTGTCGACTGGCTCGACGACGGATGCCCCGTGGCCGCAGTTGCTCATGCCTGGGAGATCTACAAACCACAGGCAGGCGCCTACGTGACCCGCGCACTCAATCCCTCGGCGGCCCCATCTTACGGGGTACCGGGCGACGAATAGAGCAAGTCTTGGTCATCTGAAACCAGGATCGAGGCTTCAGACCGCGATCAGTACTTCCACGCCACGGCGCTCGAATTCACGGGCAACGCGGTCCGGAATGCCGTCATCGGTGATCAGTGACTGGATGACATCGAGAGATCCGAGACGGGTGAAGGATGACCGGCCGATCTTGGAGGAATCTGCCACGAGATAGACATGGGCGGCGGCCTTGATCATGGCTTCCTTCAATTGCAGATCGGCGAAGCTCGGATAGGTGAGACCGGCCTCGAGATCGACGCCGGCCGTCGCGAGGAACAGCTTTCCGGCAAAGATATTGCTGAAATATTCGACAGATTTATCACCCGACAGAGAGAGTGTCGGCGATTTAAACTGGCCACCCGGCATGTGGACGGCGAAACTCGGCACGGCGCCGAGGATGATCGCAATGTTCAGCGCATTGGTGATCAGGGTCAGGTTGCGGCGGTTGGTCAGCCGCATCGCGATCTCGGTCGTGGTGGTGCCGGCGTCGAGGATCAGGGTTTCGCCATCCTTGACAAGACCAGCTGCAAGCGCGCCGATCTTGCGCTTCTTGTCCATGTTCTCCTGATGATGGAGCGTCATGGTGCCGGTCTGCGGTGCCACCGAATTCAGGTAGGCACCGCCATGTTCGCGGGTGATGAAGCCCTCGTTTTCCAGCCGCTCGAGATCCTGACGGATCGTCGCTTCCGACACATGGAAAGCCGAAGCCAGTTCCCGGACGCGGGCCGAGCCCTCTTCCTGCAACCATTCCAGAATTCTGCGCCGCCGCGGTTCGGACAAAAGCCCGATCATGGAGTCGGAAGAGTCATTTTCAGTCTTCGCTTCCATATGACGGTCCAAACCTCGAATTTCGCAAGCAAACGATACTGTTCGATTTAAGCTGACCCTTCGCGTTCAACAAGTGCCTGACGGTTGAAATCCTCAAGCCGTCTGCTGCTGCAAAACCACCCGTGCCTGCAGTTTCTGCTGCACCTGATCGACAACAACGGCGGCGATGATGACCAGCCCCTTGATGACGGTCTGCCAGAAGGACGAGACACCCATCATGATCAGGCCGTCTGCCAGGATGCCGATGACGAAGGCACCGACGATGGTGCCCCCGATACGGCCGCGACCGCCGGACATCGAGGTCCCACCAAGAACGGCCGCCGCAATGGCATTCAGCTCGAAGGTCTCACCAGTCGCCGGATGGCTCGCCTGCAGCTGGGAGGCAATGATCAGACCGACAAGCGCGGCACAAAAGCCCGAGAACATGTAGACGAAGAGCTTGATCCGATCGACGTTGACGCCGGAAAGAGCCGCGCCCCGCTCATTGCCGCCGACGGCATAGATATGCCGGCCAAGCGGCGTGCGGGTGGCGAGATAGGCCGCGAGCAAGGCGACGACGACCATGATCCAGACCGAAAGCGGGAAGCCGAAGAGCGATCCGGAGCCAATCAGACGGAAGGTATCGGACCCATAATCCGGATTGCCTGCGAGATTCGGGAAGGTGCGGCCATCAGAGAACAAAAGGGCGGCACCGCGCGCCACATAGAGCGTGCCGAGCGTTGCGATAAAGGGGGCCACGTTCAACTTGGTAATCAACAGCCCGTTCACCAGCCCGATCACCACCCCGACGACCGCAACGATCAGGCAGATCTCCAGCGTGTTGAACTGAAGACTGTAGCCAATCTGCAGATCGACGCCGTAGAGGACCAGATAACCGGCCACCATGGCGCACAGGCCGACGATCGAGCCGACCGAGAGATCGATGCCGCCCGACACGATGACGAAGGTCATGCCGATGGCGAGCAGCGCATTGAGGGCCACATGCTTGGAGATGATCAGCATGTTGGCGCCGCTGAGAAAATTCGGCGCGGCAATCGCGAAGAAGGCGAAGACCAGGATCAGCGCGACGAAGGTACGCATGCGCAGCAGAAGCAGAAGTGCGGAGGCCTGCGAGGTCGAGCCGGTCGGCTTGGCGGTGGACATGGTGGCGGAGCTGCTCATTGGTGTTCGACCTTGTTCGAATTGGGCGTTGCTGCGGAAATCACGTCCGAAGCGGCGGCACCGGCCGGGAAATCACCGGTCAACCTGCCATTCGCCATCACGAGAATACGGTCGGAGAGGGCAAGCACCTCCTCCAGATCCGAGGTTACGAAGAGAATGCCCAGGCCTTCCGAGGCGAGCTTGCGCATCGTCCGGAAGATCTCGGCCTTGGCACCGATATCGATGCCGCGAGACGGCTCGTCCATCAGCAGGATGCGCGGCTTGGTCATCAGCGCCTTGCCGATCACCACCTTCTGCTGGTTGCCGCCGGACAGGCTCGACACCGGGTGTTCGAGGCTGGCGATCTTGATCGCCATACGCTTGACGAATTCGACGGCCTTCGCCGCCTCTGCCTTGAGGCTGAGATGGAATCCCCGGGTGAAGTCACCAAGCGACGACAGGGTCAGGTTCTCGCGGATCGACATGATCTGCACCAGACCGTCACGCTTGCGGTCCTCCGGAATCAGAGCAAGGCCACGGCGAATACGCCCCGATACGCTCTTCTCCCGAACCAGATCGCCTTGAATATAGAGGCGGCCCGAGGATGCGGGATGCTGGGCCATGATGCATTCCAGCAGTTCCGAGCGCCCGGCCCCCATCAGGCCATAGAGGCCGACGATCTCACCTTCCCGCACACTGAGCGACATGTGATCGACGAGATATCCACCCGCAGCGCGCGGCAGGCAGACATCCTCGACCCGGAAGACTTCACCGCCGAGATCATGCTGTTCCGTCTTCGGAAATTCCTTTGAGGCACTGCCGATCATGTTGGCCACGATCCACGGGATATCGACGCCCTGCATGGAGCGCGCACCGGTGATCACGCCATCGCGCAGAACGGTGATGTAGTCACCGATCCGGATCAATTCCTCCAGCCGATGCGAGATATAGACAATGCCGACACCTTCCCGCTTGAGGTCGCCGATCACCCGGAACAAGACCTCGACTTCTGTCGCGGACAGGGCGGAGGTTGGCTCATCGAGGATGAGGATCCGGGCGTTTTCCGCCAGCGCCTTGGCGATCTCGATGATCTGCTGCTGGCCAATCCTCAGATTGCCCAGCGGCGTATCCGGATCGATATCCTGCTCCAGACGCTTCATCAGCGCCCGGGCTGCGGCCGACTGCCCTGCCCGATCGATATGGACCCCACCAATCGTCTTCTCGTGTCCAACGAAAATATTCTCGGCGACTGTGAGGTTTGGAAAGAGATTGAGTTCCTGAAAGACGATGCCGACACCGTGACGCGCAGCATCCGCCCGGTCGGCAAAGGTGACCGGCTTGCCATCAAGGGTGATCGAACCGCCGTTCAGCTGCTCGACACCGGCGATCACCTTCATCAGCGTGGACTTGCCGGCACCGTTCTCGCCGACCAACACATTGACGGCGCCAAGGCGCAGATCGAAATCGACATTCTTCAAGGCTTGCGTGCCAGGATAGACCTTGGAGCCGTTGCGGATCGTCAGACCGATAGGATGTGCCTCGCTCATGGCACGACCTCGATCGACACCGGCGTAATGAGCGGTTTTTCGCTCACCGAGCGGATGACAACGGCACCCAGGAATTGGATCGACTTGCCTTTCAGCGGCACGTCCGCAGACGGCAGCTTCGAGACGGCCCGATCATTCAGGGCGCGGCCGAGGCGGGCATACTCGATCTGGTCGCGGAAAGTGGAAAAATCAAAGAGCGCTGTCGCATCGCGCAATGCTGTTCCCTTGACCACCGGACCGAGCTGCAAGGTAGCGTCGGCTTTGCCGTCACCATCCATGTCAATTTCGGCCACGGCTGCCTTTGAGGCGCGGTTTTCAGCGACCACCATCGCCTGCCCCTTGACGACGAAGTTCCAGCCGCCACCGGCACCGCCGACCTTGAGGCCGAAGCGCGAACCGGCGCCATCGAGCCCCGACGCCAGCGCATCACGCAGCGTTGTGAAGTCAACCGCCTTCCCTGTCAGCGCAGGGACGAGTTTGGCGTCAAAGCTTTCGGCAACCAGTTCCGCGATCGGATCGGCCGACGCTTGATCGGCGCTCTCGGTTTTCACCAGCTTGCAGCCGGACAGGCACAGCAAGGCGAGCATGCTCGAGGCGAGCAAGATGGATTTCATCATCGAAGGACCATTTCTCTGCACAGAACGGACCACCCGGAACACGAGGTTTCCGGGTGGCGATCTCACGTTCTCAGGGCTTCAGCGCGAATGTCTCGAGCTTCGAGCTGTTCTCGGCATTGATCAGGATGCAATCCATCAGCTGCTTTTCATCGACGCCGGTGGACCCGGTCTTGATGAACTTGTCGGCCTGCTCGACCGCCAGCTGTGCCTGCTGGTAGGCCGGCTGGAGGACGGTAGCCTTGATCCCACCCTTGAGGATGGAATCACGCACATCGTTGGAGCCGTCGAAGCCGACGACGATAACGTCTTTTCGACCAGCAGCTTCGAGGGCCGCATAGGCGCCCATGGCCATTGTGTCGTTGCCGGAGATCACGCCCTTGATATCGGGATGCGCCTGCAGCATGGATTCCATGACGGTATAGGCTTCAGTCTGGGACCAGTTGGCCGTCTGACGGGCGACCATCTTCATGTTCGAATACTGGTCGATCACATCGTGATAGCCCTGCGAACGAATGCCGGCATTGGTGTCGGATTCCTTGCCGACCAACTCGGCATAGTTACCGCCCTCCGCCATCAGCTTGACGAATTCCTCGGCACCGAGCTGTGCGCCCTGGTAGTTGTTCGAAACGATCTGCGACACGGCAACGCCGGTAGCCGTGATTTCGCGGTCGATCAGGAAGGACGGAATGCCCTTGTCCTTGGCCTTCTGTACAGCGGCGACGGAAGCATCCGCACCGGCGTTGTCGAGGATGATCGCCTTGACGCCCGCAGCGATGGCGCTGTCGAACAGCTCGTTCTGCTTGTTGGCATCGTCATCATGCACGAGGATCATCGTCTCGTAGCCGAGCTCCTTGGCTTTGGCCGCGGCACCGTCCGCCTCCGCCTTGAAGAACGGATTGTCGTGGCTCGGCGTGATGATGGCGATCGTATCCGCAGCCATAGCGAAGCCAGGCACAAAGCCGGACAGGCTTAGGGCGCAAACGGATACCAGCAAACGTCTTGAAATTTTCATGAGAACCTCCCTTTCTCGCAAGCCACAAGTCGTGACCTGTCCAATTCCTATCGAATGATTTCGAATTCTGTCAATCTGTTTTTGTTTTATGACGCAAACTGTCGATTTCTTTCGCCACATGCTGCAAACGCGCGCAAAATCAGATGATTCATATCGCAATGCAGCAATTCAGCCCGCAAAATTGAAAAAACCCTTGCCGAGATTTACGAGATATGGAAGATATCGAAATCAAACAACAGCATTCGAAAGACAACTATTGCGGCCCAGGGCAAAAAGCCGCCATTTGCGGCCGAAGCCCTCTGATGGGGGTTCGCGTGGTCTTTTGCAGTCGACAACGGAGGAGTGATCTATGACGACACAGCGTTTTGGCGCCGGCATCTGGCATTTTGCAACCTATGTGGATCGGTATGCGACCGACGGCTATGGCGCACCGCGCAGCGTCATCGACGCGATCGATCTTGCCGGACAGGTCAAGGACCTCTCCGTCGTCGACATCAACTACCCCTTCTTCGGCGGCGACTTCTCCAATGCCCAGATCAAGGAAGCGCTCGACCGTAACAAGCTCGGCGTCATCGGCATCACGCCGGAAATCTATACCCGCGAATTCTCGAAGGGCTCCTTCACCAACCCCGACGCGGGCGTTCGCCGCCGCACCCATGAACTGGTGACGGAAGCCTGCGACCAGGTCCGCTATTTCGGCGCCGACTACGTCAAGCTCTGGCCCGGCCAGGACGGTTGGGACTACCCCTTCCAGGTTGACCACGGCACCCTGTGGAAGCATTCACTCGACGGCGTGGGACAGCTTGCAGCCGAAAACCCGGACCTCAAATTCGTCATCGAATACAAGCCGCGCGAACCGCGCGTGCGCATGAGCTTCGGCTCTGTGGCCCGCACGCTGCTCGGCATAGAAAAGATCGGCCTGCCCAATATCGGCATCCTTCTCGATTTCGGCCATGCGATCATGGGTGGCGAATCCGCCGCCGACAGCGCGCAGCTCGCCATCGACTACGGTCGTCTCTTCGGCATGGACGTGAACGACAACTACCGCAGCTGGGACGACGATCTGGTTGCCGGCAGCCTGCATCCGATCGAGATCTTCGAATTCTTCTATGTGCTGCGCAAGAATGGCTGGGATGGCGTCTGGCAGCTCGACCAGTTCCCGTTCCGCGAGGACAGCATCGCAACGGCGAACCACGCAATCGACTTCCTCAAGGCCGCATCGAAGGGGCTGGATGCGCTCGATATCGATGCGCTCAAGGAGGCCCAGAGCCGGCATGATGCCATCGCCGCATTGCGGATTGCTCAGAAGGCACTGTTCGGCGCCATGTGAGCGCCGGTTGCGGAAGGGTTCGGCCCTGACTGAAAGGCTTATTGAATGCTGAAGAACGATACGGTTCAAACCATACGGGACAAGGCGCTGTGGATGCGCCGACGGGCCTTCAGGATGGTCCATGAGGCCCAGCTCGGGCATCCGGGCGGCGATTTCTCCGCCATCGACATCATCGCGACCCTCTATTTCGGCGTGATGCGTTTCGATCCGGCAAAGCCCGACCTCGAAGGGCGGGACCGGTTCATCATGTCGAAGGGGCATGCAACGGGAGCGCTTTATACGGCGCTCTGTGCCGCAGGCTACTATCCCGAGGATTGGCTTTCGACCTACATGCAGCCGAACTCGAAGCTGAACGGCCATCCGAACCGCAACTATCTTCCGGGTGTCGAGACGAATACCGGACCGCTCGGGCACGGCATGCCGGTCGCGCTGGGGATCGCCATCGCCGGCCAGATTTCCGGCAGCGATCACCGCACCTTCGTTCTGACCGGCGACGGCGAGTTGCAGGAAGGATCGAACTGGGAAGCTGCGATGACGGCCGGGCATCGCAAGCTCGAAAACCTGACGCTGATCGTTGACCGCAACCGCTTGCAGCAGGGCATGGGAACCGAAGAGACCAACGGTCTCGATCCGCTGGACGACAAGTTCCGCGCCTTCGGCTGGGAAGCCGTTATGGTCGACGGCCATGATCTCGGCGGGCTGCTCGATATATTGTCGGAACCGCGCACGGGCAAGTCGAAGCCGCTTTGCGTCATCGCCAACACGGTCAAGGGCAAGGGTGTGTCCTTCATGGAAAACAAGGCATCCTGGCACCATGGCGTGCCGAATGCCGAACAGTTTGCAATTGCTATGGAGGAACTGGTCTGATGGCTGCTCCCGCCGCAAAACAAGATGGCTTCCATGATTGCCGCGACGCGTGGGCGCGCACGCTGGAAGAGCTTGCCGCCGACAATCCTGATATCGTGGCCGTGGTCAACGATTCCATCGGCTCCTCGAAACTCGGTGGTTTCCAGAAGAAGTTCCCCGACCGGCTGGTCAATGTCGGTATTGCCGAACAGACTATGGTCGGCGTCGGTGCCGGCCTTGCCAATGGCGGCAAGATCCCCTTCGTTTCGGCAGCGTCCTGTTTCCTCACCGGCCGCGCGCTGGAACAGATCAAGGCCGACATTGCCTATGCTCGCTTCAACGTAAAGCTCGTCGGCCAGTCCTCGGGCGTCGCCTATGGCGAACTTGGTCCGACGCATCACTCGATCGAGGACTTTGCCTGGCTGCGTCCGCTCGACGCGATCACCGTCGTCACGCCTGCCGATGCCTGGGAGACAGCCGAGGCCGTCAAATGGGCCGCTGCCCATGACGGTCCGGTCTATCTCCGCCTGAGCCGCATGCCGGTTCCCGATCTGGACATCGCGAACCGCGTCTTCCGGCCGGGCAAGGCGGAAGTCGTGCGCGAGGGCCAGGACGTGACCCTGATCGCCAGCGGCACCACCGTGCATCTGGCCGCCCGTGCCGCCAATGCCCTGCAAGCCGAAGGTGTCTCCGCTCGCGTCCTCAACATGGCGACGCTCAACCCGCTGGACGAGGCGGCGCTGTCCGCCGCAGCAAGCGAGACGGGCGCCATCGTGACGGTCGAGGAAGCCAATATTCGTGGCGGCCTTGGCGGTGCTGTCGCCGAATTCACCGCGGGTCACCTGCCCGTTCCGGTCGAGCGGGTCGGTTTCCCGGGCTTCGTTGTGACCGGCTCGGTTGACTGGCTGTTCGAACACTACGGCATTAGCGAAACCGGCATCGCGTCCGCTGCGCGCCGCGCCATTGCACGCAAAAGACCATGAAGCAGCCGCTCGTCATCGCCATTGACCAGGGCACGACCAATACCAAGGCCGTGCTTGTTGACGGGCAGGGCCACGTCGTTGCCAAGGCCTCGATACCGCTCCGGTCGACCTATCCGAAACCAGGCTGGGCCGAGCAGGCGGCAGACGATATCTGGACCAGCGTCCAGGCTGTCATCGCGGATGTCGCAGCTCAGAGCCCGGTCGAGATTTCCGGCATCGCCATCAGCAACCAGCGCGAAACACTGGTTGTCTGGGATGCCCAAACTGGCAAGGCCATAACACCCGCCATTCTGTGGCAATGCCGCCGCACGGCATCCGCCTGCCAGGCACTGATCGAAGCTGGACAAAACGCGCGCGTGGAGAGCACGACCGGTCTTTCGATCAACGCCCTCTTTCCAGCCTCCAAGCTGGGATGGGTGATGGAAAATGTCGAAGCGGCAGGCGAGCTTGCGGAACAGGGGCGCTTGCGGGCAGGCACCGTCGACAGTTGGCTCCTGTTCAGGCTGACCGGCGGCGCGGTCTTTGCGACGGATCACTCCAACGCGTCGCGCACGCAATTGTTCGACACGGCCAAGCTGGCTTGGAGCGAGGATGTTTGCCGGCTGTTCGGGGTCCCGGTCGCAGCACTTCCGCAACCCCTGCCCTCGAACAGTGTTTTCGGTCAGACGCAGGAAGGCACAACCGCCCTTCCCGGCGGCGTTCCGATCCTGGCAATGATGGGTGACAGCCATGCTGCGCTGTACGGGCACGGCGTCCGCGCCCCTGGCCTGGTCAAGGCGACCTATGGCACGGGATCGTCGCTGATGACGCTCACCGGTGAGCGCGTCCTGTCCGGCCACGGGCTTTCCAGCACGATTGCATGGTCGGACGATAGCGGCACTGCCTATGCCCTGGAGGGCAATATCACGGTATCGGCCCAGGCCATCGCCTTTGCCGCGACCATGCTCGGACTATCAGGGCCGCAAGCCTTGTCCGATCTTGCCGAGACCGTTCCGGACAGCGGCAATGTCACCTTCGTTCCCGCTCTGGCAGGCCTCGGCGCACCGCACTGGAACGACGAGGCGACGGGTACGATTGCCGGCATGACGCTGGCCTCGACGCCGGCGCATGTGGCCCGCGCCACGATGGAAGCGGTCGTGCTGCAGATTGCCGATGTTTTCCGGGCAATGGAGCAGGATACGGGCCAGCCTCTGGCCGGTCTTCTGGCTGACGGCGGCGCCTCGATGAATGATTTCCTGATGCAGCTTCAGGCCGATATCCTCGATCGACCCGTCATGCGTGGCGATCAGGCGGAAGTGGGTGCCCTCGGTGCCGCCTCCATGGCGCTTCGCACCCTCGGCGTGATGCTTGACGAAACCAGCCATGCGCTGAACTTTGCGCCGGGCTCGGTGGAAGATCAGAAGCGCCGGGATGTGCTTCGCCGGTGGCAGAAGGCCATCGCACGAGTGAAAGCCTCAATCGCAGATTAGTAGCATATGATGGATATAGGGGGAGATGCGGTCAGCAACCGGCATCTCCCCGTAGCCTTCGAAATCAGGCGGCAGCCGCCTTCTCTTCCCGTTTCGCTTGAATATAGAGCGTCAGATCCGCGATCGTGATCAGCGGCAGCTTGTGCTTTTCACAAAAGACCTCCAGTTGCGGCAGACGGGCCATGGTGCCGTCGTCATTGGCCACTTCGCAGATGACACCCGATGCCTTCAGACCCGCAAGCCGCGCGAGATCGACGGCAGCTTCGGTATGGCCCGAACGGCCAAGGACACCCTCCGGATGGGCGCGCAGAGGAAAGATATGGCCAGGCCGGGCAAAATCCTCTCCGACCGTCTTTTCATCCAGCAGCGCACGCACGGTCGCGGCCCTGTCTGCAGCAGATATTCCAGTCGTCGTGCCATGGATATAGTCGACTGAGACGGTAAACGCGGTCTTCAGAAATTCGGTGTTGCGCGGCACCATCAATGGGATATCGAGCGCATCCAGCCGATCTCCCTCCATAGCAACGCAGATCAGTCCGCGTGCATGGTTCATCATGAAAGCAACGGCCTCGGGTGTGATTGCTTCGGAGGCGACGATCACATCACCTTCGTTTTCCCGGTCCTCGTCGTCCACCACAACGATCATGCCGCCGCGCGCAAGCGCGGAAATCGCCTCTTGAATTTTCGATACAGTCATTCCTATGCCTTTCAAGGGTGCTCCGCTTTCGCGGCAAACCACGACCCTGCGGTCGCCATTCATCCCTTGGGCGAACAAAGCCCACGCCATCTCCTTGCGGAGGGCGTCGCAGACTATGTCCTCTTCCATCCGGACTTTAACCGTCGGCTCCGGCATCGCACCGGATCTGCTGCCTTTCACCGAAATGAAAGCGCTCGCGGGCTCCCGGCAAAGCCGGATACCGCCGGTGGGGAATTACACCCCGCCCTGAGAACATGAGAATGATACTATCTGTTTTGGTGGAGATGCAAGCCGGATAGCGACTTGCGCAGGATGAACAGCCGACCGATCCAAACAGCCCGAGGCGATCCAAGGCCAGCGTCAAGCCGCCGCGCTGTTGCCAATGGAACTTCTCCATTCTGCCGCCGACTGCCCATAGGCACTGCGGAAGACGCGGGAGAAGTGCGACGCGTTCACGAAACCCACGGCAACGGCGATCTCGATCAGTGGCGCCTTGGTGCGCGCGAGCAGATGGCGCGCCCGCTCAAGGCGGATCCGTCGATAAACGGCCGATGGCGTGCTCTTGGCCTTCTCGACGAACAACCGCTCCAGTTGCCGCCGCGACAGACCAACGGCGGACGCCATCTTCGAGATCGACAGCATCTCTTCGATATTCTGCTCCATCAACAGGATCACAGCGCGCAAGCGCGTATCGTCATAATCGGTCGAAAGAGGCCGGCGCGGCTGGATGTCCAGATGCGTTCGTGCCTTGTCGATCTGCAGGACTTCAAGCGCATTGCGCTCCGCAGACGGGCCGATATGCCGACGGACAATATGCGCCGCCATGTCTGCGGCACTGCTTCCGCCAGCGCAGGAGCCGCGTGACCGGTCAAGCTGGAAGATCCTGTCTGCTCGGACAGCGAGATCAGGAAAGCGTTCGCGAAACGCATCATAATGCAGCCAGCTCACACAGGTCTCGTGCTTAGCCATCAGACCTGCCTCAGCGAGGATGAAAGTGCCCGTACAGACCCCGATCAGCCGAACCTTCTTGGCCGCCGCGCGGCGGAGATAGGCAAGCGTTTCCTCATCAACGGGGTTTTCGCAATTGAGCAGCCCGCCCACGACGACGATGTAGTCAAACTGGGTCGGATCGACGAGGCCCGACGTCGGCGCGACCTGGATACCGCAGCTTGAACCAATGAGATTGCCCTTGCTGCTCAGCACATGCCAATCAGCAAAGCGCCGTCCCGACTTATCCGTGTCATCGCTTGCAAGCCTGAGCGTATCAACGAACAGGGAAAAGGCGGAGAGCGTGAACGACCGGGCAAGCACGAATCCGATGTTCAACCGTCCGCTGACCGTGGCCATCATCGTGGATTTCATGCGTTTATTCCTTCGACCCTTCGCCTGTCGCGAGGCTTTCGATCATAGAACAGCACGGCCATGGTGAGGAAGCCTTCTTCCTTCATTTTATCTGGAAGCCATGGTGCGGCTTCGAGATCTACAGTGCCTCACCCTACCACTCGCTCCTGAAGAGGCCGGCTTGGCGGAATGTCGCAAACAGGCGCCAGCCACACGGCAGTCCCAACAACGGACCTGTGCCGAAGCATTGAACCGTCGAACAGCAAAACCCGGATGCCCATGCAAGGCGCCGGACCCTCAAGATCCAAGGAGTTATGATTGGGTGAAAACGCCTTAGGTCATCCGGGTATATCCAACTCAGATATTTTCCCGCGTATAGATCTCGAAGGGCGTGATCTTCGTCAGGCTACCGACATCCTGAGGGGCCGATGCAGCCTCTATCATCCCACTGATTGCGCAGTCCGCCATCTGACGAAGGGGATGAGCAATCGCGACCGTCATAGTGCCATCCAGCAGGGCTGCGCGCGTGACGTCCATGAGTTCGTAGCCGACAACGACCAGGGTGCCGCTTCTGCCCTGCGCGCGCAGTGCCGATAATGCGCCGCTGATACCGCCGCCCGCGACATAGAGGCCGGCAAGGTCGGAATGCTCGCGCAGCAGCTTTTCCGTCATTTCTTGCGATACGGCGGAGGATTCAAACGTGGACAATGGCTCTAGCAAGGTGAATTCGGTGGCATACTCCCTAAAATAGCTCCGGAATCCGGTTTCGTTCATCTCCTGATTTCGGTAGCGCGGATTTCCGAGCAGAATGCCAATCTTGCCTGGCGCCTTGCAAACATTCGCGATCGCCCAGGCCGCCTGCCTTCCGACTTTCCAGTTGTCGAGGCCGACATAAGGAAATTGACCGGTCGCCGAAAGCTGGGTGATGAAGGCAAAAACGGGCACGCCGTCATCCGTGATCCGATCCAGCGCCTCGGTCACGACCGGATGAACTGCCGCTGTGACGCAAATGGCCTGGCAGTCCCGAGACAATTCCAGGGCACGGCTAGCCGTATTCTGCGGCGAAAGATCCTCCAGAAATTCGATACGGAGTTCGACATCGGCATCGGTCACGGCTCTTGCGGCATCGCGCAGCGCAGCCGCGGTCATCTGGTAAAAGGGACGATGCGGCTGCAGCAGCAGCACGCCGAACCGGTATTTTGGCCTGCTTGCCAGATTGCGATTCTGGATCGCACCCAAGCCGTAAAAGCCGATCTCACCGGCAGCCCGCTCCACCTTCTCGCGCATGGCCGGCCGAACGCCATCCTGCCCGGCAAGTACCCGGTTTACCGTCGCGACGGACACCCCTGCCTTCTCGGCCAGATCGCGGATCGTTGGTCGCATCATCATCGGTCACCTGAGACAAAAAACATCATTAGAGAGTGCTTGCTGATATAAAAGAGACAACATTTGCGGAGCATTGAGTCAAGGCTTGATTTGATGTCGCTCAATTCGGCATGCTCTCTGTCAAGGAAGAGGGACTGCCGCAAAGCCACGGATTGGCTGGCAGTTCGGGAGGATCAGGCGAGCAAAGCGCGGTGCCACGCCAGTTAGGGTGAGGCGTCATCGCGTCTCTATGTGATCCACCCGGTCATCCCTCTCTTCAACGAATGAACGTACGGGACGGCCCTTCCGTCCAAGGAGAGATCAAGTGGACGATCTGCAATACGGCAAACGAAACAAGCGCGGCGACTGGGCGCCAAATGCACCGATCGAGACTGCGCCCTTCTGGGCGTGGCCGCCAAAATTCCTGTCAGTGCTCAAATGGATCCCGGAATACCTGTTTCCGTGGAACGCCTTCCACATGGCAACCACGCTCGCCTATTGGTACCTAGTCATCCCTGACCGCGAGGTCATGGCAACATTGAGCTGGGGATGGGCCTTGTGGCTTTATGCCGTCAATGCATCCGCCATCTTTGTTTTCTACGGTGCGATTGAGCTCATTTACTACGTGAAGCGCAAGCAGGGCACTCGGTTCAAGTACAATGCCAAGTTTCCCAGCGAACAGCCGTCGGATGTCTTCTGGTTCAAGAGCCAGAACATCGATAATTTTCTGAGATCCTTCTTCATATCGATCCCACTCTGGACGGTCGTCGAAGTGCTCTTTCTCTGGGTCTTTGCCAATGGCTGGGTTCCATGGCTGAACTGGGCCGATCATCCCGTCTATCTTTGCGTCCTGGTGCTGCTCTGCCCTGCCATCCATGAGGTCCATTTCTTCTGCATTCACTGGCTGATGCATCAGGAGCCGATCTACAAGTGGGTCCATTCGGTCCATCACAATTCGGTCAACCCGTCTCCGTGGTCCTCTTTGTCGATGCATCCGATCGAAGGATTTCTGTATCACGCCGTCGCGTTCTGGCACCTGGTCATCCCGTCCAACCCGATTGTGGCTCTCTTTCAGCTGCACTCGGCCGGCTTCGGCGCCGTGAACGGACATATCGGTTTCGACAAGCTGGAGATTACCGAGAATACGCCGCTCAATAGTCATGCCTATGCGCACTACCTGCACCATAAGTATTTCGAGGTGAACTATGGCGGAGATGGCCTGATCCCACTCGATAAGCTGTTCGGCACCTGGCACGACGGCACCAGAGAGGGCGATGCCAGGATGGAGGCGCGCTTCGAAAAGAAGAAGGCACGCATGAACGCCAAGAACTCGCAAACAAGCTGACAGACATGTGGTGCGCCTCGTCGAGGAGGACACGGCGCACCAGCCGACCGGCCCGGAGGGCAATCACCAGTCATTTTTAAAGTCCGCCGAGGGGGCGGACAAGGAGGAGGAAACCCAATGACCATTCTGACATGCATCACCAGGCTCGCAACTGCGGCTGCCATTCTCACCATCGGCGTCACGGCGGCTTCCGCCGCCAACATCGCAGTTGTCGGCGGCAAGAACGACGACGCCTTCTGGAACAAGATCAAGAAGGGCGTCGACGATGCCCAGTTGGTGGTAGCGGCCAATGGCGGATCCGTGAACTATCTGCGACTACAGACCTACGACAACTTCGCGCCTGACGTGGTCCAGCTCATCCAGACCGCAATTTCGATGAAGGTCGATGGCCTGGTCATCCCGAACTGGGTTCCAGAATCCGAAGACCCCGTCATCAAGCAGGCCGTTGAAGCCGGCATCAAGGTCATCCTGATGAATGCCGGTAGCGCCGAAAAGGCGAAAGAACTCGGTGCCATCAACTATGTCGGTTCCGACGAATACATTGCCGGCGTTGCCGGCGGCGAATATTTCGGCCAGCACGGTCAGAAGAATGTCGTCTGTGTGAACACCCTGCCGGGAACCGCAAACATCGAGTCCCGCTGCAAGGGCATTGCCGATGGCATCGCAAAGTCGGGCGGCAAATCCACCTCGCTCCCGCTTCCTTCCTCAAGCTTCGGCGATCCGAACGCCGTGGCAGAAGCCATCAAGGCGACGCTGCTTCAAGACCCGACGATCGATGGTCTGGCAACAATCAGTGCCGGTGACGCCGATAGTGCTGCAATCGGCATCCAGCAAGCCGACCGGATTGGCAAGGTTCACCTGGGATCCTTCGATTTCAGCGAATCCACGCTCGCGCGTATTAAAAACAAGGAACAAGCCTTCGCCATCGACCAGCAGCCGTATCTGCAGTCCTTGCTCTCGGTCACCTTGCTCGCGGCCCACATCGATTTCGGCACCGACCTTCCGACCCGCCCGGTCCTGACAGGACCCGGCATCGTCGATGCGTCGAACATCAACGCCACCCTCGCAGGCGTACAGAAGGGCGCTCGTTAATCGAGCCCCGGTGCCAGCCGTTTCGCTTGGAGCGGCTGGCACATTACGCGCATGGCAGAGCCCCTCGGGCTTGCCAAAGCACCTGCCGTTGAAAGGGAAAACCGTGCGACACATTCATTTTTCCGGCCTTTTGCGCCGACCCGAAGCTGGTGCATTTCTAGGCCTCGTCTTCGTTCTCGTCTTCTTCACGATCTTCGGATCGTCCCAATTTCTCGCACCAGCCGGCGCATCAAGCTGGCTGAATGTTGCGGCCAATCTGGGTGTTATTGCCATCCCGATCGGCCTGCTGATGATCGCGGGCGAACTGGACGTGTCCATCGGCTCCATGATCCCGGCAGGCTCGATGACGGTCGCGATCATCTCAGGCCATTTCGACCTGCCGATCTGGGTCGGAATCGGCGGCGCGCTGGGTCTCGGCGTCGTGGTGGGCCTGATCAACGGTCTGCTGGTCGTCAGAACCGCCGTACCTTCGCTGATTGTGACACTGGGTACGCTGTTTGCAGTTGCAGGTCTTACTCTTGGCCTTTCGGTGATGTTCACCGGCTCAACCAGCGTGGCGCTTGCAACTGATGGCGTGGCCAAGCTGATCTTCGGCTCGTTCATCAACAACACGTTCCAGGTGATGATCCTGTGGTGGCTGGCACTGACCGCCGCCTACATCTTTGTCGTCCACTTCTCCCCTTGGGGCAATTGGATCTTCGCGATGGGCGGCGACCGGATCAGCGCCCGCAATGCCGGCATCCCAACTGACAAGCTCACCATTGCGCTTTTCGTCGTCTCATCCGTGAGTGCCGCCTTTGTCGGCATGTGCCAGGCCATGCTGTTCAACTCAGCCCAGGTTTCGGCCGGCAGCGCCTTCATCTTCAACTCGATCATTTCCGTGGTCGTTGGTGGTGTACTCCTGACAGGTGGCTTTGGCTCGATCATCGGCATTTTCCTCGGCACGATCACCTTCGCCGTCGTCAACCAGGGCATCTACTTCACAACCTTCGACCGGAACCTTTCGAGCCTGATCATCGGCATCATGCTGCTCGCGGCCGTTTTGATGAACAATACCTTCCGCCAGATGGCGCTCTCCTACAGTAGCAAGAAGAAGTGAGGTCCCGTGCCATGACCGCAGCCATCATGAAGCTGACCAACATCTGCAAGTCCTTCGGTCCGATTGACGTGCTCAACGATATCTCGCTGGAAATCCGCGCCGGAGAAGTTCTCTGTCTTCTCGGAGACAATGGCGCCGGAAAGTCGACGCTGATCAAGACCCTATCGGGCGTCTACACGCCGAACTCCGGCACCATGGAAATGGACGGTGTGCCTGTCGCGTTTCGCAATCCGCGTGAAGCCAGCGAGCGTGGGATCGCGACCGTACACCAGTTCGGCGGCACGTTCCCACTGATGTCGATCGGGCGTTCGTTCTTTGTGGGCGTTGAGCCGACCAAGGGATGGGGCCCATTCAAGATCTTCGATCGCAAGAAGGCGAACGAAATCGCCGTAAAGGCGGTCCGCGATTTCGGCATCACGCGGATCGATGACGGAGACCGGCTTGTCGGCGGGCTTTCAGGCGGGGAGCGGCAGTCGCTTGCGATTGCGCGGGCCGTCCACTTCGGCGCCCGCGTGCTGATCCTCGACGAACCGACCGCAGCGCTCGGCGTAAAGCAGGCGACACATGTGCTTCGGATCGTCAACGAGGCCAAACGCCGGGGTCTTGCAGTCGTTTTCATTACCCATCAGGTCACCCATGCCATGGCCGTCGGGGACCATTTTGCGGTGCTCATCCGGGGCGCGATCGCGGCCGATTTCAAACGCGGCGAAAAGACCCGTGAGGAGATCACCGATCTGATGGCCGGGGGAGAAACCATGGCCGATCTGGAAGCGGCCATCGACGGCAGCCGGAATGAAGCCGAGAGCGCGACGCCACAGGCCGCAGCGTAAATCAACCGCATATCGGGTGCCCGACCGTGTGGCGCTGCAACCTCAGCCAAGAACGCCTCAGTCAACCCGACCATACGAACAGAGACAAGGAAACGAAAATGGGGACCTGGACCCGCGTTTGCGCAACAGACGAGATCGAGCAGGAGGATCTGATCCGGTTCGATCATCAAGGACGCACCTTCATTGTCGTCCGCAGCCCGGAGGACGCATTCTACTGCTCCGATGGAATCTGCACGCATGAACACGTGCATCTGGGTGACGGACTGGTCATGGACCACACCGTCGAATGCCCCAAGCACAATGCCACCTTCGACTATCGCACCGGCGAGGCCAAACGTGCGCCTGCCTGCATCAACCTGAAAACCTGGCCGGTGAAGGTTCAGGACAACGACATATTTATCGAGATCTGACCCATGACCCAGTTTTCACTCGCAGCCTGCGCCGAAATGATCTGGCGCGACAGACCCATCGAATGGCGAGCCAGCCGCCTCAAGGAGCAGGGCTTCGGCGTGGGCCTGTGGAACTGGCCGGATCATGATCTTGCAAAGCTCGAAAAGACCGGCGCGACCTTTACCATCATGAATGGCTACCTCACAGGTCGCCTGACGGACGACGAAGGGGCAAACGAACTCCTGCGGACTGCCCGTGAGACGGCGCAAGTCGGCAAGCGGCTCGGCGTACAGCGTCTCAACCTGCATGGCACAGGCCTTGGCGACGGCGGCCTGCCGGTTCAACCCATCGAGGTTGTCACGGGCGCCATGTGGCTTAAGGCACGCGATACGCTACACCGGATCGTGGAGATGGCGGAGGAAGAGGGTGTCGTCTTCACGCTGGAGAACCTCAATCTGCCTGTTGATCATCCGGGCGTGCCCTTTGGTCGGGCCGAAGACACTTTGGCGCTTGTCTCGGGCATCAATCACCCAAGGCTGCGGCTCAACCTCGACCTTTATCACGCACAGATCGGCGAAGGAAATCTGATCGAGCTTTGCCGGAAGTGCCTGCCCTTCATCGGCGAGATCCAGGTTGCAGACGTACCCGGACGCTGTGAGCCCGGCACAGGCGAATTGAACTGGCACGGCATCGCCAAGGCACTGAAAGCGATGGACTATCAAGGGCCGGTTGGCATGGAGGCATTTGCGTCAGGCGATGCGGACGAGGCACTCGAAGCCTTCCGCAACGCCTTCACTTTTTGACCCAGCACTGAGGAGCCGACCATGGTTCACCGGAACGCCCGTCCGACCGTATCCGATATTCGTGGCATGAAGGCGCGTGGCGAAAAGATTTCCATGCTTTACGTCACGACCCTGGAACAGGCGGCAGCGGCCGACGCTGCGGGCATCCACATGCTTTCCATCGAAGGGCGCTTCTTCAGCCCCGAGATGCGCGAGGCCGCTGGCCGATGCTTCGTGCAGGTTGGCCTCCCCTATGGCGGCTGGGGACTTTTCCAGGGGCAGCATCTTGCCACCGCCGAGGACTATTTGCGCGCCGCCTATCACTTTGCCGCCATGGGGGGCGACTGCTTCTATTGTGCTGCATCCTATGACATCCAGAAGGTGCTTTGCGACAACCACGTGCCGATCGTTGCCCATGTCGGTCTCATTCCCTCCTACATCACCTGGACTGGCTTTCGCGCAGTGGGCAAGACGGCAACCGAGGCGCTGAATCTTTGGAAGCATGTGAAGGATCTCGAATCCATCGGTTGTTTCGGTGCGGAACTCGAAGTGGTGCCTGACCGGATCGGCGAACTGATTTCGCAAAACACCTCGATGATCATGCTCGGCATGGGCGCTGGCCCCGGTGCAGACGCGCAATATCTGTTCGCCGAAGATGTGCTCGGCCATACCGATGGTCACAAACCGCGGCATGCGAAGACCTATCGCAATTTCTCGGCAGAGTTCGATCGCCTTCAGCAGGAGCGGATTGCCGCCTTCAAGGAATTTGTGGCCGACGTGAATTCCGGCGCCTATCCGGAAGCACAGCACAACGTCTCCATCGCCGACGCCGAATTCGACGCTTTCAAGGCTGGTTTCAGCCAATAACTCTCAAACAATCAAGGATATCGCCATGTTGAATGTAGGCCTCCTCGGCGCCGGCCGGATTGCCGGCGTCCACGCCACAGCCATCTCCAGCAATCCCGGCAGCCGCCTGGTTGCCATTTCCGATATCAATCAGGCTGCCGCTGAAAAACTCGCTGCGCAATATGGCGCCGAAGCACGCTCCACGGATGCCGTGCTCAGCGATCCCGCCATTGACGCCGTCCTGATCGCCACATCGACCGACACGCATTCGGATCTGATCGAACGGGCAACCGCCGCCGGTAAAGCCGTTCTCTGCGAAAAGCCGGTGGATCTCAGCCTTGCACGGGCTCGCGCCTGTGAGAAGGCGGCGGCCCAGACCGGCCGCCCCGTCATGATCGGCTTCAATCGCCGCTTCGATCCGAATTTCGCTGCCGTAAAGGCTGCAGCGGACAGGGGTGAGATCGGCAAGACCGAACTTCTGTCGATCACGTCCTTCGATCCAGCACCTCCACCGGTTGCCTATATCAAGGTGTCCGGAGGCCTCTTCCGCGACATGATGATCCACGACTTCGACATGGCCAATTTCATCATGGGCGCCACTCCGAGTTCCGTATCGGCCGTCGGCAGTTCGATCGTCGATCCTGAAATCGGTGCAGCGGGCGATGTGGACACGGCAGTGGTCACCCTTTCCTATGCAGACGGTCGGATTGCCGTGATCAAGAACAGCCGGCGTGCCGTCTATGGTTACGACCAGCGGCTTGAACTCCTCGGCTCTGAAGGCTTGCTGCAGGCCCAGAACATGCTTGAGAACACCGTCGTGAAGTCGACGACTTCAGGCGTAACCGGTGCGAAACCGACCTACTTCTTTCTTGAGCGCTACATGCCGGCCTATGCGGCCGAATGGGCGGCCTTCGTTGCCGCCGTCGCCGATGGCGCAGCCTTGCCTGTCACACTCCAGGATGGCGTGGCAGCGCTCGCCATGGCCGAAGCCGCTGCGCAGTCGCTGGCGAATGGCCATCCGGTGACGCTCGCAAGCGTCCTCGCCTGACACAACGCAATGGCGGGCGGCAAACCCGCTCGCCCCTCCTCCGAGGTCACGATCATGAAGCATGTTATCATTGGTGCAGGCGAAGCGGGCCTGCGCGCGGCTATCGCCCTGCGCGGTGCCGGAGAGCAGCACATCATCCTGCTGAACGGAGAAACACTCGCCCCTTACGAGCGACCTGCCCTCTCGAAACCGACTAACGACCACGGATATCATCGACCGATCGACGCCGATGTCTCCGGTATCGATGCGCGGATCGGCACCCTTGCTGTCGACATCAATCCTGTGGCGCGCTCGATCCGATGCGACGACGGGGCCGACATCTTCTATGACAGGCTGCTTCTGGCAACCGGCGCCCGCGCCCGCAAGCTGGCGATGCCGGACATGACACAGGCATTGACGCTCCGCACCGCTTCCGATGCCAAGGCCATCTACGCCAAGGCCGAGCCTGGCGGAAACGCAGTGATCATCGGAGCCGGTCTGATTGGCCTTGAAATGGCCGCCGAACTCAACTCTCGGGGCCTGACAGTTACCGTCGTTGAAGCTGGCCCCCGCGCCTTGGGTCGCGCTGTTCCCGCCCTGCTCGCCGGGATGATCGTCGAACGGCATGGGGAGGCTGGGGTGCGGTTTCTATTCGACCAATCGGTTCAGGCAATCGGACCCAAGACCGTGACGCTCGGCGATGGCACCATCCTGCCGGCCGACCTCACCATCGTGGCAATTGGTGTCGAACCGAATGTCGAACTGGCATCGGGCGCCGGTATTTCCTGCGAGAACGGCATTCTAACCGACCAGCAGCTGAAGACATCGGAGGACGGCATTTATGCCGCCGGCGACTGTGCCGCCATCAACCATCCACGTTATGGCACCATGCGGTTCGAGACGTGGCGCAATGCGGTTGATCAAGGCAGCTTTGCCGCAGCGGCCATGTTGGGAAGCACCGAAGCCTTCACAGCACTGCCCTGGTTCTGGTCCGACCAATATAACCTCGGGCTCCAGGGTGTCGGCCTCCACAAGCCGGAGCGCACAACAATCCGGCGCGACCTTACTGATGGCGGGGTCTTGCTGTTCGAGCTGGATGAAGACGGTATACTTCAGGCAGCGTACGGCCTTGCCAAAGGCAACCTCGTTGCCAAAGACATCCGCCTGGCTGAAAAACTGATCGAGAGAAACGCCGTCATCGCGCCGGAAAATCTCGCAGATCAAGGCTATGCGCTGAAATCCGCACTGAAATCGAGCGCACAGGTATGAGGCAGCACGGATCCACCGCTTAAAGCAAATGAAAGGGTTCGGCCGCAACTATAGCGCCTCCGACAAACCGAGCTTGCTCTCCCGGCGGCGCCTTGGATCCGAACCGTGCTCAACCCGCTTTCCATCGTCTTCAAGAAGCGCCTCGACCTGACGCTCAATACCTCGTCCGAGTTTCGTGCGCGGATCGTCGAGTTCCCCGGCCTCTGGATGAAGGCCGCGGGGCTTGCGGCGCTAAGGCAGGATCTGAAATCCGTGGCGTCCCGTGCCGTTCCGGGCGGCGATCTGGACTATGGCGTTTTCTCCGAGCATGAAGACGCACTGAACCGCACCATCATAACCCTCGTCTACCGCGTCTCCGATGGCATGCCGGTCGCCTTCAACGCGCTTCCGGTCATTTCCCTTTCCCTCTATGGAAAGCCGACCGACGTGCTGCATCTCGGTCTCGTGATGATCGATCCTGCCGTGCGCAGCCAGGGGCTTTCCTGGGTGCTTTACGGCCTCACCTGTTTTTTGCTTTTCCTGCGCAATCAGTTGCGGCCCTTGTGGATTTCCAATGTCACACAGGTCCCGGCCGTCGCTGGCATGGTGGCCGAGACATTTTCCGATGTCTTTCCCTCGCCGACCCAAGGGGCGCGGCGCGCGCTTCGCAAGCAATTGATCGCAACCGAGATCATGGGCTCGCACCGGCATGTCTTCGGCGTCGGTCCTGATGCCGGCTTCGACCCGGACCGTTTCGTCATCACGAATGCCTATACGGGCGGTTCCGACAATCTGAAGAAGACGTTCGACGCGGCACCGAAACACCGCAAGCCAGAATATAACGACTTCTGCGCCGCGGAACTCGACTATGACCGCGGCGACGATCTCCTGCAGATCGGCCAAATCGATCTCGAGGCCGCCCAGCGCTATCTGCTCGAAAGCGTGCCGCGCAATGCACTCGGCCGCCTTTCCGTCGCCGCCCTGATCGTGACCGTGCAACGCCTTGTTCTGCCTGTCATCCACTGGATGGACAGTGACCGCCAGTGGGGCATATTGAGGCCTTCCAAACGATGAGCGAATTCTCCTACCGCACTTTCACCAACCGCAATATCGGCTTCATCAGCGAGGCCGAGCAAGAGCGGCTTCACGATGCCACCATTTTCGTCTGCGGCACCGGCGGCATGGGTGGTGCGGCCATCCAGGCGCTGGTGCGCGCTGGCATTGGCCAATTGATCCTGGCGGATATCGACCAGTTTGAGGTGTCGAACCTCAATCGTCAGGTTTTCTGTTTCGCTCACACGATCGACCAGCCGAAAGCGGAGGCGACGCGTGACGTCTGCCTGACGATCAATCCCGAACTCAAGGTGACGGTCTTTGGACCCGAATGGACGGCGCATGTGGAGGCCCTCGTCTCCGAGGCTGACGTGGTGATCAACGGCACGGATGATCTGGGCGCCAGCCTGCTCCTCTATCGCACCGCCCGCAGCCACGGCAAAACGGTGATCGACGCCTATGCCTCGCCCCTACCCTCGGTCTATGTCACCCGCCCGACCGACCCCATGCCCGAAGAGCGGCTCGGATATCCGACGATCGGCACTGCCTGGAATGCCCTCAGCCCGGACCAGCGCGCCCAGGCTTTCCTCTCAGAGGCCGAGCACGTGATGGTCCATTCTTCTTCGCGCCATCATGTCGATCTCGCGCTTGCGGGCGAAGTGGTCGCCGGCAAACGCAGCCGCATGTCCTTTGCCCCCATGGTAATCTCGACCGGCATGCTGATGGCCTATGAGGCAATTAACGCGGTGCTCGGAAAGCCCCACGGGGCGGATTTCCGTGGCTGGTTCTTCAATCCGCATGCCGGCCGGGTCGAGCGTCCCCGCAATGCATTGATTGCGGCCATGCTGCGCCCTCTGGTCCGGCGCTTCCTGACGCGGCTTGCGGCACCATGAACCTCCCGCCGACGATCGCCGATACCTTCATTTCGCTTGCGGCCTTTCTCGGCCTGATCGTGCTGATCCGCGCGATACGCTCCTTCGACGCCGGCAGCCCGCAGACACGCCGCTTCCTGTTCGGCCTTCGGGTTCTTGCCGTCTTGATGGTCAGCCGCGTCCTGGCCTGGTGGACGGGCTTTTTCGTCTTTGAAGCGGCAACGATCATTGCCGCCGGCCTGGTTCCACTGGCCGCCGTTCTCGTTGCCGAAGCCCTGATGCGCCGCCATGCACCACCCCTGACCAAGTGGATCGCCGGTGGCGGGGCAGCGAGTTTCGCCGTGCTTGCCTTCCTCCCCGACGCGCTCTTCGGTCCATGGCTGTTGATCGGCCTCTTCCTCTACCAGTTGCTGACCCTCGCCCTTGCAGGCCACATGGCCGTTACGCGGGATCGCAAGAGCCTATCGCGAGCTGAAAACCAGGCTGTCGACCGGATAGCCCTGTCTTTGCTCCTTATTCTGCCGCTCTTGATTACCGACTTTCGCTCCACCCATGTGGACTTTCCCGTGCGGCTTGGCGGCGTGGCAATCCTCTTTCTCTGCTGGCTGCTGATCAGCCTTGGCCAACGCACGGTCAGCCACCGCGACACCGTGGTCTCGTTTGTCATTCTGACAGCAGTATCGCTCATTGCAGCGCTTGCCATCGTGCTGGAGGCGGGCTTCGACACGGCAGCGCTGATCCGGACGGCAAGTGTTGTCACTTCTGCCGCCCTCGTTGCCGTGATTTGGAAGGACAGTCTCAGCCTGCGCATGGAACAGCGGCGCCAGAGCCTCATTCGCCACCTTGCCGAAGACCGCATCGACGACACCATGGGCTTTCTCAAGGAATTGCAGATCCATCCCATGGTGGAGGGCGCCCTGCTGCTGGAAGAGACGGATCTCGCCGACCTCGATCTGACCAGCCTCAAGACGCTTCTCTCCGCCCGGCCGCTGCTGCGCGCCTCGGAAACATCGGCACTATCCGAAGCGGAAATCGAGCAACTGGCCTGGCTCTTCGAAAAATACGAGGCGACGCATGTCATGCTCGTCTCCAAGAAACCCTTCCGGCTGATTGCACTCAACATGCCCTCCGTCTCCGCCACGCCCGGCGCAGAAACGGAATTGAAAGTCGTCCAGCGCATGGCCTTGTTAATCTCGGAGCGGACCCATGATCGACATCCGTGAGGGTGACATCAACGCCTTTTTCGCGGCGCCCTTTGCCGCATATGGCAAAGCCTCGCCCTATATCTCTCCGATGCTGAGCGATCTTCGGCGCTTTCTCTCGGCCAAGACCAACCCGCTCTTCGAGACTGCCGACGATTTCGCCATTTTCACCGCGCATGAAAACGGGGCGGTCCGCGGCCGTATCACCGCCCATGTCCATCGCGCCTCGAACCTTCGGTTCGGCCTCGGCCGCTGCTATTTCGGATACTTCGATTGTGTCGATGATGAACAAGTAGCCGCAAGCCTGCTTGAGCGCGCGGAAGACTGGGGCCGAAGCCGCGGCTTTTCCGAGATCATCGGCAATTTCAATCTGACGGCCATGCAGCAGATCGGCATCATGACCGACGGTTTCGAGCATGCTCCCTACACGGACCAGATCTGGGGACCACCCCATTTGCCGAAGCTTCTGGAAAGCCGCGGCTACAGCCCATCCTTTCCTATGACCACTTTCGAGATCGATCTGCGCACAGCCCCTCTCGACGGCATTCTGAAGAGTTCCGCGATGCAGGCGCTGCTCGCTGACGGCTTTGCCTTTTCGCCGATCCAGCGCTCCACACTCGATCGGCGACTGGAAGACTCGCGGCTGATCCTCAACGAGAGCTTCATCGACAACCCGATGTTCGTGCCGGTCAGCCGGGCAGAATATGAGTTTCAGGCCAAGGAGATGAAATGGATCATGGATCCCCGCATCTCCGCCGTCGCCGAAAAGGACGGGGCTCCGGCAGGCGCGGTTATTGCCATCCCTGATGTGAACCCGATGCTGAAGGCCATGGGATCGCGCATCGGACTTTCCGCGCCGTGGCATCTGATCAAACATCGGCTGAAACGACGCCGGGCGGTCGTCATCTTTCAGGGTGTCAAACCTGCTTTTCAGGGTCGAGGGCTTAATCCCCTGATGCTCGCCCATGTGCTTGGCCAGATGAAATCCGCTGGATATCAGACTGTCGGCGGCACCTGGATTGCCGACTCCAATGCCGCAAGCCTTCGTCAGGCTGAGAAGGCCGGTGCTCGACCACTTCATAAACTTCATCTCTTTGGCAAGACCCTATGACCCAGCTCGATCTCTCCACTTTCCAGACACTTGCCGCCGAGGCCAATCGCGCGCCGTCCGTCCACAATACCCAGCCGGCTCGCTTTGCCATGGACGAGACTGGTCGGCTTCTCGTACTGGCAGACCTCTCTCGCCATCTCGCCGTTGGAGACCCAACCGGACGCGACATGGGTCTGTCCTGCGGTACGGCGCTTGAAGGCATGGTAATGGCACTGGCTGATCGTGGTCTCGGCGCGAGCGTCGAGGACTGCTGGGCTCAGGATCTCGAAGTCCGTGCCGGCTACCGGCTGGCGGCACGCCTCACGCTTGGCGGTGAGGCGAAGGCCTCAGACCTCTCCGCCTATGCGGAAAAGCGCTTCACCTGGCGCGGGGCATTTTGCCCCACTACCGCCGAGATCCGGATGGCGCTCGATGGGTGGGTAGCGCAGCAGGATGACGTGATCTCCGCTTCCGGCCCGGAGGCGCTGTCCTTTGTCGCAACCCTCAATGACGAGACGAGCCTTGGCATCATGAGGGACTGCGCCTTCCGCGACGAACTCGTCAGCTGGATGCGGCTTTCGCTGGGACACCCGAATTACGCGACGGATGGGCTCAACCTTGAGGCCCTGCATATGGGCCGGCTAGAAGGCGCACTCGCCGGCAAGGTGCTGGCGTCTCCGCTGTTCGACATTGCGGATCGTTTGAGGCTTGGCAAATCGCTGGTCTCCGAAGCCGCCAAGACCCTGAGTGCGACGGCTTGTCTGCTGTTTTACCGCCCATTTGACGAAAGCCCGGTCACGACGGGCCGGGCCTTCTATCGATTCTGGCTGGGCTTTTCCCGGCTTCGTCTTGCGGGCTGGCCGATGGCATCACTGGCTGACATGCCTGAGGCCGCAGAGGCGATGGGCCAACGTTTTGCCGTGCCATCCGGTCATCGCCTGATCAATGTGCTGCGCGTCGGTCCCGCACCTGCCGGCATGGCGAAATATCGCCTGCCAGCGCCAGAGCTTGTGCTCATGGACTGAAGGGGCCGGCCTTCGCCGACCCCTCATCAAGCGGTCAAGCCGCCTCTTCGGATTTCGCTCGCTCTGACAGCATCTTCTGCGCACTGACAAAGTCGACCTTGCCGGAGCCGAGTACAGGCACCGTGCCGACCTGGACCTCGGCTGGCACCATCATGTCCATAGCCCCCTTTTCCTTCGCAAAGCGCAGGAATGCGGCGCGGGTCGCGTCGGGCTGATCCGTCAGCAGCACCAGACGTTCTCCTTTGCGGGCATCGGGAAGCGAGACGACAACGGAGAGTTTTCCGGACCAAAGTTCGCCAGCCAGGGCCTCGACGGCCGCCAGCGAGACCATTTCCCCGCCAATCTTGGCGAAACGCTTGGCGCGGCCCCGGATGGTGATGAACCCTTCGTCGTCGACCGTGACGATGTCGCCAGTGTCATGCCAGCCATCCGGGGTCGGCTCCAACACGCCGGGGTTTTCGGCCCGGAGATAACCCGCCATGACATTGGCGCCGCGCACGAACAGACGCCCGCCGTCATCGACACCCGGCACGGCGTCCAGCCGGTATTCCATACCTGGCATGATCTTGCCGACGCTACCGGCCTTATTGAACATCGGCGTGTTAAGCGCGATGACCGGTGCGGCTTCCGTCACACCATAGCCTTCGAGAATGCGCACGCCGAACTTTTCCATGTAGAGCGCACGTGTCGTGGCACGCACCGGTTCGGCTCCGGCGAAGCAATAGCGGATGGAGCGGAAATCATAGGGATGCGCCGTCCGGGCATAGCCGTTGAGGAAGGTATCCGTACCAAAGATGATAGTGGCATTGGAGGAATAGATCAGCTCCGGGATGATCCGGTAGTGCAGTGGCGACGGATAGAAATAGACCGGCACGCCGGAGACCAGCGGTAGGATGGTGCCAGCGGTCAGGCCGAAGGAGTGGAACACCGGCAGGATGTTGAACACCTTGTCGCCAGCGTGGAAATCGATGCGGGACGCGGCCTGCGCGGCATTCGACAGGATGTTGCGGTGGGTGAGCACGACACCCTTTGGCGTACCTTCCGAGCCTGAGGTGAACAGGATCACCGCGGCATCATCTGCCTTGCGCTTCGCCAGCGGCCGCCCCTTGCGCAGGAAGCCCAGCGCCTTGTCTGCAAAGCCAATGGTCTGGCGCAGGTCGTCGAGCCAGACGATCTCGACCGCCTTCGCCATGTCATCCAGCACTGGACCGAGCTTGGCCTGCGTAACGAAGGCACGAGACGTCAGCACGCGGCGCACGCCAGCTGCCTTGCAGGCCGACAGGATATTGCTGGAACCGGCCGTGAAGTTGAGCATGGCCGGAACTTTGCCAGCGGACATGACGCCGAGAAGCGTGGCGACGGATCCATTGGCATTGGGAAGCAGAACGCCGAGCGTTTCGTCATCGGGATAGAGGTTGCGGAACTTGGCGCCGAGGACTGCGGCACCGGTCAGCAGCTTGGCATAGGTCAGGGAACCGGTCACCGGGTCCTGGATCGCCAGACGGCCCATGCCGCGATCCGTCGCCGTTTCGATGATCTTTTCGAGCACGGTGGTGCTGGTATTGGTCGTGGTGAACATCAGCATGGACATCACCTGATAGAGTTCTGCGCCCGCCGCCATGCGGCGCTTGCGACCCTTCAACTCAGCAGGAACCGTCAGGCGGACCGGCGGCAGGATCGTCACCTTTACCTTTGGGAAAAGCCGCCTGCGTACATGCTGCGCGGAGAGGCGCGAGAAATAGCTCTTTTCCAGCCCGTCTATGCGGACCGGAACGACCATCGCGCCGGTTTTGTCAGCCACCATGGCCGCACCGTCATAGACCTTCATCAGCGCGCCCGTCACCGTGATGCGACCTTCAGGGAAGATGACCAGCGGCTCGCCATTGTTGACCGTCTTGATCAGCGTGCGCGTCGCCATCGGCTTAGAGGGATCGAGCGGCAGGAAGTTGCACATCTTGAGGAAGGGTTTCACCCACCAGGCCTGAGCAATGGTGTAGTCGACGGCAAAGGTTGGCTCGTCTTCGGTGAGCGCCAGCGCCAATGCACCGTCGAGGAAGGAGACATGGTTGAGCGCGATGATCGGCGCCTTACCGGCCTTTTTCAGATTGTCGAGGCCATCGACCTCAAGCCGCAGGAATGCGCGGAACAGAATAGAGATGAAATCACGGAAAGCGTTGGTCGGCAGCGTGCGCAGCATGACCCAGGATGCAACAATGTTGGTGACCGCAAGTCCAGCCAGAAGCATTGGGGTTGCAGCACCGGCGGCCTGCAGGGCGGCAACCACACCGCCACCCACCGTCATGAAACCGGCCGACAGTACATTGGCGGCACCAATGACGCGCGAGCGATGCTCCTCTTCCGCCCAGGCCTGCAGTGCCGCAAATGTGGGCACAACGAGGAAGGCGCCGGCAATCGCCATACCGGCCAGATCAATCGCAATGCGGATCGTATAAGGGCCCGCGAAGAAGGCCGAAAGAGATGCGGCAGGAGTTGTGACATCCACCTGGGCGACACTCCAGGCGAGATCAAGACCGAAGAGGCCCATGATCAGGGTGCCGACAGGGGCCGGCAGAAGCACGATGCGGCCAGCCGACATCCAGGCCGCGATGGCAGAACCTGCACCCACGGCAAGCGCGAAGACGGCGAGATAAGCGGTGATCGCGGTTTCGCTGCCGCCGAGATTGCCCTTCACCATCGGCGGGAGCAGCGAGAGCACGATGGCCCCAACGAGCCAGAACCAGGAGGCCATCAATGCCGAACGCCACAGGCGCTTGTCGCCACGCAGCGCATTGACAAGGCGGCCTGTCGAGCGGAACACATTGTGCTCGATGGCAAGATCCGGCGCCTTGGCGCCGACGCGGGGAATAAAGCGACTGGACAGCCAGCAGGCAACCGCAAGACCGAGCATCATCGGTCCGAAAAGCCAGGGATCAACGCCATCGGTGGCCGCAAGACCTGCGACAAGCGTGCCGGCCAGGATCGCTATGAAGGTTGCGCCCTCAATCCAGGCATTGGCGCGCGGCAGGTCCTTGCGCTCCAGATGATCGGGAAGGATGCCGTATTTGACCGGACCGAACAGCGCGGAAATGATACCGAAAAGGAAGAGTGCGATCATCAGGACCGTGATCGAATGGAAGGCAAGCCCAAGCACCGCAACGGCTGCGGCCACAAGTTCCACCCGCTTCAGACGCTCTGCCATGACAGCCTTGTCGAACTTGTCGGCAAGCTCACCGCCCAGGGCCGAGAAGAGGAGGAACGGCGCCATGAAGACAGCACCGGCAAGCGTGACCAGCGAGGCGGCCTGATCCGCGGCCACAGTCGCAAGGATCAGGAAGACCAGGGTGTTCTTCAAGAAATTATCGTTGAAGGCCGAAAGGAACTGGGTCCAGAAGAGTGGCGCAAAACGCCTGGAGGTCATGAGATTCTGTTGCACTGCACATCTCCCTTTTGTGGGACTGATAGAGAGAAAGCCTTGCCGTTTCTTTCATGAGTTGAAGAAATTCCCGGCAAGGTCAATCTGTGGTTAAACGTCATCACTCTTCATGCCGAGAAGCAGTTTTTCGGTCTTGGCGTCATCGATGCGGCGCAAAAGCTTGTCGGCTTCCTGGTTGTCGCGCAGCGTCTTGGTAACGTTGACCGTTGTCTGGACCAGCATGAGGATGCCCATGGTGAGGTAGCCTTTGCCCCAGAGATCGAGTGGCATCATGTAGAGCCCCAAGCCCAGCATGAAGGCGGCGAGGCCGAAGCTGGCGTAGGAAAAGCTTGTCCAGGCAGACGAATGTTTCATCAGACTGTCGTTCATGGTCGTGGTTCCCCTGATTTGTTCGGTTGAGCTCGTTCGGTTCAATGGGACGTGTTCATGCGACTGCGCAGGCGCTCAAGCACCTCGTCAGCACTGGTGACGAGCGGGCGTCCGCAACCGGCGGCGGCCAGTCGTTCGACCAGGGCGGACGGATCGGAGTCGGCCTCCAACGACGCCAAAGCTTCGGCCGTCAATTCTGACTGGCGCTGGCGCTGCTCGAGGCGTGCCAATGTTGCTTCCGCATCGGCCAGTGTTGAAAGGTCTTCACCTGGGACATCGGCGGTGAGCTTGCGAGTGCGCTCGCGGGCCACGGCGAGCCGCTCTCCGCGCCGGAGCGCTGCAAGCCGCATCTCGCTTTGTCGAACAGCCTGCCGCAAGCGCTCTATACCGGTCGCGAATTCAGACTGTACCTGACGGGCATTCTGCAATTCGGTCTCAAGGCGGGCGATGGAGGATGCCGCTTCGGCGGCCAGGTCGTTGCGATCCTTTTCAAGCGCAGCAATGGCTCGCGTCTCAAGGTCGGCAATACGCTTGGAGAGCCGCTCGGCGTTTTCCGCCTCGATCCGGTTCTGCGCCATGGCAACGGCCACAGCGCGCCTTGCGGCTTCAACACCGCGAGCAGCATCCCGGACCTGCTGGGCAAGGATGGGAAGCGCATGGTGATAGGTGAAGGCTTCTTGTGCCTCATACGTTCGGCCGCGCATCAATGTCAGTATCTGTTTGAACATCTGCGTTTTCCCCTATATGAACAACGTTCAATAATGTTGTCGCACAGAAATGAACGCCGTTCAATATAAAAAATGAACAACGTTCATTGAGGGAGGATCGGATTAATGGCGAACCAACCGGGGCACAAAAAGGAGGACCTGAAAACACGGCTGATCACAGCCGCCAGGGAGCTGATCCAAGAACAGGGTCTCAAGGGGCTGAGGGCACGAGACATTGCCGAACGCGCCGGTTCAGCCCTTGGAAGCCTCTACACGGTGTTCGAAGATCTGGACGCTCTTGTACTCACCGTGAATTCGGGAACGCTGAAGCGGATGGAAACCGCTCTCTCAGAAGCCATTGCCGAAGCAGAGGCCATCGACCAGATCTATGCCAGCCTATCGCTTGCCTATTTGCGTTTTGCCGTTTGCAACCGAAATCTGTGGTTCGCTCTTTTCGAGCACCGCATGCCCGAAGGCGTGGCGGTACCGGATTGGCATATTGCCGAACATGCCTTTCTGATCGGCTTCATCGCCGCACCGCTTGCTCGGAACATGCCCAACGCGTCCGCGCCAGACATCGCCATCCGGGCGAGGACCATATTTGCCGCCATTCACGGGGTGATTTCTATTAGCCTGGAAAACCGCTTTGTCGGGATTGCTCCAGAACGGCTGGAGCAGGAAGTCGAGACGCTCGCTCGGCTGCTGGCGAAGAATGTGAATTGAACCATTCGGACTTGGGTGCGATCCGAACCTGAATTTGGGGCACAGAGGGTCACTTACAGCTCTTTAAAATCCTCAGGAGCGGGAGGCCGACTTCCTTTCGCGGTCGTCCTCCAGACGCTGGAAGCCAACGCAGTCACGCCCGGCGCCTTTTGCCTGATAAAGCGCAAGGTCGGCGCGCGCGACAAGTTCCGCCGCGTTGGAAATCAGAGACTGCGATGACAGGACCGTTGCACCGATACTCACCGTCACGCTACCGAATTCGCTACCTTCGTGTTGGATAGCAAGGTCACGGATGGACTGTCGAAGCCTGTCAGCGATGGCAATAGCCTTGTCAGCCCTGGTGTCTGGAAGCAGGATCGCGAATTCTTCACCACCAAATCGCGCGGCGAGATCCGATGAACGGCGGGCCGCTTTACTGATGCATCCGGCCACTTTACGCAAACATTCATCCCCAGCCATATGACCATAGGTATCGTTGAAGCGCTTGAACCTGTCGACATCGACCAACAAAAGAGACAAGGGCCTGCTGCTGCTGAGGGCGTGATTGAATTCTCGCGACAAGGCGTTGTCAAACGACCGACGATTGGCAAGTCCGGTGAGACTATCCGTCTCGGCAAGACCCTTCATTTGTTCGGCGAGTTCTCGCAGCGACTGCTCGGATTCCTTCAACGCCGTGATATCCGACACCAGAGCCAGAACGCGCTGGTCTTCGGTGACACGCGTACGCAATGATAGCCAGCGCCCGTCCGCGAGAGCAAGGATCTCATCCTTGTTGACGAACAGCTGACGCCCCGCTTCCTGGATGACATCCTCTGCCAGGTCGATCGGAAGATCCTTGCGCTCGCCGTTTCGCACGGAGGCTCTGATAATGTCCGTTATATGGGCACCCTTGCAGCGGGCATATGCGGAGCGCGGGAATAGAGCCTGGTACTGTTCATTGCAGAAAACGATCCGCCCGTCCGGATCGAACATGGCAAGGCCATCCGACATTTCGGCCATGGCTTGCGCCATCACGTTCCGGCTCGCGCGAAGCTCCTGCTCAAGATTTTTCTTCTCGGTGATATCTACGGTCACACCGGACAGGCCGACGAGATTTCCTTGGCGGTTGCGCAGGGGAACCTTGGACGTCGAGTACCAGCGAGGCTCTTTGCCTTCCTCAACCAGGAATTCCTCGAACCGTTCAAGCGGCTTGCCGGTGGCGAGAATTTCCTCCTCAATCGCGATCAACTCATCGGCACGTTCTTTCGAAGTCAGATCATAATCCGTCAGCCCGATCATCTCGGAGGAGCGCGTTCTGCCATTGTGGCGCGCCACTCGAAGGTTGGTCGCGACAAATCTGTGCTGCAGATCCTTCACATAGTGGTAGTCTGGTGCCTGCGTCAGAGCGGCGTAGAGAATGTCCCGTTCCAGAGTGAAACGGCGAAAATAAGCAAGATAGAATCCGATTGATGCAGTTGCTGCAAAATTCAGGGTGGCGATGGGAAGGCCAACCTCTTTGAGCGCCCGATCAAAGGCCTCCTGAGACAGGAGGGACAAGACAGCGACGGACAGGCATCCCGCAAGCGCCGCGGCCGAAAAAATGGTTGCCGCGTGCTCAACCGGTCGCTTTCCCGCGATGAACCAAAGGCCAAGCCCCAAGATCATCACGATGCCAATTGATACCAAGCCCGGCACGACACCCGCCCCGCCCAGATAGATGCGGAACGATGCGGCCATGACTGCAGCAACAAGGGCGGCAAGAGGCCCGCCAAATACGGCAGCCGACTCGATGATTGCGAGGCGCAGGTCAAAGATGATGCCCTGATCGAACTCCACGGCGAGCAACATCGAGGACATGGCAGCAAAACCCAGCGCCAAGCCGAGGCCCGCACTCTGCTTGACGGCTGAAAGCCTGTACAATCGATAGGAAACATGCGTCCAGATCGAAACAATCAACGCCACGGCAGCGAGATTCCCGACCAGGACTTGCCAAGCACTACTCATTCGCCCCTGAACCCAACGGAATACCAGGCCAATGGTCCAGCAAGCTTCCGTGACTTGCAGCGCCAGAACACCCGATCCAACCAACCTCGAACCACACCGGCCCTGGCCCCGTTGCCGAGGGTCAAAAATGACTGCCCTCTTCCAAATCTGCGGAAACAAGCGGTCAAGAGGACGCTTCGCGATCAGATCCGATCATTCATCACGACGATTATCAGGAACCACTAAATTTTCAGTTTACCATTCACCTGTTCAGGGCCACATGGCATTAAACTAAAGTTGAATAGGGCGCTTCGGGTTTAGATTGACGATGGCCTTCGGGGGAGGCGGCGGCAATCAAAGAGCGCCATCGACAATCACCATCGGTCGGCCGCGTGAGCATGTCTCGATACGGGCGTCGACGCGGTAGATGTCACGCAACATGGAGGACGTGATGACATCCCCCGTCGAGCCGCTCGATGCCATCTCGCCATTCGCAATGACGATCGTGTTTGTGCAATAACGAAGGGCATGGTTCAGGTCATGCAAGGCCATCAACACGATCATGCCGGTGCGGGCGGCAAGATCAGCGACGAATTCGAGCACGTCGATCTGGCGGTGCAGATCGAGCGCCGAGGTCGGCTCATCCATCAAAAGAACCTCGGGCTTGCGGACCAGCGCCTGACCAAGGGAGACCAGCTGCCGCTGACCGCCGGACAGTGCGTCAAGACCGCGAAACGCAATATCCTCGATCCGCAGAGCCTTGAGGATTGCATCGATCTCGAAGAGTTCGTCATCGTGGACCCGCCAACCTCCACCTTGCTTGGCAGAGAGAAGCATCGACTCGTAGACCGAGAGCACGGCATTCGAGCCCGTGTCCTGGGGCATGTAACAGATCGACCGATCACCGCGCGTGGCATCCGAGAGCTGAACGACGCCGGGGCCTGATATGATGCCAGCAATCCTCTTGAACAGGGTGGATTTCCCCGCTGCATTCGGACCGATTACCGCTGTCGTCGAGCCCGGGGTCAGAAGGTCCACCGCGACCTTGGAGAGAACCGTCGTGCGCCCATAACTGGCGCCCAGGTCCTTCAGCACCAAGCTTACCATGCGCGCCTCCGGTTCGAGAAAATCAGAATGAAGAAGAAGGGAACGCCGACAAGCGCGGTAATCACGCCGATCGGCAGGATAGCGCCTGGGATCAGGATCTTGCTGACCACAGATGTCGCCGAGAGCAGCAAGGCGCCGCAAATCACGGCACCAGGCAGGAAGAAGCGTTGATCCTCACCGACAACCATTCGGGCAATATGCGGACCAACGAGGCCGACGAAGCCGATCGTACCGACAAAGGAAACGGGGATGGCGGCCAGCAGGCTGACGATCAACATCGTGTGCAAGCGCAGGCGCCGCACGTTCACGCCCATGCTGGCGGCCTTGTCGTCTCCCAGCCGCAGGGCCGTGAGCGCCCAGGCGTTGCGGACGAATAGCGGCAAGGTAACAACGAGGATAGCAGCTGTGACATAGACCTTGTCCCAGGTCGCCTTGGTCAGGCTGCCCATGGTCCAGAAGACGACGGCCGCAAGCGCCTGCTCGGAGGCCAGATATTCGAGGAGCGACAAGGCGGCGTTGAAGGTGAAAACCAGCGCAATGCCGAGCAGGACAATCGTTTCAACCGTCACGCCACGCAAGGTCGAGGCGAAGTGAATGAAAAGTGCAGCCACCATCGCCATGATGAAGGCGTTGATCGGCACCATATATTGGACGGCACTGGGAAAGATTGCGACCCCAGAGACCAGACCGAGCGCCGCGCCAAAGCTGGCGGCGGCGGAGATGCCGAGCGTGAAAGGACTGGCAAGCGGGTTCGACAGGATCGTCTGCATCTGCGCGCCGGCAACAGAGAGCGAGGCACCGACGGTGACGGCCATCAGGGCAATCGGCATACGGATATCCCAGATGACCACACGAAGCTGGTTGCCAACGGCCTCAGGCTGAAAAAGGGCCGAGAGCACTTCGGACAGGCTGTAGTTTGCAGGCCCCAACGCCATATCGATGGCGATGCTGGCGGCCAGTGCCATGGCAAGCGCCGTCAGGATCAGGATCCGCCGGAAGGCAAGGGCGCGATACTGATCGCGCCCCGTTACCTGTGCTTCGCTCACCGCGACACTCATCGACTATTCGCCCTTCAGCGAGACGAAATATCCCGGCTTGTAGTCGAGAGGCAGGAAGCGCGCATGCAGCTCCTTGAACGTAGCGTCCGGGTCGAGATCCTTGAACAGATCGGGATGCAGCCATTTGGCAATCTGCTGGATCGCGACGAACTGATAGGGATTGTTGTAGAACTGATGCCAGATGGCGTGGACGTTACCATCCGCGACGGCCTTGATGCCGGTGAAGGCAGGTCGCTTCGTCAGGTTCTCCAACTTGCGATGCGCTTCCTTGGTGTCCGCGCCATAGCCGACGCCGACCCAGTTGCCAGCCGGCACATATTTTTCCCACATGCCACCGGTGATGATGACCTGATCAGGATTGGAGGCGATGATCTGCTCCGGATTGACAGTGCCAAAGGTGCCGGGAATGATGTCCTTGGCCATGTTCACGCCACCGGCCAGCTCGACCATTTTGCCGAAGTTCTCGTTGCCGAAGGACATGCAGCAATCATCGGAATAGCCGCCTGCCCGCTCCATGAACACGACAGGTTTGGACGGGTTGGTCTTCTCGAGCACGTCCGTTACCTTGCGGATTGCATCGGCGCGGAACGCGATAAAGTCCTCGGCGACCTTCTCCTTGCCCATCAGGGTGCCCATGATGCGCATGCTCGGCTCGGTGTTTTCCATCGGCTTTTCGCGGAAGTCGACATAGACAAGCGGGATTCCGACCTTGGCGAGCTTCTCGATGTAACCGGCTTCTTCCGTCGCAGTCTTGGCGTCGACATTCATCAGGATGACGTCGGGCTTCAGAGCCACGGCCTGCTCGATGTCGAAGGTGCCGTCCTTCATTCCACCGAAGGTCGGCAGTTTGGCAATCTCCGGATACTTCTCGAGATAGGCGGCATAGGATTCCGGATCGGCTTTCGGCAGATCATCGCGCCAGCCGACGACGTGCTGGAACGGATTAGCCTTGTCGAGCGCGGCGAGGAAGTAGATCTGACGACCTTCACCCAGGATTACGTGCTCGACCGGCACATTGACCTCAACGTCACGCCCCGTGACATCCTTGATGACGACAGGATCGGCCATTGCAGGCAGAACGGTGGAGACGAGGAGGCCAAGGGCTGAGAGCGCCGACTTGCCAGAAAAACGCATGGGATTTTTCTCCGGTGGAAACTGCCCGGCACATATTATTTGATGACTTTAATAGTCAAGATTTATCTTTTAGAAGAATTCGAAGTTGAGACAAAGACCGAACAGGCAAAGGGATCCGATGACCGAGGGTGCGAATTTTACGTTGCGGGATGAAATCAAGGCCTATTGGTCAGCACGCGCTGCAACCTTCGACCTGTCTCCCGGACACGAAATCTTTTCCGAGGAAGAACGCGCCGCCTGGCACGCGCTCTTTGAGAGACATCTCGGAAAGGGTCAGGGCCGCAAGGCGCTGGACCTTGCCAGCGGTACCGGCGTGATCTCCCACCTGATGGACGATCTTGGCTACCAGGTAACAGGGATCGACTGGTCGGAAGCCATGCTGGAGCGAGCCCGGGCGAAAGCTGCAACACGCGGCCGGATCATCCGCTTTCACCTCGGCGACGCAGAAAATACGCATGAAGCCGATAACAGTTACGACGTGATCGTCACGCGGCACCTAGTCTGGACGCTGGTCGATCCGGATGCCTGTTTCCGAGAATGGCTGCGCGTCCTCAAACCGGGCGGCAAGCTGCTCGTGATTGACGGGGACTTCGTCAACACAGGACTGGCCGAGCGGTTCGTCAAGCGACTTGCGGCCCTCCTGGAGCTGGGGGGGCTTGTGCAACCGCAGGCGCATCACGCCCCCCAGTCGATGGCCGGAACCCATGAAAGCATCCTGTCGCGCGTCCATTTCGCCCGCGGTGCGCGAGCCGAGGAGGTTAGCCGCCTGATTGAAAAAGCGGGCTTTGATAAGGTGACCACCGATACCGACATGCGGCAGATCCACAAGACCCAGGCCGCGCATTTCGGCTTCTTCAAGGCTGTCGCCCGCGGACTCCAGCACCGCTACGCCATTGTCGCGCATAAGCCTGCGGCCGATTTCGCGTCTGGAAGTTCGCTAGAAGGATCATAAAGTCTGCGGGCGCACTTGTGCAGGACCACTCATGCGGCTTTGTGACATTGAGAGCGTCACGAAGCCGCCATGCCTTGATCATCGTGAGATAAGCCCGAAAACGAAAAAGCCTGCCGCGGGAGGAGGTGCGGCAGGCTTTTCGAATAAGTGAAC
>NZ_LJHS01000060.1 GCF_001296045.1 Rhizobium sp. AAP43 | reverse complement strand
GTCCCACCGGCAACATTGGCTGTGCCAGTCTCGTCACTCGTGATCGTCACTGTCGGAGGCGTCGTATCCGGCGGCTGGACCGTCACGACAAACTTGCCGGCGCCGAGGGTTACGGCGTCACCATCGAAATCAGTCGCCTGAATGATCGACGAGAAGTCGATTGCCTTAGCAACCTGGCCATCCAGCGGCTTGCTGAGGGTGAAGGTGCCATCGCCATCAGCGTCGAGCGACAGAGTGAAGACGGTCGCGCCGTTCGCCGTTGCGGTCAGGAGATTTCCGACCGCTGCGTAAGACAAGCCCTGCCCACCAGCAGTCAGCGCCTGCGAGGTGAGGCCGGCGAAATCGCCCTTGATGCTGAAAACGATCTCTTCGTCCACACCCGACTTAACGAGATTACCGAGGTCGAAATTGGCTTCAACTGCGCTTCCAGTCTGTCCCTGGGTTCCACCGAGTCCGTTGATAACGCCAGCGAGGAGGTCAGAGAGCTTGACAGAGCCGTCGATGACCTCGGCATCGCCGCCCTGCCCTTCGACCTGATCGAGGATCAAAAGACCAGCCGTGTTTACGTTGATGCCATAGGCGTCAATCGTGAATGCCTGCTGCGGGCCAGTTCCGTCGCTGTCGTTCTTGATCGCACCGATCTCGTTCTGACTTTCGTCGATCGCATCCTGCGGAGAAGCGGCGGAGGGGTTCCCGTATTGATTCAGAGCGCGATTTGGTTCGCCATCGGAGATGAAGATGACCTTGTTGACATCGGCGTCAAGAAGCGGCCCCGCCGTCTTGACCGAAACAAGATCAACATCGCCGCGTCCTTCACCGCTGGTGGAGAACTCAACATAGGCAATCTGCTTGCCGGCATTGGCACCGGTGCCTTCGATCGTGATCTGGGTGTTGTCGTTGTTCACAGGAATGGTTGTTGTTGCAAAACCACCACCAACGAAGTGCACCGTATAGGTGAAGCTCGTCGATCCACTTCCGTTATTGTCATCGAGTTTGAAGGCCGCGCTTGTCACCGGCACGCCGTTGAAGCTGCCCCGATTTTCATAACCCGCGCCGACGACATCGAAGTCGTTGAATGTACCGAAATCGAAGCGGAGACGTTCGCCGACATTGAGGTCCGTGGCTTCGCTGGAGAATTCCGGATTGTCGACGCCCATACCGTCGTTCGTGTTGCCGTAGACATCCTGAAGATCGACGGTCGTCGTGCCAGACGAGAGCCAACCGGACACCAGAGCGACCTGCTGCCCATCATCGGTGCCAATGATCAAAGCGTCATCTTCATTGATGTCATTACTGCTCTGGTTTGCTTCGAACCGATTCAGCACCCTGTCCACAATGAGGGTGTTTGTCGTATCGATCCACTGCTGGGCCTCAAGAAGACCGGCTTCGTAGTTGGTGTTGCCACCACCGGTGAAGGCGTTGACCGCAGACAGGGCCTTGCTCAATGCCTCAACATTCTTATCGCCATCGACGATCAGATCAAAAGTCCCGACGGGCGAAGCCGTATCCTTGAACTGCACGATGTGGACACGGACGTCTTCCGCACCCGAGTCAGCCAGTTTGTTGAGGAATTCGGTGACCTGGGCCTTCAGGGCTGTAACCGTCACACTGCCAGAGGTGTCGAGGACCAGAACGAAGTTCGCGACCTTGCCTTCAACAGGAGTTGTAACCATGGGAGCCTGAACTTCGACAGCAACCGGGGCGCCGGAAACCGTCGGCACATCGTCTCTGATATCGACGAGGAGCTTGCCAGCGCCAAGGGTCACAGTATCACCGTCGCCATCCTTGCCGATGATGAACTGCGACAGATCGAGCGATGTCAGGTTTTCGCTATTGTCACCGGTTACTCCGTCAAGGTCCGGATGGTCGATCTGGTCTTTCAGCTGGAAGTGGTAGGAGCCGTTCGCCTCGACGGTGAGTTCGAACACGACGCGACCATCAGCCGTGCCGGTCAGCTTACCATTTGCAACAGTGATCATGATCGGATCATCTTGCGATGTCAGACCGGAGTTGACCGGTGTTGTCGTGGCCTTCAGCGTTACGGCTTCCGTTGCATGTGCGCCATCGGCACCGAAGGTGAACAGCGAAAGCAGCGAGCCACTGGTCGAAGCAGAAGCCCCGACAGGGGTGACTTCGGTCGGCTTGCCGGTATCAAGCGCAGCGTTCAGCAGACCGTCTTCATCGACGGTCAGCTTCAGAGGGTCTGCAGCCGAAACCGGCGTGTCGTCATTGACCGTGACCGTTAACGAACCCTTCGCCGTGTCGCCGTCACCATCCGTGACGGTGAAGCCAATGGAGATCTGTTTGCTGTCCTCGCCCGCGCCGTCATGCGCAACAGGTGCCTTGAGTTCCAGGCTATAGGAACCATCCGCCTTGATCACCAAAACAGCCGCGCCATCCGGATAGTGCGGGCTTTTCGCAGTGAACGTCGTCGTGCCGTCAGCAGACTTCTCGCCGGGACCCCACTTGACGGATTCCGACTGGGCAAAGCCGCCTTCGGCAAACACCACCTTGAATGCACCGCCGGAGATCTCAACCGACTTAACACCATCGGCTCCCGCGGTGAACAGCGAACCGGCAATGCCCGTTGCCTTCAATGCGTTGGCGACACCGTCAACCGGAAGCTCGTTGCCCGCAAAGAGCGTCTGCGCCTCATCATCAAGCGTGGTGGAGGCATTAACCACCGACTGGAACACCGGTATATCATCGTTCACCGCGATCTTCAGGTAGCCCGATGCCTTGTCACCATCGCCGTCGATCACCGTGAAAGCGAATGGCAAGAGCGTCGTATCTTCCAGCGAAGATGAGGAAAAGTTGTGCGCAACCGGCACCTTCAGTTCGAAGCTGTACGAACCGTCAGCATTAATGACCAGCATCGCGGCAACCTTGCCGGAGATATCGCCAACAGCAAAATAGGCTGTATTGCCACTGCCGTCGCGGTTCCCACCTACCCAGCAGATGCTTTCTGTCTTGGCAAAACCGCCGTCGTTGTAGATTACGCGGAAATCGGGACCATCGACCCTCACATAGGTCACGCCATCAGCGCCGCCGGAGAAGAGCGCACCCTTGTCGCCCGTCACCTTAGCAACGCTCGGGAAGACGTCGCCGAAGCCGCCATAGTTTACGGGCGTAAACAGCGACTGCGCCTCGTCATCCATGATCGTCCGTTCGACCACAAGGAAATTGGCTTCCGGCGTGTCGTCATCAACCGAAACCTTGAGGGTACCGGAGGCGGTATCACCATCACCGTCCGTAACGGTGAAGCCGATCGACAGCGTCTTGTCGTCTTCGAAGGAAGACGACTGGTCATGGACCAGAGGTGCCTTCATCTCCAGCGTATAGGAACCATCGGCCTTGATGACCAGCACCGCAGCCACCTGGTCCGAGTCAGCGCCCGTCGCGGTGAATGTCGTATTGCCGTTTGTGTCCTTAACCCCAGCATCCCAGGTCGCGGTTTCCGTCGTTGCAAAACCGCCGTCCTTCCAAAGAACAGCAAACGATGCCGCATTGATCGTGATCGATCCGACGCCATCGGAGCCAGCCTTGAACAGCGCGCCGGCAGAGCCGCTTGCCTGACCATAGCTAGGCCACTCATCGTCACGGCCGCCATAGTTCACGGGCGTGAAGCGGGTTTGCGCCTCATCGTCCAGATCACGTGCCCAAACCAGACTGTTCGCGACCGGAACGTCGTCATTGACCAAAATGTTCAGCTTGCCAGAGGCCTTGTCGCCATCACCATCGGTGACCGTGAAGCCGACAGTGATCGTATTGTCGGTCTCGCCAGACCCCGTATGGGCAACCGGTGCCTTCAGTTCGAGGCTATAGGAACCGTCAGCCTTGATGATCAGAACGGCCGCCCCATTCGGGTAGTGCGTGCTGGTCGCGGTGAATGTCGTCGTGCCGTCGGCAGACTTCTCGCCTGGACCCCACTTGACGGATTCCGACTGGGCAAAGCCGCCTTCGGCGAAGACAACCTTGAATGCTCCTCCCGAAATCGAAACGCTGGAGACGCCATCGGCACCAGCGCTGAACAGGGAGCCGGTGACACCTGTCGTCTTCAGCTCGTTGGTCACACCGTCAATTGGGTCATTATTGCCCGGGAACAAGGTCTGGGCTTCGTCGTCCAGCTTGACCAGATCCGAAACGACCTTCGCAACCGGCGTGTCGTCATTGACGAGCACCTTCAGCAGGCCAACGGCAACATCACCGTCCCCGTCGCGCACGGCGTAGCCAAAAACGAGTACTTCGTTGTTTTCCGGGAAAATGGAGCCATCATGCGCTACTGGCGCCTTCAACTCGAGCGTATAGGAGCCATCCGCCTTGATGGTCAGGACAGCTGCCCCGTTCGGATAGCCAGCCGATGTCGCGACATAAGTCGTCACGCCGCCTTCACTGCGAACCGCCGAACCCCAGTTGACACATTCCTGCTTGGCAAAGCCGTCGCTACCTTTGGCGATGACGTCGAAACTGGGAAGCTCCACCGACAGGCCCGCCAAACCATCGGCACCCATCTTGAACAGCGAACCCGGACCACCAGACACGGATTTCTCATCAGGAACATCCAGGAAGCCGCCGGGATTGGTTGGCGTGAATGTCGTCTGAGCTTCATCGTCGAGGACCTTGGACGCAACCTCGATGGAGATCACCGGCTCAGGCGTATCGTCATCAACGGTCACATTCAGTGAGCTCGTCGCCTTGTCGCCATCGCCATCGGTGACAGTCACTTCAAAGCTCAGGGTCTTGTCTTCCTCGGTGAAGGAGGAGCTGGTCGAATGAACGACCGGCGCGTTCAGGGTCAGCTTGTAGGAGCCGTCGACACCGATCACCAGCGTTGCGGCGCCATCAGGCGCACCATAATGCGCACTGGTCGCGACCAAGGTCACCGTGCCATCCGCCTGGACCTGACCTTCACCCCAAGTGACAACTTCCTGGCCCGCGAAGCCGAGTGTGTCCTTGAAGATAACGGAGAAGGTCGGAGCTACGACAGAGATTGCCTGGACGCCATCGGCACCTGCCGTGAACAAAGCACCTGCGTTGCCGGAGGCCACCTTGTAGTTCGGATTGGCATCTGTCGCATCTTTGAAGATGTTCGAGCCATCATTGCCGGGGAACACCGACTGTGCCTCGTCGTCGAGTTTTGTGGGGGCGTTGACGATCGGTGTCGCAACCGGAACGTCGTCATTGACGGTCACCACCAGTGTGCCGGAAGCTGTATCGCCATCACCATCCGTGACGGTGAAGCCAACCGAAATCTCGGTGTTGTCTTCACCCGCAGCTGTGTGTGCAACCGGCGCCTTCAGCTCAAGACTGTACGACCCATCCGCCTTGATGATCAGAACGGCTGCGCCATTTGGATAATGCGTGCTTGTCGCTGTAAACGTCGTCGTGCCGTCTTCAGACTTGTCGCCAGCACCCCAGGTGACGGATTCCGACTTGGCAAAACCGCCTTCTGCAAAGATCACATTGAATGCGCCGCCCGTGATCTCGACAGACTTTACGCCATCAGCACCTGCCGTGAACAGCGAACCGGCAACGCCCGTTGCCTTCAGTTCATTGGCGACGTCGTCAGCCGGCGAATTGTTACCCGTAAACAGAGACTGCGCTTCGTCGTCAAGCACAGTCGAGGCCGTCACGTTGCTCGCAACCGGGGCATCGTCATCAATGTCGACGCTGAAATTCGCAGTGGCGCTATCGCCATCGCTGTCGGTCGCCTTGATCTGGAAGTTGATGCGAATGTCGTCTTCGCGGCCCTCGAACGCGTGGTCGAGGTTCTTATACAGCGTGAAGACGTAAGAACCACTCCCATTGTCGCTAAGCGACACGGAGAAGACCAGCTGCGACTGCGACGGGCCGCCTTCGACCACCTCACCAACATAGCCGTACAGGGTCGTGCCGTCTTCCGACAGCCACATCCGCACAGTTTCGCCGTTGTGGGTCAGTTCGGTCGTGCCCTCGGCATCGAGCTGGGAAACCTCAATAGCGCTGCCGTTTTCGAAGCCTTCGCCCGAACCAATGCCAGTGAAAACGACGGACCGATCCGCAACAGACGTGGAGTCGTTGTTGTCGTCAGCGCCCCAGCCAATGTACAGCTGGCCATTGACAGAGCGGCCGCCGCGAGACTCGTCATCGTATCCGTTGTCGTCTTCACCGCCGAGATCATAGCCATTCTTGTAGCTGTCGCCGTCATTGCCGCCGAGTTGAACGACGTTTTCCTCGTCGAGATTCTTGCTCTCCGGGTCGGCATAGAAGATCGGGCTGTCGTCATTGACGTTCACGGTGAAGGAGGATGTCGCTGTATCGCCGTCTGCATCCTGCGCAGTAAACTGGAACTTGATCGACAGGTCTTCTTCGTCAGCCGGGCTGTCACCACTGATCTTGTGATCGAGATTGCCCTTGAGCGTGAAAGTATATGAACCGGAATCCACGTCCGAGAGGCTGACGGTGAAAACGACTTCCCCGTTAATCTCCTCGCCATCAACCAAAGAAACATTTGCCAGGCGCTTTTCTTCACCCCCATCACTGTAGAGCTTGTAAGCAATCAGTGTCGTGCCATCATCCGCCAGTTTGTAGACGAGTGCTACACCGTCGGAGGTCAGATTCTGGTCCTCCAGAGCGTCAATATCTGCGGCGGTAAAAGCGACGCCACGGTCATTTGCAACACCGGTCAGGCCGCCATCGACCTCTGCATTGCCCTTGTCCGCACCCCAGTTGATCCCAAGCGAACCAGACACTTCAGGATAGGAGAATTCTTCCTTCTCCATCCGGTACTGCTCGTTGTCGCTGCCGCCCTCACCCTGGCCGCCCGTGTCAACGTCGCCATTGCCCCAAGGTGTAAAGTCCTCATCCACGCCTTTGGTGTCAGGCGTGCCGAAGCTGACTGCGTCATCCTTCACGTCGATGTCGAAGGTGCCCGTGACACTATCACCGTCCAAGTCGGTCACGGTATAGGTGAAGCCCAACCGCAGCAGATCTTGGAGATCGGATTCAGAACCGCCAGCGGGTGCATCCGGATGATCAAGCTGTCCGATCAGTTCAAAGGTGAATTCACCCGTCTCGCGATTGTCGATTCGGATTTCGAAGACAACCTGATCTACGCCATCGATCACCACGACGCCTTGCAGCGCCGTAAAGGACAGGTCGGTACCATCAGACGGAGCCGGGAAAGTGCGAATAACGATTGGCAAACCACCGGAAGTCAACGACAGCGCCGTTGCGGAACCATCGCCGCCCTGAGCGGTCTCTGCCACATTGCCTGCACCGACAAAGCCGATGCCCGTGATCGTGCCGAAGTCTGGGCCCGGATTGAAGGGCAGAACACCGCTGAAGCTTTCATTGCCCTCAAGGTTATCGGCGATCACGGCCTCATCAAACTCGAATGCCACCGTCAGGGGGGCATCAATCGACGGCGCACCATCGCCCAAAATCTCACCGTCGAGCTGCTCATCGCCGAAGCTGGTGTCGCCGAGCAGATCAATCAGGCCACGTTCGCCGAAGCCGTCGCCGAAGGGGCTGTCGTTGAAGTCGCCGCCATTGCCCGGCGACTGGCCACTGGCCGAATAGGAGCCGTCGGGGCCGGCCGCGACGTTGATGTTGCTGTCCTCGAGCGCCGCGAAGAGAACGACCTGCGGCAGTTCTACTTCGCCGATGACGAAGGTCGGGATATTGGCCGCGCCGCCCTGGACGATGATTTCCGTACCGTCGGCGAGGACGAGGACCAGATCGGCACCTTCGACCTTGAACTCAACATTGTCGAGATCAACCGTGGCCGGCAGGGTCACGACATTCTTGGTGTCTGGCACAACCTGCGTCGGGATGGCGGCAGCTGCCGTCTCGGTCGGCACTTCGGTTGACAGGCGATCGCTCTTCGGCGCATTCGGCGTTTCAGCCTGGGCGACCTCGATACCGTCATCGGCCTCGCCGGTGAAACCCAGATGCTGCTCGACCGCCTCGGCGAAGTCTTCACCGGCGGAAGTATTGTCAATGCTGGACAGACGCGGATCTTCGATGGACATGGTAACTTACCCCTTAACAAGTTGACCGCAGTTAAATCTGGGGCCGGGGTAAGCGCAACGCTTTCTTAACCCTGTGGATATAACGGGTTATGCTTCGACAGACCATTATTGAAAAATGGGTTAACTTCAGGCCGAAAAACTGTGCTATTTCGGTATTTTACTCAAATTGTCGCAGCTTTCAGCAGCACTTATGTGGTGCAGTGAGAAAGCCTCATCAAAACCCATGGTTTTGAAAGCCACACCCTTCCCGCCCCTCGCCAAGCCACGGCGCGGAGGTCAGAACACATTACTTGGCAAAGCTTCCGTCGACGATGATCACTCTTCTGGAAAGACCGGATCCAGAATGAAGGGCCCGCCCTGGTAGACGGCCGTCGCATGATCAACGGCCGGGCGAGGCACCGTGCCGTCAATTTCAGCGCGGAAACGCTCGGCGTTATCCTTCGGGCGCCAGCCGAGATAGGAGACGTGGGAATTGTCCCACCAGCGGCTGTCATTGTCCGAGCAGCCCCAGATCACCGGGCAGCCGAGGCGCGGCACCTGAAAGATGCACTGGATCATCGACAGGAAATCGTCGTAGCTCATCCAGGTGGAGAGCATGCGGTGGTTCTTCGGCTTCTCCATGCAGCTGCCGATGCGGACCAGCGCCGTTTCCTGACCGAATTTTTCGAAGTACATGCGGGCGAGCGCTTCACCGAAACATTTCGACACGCCATAGAGTCCGTCCGGCCGGAAGGGCATCTCATGGTCAAGATATTCATCCTGGCGGTAAAAGCCGATCGTGTGGTTCGAACTGGCAAAGAGAATGCGCGGCATGCCGTTCGCCCGGGCGGCCTCATAGAGATTGTGCAGGCCGAGGATGTTCGCGGACATGATCCTGGAGAACTTGTCCTCCACCGAAATGCCGCCAAGATGAATGATGCCGTCACAGCCTTCGACCAGCCGGTCGACTGCGGCGCGATCGGCAAGGTCGCATTGCATGACGTCTTCATGCGCTGCCCCTGCCCCCAGTTCGGCGATGTCCGAGACCCGGATGACCTCCGCCAGACCCTTCAACCGGCTGCGCATCGCACTGCCAAGTCCTCCGGCCGCTCCCGTCAGCAACAGACGCTTCATCCGAACTCCTCCTCAAGATCTCGTCAACTTGTCATACAGGCAACGGATATCCAGTCAAGGGGATGGGTTGAATGCCAGCAGCCATTGCAAACCTGACAGACGAGCTTATGAATATCCGCTTGAACAAGACCGGCAAGGGGGCGACATGGCGCAGCAGGGCAAGATCGAGGCGGTATCGGGGACGCTGACCCAAAGGCTCGGTGACAACTTGCGAAAGGCAATCGCTGCGGGACAGTTTCCGCCCGGCAGCAAGCTGCCGAGCGAAGCACAGCTTTCGGAAGCCCATGGCGTTTCCCGCACCGTCGTGCGCGAGGCGATTGCAGCGCTCAGGGCAGACCGACTGGTCGAAGCGCGCCAGGGAGCAGGCGTGTTTGTGCTGCAGCCCGTCGAGGCGCCTCCACCACCGCTGCGCCTCGGAACCATCGATCCGGCCCGAGTATCCTCGATGATCGAGCTTCTTGAGCTGCGGACCGCCGTCGAAGTGGAAGCTGCAGGGCTTGCCGCGTTGCGTCGGTCACCGGCGCAGGAAGAAGTCATTCACGAGCGGCATTTTGCCGTCATGGCCTGTCTTGAGGCCGGTCAGTCGACAACCGAGGCCGACTTTGCTCTGCATCTTGCCATTGCCGAGGCCACCAACAATCCGCGTTTTCGGGAATTCCTGGCGATGATCGGCCGCAATGTCATTCCCCGTGCCGCTTTACGAGATGAAGACAGAGAGGATGACCAGACGGCCTATCTCCGGCTCATAGACGCCGAGCACAGCGAGATCGTTGACGCGATTTCAGCCGGTGACGAGGAGCGCGCCCGCGAGGCGATGCGCCGCCATCTGCGCGGTAGCCAGAGCCGCTACAGGGCGCTTTTGCGCGAGCAACGCCAGCCTGTCCGATAACAATTGACAGGTTTTGCCGCGACATGTATGACAACTTGGTTCGCATGACCAAGGAGGATTAAGATCATGACGCCGCAAGACATCAAGACCGCGCTCGGCGCCGGGCTGCTTTCCTTTCCGGTCACGCATTTTGATGACGAAGGCCGTTTCGCGGCTGCCAGCTACCAGGAGCATGTTGGCTGGCTCTCCGGCTTCGACGCCCCGGTGCTCTTCGCCGCCGGCGGAACCGGCGAGTTTTTCTCGCTGACGCCGGCCGAAATCCCGACAATCGTCAAGGCTGCCAAGGAGGCCGCCGGTGACACGGCCATTGTTTCCGGCTGCGGCTACGGAACCGATATTGCCGTCGAAATCGCCCGCTCGGTTGAGAAAGCAGGCGCCGACGGTATCCTGCTTCTGCCGCATTACCTGATCGATGCCCCGCAGGAGGGCATGTACCAGCATGTAAAGCGCATCTGCCAGTCGATCGGTATTGGCGTCATGGTCTATAACCGTGACAACTCGGTGCTCAGCGTCGAAACACTACAGCGCCTGTGCGACGAATGCCCCAACCTCGTCGGCTTCAAGGACGGCACGGGTGATATCGGCCTTGTGCGGCAGATTACCGCCACCATGGGCGACCGCCTGACCTATCTCGGCGGCATGCCGACGGCCGAACTCTTTGCTGAAGCCTATCTCGGTGCCGGATTCACCACGTATTCCTCCGCCGTGTTCAACTTCGTGCCGGGTCTTGCCGTCGAGTTCTATCAGGCGCTGCGCGCCGGGAACCGCAGCCGCTGCGAAGAGATCCTCAAGGACTTCTTCTATCCGTTCATGGCGATCCGCAGCCGTCGCAAGGGTTACGCCGTTTCAGCCGTCAAGGCCGGTGTGCGCTTGCAGGGCTTTGCCGCCGGCAAGGTGCGTCCGCCGCTCGACGACCTGACGCGCGAGGAAGAAGAAATGATGGCGAAGCTCATCGACCCCTGGAAGCGTTGATATGAAGATTGTCGACGTCCGCACCCATCTGCTTGAACACAAGCTCGCCGTTCCATTCCAGAGCGCCTCGATGCGCTTTGACCGGCGGGCGCATGTTCTGGTGGAGATCGAGTGTGACAATGGTCTGATTGGCTGGGGGGAATGCCTCGGCCCCGCCCGGCCCAATGCGGCAGTCGTTGCCGCCTACCGCAACTGGTTGATTGGTATGAACCCGCTCGAGACCGAAAAGGTCTGGGCGGTTCTTTACAATGCGCTCCGTGACCAGGGACAGCGTGGTCTGACCCTGACCGCCCTTTCGGGCATCGATATCGCGCTTTGGGACATCAAGGGCAAGCATTTCGATGCGCCTGTGTCGATCCTGCTCGGCGGCCGTTTCCGCGATAGCGTCCGGGCCTATGCGACGGGCAGCTTCAAGCGCGACGGCGTTGACCGGGTCGAGGATAATGCAACCGACATCGCACTCTATCGCGCGCAAGGCTTTCACGCCTCGAAAATCAAGGTTGGCTTCGGTGTCGAGGAAGATCTTCGCGTGATCAAGGCAGCCCGTGAGGCTGCCGGCCCCGACATGCGGCTGATGGCCGACGGCAATCACGGCTACAGCGTGCTTGAAGCAATCGAATTTGGCCGCCGCGCTGCCGACTACGGTCTGGACTGGTTCGAGGAACCGGTCGTGCCGGAGCAACTTGCAGCCTATCGCGAAGTCCGGGCTAAACAACCGATCCCTGTTGCGGGTGGCGAGACCTGGCACAGTCGGTGGGGCATGAAGGAACCGATCGAAACCCGTTGCGTCGACATCGTCCAGCCGGATCTGGCGGGCGTCGGCGGCTTTACAGAGGCAAAGCGTGTCGCCGATCTGGCCGCACTTCACGGTGTGCGCGTCGTTCCGCACGTCTGGGGCACGGCCGTCCACATCGCCGCTGCCCTTCAGTTCATCGCGGCCATGGTGCCGGACCCTGTCAGGGTCAATCCGATCGAGCCGATCCTCGAATTCGATCGCACCGACAATCCCTTCCGTCAGGCCGTGGTCACGCGCCCGCTCGAACATGAAAACGGCGTGGTCGCCATTCCCAATGGTCCGGGGCTCGGCATCGACATCAATCGCGATGCGCTGTCTGAATTCAGGATGAGGGACGAGCCATGAGCCTGCATCGTCCGACAAGCGGCTACAAGCCGGCGGTCCGCTTGCCAAAGGGCGCAATCGATACCCAGATGCATGCCTATCTGCCGGGTTATCCGGCGATCGAAGGCGGCCCCCCCCTTCCTGTCGGCGATCTGCCGACGCCGGAACAGTATCGTCGCTTCATGCAATGGATCGGCATCGACCGGGTGATCGTTACCCAGGGCAATGCGCATCAGTTTGACAATGCCAATCTTCTCGCCTGCCTGCGCGACTTCGGCGACATCGCCTGGGGCATCGCCGCTGTCGATAGACAAACGAGCGAAGAAGAACTGGATGCACTGTCTGCCGCCCGCGTCGTCGGTGCCCGCGTCATGGATCTTCCGGGTGGCGCAGCCGGCCTAGACAAACTTCAAGAGATCGACGCGATCGCTCAAAGCCGCGGCTGGATGGTCGCAGTCCAGTTCGACGGCAGCAATATTCTCGAGCATGAAGAGAAGCTGTCCGCGATCCGCTCACGCTGGGTTCTCGATCATCACGGCAAGTTCTTCTGTGGCGTGACGCCGGATAGCCCTCAGGTGGCTGCCGCAAAACGGCTGATCGACCGCGGAAACTGCTGGTTCAAATTCGCCGGAGCCTACGAGTCTTCAAAGACCGGTGGCCCAGATTTTGCAGACGTCGCAGCCGTTTCCCAGAGCCTTGCTGCTCACGCGCCCGAAAGGATCGTCTGGGGCAGCAACTGGCCGCACAACCTGGCCCGCAGCCAGGCGGATTATCCGGACGACGCTGCACTCACGGACACCGTATTGAGCTGGTTTTCGGGCGAGGAGGCCCGACACCTCGCGCTCGTCGACAATCCGGAAGAACTGTTCGGTCTGAAGGCTGGAGGCAAGCTCTAGCCGACCGGTCAAAACCGCGGGAACGGGAGGTTCCAGCGGCATAACAAGGAGGAGGAAGGCAATGAAGAAAACTGCACTGTTCGGGCTCGCACTGAGCCTGTCGCTGGCGGGAGGCGCCGCTTTCGCCCAAGAAATCACCCTGCGTTCGGCCGACATTCACCCGGATGGTTATCCGACCGTCGACGCGGTAAAGTTCATGGGTGAGCTTGTCTCGCAAAAGACGAATGGCCGCATCACCATTCAGGTGATGAACAATGCCACGCTCGGCACCGAAAAGGACACGATCGAGCAGACCCGTTTCGGCGTGATCGACATGAACCGCGTCAACAGCGCGCCCTTCAACAATCTCGTGCCGGAAACCGTCGTCTTCGGTCTGCCCTTCCTGTTCCGCGACACCGATCACATGCACAAGGTTGTCGATGGTGAAATTGGCGATGAAGTGCTTGCTGCCTTCGAACCTCATGGTCTGGTTGGGCTCGCATTCTACGATTCCGGCGCGCGCTCCTTCTATTCGACCAAAAAGCCGATCGAAAAACTGGCAGACCTCTCTGGCATGAAGGTTCGCGTCCAGCAGTCGGATCTGTGGATCGCGATGATGGAAGCCTTTGGCGCCAACCCAACCCCGATGCCTTTCGGCGAAGTCTATTCCTCGCTGGAAACAGGAGTCGTCGATGCCGCCGAGAATAACTGGCCCTCTTATGAATCCTCGCGCCACTTCGAAGTCGCGAAGAATTACACGCTCACCGAACACTCGCTGACGCCGGAAATCCTCGCCATCTCCAAGATCACCTGGGACAAGCTGACGCCGGAAGACCAGAAGGTCCTCCGCGAAGCCGCCAAGGAATCGGTCGGCAAGATGCGCGAACTCTGGCAGGCCCGCGAGAAAGCATCGGAAGAGAAAATCCGCGCTTCTGGCGCTAACATCATCATGGTCGACAAGGCCGAGTTCTCCGCCGCCATGCAGCCAGTCTACGACAAGTTCATCACCGATCCGAAGATGAAGGAACTGGTCGAGCGTGTCCGCGCCGTCAAATGACCTGACGGGCCGGCCGCATGTCGATTGCGGCCGGCCCGTTTCGCCGGTGTTTGAATTTCGGAGGTTCCATGTTGCCCTTTCTGCGCGCGATACGGCCGGCGCTCGAGCGTCTCAGCCAGTTTTGTCTCTATCTGTCGGCAACCGGCCTGGTCGTCATGACCTTGATCATCGGTTGGCAGATCTTCGGCCGCTATGTGCTCAATGATACGCCGAGCTGGTCCGAACCGCTGTCACTGCAATTGATGGCATGGTTCATCCTGCTGGGATCAGCCGTCGGTGTTCGCGAAAGTGTGCATCTCGGTCTTGATTTCATCCGGCATGGTGCATCGGAGCCGATCCAGAAGCTGATGGATCTCACCAGTCTCGGCCTGATTGTCCTGTTCGGTGCAGCCATGAGTTATTACGGCGTGCTGCTTGCTGCGGGCACTTGGACGGCCACGATACCTGTTCTCGGGTGGCCTGGCGGCATGGATTTCGTGCCTCTTGTCGTCGGTGGCGCCGTCATTGCGATCTTCGCCCTGGAACGGTTCGTCAACGTAGCACTCGGCGAAGAAGCTGCAGCCTCTATCGTAGTTCAGGAGGCAGCGTGATGGCCTATACCATTCTCTTCGGCAGCTTCACCCTGCTCATGATGATCGGCATGCCGATCGCTTTCTGCCTCGGCATCTCCTCGCTTGCCACGGTGATCTATCTCGGTCTGCCGCCAATCGTCGTCTTCCAGCAGATGAATTCGGGGATGAACGTTTTCGCCATGATGGCGATCCCCTTCTTTATCTTTGCTGGTGACCTGATGGTGCGCGGCGGCATCGCGACGCGACTTATTCGGTTTGCGGCCGGTCTCGTCGGTCACCTTCGCGGTGGCCTCGGTCAGGTCAATATCGTCGCCTCCACCTTCTTTGGCGGCATTTCCGGCTCGGCCGTGGCCGATGCCTCCGCTGTCGGTGGCCTGATGATCCCGCAGATGGCAGCCCGTGGCTACGATCGGGGTTATGCGGTCAATGTCACCGTCAATGCCGCGATCATCGCCCTCCTCATTCCGCCGTCGCACAACATGATCCTTTATTCGATCGCGGCCGGCGGTAATGTCTCGGTTGCCGATCTCTTCACCGCCGGCATCATTCCCGGCATGCTTCTGGCCGCGGCACTGATGGTGACCGCCTATATCGTCGCCGTCCGGCGCGGCTATCCCTCGGAGCCCTTTCCCGGCTTCGCCAAGGTCGGCTATTACCTGCTCGCGGCACTTCCCGGCATCCTGTTGATCGGCATCATCTTCGGCGGCGTTCGTTCGGGTATATTCACGGCCACGGAAAGCTCCTGCATTGCCGTTCTCTATGCCCTCCTCGTTGCACTTTTCGTCTATCGCGAGCTCAATTGGGAAGGTTTCCTGGAGGCCGTGCTTGGTGCGGTGCGCACAACGGCGATGGTACTCCTGGTCATCGGGACCGCCGCCGCCTTCGGCTGGCTGATGGCCTTCCTTCAGGTCCAGCAATTGCTGGTCGCAGCCATCTCCGCCGTCTCCGACAATCCCATCATCGTTCTCCTGATGATCAACGTCATCCTGCTGATCCTCGGCACCTTCATGGACATGGCACCGATGGTGATCATCTCCACGCCGATCTTTCTCCCGGTCGTCAAGGCGTTCGGCATCGACCCTGTGCATTTCGGCGTGATCATGATCTTGAATGCCGGGATCGGCCTCAATACGCCGCCTGTCGGCACGGTTCTCTTCGTCGGTTGTGCAGTTGGCAAAATTACCATCCGAGAAGCGATGAAGACGATCTGGCCCTTCTTCGGCGCCAGTATCGCCGTTCTGATGGCCGTGACCTTCATTCCCGGTCTTTCCCTCTGGCTCCCCAGTCTGTTCAAGTAGCCACAAAGGGCACATACAATCATCAGACATGAAAGAAAGGCGGCTTACGGGTCGCCTTTTTGCATGTATCGCCAAGCAGGTTGCAAAGACCAAGCTCTCACTTTGGTCAAAAGCTCCATCAGACTGATAGATTTTCGACGTTTCGCGCAAACACAGCCCTGCTTAGACTGAGCCGTAGATCCCTCCTGCAACCGGTGGACCATGACAGCGCCAGCGCCTTCAGAAAAAGCTCTCGTTCCCTTCGTCAGCGTCGAAAACATGATGCGGCTCGTGCACCATATCGGGCTCGAAACCCTTCTTTGCGAACTGACCGATGTCATCGAGGCTGATTTCCGGCGCTGGGCTCTCTTCGACAAGACGCCTCGGGTTGCTTCCCATTCCCGCGAAGGCGTGATTGAGCTGATGCCAACCTCAGATGGCGAAATCTACTCGTTCAAATATGTGAACGGCCACCCCAAAAACATGGCCCACGGTCTGCAGACTGTCACTGCCTTTGGACTGCTTGCCGAAGTGTCGACCGGATATCCGGTTCTCCTCACCGAAATGACGCTACTGACGGCGCTGCGAACGGCAGCAACCTCCGCCATGGCCGCCCGCCATCTGGCACCTGAGGGCTCCACCACCATGGCGATGATCGGAAACGGTGCCCAGGCAGAGTTCCAGGCGATCGCAATGAAGGCAGTACTCGGCATCACCACTGTCCAGCTTTACGACATCGACCGCAGGGCCAGCGAGAAGACCAAACGGAACCTCGACGGACGAGGCCTTGACGTCGTGATCTGCGACAATGCCCAAGCCGCGATCGAAGGCGCCCAGATCATTACAACATGCACGGCCGACAAGCAGTATGCGACGATCCTGACCGACAACATGGTCGGCGCGGGCGTGCACATCAATGCCATCGGTGGTGATTGCCCCGGAAAGACCGAGTTGCATCCGGATATCCTGCGTCGTGCCTCGACCTTTGTCGAATATCCGCCGCAGACAAGGATCGAAGGAGAAATCCAGCAAATGGAGCCGGATTATCCAGTGACAGAACTCTGGCAAGTTGTGACCGGGGAAGCGACCGGCCGATCCGGCCAAACCCAGATTACGCTGTTCGACAGCGTCGGTTTTGCCATCGAAGATTTTTCCGCCTTGCGTTACGTCCGCGAGCGGATCCGCGGCACAAAGCTTTTCCAGGAAATCGACCTGATCGCCGATCCTGACGACCCACGCGACCTCTTTGGCATGTTGCAGCGATCCCTGGATTGAGGGCGACGGCCTCGGCTTTACGAGGCCAGCACCTCCTCCGCTTCGTCGCGCGTCATTTCCAGCACGCGTCGGATCAGGTCGAAACCGTAACCCTGGCGCGCAAAAGATGCCATTTCGCGGTTCACCTGTTTTTCATCGGCAGGAACCCGTCGAAACGGTCCGAAGGCCTTCTTGCGAGCATAGACCACTGCCGGCCGCAGGTCGTCCTGTTCGGCGAGGATCTCCGTGATGATCACGGCCTCGACGCCCTTTTCAGAAAGCTTGCGGGCAACCGCCCGTTTCGACTTGCCGCCACGGGCCGCCGAGCCTGCGCGGATCTCGGCATAGGCACGATCATCCAGCGCGCTCATCGAACGCCCAAAGGCGATTGCCGCCTCCGCCAGAGCCGCCACCTGCGCCTCCGTGATGTCCTCGAACTTGCTCTTTGCCTTGCGACGAATGGCGTCCGCCAATTCTTTCTCGGTCATCATCCGGCGCGCCAGCCGATAGGCCGCTGAATTCCGCACCCATGTCAGCATCCGGGCTGTCGGTAACTCATCGGAGGTGGGAATATCGTCCATGTCCGTCTTTTTCATCCAGCCAATCGCAGCGTCATCGTTCTTCAAATCGTTGACAGCCGTCAACGCCGGTAAACATCCATCTCAATCCTTGTGGCGTTCGAGCGCCTGCAACATTGCCAGAATACTGAAGGCCGAGCGCTCGGCCTTGCGCGTCAGATCCCGAAGATAACCGCCGGGCGACCGAATTTCTTCCGCACGTTCAAGTATCAAGGCAATCACGATCGCTGCCGCCTGTTCACCCATCGCCTTCTTCGCCTTCGCCCAGGCATCCGGGGAGACCCCGAGCATGGAGCGAACCAGATCCGCCGCCTTCAGCAGATCCTGCCAGCCGCGCATTCCGCCGGGGCAATAGTCACCGATCTGCGGGCAAATCTTACGCAACCGGTCGAGACTGATCGCCACCCGCTTTTCCTGGCGATCCGCCCCATCCCGCTCAGGGCTCTCGGCTTTCGCCTCTTTCTTTGACTCTTTGCCGTTTAATTCAAATGGTAGGTCTGTGTTTGAATTCTGATAGTGGCGCTCGCTGTGATGGTCATTGGCGCTCATTTCTTCTTCAGAAAGGCTTGAAAGGTAAGCATTTTCCACCTCAAGGCGGAACGTTGCCAAGCGGTCGCGAAGTGCTCGGAGTGCGTCTGGCTGGGCCTTGCGCGGAAGTGCTGCGAAGGACATCGATTGAAATGTCAGAAGCATGCCTTCCCAATCGCCCGTACGGGCCTCTTCCAGGGCCGCCGTGATAATCTTCGATATGTCGCGCAGGTGCAGCGTCACCTCTGTGCGGAGCTGGCGCAGTGCCTTGGCTTCGGCACGCACAGTCTCAGCCAGCGCATGGATCTCCGTCGCTTTTAACGCAAGCGGTGCCAGATCAAAGCCAAAGGCCTCTTCCACGTCCCCATGATCGCCGCGCAGGCAGTAGCGTTTGCCATTGGCGCTGTCGCGACGGAAGAGCAAGCCGGCGTCAACCAAAGCTGCCAGATGACGGCGAATAGTGGCCGGCGCCATACCACGGGCGCGGATCGACAATTCGCGGTTGGAGGGGAATACGATGATCGGCTTGCTGCCGTCGAGCGTGCGTTCCGTGGTGAAACTCACAAGCGCTTCCAGAAGCCCGATTGCACGGTCGCTCAGGTCGAAATGCTCGCGCGCTTCGGTAAGCGCCCGCAGCAGCTGCCACTTGTCGGCCGTGCCTGTGTCATTGCCGCCGTCGCCAGCGCGCAGTTTTCCCTGCCGTTCCGCGACCATGGTCTGACGGGCAAAAAGCCGCGCAGACATCCGGCCGCCGCCGAAAGGCGTCGTTCCCAGTCTCTCGATCATGATTTCCCCTTTTGAAGAGGCAAGAGGAGCCCTTGGAAACGCCTGTTCAGACGCACGAAATCACACTCGGATCGGCATCGGATGCCGCCGACTCTTGACTTTGACTGTCGGAAGTGATTCTCTCAGATTGCTACATAGGAGAGGGGCTTCCGGAACGTGACGTTTTGGGGGCCTTTTTTCTTGTCTCCGCGCTTCCTTTCCGTGGTTTCGCGTTGTCTGATGCCATCCGGGTTCATCCCTTGATCCCAATGGCAACCGGTCGAATCAGACGGCCGCCCTTGCGAGCGGCATCCTCATCTCAGTGTTTCGTCTTTACATGCGCGGCATAGGCGCTGCGCAAAAGCTCAGACAGCTGGTCCAAAAACGCCGGGTCAGCATCCTTGGCAAAATCGATTTTCACCGTGCGACCCTGTCGCCTGTATTCAGCAAAGCTGCGGCCATCCTCGGCCGTCAGCCGGAGCGGCTCGTTGATTGTCCTGGTCGCTGCAACCGGCTGTGCCAGACGGCCAAACAACAGTTCGAAACGCCGGTCGCTGTCTGCAGTCCGAAAACTCTCCTGGGTGATCTCGTCGCTCGCCAGCTGCATGGCCGCCTTCGCGGACAGGAGTTCCACCATCTTCATCCAGCGATCGCGACCCGCCTTCGGGGCAGGGCCGATCGCACGAATGACCATGTCCGGCAGACCGTCCGCAACCTGGATCAAGCGCGACAGCTCAGACTTCTGCACCGCCAGCGCATCGCCGATCAGCTTGCGGTCGAAACCGCGCGTCGCAAGCGTCTTGGCAAACAGCGCCCGTTCGATGAACGACAGATTGCGGCGTTCGGCATTTTCCTTGCCCTGCGCCACCACCAGTTCATCATCACTCAGCGTGCGCACCAGCGCCTTGACCTCAACGCCGAGCGCCTGAGCAGCGCGCAGACGACGGTGGCCATAGGCGACCTGGAAACGCCCTTCGTGCTCGGGATGCGGTCGGACGAGGATTGGGACCTGTTGGCCGCTTTCGCGGATACTCTCGATCAGCTCGGCAAACTGCGGATCGTCCACATCGCCATTGCTCAGCCGATCCTGGACAAAGGATGCCTCAATACGCTCTGTCGACAGCGAAATGACCCGCTCGCCTTCCTCCAGGGCCTGGCGCAGCTGTCGCGCTTCCTCGGCTTCGCGGGCGATGGACGACAGCGACAGACCCATGGCTTTCACGGCGCCTGACGCCGCGCGCGCCGGACCATTTGCCGGCTCGGCCGGGCGCTGATCGGGCTGGCTTTCACGAGAGCCAGCCTGCTCGCCGGCAACAGTCTCTGCCGATTGCATCTTGGCTTCCGGCGCAAGCGGCGAGGAATCCCCGAACAACGCCTTGATGGAGTTCTTGCGGTCGCGTCCTGCCATCACGTGCGCCTCCATGCGGCGTGAATAAGCGCCTCGATCTCACCATTGACGGAATCGAGCGATTCCATCGCCCGGTCATACGTGCCGCGGGAAAAGTTCTCGCGGCCTACCTCGTAAAGCGTCTGCTTGGTCAGGCCCGCATCCGACACTGCCGTCGACTTCAACATCGGCGCAGTCAGAACTCGGTTGCCGAAGAGCGAACGCAGAAAACCGACGATTTGCGTCTGCGGACCATCATGCGGCTCGAAACGCGTCACCAGATACCGCAAGAAATCGAAATTCAGCTGGCCACCCGCCTCGCGCACCACAGAAAGAAGATCCGATGTCATGAACAGAAACTGGCTCATCGACGCAACGTCGAGCATTTGCGGATGCACTGTCACGACAACCGATGTGGAGGCACACAGTGCCGACAGTGTGAGATAACCAAGCTGTGGCGGGCAGTCGATAACGACCACGTCGTAGTCGTCGGCCACAGTGGCGAGTGCCGCCTGGACGCGGGTGAAGAACAGCGAATGCGTATCGCCCGCCTTGCGCTCGGACAGCGCCCGCGGTGTCGCGTGTTCGAATTCCTGCAGTTCGAGATTGCCGGGAACGAGATCGAGACCATGGAAATAGGTCTTGCGGATGATCTCCTTCAGCGGCTTTGCCTCGCCGTCATACCGGATCGCGCCGTAAATCGTGTCATTGCCCTGCAGATCGAGTTCCGGCTGGTAACCGAAAAGCGCTGACAGCGATGCCTGCGGATCGAGATCGACGGCAAGGACGCGGTGTCCCGTCATCGCCAGATACTGGGCGAGATGTACCGACGATGTCGTCTTGCCGGAACCACCCTTGAAGTTGGTCACGGAAATGACCTGCAAATGCTCACCGCGAGCCGGATCACGCCACTTCACATAGGACCGCGCCTTGGCGTCGTTCCCCTTGAGCCGCGCCTGCTCTGCCAGGAAATGGCGCAGCGCATCGATGTCTGACAGCGAATAGTAGCGCCGCCCGCCGGCACCGACGTCAGGCTGCGGTCCCTCTCCCGCCAGAGACAGTTGCCGCAGGTAACCGTCGGATACACCGATCAAACGTGCGGCTTCGCCAGAGGTAAAGGAACGCAATGTCTTCTGGGCGGTCGGCGGGAAAAGCCGCTCGCGCATAGCCTTCAGCTGGGCAGAGAGCGCCTGGGCGTCTTCGGCAATCGTCTCGTCTGCTGGACGCAAGGGACCGATCTCCTCGATGGCTGCTCTGATCGATGGCTGACCCATCCTGAACTCCAAATTCTGGCCAGTAGCGCTCAGATCACACGCCTTCATGGCGCCAACTGATCGACACAGGCAAACTACACGCACCCTTCCTGATTCTCACCGCGATGAACATACGCAATGGTGCCGAATTAACAGGAAGGCTTCTCAGTAACGGCGAGAGGCGCAATTTATGGCCAATCTCCGTAACAGCGTGTGGCACGACCCGATTCGGGTCAAGCGGTTTTTCGTTAACAAAACCTTAACGCGGTCCCGGCTCAATATTAGGAAACGCCAGCCTATGCAGCATTCTGAGGTCTAGATCCGTCGCTCAAACGCACCACCTCTGGCGTTGCCTCTGTGCAACAATGGGACAGCTTCAGTTCTCGGTCGAAAGATCGGCGGGGAGGACTTGCTCCGGCGCGGCGTCCGGCACCTCCTGATGGGTAAAGCCTTCCAGGTCCGAAAGCTCATTGGCATCCCGCCCGATCTCTACATTGCTTGCGCTGTAGAGCACACACAAGCGCGCATTTGACATCAGAGCATTCAAGTGGATGCGCTCATAACCATGCGAAGCGTCGACACCAAAGGCGATCAGTGCTGTGCGCACATCATGACCTGCCTCAACCGCTGAAGCCGCGTCCGAACGATAATAGCGGAATACATCCTTCTGCACCGGAACACCGTGGGCAAGACACAACTGATGCAGTTTCTTCGACAGGTGGTAATCAAAGGGTCCGGTCTGATCTGCCATGGCGAGCGTGACACCAAACTCGCGCGAATTCTGTCCCGGCGCGGTCGTGCCGTTGTCGATCGCTACCAGCGATGCAATCTCGGGCGTCAGTGCAGCCGAGGCACCGACGCCCACTTCCTCGCCAATGGTGAAGAGCCAGTACGTGTCGACCGGCGTCTCGATGTTCTGCCGCTGCATCGCTTCAAGGGCCGCCAGCATGATCGCGACCCCCGCCTTGTCATCGAGATGGCGTGAGACGATGAAGCCGTTTTCAAGGAACTCGGGTTGTGGGTCGACCGCAACGATGTCCCCGACATCAATGCCAAGCTGGGTCAGATCATTGTGGTCGCGGCTAAGCGCATCGACTCGCAATTCGACATGGCGCCACCCCGTTGGCTGGCAGTCGACTTCGTCATTGAACGTATGCCCCGACGCCTTGAGCGGCAGGATGGTACCGCGGTAGGTGCCCTTGGCGGACAAGATTGACACGCGTGCGCCCTCGGCAAACCGCGCTGACCAATGGCCGACCGGCACGAGTTCCAGTCGTCCATTCTCCTTGAGCGCCTTTACCTGCGCGCCCAACGTATCCAGATGCGAGACGATCCCCCGCGCCGGTCGCCGGGCCTTGCCACGTCGAAGCGCTCGTATCGCACCCCGCCGGGTCAGCTTCACCTCAAGCCCCAAACGTGCCAGCTCCTGCGCCGTATGCCGAACCGCCTCATCTGTAAAACCGGTCGGGCTGGCGATCGCCAGAAGGGCCTGGAGCTGTCGCGTAAGATAATCAGGGTCAATCGTCATGGCGTCGGTCATTACGGGTATGTCGAGCCCTGGTGCAGAAGGTCAAGTTTTTATGGGTCATTTTGGTCGGGGTGTCGGCGTTAATTGAGCCAGACGTTTGGGCGAGACGAACTCACCAGCGGTTCTTTATCCGCAAGAACCACACCGGCGACGAGACGCGCTGCCCGGCAGCAGCCACAAGGTTCTGGCGGTCCAGCGCGATTTCCCGTATGCACGCAGAAATTGCTTGATCTGACCTGAAGCTGAGCTGATCCTAATGATTGTAAAGAGAGCCTGCGATATCGCGATTGCGATGATAGCGGGGATTATCCTCGCCATACCGATGGCCCTGATTGCCGCCATGGTACGGATCACATCGCAAGGACCCGCGCTCTACTGGTCGCAACGTGTCGGTCGCGAAAATCAGCTGTTCTGGATGCCCAAGTTCCGAACCATGCGGATAGACACCCCCGTCGTCGCCACGCATCTCCTTCACGACCCGCAACGACACCTCACACCCATTGGCAGCTTCTTGCGCAAAACCAGCCTGGATGAACTCCCTCAACTCTGGTGCATCCTTCTGGGTAAGATGAGTTTTGTCGGGCCTCGGCCTGCGCTCTTCAATCAAGAAGACCTGATCGCGGCGCGCACGGCTAAAGGCGTACATGTGCTGTTGCCGGGGCTGACAGGTTGGGCCCAGGTGAATGGCCGTGACGAGCTTTCAATCCCGGCTAAGGTGGAGTTGGATGCCGAGTATCTTCGCCGACAAAGCACTTTTTTTGATTTGCGCATTTTGGTCATGACAGCCATTAAGGTGGCTGGCTCTGCCAATGTCCAACATTAGCAAGTAAAGCCGCATGATCATGTTCGTTTCGGATTGGACCAACCAGCCCCTGGTCAAGCGTCTCAGGGAATGTGTGATAAGAATGCCTCGCTTCTGGAAGCGGGTTTTTCTGATTGCGCTCGACATCGCAAGCCTGATCTTCGCCCTTTGGGCAAGCTATGCCATACGACTGTCCGTCTGGACGCCAGAGGTCACTGGAGAACGACTGCTTCTGGCCGCTTTCGCGCCCGTCGTCGCTATTCCTGTCTTCATCCGGCTGGGCCTCTACCGGTCGGTGATCCGCTACCTCCCGGAGGCAGCGATCTGGACCATTCTGAAGGCGATGCTGATTGCGACGATGAGCTGGGTCATCATCATCTTCCTTGTCGAGATGGCAGGCCAAGGCATCGTGCCGCGATCCGTTCCCTTCCTCTATTTCGTTTTAGGAACCTTGCTGATCGGTGGACTGCGCTTTGCCGCAAAATGGCTGCTGGTTTCCGGCACGGGCCTGCGTCGCAACGAAGAGCCGGTCTTCATATACGGCGCGGGTCCCGCTGCAGCCCAACTCGGTCGCGCGCTGAGAGGCCATGGAAATCGCTACGTCATGGGCCTCATCGATGACGATCCGGCCAGCCAGGGTCGCGATATCGGCGGCTACCGGGTCTTTTCCTCGAGCGACCTGCCATTTCTGATCGAGCGCTATGGAATCAAGGAAATCATCCTCAGCATGTCGGCGATCCCTGTGGCCAAGCGGCCGGCCGTGCTGACGCGCCTCACGGAATTGGGCGTGAAGATACGAAGTCTTCCAGATATCTCCGATCTCGTCGACGGACGTTACATTGTAAGCCAGATTCGCGAAATCGAGATCGATGAATTGCTGGGGCGGTCTTGTGTTCCAGCCGATACGACCCTGCTCGACAAGGCGATCTCCGGCAAGGTCGTGATGGTCACAGGAGCCGGGGGCTCCATAGGCTCGGAACTCTGTCGCCTGATTGTCCGGCGAAAACCGAAGACACTGATCCTTTTTGAAGCGAGCGAATACGCACTCTACAAAATCGAGCAGGAATTGCTGGCGGTCAGCCCCCAGCATATTGTGCCGGTCTTGGGTTCCGTGACCGATGCGAAAACCGTTGAGCGCGCCATTCGAACCCATGGCGTGGAGGTCTTGTATCACGCTGCGGCCCACAAGCATGTTCCACTGGTGGAAGCCAATGTTCTGGAAGGCATTCGCAACAATGTCTTCGGTACATTGACTGTGGCCAAAATCGCTGCTGCCCAAAATGTCGAGAGTTTCGTGCTCATCTCATCCGACAAGGCAGTCCGACCAACCAATGTCATGGGCGCAACAAAGCGTTGGGCGGAACTCGTTGTGCGCCAGATGGCAATCGAGGCTCAGACGAGGCCTGAAAAACAAGTCTTTTGCGCCGTCCGTTTCGGCAATGTTATCGGCTCGAACGGCTCGGTGGTGCCATTGTTCAAGCAGCAGATCGCCAAGGGTGGACCCGTGACGGTGACAGATCCAGACATGACTCGCTATTTCATGGCGATCCCCGAGGCGGCCGAACTGATTGTCCAGGCAGGCGCCTTGTCTGTCGGGGGCGATGTCTTCCTGCTCGACATGGGCGATCCGGTGCGCATCGGCGATCTGGCGGAAAACATGATACGATTGGCCGGATTTCAGGTGCGCAACAGCAAATCACCCGATAGTGGCATCGCCATCGAAGTGATCGGCAAGAGGCCGGGAGAAAAACTCTTCGAGGAACTCTTCTACGACCACAACAACTCCCGGCCGACCAGTCATCCGAAAATCATGCGCGCCGACGCAATGGCTGGCGCCAGTTGCGACATCGACCAGTGGTTGAGAGACCTAAAAGAGGCCGTCGAAACAGAAGACGAAGCGCGGGCAAGGGATCTTCTGTTTGCTCTGATTTCGGCCGAGGATCCGCCAAAGCAGGTCGTTGAGCATGGCTGACCAATATGCCGGGACAAGCTTTCGATGGGTATGACACTTGTAACAGGTGCATCGGGGTTTGTGGGCTCACACCTCATGGCAGAGCTCGCACGGCGTGGCTTGGCCGTGCGAGGGGTCAGTCGAGCACCAAGTCCGAATTTGGTGCGCGTGCCGTCTTACGGACCTCAGATGGATTGGCGCGAGCACCTGCGAGACATCGAGACTGTCGTGCATCTTGCAGCACGTGTCCACGTCATGCGCGAAACAGCCAAGGATCCCCTTGCACTCTTTCGCCAATCCAATGTCGGAGCGGCAGTCAATCTTGCTCGACAGGCAGCTGCGGCCGGCGTCAAACGCTTCGTGTTCGTCAGCTCCATCAAGGTGAATGGAGAGCGCACCGAGCCGGGCAAACCCTTCAGCGCGGCGGATATGCCGAACCCTCAAGACCTCTATGCCATCTCCAAGGCGGAAGCGGAAGCAGCCCTGATTGCGCTTGGACGCGAGACGGGCATGGAAATTACCATCGTCCGTCCCCCGCTCGTGTATGGCCCGGGCGTTCGGGGTAATTTTCGCACACTCATGACATGGGCCAAAAGCGGCGCACCCTCGATATTCGCGGGCGTCAGGAACAAGCGATCTTTCATTGACGTGGCGAACCTCTGTGATCTCTTGATCACCACAACCACACATCCGATGGCCGCGAACAAAGTCCTTCTGGCGAGCGATGGACACGATCTTTCAACCCATGAACTCCTCTCGCAGCTAATGGCTGCAAGCGGTCGTCCAGGATGGAGCCTGCCAATCCCTGTCTCTGTTCTGCAGCTTCTCGGCACGGTCTCCGGCCGAAAAGCTGCGGTTCGACGCCTTACAGAAAACCTCCAAGTCGACATTGCATCGACTTGCCGCGTGTTGGATTGGCACCCTGCAGCACCCAATCTGTCAATCCTGTTCGACGAGGCGAAACGATAACGCCCACGGTCGCATCCGCCCGTTGCTGTCAACGCTCAATGAGAAGATCTCCGATCCTCGTAGGACGCCCTCCCCCACCAACAGCTCGTTCTCGGAGGGATTAGCCACCAGACGCAGGTCGCGACCATCGTGGAGCGGCCAGGAGACGACGAGCACATCGTTTTTCAAACTGAAGCGCGCGGCTGGCGCATCCATCAGGCCTATCAGGGGCACGACCAGACTCAGTCGCCGATCAAGGAGTTCCCGGTAGAACGACACCCAGGCCTCGTTTACCGACTGGCCCGGCGTGAACCAATCCAGCTTGCCAATGCTGAAGGTGTCGTCCGACGTCGGATCAAGCATGTTCTCCGCCTCGAAACCCGGCTTGCCGATGAGTTCCTCCTTTCGGCCCTCCTTCACCTGCCGGTTAAGCTCGGCATGAAAATCGGAGAAATAGGGAAAAGGTCGGCGCGAGCGCCATTCCTCGCCCATGAACAGCATCGGCACCTGCGGCGCCAGGAGATAGAGTGCGACGGCAAAGCGCAGGGCCTGGGGTTCGAGGTCCGCCATGATCCGGTCTCCGCGGGCGCGGTTACCGATCTGGTCGTGGTTATGGATGAAGGAGACAAACGCGGTTGGCGGCAGATGGGCGCTGGGGCTGCCACGGCGCTTGCCCTTGTGCGGCATGATCTCGCCCTGAAAGACAAACCCCTCCGCCAGCGCCTTGCCGAGTATGGAGGCTCCGCCTTCGTAGTCTGCAAAATAACCCGTGGTCTCGCCGGTGGTCAGGGCATGCAGGGCGTGATGAATATCGTCGTTCCATTGGGCCGTATAGGTTTTGGGCCTCCCCTCCACGTCGCGCTCCAGAAGCGTCGCATCGTTGCGCTCGTTTTCGACGATGAGGTGAACATGACGCCTAGGGAAAGCCTGCCGGATTCTTTGCGCCAATTCGTCGAGGAAATGTACCGGACTATCATCATGGATAGCATGCACTGCATCGAACCGCAGGCCGTCGAAACGGTAGTCACCAAGCCAGTAAAGGGCATTTTCAATCAGGTATTGCCGAACGAAATGATTGCCTTCGTCATCAAGGTTGATGCCGTCGCCCCAGGGTGAACTGTGCTTGTCGGTGAACAGGGGCGCGTGTGCCGGCAAGTAGTTTCCGTCAGGGCCAAAGTGGTTGTAGACGACGTCGAGAAACACCGAGATCCCGCGCAAGTGCGCCTCGTCGATCAACCGCATAAGGTCTTCCGGGCGACCATAGCTGCAATCCGGCGCATAGGGGAGCACACCGTCATAGCCCCAGTTCCACCGACCGGGAAACTCGTTGATCGGCATCAGCTGGATTGCGGTGATCCCGAGGCTTTCGAGGTGATCGAGCTTGTCCAGCATACCGAGAAAGGTGCCTTTTTCTGAAAAGGCGCCGACATGCAATTCGTAGATGACGGTTTCCTCCCAGGGGCGTCCGCTCCAAGCTTCCGCATTCCAATCGAACCGACCAAGATCGACGACCTCGCTCGGACCGTGCACATCCTCCGGCTGGTAACGGGAGGCTGGGTCCGGAACGGCAAGACCGTCCGCCAGACGAAAGCGATAGCGGCAACCGGGTTTTGCCCCTTCCAGATGCACGCGGTGCCAACCCTCCCTGTCACCCTCCATGAGAACGGGGTCCAAACCCTCGCATTCGAGATGAACCTGGGGGCTCAGCGGCGCCCAGATTTTAAAGAGAATGCCGGTGTCGGTAATGTCCGGGCCAAATAAGTGTGATGTCAAAGCCATGCCTCTGCGCTCGGGAAGAACGCCGGGCTAACCGGTTCGCGCCGAAAAAGTTTCCTCGCCTCACCACAAAGTTGCGCAGCCAGCCCTGTTTGCAGTCACAGGATTAGGATCGCCCTGATATCATTGACATTGGTCAGTGTCGGACCGGTCACGACGAGATCACCGATGGCAGCAAAGGCTGTGTAGCTATCGTGATGGCTGAGGGCCACGCGCGGATCGATCCCCGCTGCCCGCATGCGGGCAAGCGTATGAGGCGTAACAATCGCACCAGCTGCATCCTCTACACCGTCAATGCCGTCGCTGTCGCCCGCGAGCGCAAAGATCCCGTCCCGACCTTTCAACGCAAGGGCCAATGACAGCAGGAACTCACTGTTGCGACCACCCTTGCCGACCGGGCCCTTGCCCATGGTAACCGTCGTTTCGCCGCCAGACAAAAGCACGGCCGGGGCCGAAACCGGCAGGCCATGCAAGCATGCGGAGGTCGCAATGCCTGCCATAAGCGTGCCAGCCTCCCGCGCTTCACCTTCCAGCGCATCCCCGAGGATGAGAGGTGTGAAACCGAGGCTTCGGGCCGTCTTGGCCGCCGCCTCCAGCGCTTGTCGTGGCGATGCGATGATGCGGAGCTCGGCATTCGCTGCCGTCTTCGGCGTTTCCTCGCCGGAATCAATTACGGCCCGCGCGGCAGCAGGAAGATCAAGTCCATAGCGCGCTATGATTTCTCTGACATCCGCGATCGTGGTTGGATCGGGCACGGTCGGACCCGAAGCGATTTCGGACGGATCATCGCCCGGGACATCCGAGATCATCAACGAAACGATCCGGGCGGGATACGCGGCCTCAGCCAGCCGTCCGCCCTTGATCAGCGACAAGTGCTTGCGGACAGCATTCATCTCCGCAATCGTGGCCCCGCTCGAAAGAAGAGCCCGATTGACTGCACGCTTGTCATCCAGCGTCATGGCGCCTGCCGGCGCGACCATCAGCGCCGACCCACCACCGGATATCAGTGCGATAACCAGGTCATCAGGCCCGAGACCCGACACCGCCTCCAGGATGCGCGACGCAGCTTTCGCACTGTTTTCGTCCGGGACGGGATGTGCGGCTTCGATGATCTCGATCTGCCCTGCCGGCACGGCATGGTCGTAACGCGTCACCACAACGCCCGACAGCGCGACGTCCGGCCAGGCATCAACCAGCGCTGCAGCCATGGCAGCGGATGCCTTTCCGGCACCGACGACGACACAGCGGCCCTTTGGCTTTTCCGGCAGATGTTGCGCCAGAACGCGGTGCGGATCCGCACTCCCTACTGCAGCATCGAAGATCGCCCGTAGCGCATTCCGCGCCCCCTGTTCTGTCCAGCCATCCGCTTGCAACACGCATCCCCGCCTTTGCCAACCTCACCCATAGCCTAACGACCGGCGCTCATCCTGCAAGGGCAGGATACTTAAACAAAAAACCACGGCCCCATGGGGACCGTGGTTGCAGTTGTCAGCCAATCATACGCCGTGTCGGACGATCACATCGCCGGCATGACGGTGATTGACTTGATCGGCATATCGATGCCCCCAATGGTGCCGGCCTTCGTGGCGGCACCCGTTTCGAGGTTGACGGTGTAGAGTGCATTGTCGGCGACCAGCCATGCGGTGTTCTTGCCCTCGCCCGTTGCCTGGATGTCGAAGGCATAGGTCTTCGCCATCGTCTCGATGCCAAGCTTGCCGATCGCCTTTAGCGTGCCGTCATTCGGCTTGGTCTGCTGGATAAGCGCGCCGATCGTTGCGTCGATGTTGTACATCGCGGTCTTTTCCGGCTTGCCAGTGGAGTTGGTATAAGCGGCCGCAACGATGTTCGGCATCTCGCCCTTGTGCATGTCGCCCTCTTCGAAGGCGAGGCTGCCGTCGACGGTCACTGCGCCTGTGTCCGGATGGACGCGGTGATTGGTCGTGCCGGTCATGAAACGCAGGCGGTCGGCAGCCGGATTGAAGTTGACCACAACCGGCGCGTCACCGATCGTCAGCGGAATGTCCATCTTGGCGACTTCGGTTGCGGCACCCGTCTTTGCGTCGATGCGGACGATCACGCTGCCGGCGGTGACGCCGACGATGCTTTTGTCGGCCGGGCGGAAGTCGAGGCCCACGAGACGATCAACACCGGTGATCTCAACGCTGGTTGCTGCGTCCGGCTTGTCTGTGTCGAACATCACGAGGGTCTTGTCACCGGCCAGTCCCAGAACCTGGGCAGCCTGTGCGCCAGTTGCGGCAAGCATGGTGGCGGCGAGCAGTGTAGAGATGCGGATAGCGGTCATGATGGTCTCCCGAATGAATGAGCGGGGACACCGGATCGGTGCCTCCTGACAACCAGACACATGGGCGACCCAGTTTGGATGCAGTCGGAACCAAAAAAATTTTGCATCCAAAATTCGTTTTCGCGTGTCCTCTCATTTGAAGGAGAGCGAGATGCAGGTGATGCTCGATATGCGACAGATGACAGTGATCCAGCCAAGGCCCAGTTGCCAAACCCAAGGTTTCGCCTACTTTCGCTCGGAGGCAGCGAGGGGAGATGGAATGGAGGATAGCCAACAGGCGCTGGAACAGGCGCTTCATGCCTGCGCAGCCGGCGACCGCCGCGGTCTGGAGCGGATCTATACGAGCGAATCCGCCCGCATGGTGACCATCGCCGAGCGCATTCTGCGCCGCCACGACCTTGCAGAAGAGATCGTCCAGGAAGCCTTCGTCCAAATCTGGAACAAGGCCTTTCAGTACCAACCCGATCGTGGTTCTGCCCGCGGCTGGATCTATGCTGTCGTCCGCAGCCGCGCCCTGAACGCGCTAAGGGATGGACGACGCGAGGATCTCACGGAAACGGAAAGCCTGGATCGCCTGCAGGACGAAGGCGCCGAGACCCTCTATTCCGATCTCTTCGATGATCTTGATACCAAGAGCCGGTTGCGTTCCTGCCTTTTGCGGCTCGATGAACTGCGACGCCGGACAGTGATGATGGCCTATGTCTCCGGCTATAGCCACGGCGAGATCGCGGGGCGGCTCAAGCTGCCACTCGGGACGACCAAAGCCTGGATCCGTCGATCACTCACCGCCTTGAGGGAGTGCATGGCATGAGCACCTGGCAAAGCCTGAGCGAACGCGCTGATGCCTTCGTGCTTGGCCTGATGGACGATAGTGAGCGCGCAAAGGCCGAACGTGACATTGACACCGATCACGCCTTCGCCCGGGAAGTCGGCGCAGCACGTGATCGCTTTCTCGAGCTTGACCTGGCCGGCCCGGCCGCATCCGTCCCGGCCGATCTGTGGACCCGCATCGAGCAGCGACTGGGCGCGACCAACGCCGAGAAGCCTGTGGACGCGGCAACAAGCCCTGCCCCGTCTCGGCCGGAACCAATGAATGACAACTGGACGCATCGCTGGCGCGGCATTGCGCTTTCGGCCATTGCCGCCTCCTTGTTGCTCGTCGCGTCGCTCACTTATACCGTGCTGTCATCCCCGGAACCCCAGGTGATCGCTGTCCTGATGAATGCCGAGGGCCAGCCCGTGGTGATGATCGAGGACTTCGGCAACGACAGCGCCAAGGTTGTGCCGCTGGTGGACGTTTCCGTCCCGGCAGACCGTTCGCTACAAGTCTGGACACTGCCTTCCGCTGATCTCGGACCAGTTTCGCTCGGTGTGCTTGATGGCTGGAATACGGTGACCCTTGACGGACCGGCACTGCCTTCGCCGCAAGAAACGCAGCTGTACGAGATCACCATCGAACCCGCCGGCGGCTCCCCGACCGGGCGGCCGACAGGACCAATCCTGGGTAAGGGTTTCGCCAGCATTCCAAGGTAACGCATACGATGCTACCAGAATTGGGGAGCCGGTTGTCAGACAAGGTCTTGCGGCCACGATTGACATTAAGGTCAAAACATCCCAGCCATGTTGGCTAGTTGGAGAAGTCAATGGCACGCCGTCAAGAAGGTCAAACACGCCTGGATGAGGCCGCTCGCGCGGGCTGGCTGTATTACGTCGCCGGTCGCACGCAAGACGAGATCGCGCAAAGCCTCGGCGTGTCGCGTCAGACGGCGCAGCGGCTCGTGTCGCTCGCTGTGGCCGAAAAACTCATCAAAGTCCGACTTGATCATCCGATCGCCGAGTGCCTTGAATATGCGGAAAGGGTGAAGGAACGCTACGGTCTGAAATCCGTAGAAGTCGTGCCAAGTGATCCGGGATCGTCCTCAAGCACGATCGGCGTTGCCGAAACCGGCGCGGCTGAGCTTGAGCGCTGGCTGAAGCGGCCTGAGCCTCTGGTCGTCGCCATGGGAACTGGCCGAACACTTCGCGCCGTGATCGACCAGCTCTCGCCAATGGAATGCCCGCAACACAAGATCGTATCGCTCACGGGCAATATCAGTCCGGACGGCTCGGCTGCCTATTTCAACGTCATCTTTTCGATGGCCGATGCGGTGAAGGCGCCGCATTTCCCAATGCCTCTTCCCGTCATCGTCTCTTCGCGTGAGGAGCGCGATCTTCTACATCGCCAACCCCTGGTCGCACCAACGATCGAACTCGGGCATCGATCCGATGTCGCCTTTGTCGGCGTCGGCGAAATGACCATGGAGGCACCGCTTTTGCTCGACGGCTTCCTCGATCGCGAGGAGATGCGGCAGTTGCTGAATATCGGCGCCGTCGGCGAGATCTGCGGCTGGGTTTTCGATGCCGAAGGTCATCTGCTGGATCATCCGGTGAATGATCGTGTGGCCAGTCTGTCGCTGCCGCCACGCGACCGGGCCACTGTCATCGGGCTCGCTCAAGGTGCCCGCAAGCACACTGCGATCCGCGCCGCGCTTCGCGGTGGACACGTCAACGGCCTGATCACGGACGAAATCACAGCGCGCTTTTTGCTGCAATCGTAATCAGTCTACAAATTTTCCTGCATATAAATCAGCCTGTTCACTGAATTCAGGGGGGTAACCCGTCGCTCACCCCATTGACAGATTGCGCCCTGTTGGTGAGTAATTGCCCATGAGCTTAGCGAATGCTCAAAAAATCCTTCTGGGAGGAAGACATGAAATTGAAGTCTGTACTGCTGGGCGCATGCTCGGCACTGGTTCTTGCCGGCATGGCATCGGCCGAAACCCTCACCATCGCGACGGTCAACAACGGCGACATGATCCGAATGCAGGGTCTGACGTCGGAATTCACCACAGCCAATCCCGACATTCAGGTCGAGTGGGTCACGCTGGAAGAAAACGTCCTGCGCGAACGCGTCACGACGGACATCGCCACCAAGGGTGGCCAGTATGACATCATGACCATCGGCACCTATGAAGTTCCGATCTGGGCAAAGCAGGGCTGGCTCGTTGCCCTCGACAATCTCGGCGCCGACTACGACGTGGACGACCTTCTGCCAGCCATCCGCTCGGGCCTCACCGGCGAAGACGGCAAGCTCTATGCCGCTCCGTTCTACGGCGAATCCTCGTTCATCATGTACCGCAAGGATCTGATGGAGAAGGCTGGGCTCACCATGCCCGACGCCCCGACCTGGGAATTCGTGGCGGACGCCGCACGCAAGATGACCGACCGCGCCAATGACATCAACGGCATCTGCCTTCGCGGCAAGGCCGGCTGGGGCGAAAACATGGCCTTCCTGACGGCCACGTCCAACGCCTTCGGTGCACGCTGGTTCGACGAAAAGTGGCAGCCGCAGTTCGATCAGCCGGAATGGAAGAACACACTCGACTTCTACGTCAAGCTGATGAACGATGCTGGCCCGCAGGGCGCATCCTCAAACGGCTTCAACGAGAACCTCGCGCTGTTCCAGCAGGGCAAGTGCGGCATGTGGATCGACGCCACGGTTGCTGCATCCTTCGTGACCAACCCGAAGGACTCCACCGTTGCTGACAAGGTCGGCTTCGCACTGGCTCCCGATACCGGTCTTGGCAAGCGTGGCAACTGGCTCTGGGCCTGGAACCTCGCCATCCCGGCCGGTTCGCAGAAGACCGCATCGGCTGAGAAGTTCATCTCCTGGGCAACCAGCAAGGCCTATGCCGAGCTCGTCGCTTCGAAGGAAGGCTGGGCCAACGTTCCTCCGGGCACCCGTACGTCTCTCTATGAGAACGCCGAGTACCAGAAGGCTGCGCCCTTCGCGAAGATGACGCTTGACTCGATCAATGCGGCTGACCCGAAGAGCCCGACCGTCAAGCCCGTTCCCTATGTTGGCGTCCAGTTCGTCGCCATCCCGGAATTCCAGGGTCTTGGCACCACGGTTGGCCAGCTCTTCTCGGCGGCACTTGCCGGTCAGATGTCGGTCGACGACGCCTTGGCACAGGCTCAGGAAGTCTCGGTTCGTGAAATGACCCGCGGCGGTTACATCAAGTAATATCCTCCCGAAGATGCCGTCCGGGCCTTGAAGGTTCGGGCGGCACTCTTGACGGAAGACAGCGGGTTCGATGGCCCCGCCCGGCTCCGCCGAAAATTGCCCCGTCTGGATAGACGAGCCTGAGCGCCCGACGTCGGAGTGCCAGCCTCTGCAAGAGATCAAAACCCATGGCTACGCAAAACACCCGGACGCTTGCCCGTCTGATGATGGCACCTTCCGTCGGCCTTCTCCTCGTTTGGATGATCGTGCCGCTCGCAATGACGCTCTGGTTCTCATTCCAGAACTATAACCTGCTTAATCCGGCCAATGTCAGCTTCGCCGGCCTGTTCAATTACAAGTATTTCTACACCGATCCGGCCTTCTTCCAGTCGATCTGGAACACGCTGCTGATCGTCGGTGGCGTCCTGCTGATCACGATTGTCGGCGGCATTGCGATTGCGCTTCTGCTCGACCAGCCGATGTTCGGTCAGGGTATCGTCCGCATCATGATCATCTCGCCTTTCTTCGTCATGCCACCGGTGGCCGCGCTGGTGTGGAAGAACATGATCATGCATCCGGGCTATGGTGTGCTCGCCGATATCAACCGCTTTTTCGGCTTCCAGCCCGTTGACTGGTTCGCGCAATATCCGCTGTTTTCGATCATCATCATCGTCGCCTGGCAGTGGCTGCCGTTCGCAACGCTGATCCTTCTGACCGCGCTTCAGTCGCTCGACGGCGAGCAGAAGGAAGCCGCGGAGATGGATGGCGCAGGCTTTATCAACCAGTTCATCTATCTGACACTTCCGCATCTCGCCCGCGCGATTACGGTCGTCGTTCTCATTCAGACGATCTTCCTGCTCGGCGTCTACGCGGAAATTCTCGTCACCACCAATGGCGGCCCCGGCTACGCCTCCACAAACCTGGTTTTCCTGATCTACCGGACAGCCCTTCTCGGCTACGACGTCGGCGGCGCATCGGCCGGCGGCATCATCGCCATCATCCTCGCCAACATCGTCGCCTTCTTCCTGATGCGCGCGGTCGGCAAGAACCTGGACCGCTGAGGAGACAAGACCATGGCAAGAGCCATCACCGCCCGCAAGAAGATCGCCTTCACCGCGCTGGCCTGGACCATCGCAATGATCATCTTTTTCCCGATCCTCTACACGATCATCACCTCGCTGAAGACCGAGACCGAGGCGATCCAGGGCTTCAACCTGGTCCCGTCCTTCACGCTCGAAAACTACGTGACGGTTCAGACGCAGCGCGACTACTTCAAGCCCTTCATGAACTCGGTCGTCATCTCAGTCGGCTCGACCATCCTGGCGCTGCTGATTGCCATTCCAGCCGCCTGGGCCATGGCTTTCTCGCCGACACGGAAGACCAAGGACATCCTGATGTGGATGCTCTCCACCAAGATGATGCCGGCGGTCGCAGTGCTCGTGCCGATCTATCTGATCTTCCGCGATTTCGGCCTGCTCGACACCCGGATCGGGCTCACCATCATGCTGATGATGATCAACCTGCCGATCGTGGTCTGGATGCTCTACACCTACTTCCGCGAAATCCCGGGCGAGATCCTTGAAGCCGCCCGCATGGATGGCGCCTCGCTTCTCAACGAAATCGTCTATGTCCTGACCCCGATGGCGGTCCCGGGCATCGCCTCCACCATGCTGCTCAATGTCATCCTGGCATGGAACGAGGCCTTCTGGACGATCCGCCTCACCACGACGAACGCGGCCCCGCTCACCGCCTTCATCGCCTCTTTCTCCAGCCCGCAGGGTCTCTTCTGGGCCAAGCTTTCGGCAGCCTCGACGCTCGCCATTGCCCCGATCGTCATCCTCGGCTGGTTCAGCCAGAAACAACTCGTCCGCGGCCTCACCTTTGGCGCTGTGAAGTAAGGAATAAGAAGATGGGTAGCATCACACTTCAAAACGTGTCGAAGACCTTTGGCGAAGTCTCGGTCATTCCCTCGATCGATCTCGAGATCAACAATGGCGAATTCGCCGTCTTCGTCGGCCCTTCAGGTTGCGGCAAATCCACCCTTTTGCGCCTGATTGCGGGTCTCGAAGACGTGTCCGGCGGCAAGATCCTGATCGACGGCAAGGATGCGACCGAGAAGGCACCGTCGCAGCGCGGGCTGGCCATGGTCTTCCAGTCCTATGCACTTTACCCGCATATGAGCGTGCGCTCGAACATCGGCTTCCCGCTGAAAATGGCGAAGATGGACAAGGCCGAGATCGACCGCAAGGTCAATGAAGCGGCCCACATCCTCAACCTCACCGACTATCTCGATCGCAAGCCGCGCAACCTTTCGGGCGGTCAGCGTCAGCGTGTTGCCATCGGCCGCGCGATCGTTCGCTCGCCGGAATGCTTCCTCTTCGACGAACCGCTGTCGAACCTTGATGCGGCGCTGCGCGTCAACATGCGTCTCGAGATTTCGGAACTGCATCAGAAGCTCAAGGCCACCTCGATCTACGTCACCCATGACCAGGTCGAAGCGATGACAATGGCCGACAAGATCGTCGTGCTCAACAAGGGGCGCATCGAACAGGTCGGCTCGCCGCTCGACCTCTATCGCAATCCGCGCAACCTCTTCGTCGCCGGCTTCATCGGCTCGCCGAAGATGAACCTGATCTCCGGACCCAAGGCTCTGGAGAAGGGTGCGCATACGATCGGCATTCGCCCCGAACACATGACGCTGTCGACCACTGAAGGCGCCTGGAAGGGCAAGGTCACAGTCGCCGAACATCTGGGCTCCGACACTTTCCTGCATATCCAGACGGAAGATCACGGCACGATCACCGCGCGTGTCAGCGGCGAAATGCCGGTTCGCCATGGCGATACTGTCTACGCGACACCGGACGAAAGCCGTCTCCATCGCTTCAACGACAAGGGTCTTGCACAATGACCGGCAGACTTTCCGGAAAATCGGCACTCATTACCGGCTCCGCCAGGGGCATCGGTCGCAGCTTTGCCGAAGCCTATGTGCGCGAGGGCGCAACTGTCGCCATCGCTGATATCGACTTTGCACGGGCAGAGAAGACCGCTGCGGAGATCGGCCCCCAGGCTTACGCAGTGGCGCTCGATGTGACCGATCAGGCGTCGATCGACGCAGCCATTGCAGCCGTTGAGGCGCGCACCGGCGGGATCGACATTCTGATCAACAACGCTGCCCTGTTCGATCTCGCGCCAATCGTCGAGATCACGCGCCAAAGCTATGACCGGCTGTTTTCCATCAACGTCGCAGGCTCGCTTTTCATGCTCCAGGCGGCGGCGAAATCGATGATCGCCCGCGGCAGGGGCGGCAAGATCATCAACATGGCGAGCCAGGCAGGTCGGCGCGGCGAGGCTCTTGTCGCGGTTTATTGCGCCACCAAGGCCGCGATCATTTCACTCACCCAATCGGCCGGGCTCGACCTGATCAAGCATGGCATCAACGTCAATGCGATCGCTCCTGGCGTCGTTGACGGCGAACATTGGGACGGCGTCGACGCGCTGTTTGCCAAGTATGAAAACCGGCCACTCGGCGAGAAGAAAAAGCTCGTCGGCGAAGCGGTGCCCTTCGGCCGCATGGGCCGGGCGGAAGATCTGACGGGCATGGCGATTTTCCTCGCCAGCACGGATGCCGATTACATCGTTGCCCAGACCTACAATGTCGACGGCGGAAACTGGATGAGCTGACGGGAACCAACAGGAGCCCAGAGCCAAGGAATGCGACCATGACCACTAAACTCTCGCTCGCCAACATCCCCGCCATCACGACGGCGGCCATACCGGCCTATGCCCGCAGCCAGATCAGCGCCGGGATCCTGCATTTCGGCGTGGGCAATTTCCACCGTGCCCATATGGCCGTTTACCTGCATGAACTGTTCAACGAGGGTCTCGACCACGACTGGGGCATTATCGGTGCCGGGGTCATGCCCTCAGACCAGAAAATGCGCGACACATTGAAGGCGCAGGATTTCCTCACCACCGTGGTCGAACAGGATACGACCCGCTCTGCTGCCACCGTGACCGGTCCGATGGTCGATGTCATCACGGCGCCAGACTTTGACCAGATCATCGAGACCCTGGCCAATCCGGCAATTCGTATCGTGTCGATGACCATCACGGAAGGTGGCTATTTCATCGATCCGGCAACAGGCAAGTTCGATCCGAACCATCCGGCGATCGTTGCCGATGCTGCTGACCCGGCTCATCCGAAAACCGTCTTCGGGTTGATCATCGCAGGACTCAAGCTGCGCCGGGACCGGGGCGTTGCTCCCTTTACCGTCATGTGTTGCGACAACATTCCCGGAAACGGCGAAGTGACCGAGGCCACCGTCTGCGGCCTCGCAAAGCTCTCGGATGCGGATTTCGCCCATTGGATCCACAAGAATGTCGCCTTCCCGAATGCCATGGTCGACCGCATCACACCGGCGACGGGCCCGCGCGAAATCGCCATCACCCGAGATACCTACGGCATCGACGACGGCTGGCCTGTCTTCTGCGAAGAATTCAAGCAATGGGTGCTGGAAGACAAGTTCCCACTCGGTCGCCCGGCCCTTGAAAAGGTCGGCGTCACCTTCGTGCCGGACGTGGCCCCTTATGAGCTGATGAAGCTGCGCATCCTCAACGGCGGCCATGCGGCCATCGCCTATCCGGCCGCGCTCATGGACATCCACTTCGTCCACGAAGCCATGGAAAACGACCTGATCCGGGCCTTTCTGGCCAAGCTCGAAAAAGACGAGATCATCCCCGTCGTTCCGCCTGTACCGGACACCAGCCTGAACGACTATTTCGATCTCATCGAGCGCCGTTTCTCCAACCCGAAGATCGGGGACACGATCCCGCGTCTCGCCCAGGACGGTTCCAACCGCCAGCCGAAGTTCATCCTGCCCTCGACGGCAGACCGGCTTGCCAAGGGCCTTGACGTACAGGGACTGGCCCTCGTCTCGGCGCTGTGGTGCCGCTACTTCGAAGGAACGAGCGATAGCGGCAAGGCAATCGTGTTCAATGACAGCAGCGCCGAACGCCTTCATGCGGCTGCACTCGCATCGCGCGAAGAGCCTAATGCCTTCCTCGCGCTTGATGATATTTTCGGTGCAGTCGGCACACATCCGCAATTCATCAAGCGCTTCACAGAGGCCTTGACCTCCTTGCGCAGTGCGGGAACTGCCGCCACATTGCGCCGCTATCTTGAGGGGGGCCTCGGGGGATAAGTGGGCGGTGCGATGGACGGTTCGACCAAAACTCTGGTGATATTCGATTGCGACGGCGTTCTCGTCGACAGCGAACCGATTGCGCTGGAGGTTTTGATCGAGGCGCTCAGGGAAAAAGGCGTCAACATCGATCAGGAAGGCGCCTCCGAGCGTTTTCTCGGGCGAAGCCTCGCGCATCTCGCCCAATCGGTCGAAGCGGAGTTCGGTGTCGAGATCGATGCCGAATTCCTCTCGCACATGCGTGAGGCGCTCTACCGCCGCTTCCGAACCGACCTTAAGCCGCTTCCGGGCATACCCCATGTCATGCAGGCGCTCAGAGATGGCGGACTGTCTTGGTGCGTCGCGTCATCCAGCCAGAAGGAACGGGTCGAGCTGTCTCTGACCGTGACCGGCCTGATCGACTATTTCGCACCCGACATCTTCAGCGCCACCATGGTCAAGAACGGCAAACCTGCCCCGGACCTGTTCCTCCATGCTGCGGCTGAGATGGGCTTCCCGCCCGAGCACTGCATCGTTGTCGAAGATAGCCCCGCCGGAATTCAGGCCGCCCGGGCGGCCGGCATGCGCGTCTGCGCCTTTACCGGTGGATCGCATACTATCGATCCCGCCTACCGTGCCTCTATGGCATCGCTGACGCCCGACGCGTCCTTTGACCGGATGGAACACCTGGTCGACTTCGTCTGTCCGCGAGGACCGGACTGATCCATGCCGATTTACCCTTTTGTCATCCCCGCATTTGTCGGTGATCCTCAACGTCAGGCCGTTTGCCGGTTTGACGCAACCGCTGGCATGCTCCACTTTACGCAATGCCAACAAGAACCGAGCCGGGACGGAAACAAGCCAATATGCGCGACCATGTGATTGCGGTGGATGTCGGGACGGGCAGCGCACGCGCCGGCGTCGTCGATCGCAGCGGACGTCTGCTTGCCCGCAGCGAACATGCAATCATCATGCATGTCGAGGGAGAGGACATAGCCGAGCAGTCGTCGGAGCAGATTTGGGCAGCGGTCTGCATTGCCGTAAAGGGCGCGCTGGAGGCGACCGGGCTTTCGGCTGCGCGGATTGCCGGCCTTGGTTTCGATGCCACGTGCTCGCTGGTCCTGCGCGATACCCTGGGCGCTCCCCTGGCACTGACCGCCAAAGATGGGCAGGCCTTCGATACGATCGTCTGGCTCGATCACCGCGCAATCGCGGAAGCGGAGGAGTGCACACACACAGGGCACGCCGTCATCCAGCATTCAGGCGGCACGCTGTCCCCCGAAATGCAGATCCCGAAGCTCTTGTGGCTGAAGCGTCAGCGCCCGGATCTCTGGGCACGCCTTGGCTCGGCCTTCGATCTCGCCGATTTTCTCACCTGGCGTGCCACGGGTTCAAATGCCCGTTCGCTGTCTACCCTCACCTCGAAGTGGGGATACCTGCACGGCACCAGCAGTCCCTGGCCCACAGACTTTCTGAGCGCCATTGGCCTGTCGGATCTGGCGACGCGTGCGGCCCTGCCGGATACCGGCGTCCCCGCCGGTCAGGCGATTGGCAGGCTCGGCGCAGACGCGGCACGGGATTTCGGGCTCGATGCCGGCATTCCCGTTGGTGCCGGGATGGTCGATGCCTATGCCGGCGCGCTCGGCGTGCTCGGCCGTCATGCGGCAGACGGAGCCGAGGCGCTCTCCGGTCGCTACGCACTGATCGGCGGAACGTCCAGCTGCGTTGTCTCCTTTGCGCCGAAGCCTCTGTTTCGCCACAGCGTCTGGGGGCCTTACAACGAGGCCGTTTTTGCCGGCTCGTGGCTCACCGAAGCGGGGCAATCGGCGACAGGCGCCCTGCTCAACCATATTCTCGGCATGCATGCAGCCGGCGGCGAGCCAAGCGTTGCGCGCCACCGCGCCGTGATTGAACGTGTCCAAGCGATGCTGGCAGCACATGGCCCGGGATTTGCCGACGAAATCAATATCCTGCCGGACTTCCACGGCAACCGCTCGCCCTTCGCCGATCCTAAACTGACCGGCATGATGACAGGCCTGACGCTCGACCAGAGCTTCGATGGCCTCTGCCGAATCTACTGGCGCGCCTGCGTCGCCATAGCGCTTGGCCTGCGCCAGGTGCTTGAGACCATGCATGCCGGAGAGACAGGCCCGGTCCGCCTCCACCTGACCGGTGGCCATGTCAAAAACGCCTTGCTGAATGAACTCTATGGCGACGTCGCTGGCTGTGAGGTCTCGATCCCCCAGACTGACGATGCCGTCCTCGTCGGGACAGCCATCAACGCAGCGACTGCGGCCGGCCTCTACACGTCACTCGCCGACGCCGGCCGCGCCATGGCCCCGACCTCCGTCAGCCGGCCGCCGAATTTGTCCACAAGGAAGGACCAATACGACCGGGACTATCGCCGGTTTCTGGCGATGCAGGAATTGCGTGCGACGCTGGCCACGATCTGAAACGGCGGACGCGCGACCGATACGAAAATACCCTCAAAAATTGAAGGCACAAACCGTCGGTAACGCAAGCCCAAACATTCCACTTGACGAAGTTCAGATGGCCGTATTTTAATCAGGCTTAGATTTTAGGCACTCAATACGCCCTCGAATCCACCACCCACATTTTCTGGGCAACAGCGCCCCACAACGCCCCGTTCGCGGGATCGCGTTGTGGGTCTTTTCGTGTTTGGAGTTTCAATGCCTCATCCGGCGAAGATCGGCATCCTCTATTCCTCCACCGGGCCCTATGGCGCGATGGGCCGGGATGCGCGCGAAGCGGCAGAGTTCGCCTTTCATCTCTATGCCTCTTCGGGGGGCAGGAATGTCGAGCCGGTCTTTTTCGACCCGCATGCCGAGCTCAGCGCCTATCTTGAAGGCGCACGGAGCCTGATCCGGGATCATGGATGCCGCCATATCGTGGGCACAATCACCTCGGCTGCGCGCAAGGAAGTTATCCCGCTCGTTGAAAAGCATGACGGCCTCCTCTGGTATATGTGCCCCTACGAAGGCTTCGAGGCGAATGAGAATGTGCTCTATATCGGTGGCTGCCCGAACCAGCACCTGATCCCGCTCTTCCAGCATCTCTTCCCCCGCCATGGAAAGCGCCCCTACCTCGTCGGCGCCAACTATGTCTGGGGTTGGGAAATGAACCGCCTCGCGCGCGAACTGGTGCAGAACGAGGGCGGCACAATCCTCGGTGAACGCTACCTGCCGCTGGAGGAAACCGCCGTCGAACGTCTCGTTGCGGATATTGCCGAAAAGCGCCCGAGCTTCATTCTCAACAATCTCATCGGCCCTTCGAGCTATGCCTTCCTCAAGGCCATGGCGGAACTTGCGGCGCGTGATCCATATTTCCAGCCGGACAGCTGCCCGATTGCCAGCTGCGACCTGCAGGAATGCGAACTCGTCGAAATTCAGGCGGGCGCCGCTGTCGGACAGCTCTGCGCAGCCTCTTATTTCGATAGCCTGGCCACCCCGGAAAACCGTGAATTCAAGACGCGGCTTGCCGACTGGCGCGGCGAGGTCCGGCAGGTTTCAAGCGTCTTTGCCAGTGCGTTCACAGCGGTCAGTCTGTGCATTGCAGCGATTGAAGCCATCGGGGATGATACACCCGTAGACGTCCGCGCGAAGATCCTTGATCGGACATGGCCGACCTTGTTTGGCGATATGCGCGTCGATCCAGCCACCAATCACGCCGCCCTTCCTTTCCTGCTGGGTAAGGTGAACCCCGCCAATGGTTTCGACGTGATTGCCACGCGACCGCCGATCGCCGCAGATCCCTATCTGGCCGGCGTGAAACCACACTCCCTTCCGAAGCTGAGGGTCGTTTGATGATGACGGCGACACCTAATTTCAACGGATGGCGCGCAGCTGTCCTCTCCGAAGAAGACGGCAATGTGGAGCGCCTCAAACGCCAGCTCGTGCTCCTCGGCATGCAGGTCGATGTGCAGTGGGAGCCCCTCGCCCCCACCGAACTGCCGGAAATCATCATCGTCGATGCCGACCGGGGATGGGACGCGCTCCTGCCCTGGAGCATCGAGGCACCCCAACGCCCCGTGGCTGCCCTGCTTGGCTCGGAAGCGCCGGGTCGCATTGCTTGGGCCATCCGCCATGGGGCAAGCGCGATCATCCCGAAACCGGTCGCGTCTGCCACCGTCTTTCCAGCGCTTGTACTCGCCGTGTCCATTCACACCGAACGCCTGGCCGTTCAGGCGAAGATTGCCCATCTTGAAGAGCGCCTCCGATTGCGGCCGGTCGTCTTTGCCGCCATCGCCCGGCTGCAAAGCGAGCGAAAGGTGACGGAAGAGCAGGCCTTTGCCGCCCTGCGGTCAACGGCGATGAAACGCCGGTTGCCGATGGAACAGATCGCGGCCGCCTTCCTCGGCGGCGTGGATCCCCTGTGGGAGGTGGGCTGATGCGCGTGCTCAAGGAAATCAGCCGTCGGCCACTTGCACTTTTCGGCCTCGTGGTCATCGTGCTTGTGTGCCTGCTTGCGCTGTTTGCGCCCTGGATCGCGCCTTACAGCCCCGACAACCAGATGTTCGACGGCCTTACCTTGGAAGGTGCACCCATTCCGCCGAGTGCCCAATTCCTCCTGGGTACCGATACGCTGGGTCGCGATCTCCTCTCCCGCCTGCTTTACGGCGCCCGGACCTCGCTCATCATCGGCCTAGCAGCCAATGGCGTTGCCGTGACCATCGGCCTTTTTGTCGGGGTAACCGCCGGTTATCTGCGCGGCTGGATCGGCACTCTGCTCATGCGCTTCACCGATCTCATGATGGCCTTTCCCGCATTGCTGCTCGCCATTGTGCTTGCCGCGATCCTGAAGCCGAGTCTGCTGATCGTCGCCATGGTCATTGCGCTGGTGAACTGGGTTCAGGTCGCCCGCATCGTCTATACCGAGACGCGGGCGCTTGCCGAACGCGATTTCATCCTTGCCGAGCGCGCGCTCGGGGCTGGGCATAGTCGCATCCTGTTCCTGCATGTGCTGCCGCATCTCTTTCCGACTGCGATTGTCTGGGGCACACTTGGCGTTGCCACCACGGTGCTGCTCGAGGCCACCCTCTCCTTTCTCGGCGTCGGCGTTCAGCCGCCGGATGCCTCCTGGGGCAATATCATCTTCGAAAGCCAGAGCTACTTCCAGGCGGCCCCCTGGCTGGTCTTCATTCCAGGCGCGATCATCCTGATCACCTCGCTCTCCTTCAACCTCGTCGGCGATGCCTTGCGTGACATCTTCGATCCCATGCAGCGGGGACGTGGCTGATGGCGTTCCTCATCCTCAAACGGCTCGCTCAATCTGCCCTGATCCTTCTCGGTGTCGCGGCCATCACATTCCTGCTCCTCTATGCGCTTCCAGCCGATCCGGCACGCATGATCGCAGGGCGCAGCGCGACCGCACAGACGGTTGCCAATATCCGGCATGAACTCGGGCTTGATCAGCCGATCCTCTTCCAGTTTCTCCACTATCTGACCAACCTGATTCAGGGCGATCTCGGGCGCTCCTATGCCCAGAAAACCGAAGTCTGGACGCTGATTGCCGCCCGCCTGCCCGCGACGCTGACCCTGATGGCAGCAGGCATTCTGACGGAAGTGGTCATCGGCCTTGCGCTCGGCATGATTGCTGCCGTCAAGCGCGGCGGATTTCTCGATCAGCTGGTCATGACCTCCGCCTTTGTCGGCGTGTCGTCACCCCAATTCGTCGTGGCGCTGCTGCTGCTCTATGTCTTTGCCGTCTCGCTGGGCTGGTTTCCGATGAGTGGCTATGGAACGGCCGCCCATGTTGTCCTGCCCGCCCTTACCCTCGGCCTGCTTGGTGCGGGCTGGTATGCCCGCATGGTCCGCTCGGCCATGATCGACGTGCTCAATCAGGACTATATCCGCACCGCCCGCGCCAAGGGACTGTCGAGCACCCGGGTCATTCTGCGCCATGCCCTGCCGAACGCCATGCTACCCGTCATCGCCATGATTGGCATCGATATCGGCCAGTTCATGGGCGGCGTGGTGGTGGTCGAGGCGGTCTATGGCTGGCCGGGCATTGGCCAGCTCGCCTGGCAGGCCATCCAGCAGGTCGACATCCCGATCATCATGGGCGTCACCCTCGTTTCTGCGCTCGCCATCATCATCGGCAACATCATTGCCGACATGCTGGCGCCCGCCATCGATCCGCGCATCCGTCTTCAATAAGCAAAAGGGGAATCAACAATGCTGAAGAACTGGCTCAGGACAACCACGGCAGCAGCGACGCTGTTTGCCGCACCCTATATGGCGCTGGCGCAGGACGCCCCCGCCCAGGGTGGCGATATCGTCGTCACCTACAAGGACGACATCACCACGCTCGATCCGGCAATCGGCTATGACTGGGTCAACTGGTCGATGATCAAGAGCCTCTATTCTCGCCTGATGGACTACAAGCCCGGTACGGCCGAGCTTGAACCCTCGCTGGCTGAAAGCTTTGACGTTTCGGCCGATGGCCTCACCTACACCTTCAAGCTCCGACCCGGCGTCAAGTTCTCCAATGGCCGCGAGGTTGTGGCGGCAGACGTGAAATATTCGATCGAGCGCGCGGTCAACCCGAAGACGCAAGGCCCGGGCGCTGGCTTCTTCGGCGCGATCCAGGGCTTCGACGCGCTCACCGGCGGCACGTCCGATGTGCTGAGCGGCATCGAGACGCCGGATGCCTCCACCGTCATCTTCAAGCTCTCGCGTCCCGACGCGACCTTCCTGCATGTGCTGGCGATCAACTTCGCCTCTGTCGTGCCGAAAGAAGCGGTCGAGGCCGCCGATGGGGATTTCGGCAAGAAGCCGGTCGGCTCCGGCACCTTCGTGCTGAAGGACTGGACCATTGGCCAGAAGCTCGTTTTCGAGCGCAACAAGGACTACTACGTCAAGGACGTGCCGCATATCGACTCCTTCAGCGTCGAGGTGGGACAGGAGCCGCTGGTCGCGCTGCTTCGCCTCCAGAAGGGCGAAGTCGACATTGCCGGTGACGGCATTCCGCCGGCCAAGTTCCTTGAGGTGAAGAACTCGCCGGAAGGCGCCGAGATGATCGTCGATGGCGAACAGCTGCACACTGGCTACATCACGCTCAACACCAAGGTAAAACCCTTTGACAACGTGAAGGTGCGCCAGGCCATCAACATGGCCGTCAACAAGGAGCGCATCACCCGCATCCTCAACGGCCGCGCAACCGCTGCCAACCAGCCCTTGCCGCCGCTGATGCCAGGCTATGACAAGGCATTCACCGGCTATGCCTACGATGTCGAAAAGGCCAAAGCCCTGCTGGCCGAAGCCGGTTATCCGGACGGTTTCGAAACGGTCCTCTTCTCGACCAACACCGATCCGCAGCCGCGTATCGCACAGGCCGTTCAGCAGGATCTCGCCGCCATCGGCGTGAAGGCGGAAGTGCGCGCCCTTGCCCAGGGTAATGTCATTGCAGCGGGCGGCACGGAAGGCGAAGCGCCGATGATCTGGTCTGGCGGCATGGCCTGGATCGCCGACTTCCCGGATCCGTCCAACTTCTACGGTCCGATCCTGGGCTGTGGCGGCGCGGTCCAGGGCGGCTGGAACTGGTCCTGGTACTGCAACGAAGCGCTCGACAAGCGCGCTGTCGAAGCTGACTCCATATCGGATCCGGCCAAGGTCACGGAGCGCCAGGCCGCCTGGAGCAAGATCTTCACCGACGTCATGGCCGATGCCCCCTGGGTTCCGGTCATCAACGAGCGTCGCGTCGTTGCCAAGTCGACCCGCATGGGCGGTGAAGACAACATCTACATCGATCCGACCCGCGTCATCAATTACGACGCGATCTTCGTCAAGCAGTAAGCAGGCTCAAGTCGGGCACGCCTTTATCGGCGTGCCCGCATCTCACATCGTCAGATCGGAAGGGGACCAGCATGTGCGTCGCGTGCACCTATACCATCCACAAGGCCCAGCATAATTTCGGCTGGAACAAGGATTTTCCACCCGCACTCACGGCCAAGCCGGGTGAAACCATCCTGTTCGAATGCCTCGATTCCTCCGGCGGTCAGCTTGGCCCGGATGCGACACTGGACACGCTCGCCAATCTCGACTTCGGCAAGATCAATCCGATCTCCGGCCCCGTCTATGTGGAAGGCGCTGAACCCGGCGATGCGCTGAAGGTCACCATCCGCAAATTCCACCCGAGCGGCCATGGCTGGACCGCGAATATTCCCGGCTTTGGCCTTTTGGCGGACCAGTTCGAAGATCCGGCCCTGCATATCTGGAAATATGACGCCGTCTCCATGACGCCGGCTGCCTTCGGCCCCGGCGGTCGGGTGCCTCTCAAGCCCTTTACCGGCACGATTGGCGTGGCACCGGCCGAACCCGGTCTGCACTCCGTCGTTCCACCCCGACGCGTCGGCGGCAATATGGATATCCGCGACCTCAGTGCAGGCGTCACGCTTTACCTACCGGTCGAAGTGACGGGCGCCCTCTTTTCTGTCGGTGACACCCACGCCGCACAGGGCGATGGCGAAGTCTGCGGCACAGCCATCGAAAGCCAGATGAATGTCGAACTGACACTCGATCTGGTGAAGGGCGCCAATCTCAAATCGCCGCGCTTCACCACCACCGAACCGGTCACACGCCACCTCGACGGTGCCGGCTACGAGGTGACGACAGGGATCGGCCCGGACCTGATGACTGGCGCCCGCGAAGCCGTCATGCGCATGATCGACCTTCTGTCGGCCGAGCACGGCATGAATCCGGTTGATGCCTATATGCTCTGCTCGGTTTGCGGTGACCTGCGCATCAGCGAAATCGTCGACATGCCCAACTGGGTCGTCTCCTTCTATTTCCCGCGTCTGGTGCTGGCTTGACCCCTCCCAAGTCAAACAATCGGCCTTTGCTGCAGGTGAAGGGTCTATGCGTCGACGCGCGCACGCCGGATGGCCTGCGGCGCGTGCTCGACGACATCACCTTCGACCTCCGCCAGGGTGAAACCCTTTGCCTTGCCGGCGAGTCCGGCTCTGGCAAGTCGGTGACGTCGCTTGCGATCATGGGGCTCCTGCAAAAAGCGAGCCTCAAGGTGGCGTCAGGCGAAATCCTGCTCGATGACACAAACCTGCTGACGCTCTCGCCAACCCGCATGCGCCAGATGCGGGGAGGCGATGTCGCGATGATCTTCCAGGAACCCATGACCTCCCTGAACCCGGTGATGACCATCGGTGCGCAACTCATCGAGACGGTTCGGGAACACCAGAAGGCATCCGAGGAGGGAGCTGAAGCCGCCGCGCGGCGCATGCTCGACGCCGTGCACATCAACGATGCCGCGCGTCGATTGAAGCAGTATCCGCATGAACTGTCCGGCGGCATGCGTCAGCGCGTGATGATCGCCATGGCACTTTGCTGCCGACCGAAGGTGCTGATCGCCGATGAACCGACGACCGCCCTCGATGTGACCGTGCAGGCCCAGATCCTCGATCTCATCCGCGACCTGCGGGCAGAGTTCAACACCTCTGTACTGATGATTACCCACGATATGGGCGTGGTGGCGGAAATGGCCGACCGCGTGGCTGTGATGCGCCACGGCCGTATCGTCGAGCAGAATGACGCCATCCCCCTCTTCGAAGCCCCGCGCGACGCCTATACGCGCGCGCTTCTCGCCGCCGTCCCGCGTCTTGGCGCTCATGCCGGCACGGACATGCCGCCGCGGGTCTCGGATGCCCCACTTGCGGTCAAGGCGGGTCCCGCACTGGAGGTGAGTGGCCTTACCGTGACCTACGGGAAGAAGCAGGGCTTGTTTTCCCGTGGTCCGCAGCCAAAGCCAACCGTCGAGGATATCGCCTTCGTCATTCCAGCCGGCCAGACACTCGGGCTGGTGGGCGAATCCGGCTCAGGCAAGTCGACTACCGGAAAAGCCGTACTCGGGCTCGTGCCCTTCGGCGGCTCCGTGAAGATCGCCGGCCAGGACATCTCCCATCTTTCGCACCGGCAGATGCGGCCCGTGCGCCGACTGGCCCAGATGATCTTCCAGGATCCCTATGCCTCGCTCGACCCCCGCATGAGCGTGGGCGCGGCCATCGCAGAACCGCTGGTGATCCACGGTGTAGGCAACCCCTCCGAACGCGACGACCGTGTGGCGACCCTGCTCAGGCGGGTCGGCCTGACGCCGGATGCCGCCAAACGCTACCCGCATGAGTTCTCCGGCGGCCAGCGCCAGCGGATCTGCATCGCCCGCGCGCTGACGCTGGAACCCAAGCTGATCGTGGCAGACGAAAGCGTCGCAGCACTCGATGTCTCGGTGAAAGCCCAGGTCCTTGATCTGATGCTTGAACTGCAGGAACAGATGGGCCTGGCCTACCTGTTCGTTTCGCATGACATGGCGGTGATCGAGAAGATGTCGCACCAGGTGGCGGTGATGCAGGGTGGCCGGATCGTTGAATTTGGGACCCGGCGAGAGGTCTTCGAGAACCCGCAGCACGCCTATACTCAAGGGCTCATGGCGGCCGTACCGATCCCTGATCCAAGGCACTACCGCCGGCTCGCCTCGTAAGGATTCGGGCAAAGACCATTCGCGATTGCCGTACTGGGAGACAACAAGGCAATGCCGGCCCCTGTGGGACCGGCATCTTTCCTGATCAGAAAGCAGCCACCTTACGCATACAACGGCAGGCCATAACGTTCCAAAATTTCGGCGATCTTCGCATCCTGCGCGGGGTCGGGCAGCAAGGCCGGCTGGCGGCTGGCACCAACGCTGGGGTCCTGCATGTAGAGCGCACGCTTGACCATGGCCGGGGCAAAGCCCAGCGCATAGAGATCCGTGCGGAAGGCGGTGAAGATGTCCTGCTGGCGCTCGGCCTGCGCCAGATCACCAGAATTGACCCCGTTCAGGATGCCGGCCAAAACCTTGGGCAGGGCATTGCCGAGGCCTGAAATGCAGCCGGCCGCGCCATTCTGCAATGCCCAGAGCACGAGGTGGTCGGGGCCCGAATAGACATCGAAACCAGGCATGTCGCGAGCGACGGCCAGATAGGCTTCGAGCGTTTCCTTGGCCCCGCCGGAATCCTTGATACCGGCGATATTTCCGTGCGACGCGAGCTTTCGCGCCGTGTCGGGCTCAATATGGTTCTGAGTGCGCGCCGGAATGTCGTAGAGGTAGATCGGCGTCTGGACCGCATCCGCGACCGTCGAGAAATGCCGGATCAGGCCGTCCTGCGTGCAGGCGATGAAGAAGGGCGTGATCACCGCAATCGCGGTTACCCCGATCCGGTCGAATTCGCGGGCAAGTTTCACCGTCTCGAAGGTCGCCGGCATGCCGGCATTGACGATCACGTCGACGCGGCCACCGACCTCATCCACCACAGCCTCGGCCAAAGACACCTTTTCCTCAAAGGTCAGCGCCGAAAAATCGCCATTGGTGCCGGCACACATGATGTTGTTGCCGGCCTCCACCTGGCGGCGCACCTGCGCGCGGGTGGCTTCGTAGTTGATTGTCTCGTCCTCGTTGAAACAGGTGACGAGCGCGACGAAGGCCTTTTTCGACATGGTGGTCTTTCTCCAGTGTGTGGGCGCGCTTACGATGCGCTTCTGAGCCGGGCAGCGCGGTGTCGCGCCTGCACATCCGGATCGGGATCGAGGCCGGCGGCGAGCAGTGCCTGCGTATAGGCCTGGCGTGGGGTTTCGAAGATCTCCCGGACAGTGCCCAGTTCGACGATTTCGCCCTGTTGCATGACCATGACATGGTCGGCGAAATCACGAACCACCGGCAGGTCATGGGCAATGAAAATGAAGGCAATGCCCATTTCCTGGCGCAGCTTATCGAGAAGCGCTATGACCTGGGCCTGGACCGACACATCCAGCGCCGAAACGGCCTCGTCGCAGATGATAAGTTGCGGCTCGAGCGCGAGCGCCCGGGCAATCGCGATGCGCTGACGCTGGCCGCCGGAAAACTGGTGCGGATAACGGCCCATATGCTCCGGCCCAAGACCAACCTGGGTCAGGAGCTCGGCCACCCGCGCGCGCCACTTCGCCTTTGGCAGGATATCCGGATGGATGACCCAGGCCTCGGAGATCAGCTGGTACACGGTCATGCGCGGGTTACGCGACTGGGTGGGATCCTGGAAGACCATCTGCAAGTCCCGGCGCAGCTTGTAGAGTTCAGCCGGGGACAGCGCAAAGAGATCGCGTCCCTTCCAGAAAGCCTGGCCGGTATCCGGTTCGTCAAGGCGCAGCAGAATGCGGGCGAGCGTCGACTTGCCCGAGCCGCTTTCGCCAACGACGGCCAGTGTTTCGCCTGCCAGCAGATCAAACGAGACACCTTTTAGGGCTGCGAAGGCACCGTAATTCTTGCGCACGTCCCTGACGCTGAGCACCGGTTCCGCGCCTCGCAACGGTTCGTGCATCGCCCCCTTGCCGGGAGCGGCGGCAATCAGCTTTCTCGTATAGGGATGCTGCGGGTTCTTGTAGACCTCGCGGACGGTCCCGGCCTCGACCAGGACACCCTTTTCCATCACCACGACACGGTCCGCGATCTCGGCGACGACGCCGAGATCGTGCGTGATGATCAGAACCGCCATGCCGGTTTCCTGCTGCAGCTCCTTGAGGAGTGCAAGGACTTCCGCCTGCACGGTCACATCGAGCGCCGTGGTCGGTTCGTCGGCAATCAGGAGATCGGGCCGCAGTGCAAGCGCCATGGCGATCATCACGCGCTGGCGCTGGCCGCCGGAGAATTCATGCGGATACTTGTCCAGCGCATGCGCGGGATCGGGAATGCCGACGCGTCCGAGAAGCCGCAAGGCTTCGGCCTGCGCCTTTGATCCATCCGTGCCATGCGTGGTCAAAGCTTCGCGGATCTGCCAGCCGACCGTATAGACCGGATTGAGATGGCTGAGCGGATCTTGGAAGATCATTGCGACGCGGCGGCCATTGATTTCCCGGCGCTTAGCCGACGGCATGGTCAGGAGGTCGACGCCGTCGAGCAGGATCTCGCCAGAACTGATGCGGCCCGGCGGCATGTCGATCAGGTTCATGATCGCAGCCGACGACACCGACTTGCCGGAGCCACTCTCGCCAAGGATGGCGAGCGTCTCACCACGGTCGAGATGATAGGAGATGTCGCGCACCGCCTTTACCACGCCAACTGCGGTATGGAACTCGACCGAGAGGTTCCTGACTTCGAGGAGATGGTCAGCCATTCTTGGCCCCTTTCATTTCGAGGCGCCAGCGCTGCACTGGGTCGAGTGCGATGCGCATCCAGTTCGACAGGAGGTTCAGCGACATGGTCGTGAGGATGATCGCGAGCCCCGGCCAGAAGGACAGCCACCAGGCATTGGTCAGATACTGACGTCCCTGGCTGATCATCAGGCCCCAGGTGATTTCCGGCGGCTGGATACCGATTCCGAGGAACGACAAGGCGCTTTCGGCCAGCATGACATAGGCAAAGTCGAGCGTTGCGAGCGTGGTGAGGGTCGGGAGGACCACCGGCAGGATGTGCCGGAACAGGATGCGCTTGCTGGACGCGCCCATGACGCGGGCGGCCTGGACGAACATGCGTTCACGGATTTCCAGAACCTCCGCGCGGGTGGTTCTGAGATAGACCGGAATGCGGGTGATCGCCAGAACCAGCATGAGGTTCAGGATGGACGAACCAAGAATATAGAGAACGATGACGGCGATCAGTAGCGACGGGAAGGACATGATCACGTCCGCAAGGCGCATGATCGTCTGGTTGACGCGCGGCGACGAGAAGCCGGCGATCAGGCCGAGCACGGTTCCAACCACGGAGGAGATCAGCACCGCGCCGGCGGCGACCATGATCGTGTTCTGGGTTGCGACGATGATGCGGGCGAGCAGCGGGCGGCCGAGCGCGTCGGCGCCCATCCACCAGACCCATGCCTTTTCGAAATCGAAGGGCGCCATGTTGCGGCCACGCAGGTTCTGCTTGGTCGCAAGATCACCCAACCAGCTTGGTCCGATCACGGCCAGAGCGAGGATGACCAGGAGAAAGAATGCCGCACAGAGAGCGAATTTGTCGGCCAGCAGCATGCGGAACATGCGCAGGTAAAAGGGCGGCTCCTCAGTGAGGACGGCGGTGGAATTTTCCAGAGTCATGGTTCCCTCCTCAATGCCGGATACGGGGATCGAGAAGCGCGTAGGCAAGGTCGATCAACAGGTTCATCAGGAAGATCGCCAGCGCCGTGACCAGGATCGCTGCCAGAACGACATTGAAGTCGCGCTGCAGGATGGAATCGATCATCAGCTTGCCGACGCCGGGAAAACCGAAAATCGTCTCGATGATCACGGCACCGTTCAACAGGCTTGCAGCCTGATCACCGATCACGGTGATGACCGGCAGCATGGCGTTGCGCAGCGCATGGATGAAGATGATCGGCGTCGACTTCACGCCCTTGGCGCGGGCCGTCTTCACATAGGCAGAGGACAGGGCCGTGATCATCGACCCGCGCACAACCTGGACGATGATGCCGAAGGGCCGGACGAACAGGACGCCGATTGGCAGGATCCAGTGCCAGATCGATCCCGTGCCGGAGGTTGGCAGCCAGGCAAGGTTGACGGAAAAAAGGACGATTGCGACGATTGCCAGCCAGAAGTCGGGAACCGAGGCGCCGACCAGGGAAACGATCGATGAGAAACGGTCGAAGAAGCCACCGGCACGAAAGGCGGCCAGGGAACCGACGACGATCGCTGCGCCCGTGACCAAGGTCATCGTGATCACGGCCAGCCACAGGGTCCAGACAAAGGCTTCGAGAACGACGTCGAGGGACGGCCGCGCCTTGCGCAGCGATTCCCCGAGATCGCCAGTGACCACATCGCCAACATAACGGCCGAACTGCACCATCAGCGGATCGTTCAGACCGTGGAGTTCGCGGAACTGGTTCTTCATCTCCTCCGAAGCCTCGACCGGCAGGAAGAGCGCTGCCGGATCACCGGTCAGGCGGGAGAGGAAAAAGACCATGACGATCAGTCCGATCAGCGAGATCAGACTGGCCACGGCACGTTTTCGGATGAAGCTCAGCATGGCACCCTCGAAAGAAACGGTGCGGCGGGATCATCCCGCCGCATGACTTGGCATCGGATCAGGCGGCGGGGCGCCGCCTGTCACTTACTTGATCTTGATACCCGACAGCTGAAGCATGGAATTCGTCGCCATCGTAGGCTTGAAGTCCAGACGTTCGGAGACGCGCGAGAAGCCGACCATGTGGAAGAGAAGCACATCTGCGACCACGTCGTCATGCAGATAGGCGATCACTTCGGACCAGAGCTTGGCACGTTCCTCGCCGACGGCGGCAGAGGCGCGCTTGATCAGGTCGTCGACCTTGGGATCGGAGAAGCCGGACTGGGTGCCTTCGGTCGCATATTTGAAGAACATCGAGAAGGACGGATCACCCTTGGAATTGTCGTGCATGGCAGCGACGATCTGGGGCCCGCGACCTTCCGCGAAGGGCTTCGAGTAGTACTGTTCGTGCTCGGCGACTTCGACGAACTTCAGCTCGACCTTGAGGCCCACTTCCTGCAGCTGCTGCTGGATGGCTTCCATGATCTCAGTGACGTTCGGGAAGTTGGCCGAGCGCGCGATGATGGTGATCGGCGTCTCAACCTTCACGCCATCAGCCTTGGCTTCTTCGATCAGCTTCTTTGCGCCTTCCGGATCATAAGGGAAAACCTTGACATCAGGGTTCCAGCCGAGGGTTGGCGGGGGAACGATGGCGGTAGCGAGCAATGCACTGTCGGGAACCAGCGTGCCGAGGAAGGCCTGGCGATCGATGGCAAGGTTAAGTGCACGACGGATGCGGACGTCGTTCAGCGGCTCGATGTTGTGGTCGATACGCAGATAGACGGTTTCGCTGTCCAGATAGGAGAAATCCGTTGCCGGATTGGTGGCCTCAAGCTGCGAGATCGACGGAGACAGATCGGCTTCGCCGGCAGCAACCATGGCCGCACGAACCGAAGGATCGGCGCGGAACAGGTAGGTCGCCTCGGTGACTTCCGGCTTCTCACCCCAGTAATCGTCACGGCTGGACAGAACGATCTGCTGGCCGGGCGTCCAGTTGGTCAGTTTGTAAGGGCCGGTACCAACCGGTTCGCGGATGAATTCCAGAGGCGTTTCTTCCGGAACCATGGTCACGAGTGTCATCAGCAGCGGCAGGATCGGCTGAACGGGATCGACCTTGAAGTCGACCGTATTGTCGTCGACGATCGTCGGCGTGACGGTCATGCCGCCGAAATAGCGACGGGATTCGCAGGTGTTCTTGTCGCTCATGATGCGTTCGAAGCTGTGCTTCACGTCTTTCGCATCAAAAGTCGTGCCATCGGAAAACTTGACGCCCTGACGCAGGTGGAAACGCCAGCTGCCATCGGCATTCTGCTCCCATTTTTCCGCCAGGCGGGGCATGACGCCCTTGTCGCCCTGCACGTCGAGTTCCGTCAGCGTCTCGCTGACATTGCCCATGATGATGCGGCCGATATTCGAGCGCGTGGCCATGCAAGGCTCGAGCAGATCGGCCTCTTCAGCCAGAACAACCTTGATTGGTCCAGATCCGGCATAGGCCGGCGACAAGGCCGTACCCATGACCAAAGCACAAAGCAGAGCAGTCTTTCTCATGTTCATTCTCCTCCCAGATTAATTCAGTGCGAAGTCTTCATGCCTTGCGAGCGCGCAGCGATGAGCGCCGCAATGCAGATCAGTCCGGCGCCGACTACCGTGGTCAACGCAATGGTTTCGTTGAACAGCGCAAGCCCACCCAGCGCCACGAGCGGCAGCCGCAGGAAGTCCACTGGCGCCACGACGCTTGCCGGCGCCAGCGACATGGCATGCGTCATCAGCCCCATGCAGCTTGTGCCGATCACGCCCTGAAGGGCGAGAAGCACGAGTTCGCGATTTCCCGGCATGGTCCAGAAAGGCAAGGCGAGAACGAGCGATATCGGCACCGTCAGGATCAGGTTCCAGGCCACCAGCGTCGAGGTCGCATCACCACGCGACATCGACTTGAGGATCAACTGGATGCCGGCCTGTAGCAGCGCGCCGACAAATGCCAGCGCAACGGCGAGCGTCAGCCCCGTCGCGGACAGCCCGACGATCGTGATCGCACCGCCAAAACCAATCATCGCAGCCGCAATCATCCGAAGCCCCGGCCGCTCGCCGAGCAGGATCGCCGCGCCGAGGACCACAAAAATCGGCGACATGAAGGCGATCGCCGTCACATCCGCGAGCGGCCCCATGCTGAAGGCCGCAAAGAAGGCGACCATGGCAAAAAGCTTGAACAGAGCCCGCACCGCATGCTGCCTCATCGAATGGGTCGACTGCAGTATTGAGGGGCGAATAGCGAGCCACGGCAGCAGCACGACCACGCCGAACAGGGCGCGAAAGAAAGCGATCACGAAAGGATGCACGGCGCCATCCAGGACACGAACGATCACGGCGTCGGATGCGGCAAGGGCCGCCGCCCCCGTGGCAAACAAGACTGCCGCGCTCACTCGCTCGCGCCTTCCCTGCTCCTGCATGAAATCCTCCCGGTGACGGCCTCCCCGTCAACATGCCCAAACCATCCAACTTCCACCAATCTTTGTCAAATCATTTCGGAATGTAAAATTATCTTCTCGGTAGCAAATTTATTTTCTTCATATTTTTTCGACACTTAAATGATTCAAAAAATCGATCAACACGATTTTACAACATAAATAAACTTGACAACTTTGCCGAAAAGCGGATTTTGCAACGATGAGAGGAGTGCCCAATGACCCCCGATGAGATCGCACGCCGCATGACCGGCACGCTGGACGCCGTCAGCGCGGACCGGCTTGAAGCTTTCTTGCCCTCACCGATGATCCAGAACCATGCATCCTTCCTGCACATGCAGGATGATGGCAGCCTGATCTGCGCTTGGTTCGGCGGATCGCTCGAAGGAAAGTCCGATATTTCCATCTATGCGTCGACACTAGTGGAGGGTGCATCTGCCTGGGGACCGGCACAACGGCTCAGCTTCGACCCTGACCACTCCGAACAGAACCCAGTACTGTTCAAGGCCCCGGATGGCCGCCTCATGCTGTTTCATACGTCACAACCTTCCGGGAACCAGGATGAATGCCGGATCCGCATGGCCGAGGTAACCGTCGACCCACAAGACGCAACCCGGCTCTCGTCCTCGGAAGGCGTCTATCTCGAACTGCCGCGTGGCTGCTTCGTTCGGGCGCCGCTGTCCATCCGCGCTGATGGCGCATGGATGCTGCCGATTTTTCGCTGCATCCAGCGCCCTGGCCAGAAATGGAACGGAAGCCACGACACGGCAGCCGTCGGTGTGAGCGAGGATGGCGGCAAAAGCTGGCGTCTCGAGGACATCGACCAGTCGACGGGCTGCGTACACATGTCACCCGTCAATCTTGGATCGGGGAGATCCGCAGCATTCTTCCGCCGTCGCCAGGCCGACTTCGTCTATCGGACGGAAAGTGCCGACGAGGGCCGGAGCTGGAGCGCACCATCCGCCACCGATCTGCCCAACAACAATTCGTCGATCGCGGCAATCGGCCTCAATGACGGCCGGATCGCCGTCATCTGCAATCCCGTGAATGCCGAGGCCTCCCTGGATCGCCGCGCTTCGCTCTATGACGAACTGGGCGAAGACGACGACAGGCCGGATGCCGATCCGACGGGCGGATGCGTGCCCGTCTGGGGCGTGCCGCGCGCGCCGGTATCCGTCTGCCTGTCATCGGACGGCGGCGTGACCTTCCCGCACAGGATCCTCATTGAGGACGGCCCAGGCACCTGCCTGTCCAATGATTCCACCGACGGACGCAATTTGGAAATGTCCTATCCCTGGCTCCTTGCCGGACACGATGGGAGCCTCCACCTCGCCTATACCTATCACCGACGCGCGATCAAATATGTCCGGCTGGCTCCTGGCTGGGATCGCCTCGAAAGCGGAGAATGACATGAGCGGCACTATCGGAATCACCATGGGCGACCCCTGCGGCGTCGGACCTGAAATCTCCGTCAAGGCGCTCGCCGAAATGTCGGAGACGGACCGAGCGGCAACCCGCATCTATGGCAATCTTGCCACGCTGAATGCGGCGCGCGACGCTCTCGGCCTGTCCATCGAGCTGACGCCCTTTGTCGTCGACATTCCGGTCGAAGGCGCACCCCTGCCCTGGGGAACCTTGAGCCCTGTTGCCGGTGATGCGGCCTTTCGCTTCATTGAAAAGGCCGTGCGCGATGCCGAGGCCGGTACAATCGGTTGCATCGTGACCGCACCGATCAACAAGGAAGCGCTGAATGCAGCCGGCCACCACTATGACGGCCATACCGGCATGTTGCGCAGCCTCACGGGATCGAAGGCAGCTTATATGCTACTCGCCTCCGAGCGCCTGAAGGTCATCCACGTCTCCACCCATGTCTCGCTGCAGGAAGCAATCCGCCGGGCAACCACGGAGCGCGTGCTGGCAACCATCCGAGCCGGCAACGATCACCTGATGCGCATCGGCTACGACAAGCCGCGCATTGCGATCGCCGGCATCAATCCGCATTGTGGTGAAAACGGCCTTTTCGGCACCGAGGATGACGACCAGATCGCGCCGGCCGTGGCCGCTGCACGGGCCGAAGGCATCGATGCCTACGGCCCGATCTCGGCCGACACCGTGTTTCACCGCGCCTATTCCGGCGCCTTCGACCTCGTCGTCGCCCAGTATCACGATCAGGGGCATATCCCGATCAAGCTCGTCGCCTTCGACACGGCAGTCAATGTCTCGGTCGAACTGCCGATTGACCGCACCTCGGTCGACCACGGCACAGCCTTCGACATTGCCGGCAAGGGGATCGCCAATCACGGCAACATGAATTCCGCCATCGCCTATGCCCGCAAGCTCGTGGCCGGCCGCGCACATCAAGGATAACCCCGATGACGACAGCAACCATCACTCTGCATCAGCCGCGCCGCTTAATTGTGGGCGCCGGCACGATCGGGCAGGTCGGCGGCCTGGTCGGCGCCACCAAATCCGCTCTGGTCATCGCCACCCCGATTACCGCCCGTTTTATCGAGCGCCTGCAGCTTCCCGGCAAAGTGGAGGTCTTCGACGCCATTCCCGGTGAACCGGATATCGCGACGCTGGAGGCTGCCCTGGATGTTGCACGGCGCGTGAGGCCAGACGTCGTGGTTGGCCTTGGCGGCGGCTCAGTGCTCGACGTCGCCAAGCTGGTCGCAGTGCTCTGGGATTCTGAGCAGGGCCTGGCCGATGTCGCCGGTCCGAACAAGGTCGCCGGCCGCAACACCCGCCTCGTTCAGGTGGCAACCACTGCTGGCACAGGCTCGGAGGCGGGGATCCGGTCGCTGATTACTGATCCCGTCAAAGGCGCAAAGATTGCTGTTGAGAGTCCGCACATGATTGCGGATATTGCGGTCCTTGATCCGGAACTCACCTTCACCGTACCGCCGGCCGTCACGGCTGCGACCGGCGTCGACGCCATGGCACACTGCGTCGAAGCCTTCACCAACAAGCGCGCCCATCCGATGATCGACGGCTTCGCCCGCATGGGTTTTCGCTTGGTCGGACAATACCTCGCCCGCGCAGTAAAGGATGGCAGCGACACCGAAGCCCGTGAAGGCATGATGCTCGCCTCATACTATGGTGGCATCTGCCTCGGGCCAGTCAATACGGCTGCTGGTCATGCGATCGCCTATCCGCTCGGTACGCGTCTCGGCCTACCGCATGGCCTTGCCAATGCAATTGTCTTTCCGCATGTACTGGGCTTCAACCAGCCGGTGGCACCGCAGAAGACAGCTGAAGTTGCAGAGGCCCTGGGCATTGCAAACACGGCGCCAGCCGCACTTGTCGACAGTGCATGCAAATTCTGCAGCGACCTGAATATTGAAATGTCCCTGTCTCGCCACGGCGCAAACGCGGGCGATCTAGAAGCTTATGCCGCGGAGGCGCACGCAAATCGCCGGCTGATGGACAACAACCCGGCAGACATGACGGTCGAAGACGTTCTGGCGATCTACAAGGCAGCTTTCTGACGAAAGCGACCTCCAACAATCCGACGGCATCGCAGAGGGGCCGGAAGGCCCCTTTTCAATGACATCGCCTTGCTGGGGATCACTGCGTTGGCAGGGCAGCCAGTGATGCGCTTGCCTGGAAGAGGCGAGCTCGGGAGCCCGTCAGGTGGGCAAACATCAATTCTTTCGCTCGCGCGCCCTCGCCTGCGGCAATCGCCTGAGCGATTGCCTCGTGTTCTGCAAAGACACGTGACAGGCCTGCACTGTCGCGCTTCACCGAAACGCCATGAAACCGCATGCCCACAGCAATATGGTCCTTCAAGGCTTCCATCGCCGTGGAAAAGTAACTGTTCTGCGCTGCCCGGGCGATTGCCAAATGAAACTGAAAGTCGGCATCCTCCCGATGCGCCTGGCGATTGGTGGCATCGCGCATCAGCTCCAGCGCATCGCGGATCGCCGCCATCGTTGAGGGATTATGCCGCGACGCCGCAGCCTCGGCCGCAGCAGGCTCCATGGTCAGGCGAAACTCGTAGCAGTTCAAAAGGTCGGCCACATTTTCGAGCTGACCAAAGCCGAGAGGCTGCTTCATGCCGACCGATCGCACGAAGCTGCCGGCACCCCGGCGGGAATAGATCAACCCCTGGTCCCGCAATCGCTTCAACGCCTCGCGAATGATCGGGCGCGACACTTCGAATTCAATCGCCAGATCATGTTCCGTCGGCAGACGCTCGTCCGGCTGATAGGCTCCAGACTTGATCGCCCGATGCATGCGCTCAAACACCAGATCAGCCAAGCTTCTTCGTGCAGTTCCGCTTTCCAGCCCCATCTTCAGCCCATGTCCCCTTGCAGTCTCGCAGCGAGCGTGACGAGCGTATCCGGCGTCCCGAATCCTCCAGACTTGGCGATGATACATTGCCCGCCGGCATAGGCCAGCCCGAGCCCCGGCAGGCATTCGCCGAGAAGACGAAACCGGGTGATGCCCATTTCAGACAGGACGGCTTCCGCCGTTGCTCCTCCGCACAAAAGCAGGGTTGTCGCTGACGCCGTTAGAACCGGATGTACACCCGATGCCAGATTGGTGGACACTTGAAGCGAGGAAACGTCCTCAGCACCAACAGTTGCCTGGATGAGAACCAGCGGGCGATCCCCGGCAGGCTCATCCGGAACAACGCCATTGGGCGCCGCACGATGATCAATATCTGGCTCAGCGTCTCGCAGTGATGCAATTTGCACTAAGGTGATTGGATCGCGCGAACCGATCACGAACACGGCCCTTCCTTTCGGCAGTTCGGCCAAGTCAGGATCATGGCGCTCGCTCATCTGCTCGGCGAGCGCTTCTGCAAGCCCCCTCGCTCCGACCAGCAGATCAACCCCTTCGGAATCTGCAATTTGCAGCGCAAGTCGCATCTCATCGGCTGACGCAATATCGGGGATGCTGCATCGTTCGGCATGATCACCGAGCCTCGAGGCAACATTGATCGGCTGCTCCACGCCAAAACCAGCGACATGTCCTGCGCGCACGACACGACCAAACTCCGGAATAGCCGGTGCAACAAGTGCCGCACGGTACGGGATCGGATCCAGCTCCGCCGCAACATGTCCTTTCAGACGGGAATCGACCTTCTTGAACACGCGCGTGCCCGCCGGCAAAGCGCCAATCGCTTGACTGGCGAGCGCCCCGGCCGAGACGGCGTCGAGTTCACGCGAGCCGAGGTTGATTGTCAGCACCTCAGGCTCCTCTGCAACAGCACCCGCAATCGCAGCCACGTTCAGAGCCACCTCCGTCCGCAATCCGCGCCCGGCAAAGGGGGCGCCCGTATCCAGAGCGCCGGTCAAATCGTCGGCAATGATGGCCAGCAAACTCAAAGTCCTCCCGATGTTGTTATCTTTATGAAGGATTTTCCCGTTCTTTTCCAGCGCTCTCTCACGTCTGCATGACAAATATCCAGTCAACCAGACAAGCCTCTCATTTGGAAGTTGACCTTCTCTTGATGCGGCGCAGACGCTGGCACAGGAATTACTAATTCAGCAGCACCAGCCATGTTGTGCCGCCACAAAGGATCATCTAGTAAATATTTTCCAAGGTTTACTGGCGCATCCCTCGATCGGGACCGCGCGACAGGGGAATGGGCCGCATGGTCACCATCAAGGAAATAGCCAAGGCCGTCGGGGTCTCATCCGGCACGGTCTCGCGCGTGCTGAATTACGACCAGACGCTCTCCGTCTCGGAGGCAAAACGTCAAGCCATTATCGAGACGGCGGAGGCACTGAACTATGCGACACCGCGGGCTCGCCGAAATGCGGTGCAGCCGCCGCTTTCGATTTCCATGCCGAGCCACGCGGATGTGGTCGCGAATGTCGCCCTCATTCATTTCCTCGCCCCGGGCGAGGAGCTGGTCGACCCCTATTATGTCGGTGTACGACTCGGCATCGAGGCGCGTTGTCGCGAATACAAGCTGGAGATCACCCGGGTTTTCAATCCCGAGGTGCCGGTCGACCTTGCGCTTCTGGCTGGCGTTTCGGCCGCCATCGTGGTTGGCCACCGGTCGAAGGCCGAGATTGATGCCATGGCGAGGGTTTGCCCGCACCTTGTCATCGCTGACTACAATCCGCGCATGCCGCAATTCGATTGCGTGCGTGCTGATCTCGGCGAGGCTACGGTCACCATTCTCGATGCGCTTGAGCAGGCCGGATATGGACGCATTGGCTTTGTCGGCGGTTACGAGCTGATGGACAATGACGCGCTGATGCAGGGTGAACAGCGCTGCAAGGCCTTTATCGAGTGGCACGAGGCGCGTGGTCGATACAATGCCGAGCTGCTTGCGCTCGGACAAAGCGAACGCTTCGGGCAGAACCTTCGCCTGGAAACCGGCTACCAGCAAGCCAAGTCGCTGCTGGCCCTTTCGGAGCGGCCGGATGCGATCCTCGCCGCCAACGACAACATGGCGATCGGCACCTACAGGGCGATCCGGGAGGCGGGGCTCTCCATTCCGGAAGACATCGCGGTTGTCGCCTTCAACGACATTCCGGTGGCACAATTTCTGACCCCGCCGCTGTCGACCATGCGCATTCCCGGCGAACTGATCGGGGAAGTCGCCGTCGACCTCATGGTCGAGCGCCTCAATGGCCGCGATTATTCAAAACATGTGACGCTTGCCACAGAGATGATCTGGCGGGGCAGCGCCCGCAAACCGGACTGACCTTTGCGTCACGGACGCCACGTTTGCGTGTAAATTCCGCCACCTACCGCAGCGCACAAAATATTTAGTAAAAATTTTCTTGGCACTCTCCCGGTTTTCGGAAATAGTGACGTCAAGGCAGGGGATGAGGCTGCCGCATACGACATCACAAGGGAGGAGAAGACTATGGATTACACTCAGCTGCTCAGGCGCTCGGTGACATCGGCGCTGGCCGGTGCAGCCTTTTTGACCAGCACTGCCGCCTTCGCCGGCGAAGTCACCATCTGGTGCTGGGACCCCAATTTCAACGTCGCGATCATGAAGGATGCCGCGGCGCTCTACACAGCCAAACACCCGGAAACCACCTTCAACATCGTCGACTTCGCCAAGACCGACGTCGAGCAGAAGCTGCAGACGGGCCTTGCGTCCGGCATGACAGATTCGCTGCCGGATATCGTGCTGATCGAGGACTACGGCGCGCAGAAATATCTGCAGTCCTTCCCGGGCTCGTTTGCGGCCCTGACTAGCAAGATCGATTATTCCGGCTTTGCCAAATACAAGGTCGACGTGATGACGCTGGAGGGCGAGACCTACGGCGTACCCTTCGATTCCGGCGTCACCGGCCTCTATTATCGCAAGGACTATCTTGAGCAGGCTGGCTACAAGGCCTCCGACATGGAGAACCTGACCTGGGATCGCTTCATCGAGATCGGCAAGGATGTGAAGGCCAAGACCGGGCACGAAATGATGGCCCTCGACGCCAATGACGGCGGCCTTGTCCGCATCATGATGCAGTCCGGTGGCCAGTGGTACTTCAATGAAGACGGCAGCCTGAATATCACGGGTAACGCGGCATTGAAGGCAGCACTTGAGACCCAGGCCCGCATCGTCAACGAAGGTGTGGCCAAGCCGACCAGCGGCTGGAACGACGGCATCAATGCACTGACCTCGGGCGATGTTGCCTCCGTCCTGATGGGGGTGTGGATCACCGGCACTGTGAAATCCCAGGCCGATCAGGCCGGCAAGTGGGCGCTGACGGCCATTCCGAAGCTCAACATCGAGGGTGCGACGGCTGCGTCGAACCTCGGCGGTTCGAGCTGGTATGTGCTGGAGGCTTCCGCCGAAAAGGACGAAGCCATCGACTTCCTCAATGATATCTACGCCAAGGATCTCGACTTCTACCAGAAGATCCTGACCGAACGCGGCGCCGTCGGTTCGCTGCTCGCGGCCCGCACGGGCGAGGCCTACAAGAAGCCCGACGACTTCTTCGGTGGGCAGACGGTCTGGCAGAATTTCGCCGACTGGCTCGTCCAGGTGCCGCCGGTCAACTACGGCATCTTCACCAACGAACTCGACACTGCCGTCACTGCAAACTTCCCGGCGCTGGTCAAGGGCGCCCCGATCGACGACGTGCTGAAGGCAATCGAGGACCAGGCCGCCGGTCAGATCCAGTAACCCGATCCACAGGGGCCAGGGCTTAAAGGCCCAAGAGCCCCTGTCCTCCCGGAGGCGTGCGGCGAAACCGCCGCGCGTCTTCCCGCTGGAACAGAGATTTCCCAGACCAGGATTGGGCTGCAGACGCGCATGACCACAACAACCAGATCCAGATCGAGCCTGAGCCGCTACTACGACGTGAACGGCTGGCTATTTGTCGCGCCCGCCGTCACCTTGATCGCGACCTTCATGCTTTACCCGATCATCCGCTCGCTGGTCTTATCCTTCTATTCCGGGCGCGGGATGATGCTCAAGTTTTCCGGCTCGGGCAATCTCACGCGCCTGTGGAACGACCCTGTTTTCTGGACGGCGCTCCAGAATACGGTGATCTTCTTCATCGTACAGGTGCCAATCATGATCACCATGGCGCTGATCCTGGCCGCCATGCTGAACAATCCGAAGCTGCGCTATTCCGGCCTGTTCCGCACGATGATCTTCCTGCCCTGCGTTTCCTCGCTGGTGGCCTATTCCATCCTGTTCAAGAGCATGTTTTCGCTCGACGGTGTCGTGAACAACGTACTTTTGGCGGTCGGCATCATCGGGGAACCGATCGGCTGGCTGACAGACCCCTTCTGGGCCAAGGTCCTGATCATCATCGCCATCACCTGGCGCTGGACCGGCTACAACATGATCTTCTATCTGGCAGCACTCCAGAATATTGACCGCTCGATCTATGAGGCGGCGAAAATCGACGGCGTGCCGTCCTGGGGGCGCTTCGCCTTCCTGACCATTCCGATGCTGAAACCGGTGATCCTGTTCACCACGATCACTTCGACGATCGGCACCCTGCAACTCTTCGACGAGGTCTACAACCTGACCGAAGGCAAGGGCGGGCCGGCGGACGCAACGCTGACGCTGTCGCTTTATATCTACAACCTGACCTTCCGCTACATGCCGAGCTTTGGTTATGCGGCAACCGTCTCCTATGTGATTGTGCTGATGGTGGCGGTTCTCTCCTTCCTGCAATTCTATGCCGCGAGGGAACGGACATGATGACCACGCTTCGTCGCCGCCTGCCCGACATCGTGCAATACGCCGTCCTGTCACTCGCCGCATTTCTATCTGTCTTCCCCTTCATCTGGATGGTGATCGGGGCGACCAACACCACGAGCGAGATCGTCCGCGGCAAGGTCACCTTCGGCACCGCGCTCTTCGACAACGTCGCCTCCTTCTTCGCGCAGGTGGATGTGCCGCTGGTGTTCTGGAATTCGCTGAAGATCGCGCTCGTCGGCACAGCGCTTACGCTGCTTGTGTCCTCGCTTGCTGGCTACGGGTTCGAGATGTTCCGCTCGAAACTGCGGGACCGCGTCTACACCGTCATCCTTCTGACCCTGATGGTGCCTTTTGCGGCCCTGATGATCCCGCTCTTCATGATGATGGGCAAGGCAGGCCTGATCAACACCCATGTCGCGATCATGCTGCCGATGCTCGCCTCGGCCTTCATCATCTTCTACTTCCGGCAGGCCTCTAAGGCGTTTCCGACCGAGCTTCGCGACGCCGCCAAAGTCGACGGGCTGAAGGAGTGGCAGATCTTTTTCTTTATCTATGTGCCGGTGATGCGCTCCACCTATGCGGCGGCCTTCGTCATCGTCTTCATGCTCAATTGGAACAACTACCTCTGGCCGCTGATCGTGCTGCAGTCGAACGACATGAAGACGATCACGCTCGTCGTCTCCTCGCTCGCCTCTGCCTACGCGCCTGAATACGGCACCGTGATGATCGGCACCATCCTCGCCACCCTTCCCACACTTCTCGTCTTCTTCGCCATGCAACGCCAGTTCGTGCAGGGCATGCTCGGCTCCGTGAAATAGGACTTTGAAATGCGCATTATCGAGACTTTCAACCGCAACTGGACTTTTCGCGCCGGTTTTGAGCCGGCTTTCACGTCGGCGTCCCAGCCGGGTGAGACGGTCCAGCTTCCCCATACGGCGGTCGAGCTGCCCTATAATTATTTCGACGAGAAGAGCTATCAGAAGGCCTTTACCTATCAGAAGGTGATCGCCTGGGAGCCGCGCTTCGAGGGCAAAGAGGTGTCGCTGGTATTCGATGCCGCCATGGCGGACAGCGTGGTCTATCTTAACGGCATCGAGATCACCGCGCACAAGGATGGCTACACGCCCTTCGAGGCACGGCTGACCCCGCATCTGAAGGCTGGCGATAACCTGCTGACGGTCAAGATCGACGGTTCGGAAAACCCCGAAATCCCGCCCTTCGGCGGCGTCATCGACTATCTCACCTATGCCGGCATCTATCGTGACGTCTGGCTCAAGGTGACGGCGCCGGTTTCGATCAAGAACGTCAAGATCGAGACGCCGGATGTGCTGGCTGAAACCAAGCAGGTCACGGCAAAGCTCTGGATTTCCAATCCGACCGACCAGGCACCGTCCGGCAAAGTGACGGCTGTTCTGAAAGATGGTGCGGGTCAGGAGATCGCTCGGACCGAGGCGAGTGTTTCCGGCGGCGAGGTCTCGCTCGGCTTTTCCGGCCTTCAGGGCATCACGCTCTGGGATATCGACAATCCGACGCTCTACCACCTCACCGTCGCCCTCGAGACAGCTGCAGGCACCGACGCCGTCACCAGCCGTTTCGGCTTCCGCTCGGCCGAATACACCATCGATGGTTTCAAATTGAATGGCAAAGCCGTCAAGCTGCGCGGCCTCAACCGCCACCAGGCCTGGCCGCATCTGGGTTATGCCATGGGCCGGCGCGGTCAGGAGAAGGATGCCGACATCCTGAAATACGACCTCGCCTGCAACATCGCCCGCACCTCGCATTATCCGCAGTCGAAATACTTCCTCGATCGCTGCGACGAGATCGGTCTGCTGGTCTTCGAAGAGATCCCCGGCTGGCAGCATATTGGCGGCGAGGCCTGGAAGGCGGAGAGCGTTCAGAACGTCCGCCGCATGATCGAGCGCGACTGGAACCACCCCTCTGTTATCATCTGGGGCGTGCGCATCAATGAGAGCCAGGACGCCCATGACTTCTATGTCGAGACGAATGCCATGGCGCGTTCGCTCGATACGACCCGCCAGACTGGCGGCGTGCGCTACATCACCGACAGCGAGCTGCTCGAAGACGTTTACACGATGAATGACTTCATTCTCGGCATGGAGGAACTGCCGGGCCATAATCGCGAGCGGCTGGTGCTGCGCGACCAGCGCGAGGTGACCGGGCTCGACCGCAAGGTGCCCTACATGATCACCGAATATGGTGGTCACATGTATCCGACCAAGCGCTTCGATCAGGAGCAGCGGCAGGCGGAGCATGTCAGTCGGCATCTGGCGATCCTGAATGCGGCCGCTGGCGATCCTTCGATCTCAGGCTCCACCGGCTGGTGCATGTTCGACTACAACACGCACAAGGATTTCGGCTCCGGCGACCGCATCTGCTATCACGGCGTGACCGACATGTATCGCGAGCCGAAATTCGCCGGTTATGTCTATGCCTCGCAGGGCGATCCGAAGGATGGCATCGTTTTGCAGCCGGTCAGTTTCTGGGCGCGTGGCGAGCGCAATATCGGTGGCGTGCTGCCGCTGATCGTGCTCACCAATTGCGATTATGTCGAAATCCGCATGGGCCATATCGTCAAGCGGATCGAGCCCGATACCAACACCTATCCCCATCTGCCGCATCCGCCCTGCATTCTCGATCACAGCATGGTGACGCCGGAGGAATTCGGCGAATGGGGGATGACCTGGCGGGACGGTGAACTCGTCGGCTTTATCAATGGCGAGGAAGTGGTCCGCCGCCATCTGCCGGCCGATCCACTGCCGACGACACTCGAAATCGCGGCTGACGACACAGAACTCAGGGCGGGCGAAAAGGACACGGTTCGCGTCATCCTGCGAGCACTCGATCAGGGCGGCAATGTCCTGGGCTTCTTCGATGATCCGGTCGAGGTTACGCTCGAAGGCCCTGGCCGTATCGTCGGTCCTTCGCTTCTCTCCTTCAAGGGCGGGGCCGTTGGCCTTTACATCGAGGCAGGCAATGATGCGGGCAGCTTGACGCTATCTGCGACCTGCCGTCCTTTCGGGACGCAGCGCCTCACCTTCAACGTCACCTGAGCGAGGACAAGATGGCAGAGGTTCGGCTTACCGATATCCGCAAGTCCTACGGCTCGCTTGAGGTCATCAAGGGGGTGAACCTTGAGGTGCGCTCCGGCGAATTCGTCGTCTTCGTCGGTCCATCCGGCTGCGGCAAGTCGACGTTGCTGCGCATGATTGCGGGGCTTGAGGACATTTCGTCAGGCACGCTCGATATCGGCGGCAATGTGATGAACGATGTCGATCCGTCCAAACGCGGGATCGCCATGGTCTTCCAGACCTATGCGCTTTATCCGCATATGACCGTACGCGAGAACATGGGCTTTGCCCTGCGCTTTGCCGGCATGGCGAAGGATGAGATCGAGACCCGCGTCAATGCGGCGGCGGAAATCCTCGAACTCGACGCGTTGATGGATCGAAAGCCCAAGGCGCTTTCCGGCGGTCAGCGGCAGCGCGTGGCGATCGGCCGGGCCATCGTTCGCCAGCCGGATGTCTTCCTGTTCGACGAGCCGCTGTCGAACCTCGATGCGGAGCTGCGCGTGCATATGCGCGTCGAGATCGCCCGGCTGCATAAGGAGCTCAACGCCACCATCGTCTACGTCACGCATGACCAGGTGGAGGCGATGACGCTGGCCGACAAGATCGTCGTGCTGCGAGGCGGTCGCGTAGAACAGATCGGCGCACCGCTCGACCTCTATGACGACCCGGACAACATGTTCGTCGCTGGTTTCATCGGTTCTCCGAGAATGAATTTCCTGCCGGCAAAAGTGATCGCGCACCCAGGACCCGGCCAATTGACAGTAGCCTTGACAGCGCGGCCGGATACAGAGCTCACCCTATCCTCTCAGGCTGTGCCGAAGGTCGGCGAGGCCGTCACGCTCGGTATACGCCCGGAGCATTTCCTGCCGGAGGGCCATGGAGATGCGCAGCTGATCGCACATGTCGACGTGGTCGAACACCTCGGCAATACCAGTTATGTCTATAGCCACACCGTGCCCGGCGAGCAGATCATCATCGAGCAGGAAGAGCGCCGGCATGGCGAAAGGTTGGGTGGAAAAATCGCTGTCGGCATTTCCGGCGCCTCGAGCTTCCTCTTCGATCACGAGGGACGGCGTATCCGATAAACCGGGCTGGCGTTGTCAGGCCCGGCGGCGCATCATCAGGATCAAGAACGGTGCACCGATCAGAGCAGAAACGAGACCTGCGGGGATTTCGTAAGGGAAGACCGATACGCGGCCGATCCAGTCGGCCAGCATCATCAGTCCGCCGCCGATGACGAGGCCACCGAGAAGCTGGGTCCGCGCCTGCCGCAATCCAAGCTCACGGGCCAGATGCGGGGCCATCAGACCGATGAAGGTCAGCGGGCCAACGCAGAGTGTCGCAGCCGCCGTGAGGCAGCCGGACAGCAGGAGCAGCGTCAGGCGCGCAGCCTTGATGTCGATACCGAGTGCCTTTGCTGCACTGGGACCAAGCGGCAGAAGGTCGAGCCATCGATGGACGAGGAGTGCGACGCTCACCAGGACAATCCCGATAACGGTGACGGCACTGGCAGTCTCCATGCCAACGGCATAGGTCGAGCCGCTCATCCAGCGCAGCAGGAAAATCGTCCGCGGATCGCCGGTCGCACCGATTGCCCCGCCAATCGCATCGGCCATGGCCGAAAGGGCAATGCCGGCAAGCAGGACACGTTCGGGTGCCAGCCCCGATTTCAGCGCAAAGAGGAAAACGACGGCCAGTACGGCAGCAGCCCCCAGGGTCGAGTAGACGAGCTGGAAGCCGATGCCCGGTTCCGTGGTGAAGAAGATGGCAAGCGTAACGCCGAGCGTCGCGCCTGCGCTGACGCCGAGCACTTCCGGGCTTGCCATCTCGTTTCCGGTCAAACGCTGCAAAATGATGCCCGCAGTTGCCAGCAAGGCACCTGCAATGCAGGCGGCAAGGATACGGGGGAAGCGCAGCGGAAGGATCTCAGACCACAGATCGGTTTGCAGCAGCGACCAGCCGCCGAGCGGATTGCGTCCGACCAGCACGGCGAAAAACAGGATTGTCACGCCCAAAGCCATGGCAAGCAGCAGGCCATACCGCGCCAACAATAACGGCGCCAGCGGCGCCGCTTTTTGCTCGGCAATCCTGTGCCGTGTCTTCAACCTGGGCAGAAGCAACAGAAGCAGCGGCGACCCGAAGATCGCGGTAAAAGCGCCGGTCGGCAGCATTTGCGGCCATAATCCTGTCAGCTGCATCAGCAAATTGTCGGCAAAGAACAGCAGCGCCGCCCCGATCAGCGTCGACCACAGGAGGAGTGCGCCCGGTCGTCTCGCGCCGGACAGCCGGGCGATGACGGGTGCAACGAGACCGATAAAGCCGATGACGCCGACGGCACTTGTGACGAGCGCTGCGAGCAGAACGGCCAGCGCAATTGCGACCAGGCGCAAGCGCTCAGGCTTCAGACCAACGGCGCGCGCGCCTTCCTCTCCAAGATCCAGCAGCGTCAGCGGTCGCACGAGAAGCGCGCTCAAACCGCCGATTGCGGCGAGCTTCCAGCCAAGTGCGATGGGGGTATCCCAGCTCTGCTGCGAAAGGGACCCCGCGCCCCAGATCGAGAGGCTCGTCAGATAGCGCTCATTCAGAAGCATCAGCACGGCGGAGAGACCGCCGCACCACAGGCTGATGACCAGACCGGAGATCACCAGCGTCAAGGGTGAAAAACCGCGGCGGGCACCAAGGAGGAAAACGAGGATTGCGGCGAGCGCCGAGCCGGAGAGCGCGACCAGATCGCGACCGAAACCGATCAGCGCCGGAAACCAGAGTGTCGCCACAACCAGCGCCAGATTGGCACCGGCGGAAATGCCAAGTGTGGTTGGCGAGGCCAGCGGATTGCGCAGGACCTGCTGGAACAGACTGCCGGCGAGCGCCAGGGCCGCGCCGCAAAGAAGCGCCGTTGCCATACGGGCAAGCGTCGACTGTTCGAGCACGACGAAGGCAATCACCCGATCCGGTGCATCGGCGGGGAGGTTGAGGACCGGGGCGATCTGCATCCAGGCAAGGAGCAGACCGAGACCGAAGAGGGCAAGGGTCACCAGAAGCGGGCCAGGGTCGACACGGGTCACGACAGTGTCTCCTCCAGGTGGGCCGTGAGAATGCGCGCGAAGCGCATGGCGTCATTCAGCATGCCGAACATCAGTGAACCGGGGAGCACCGCAAACTGCCCGGGTCGAGCGAAAGGCAGGGCGTGCCACAAGCCGCTGCGATCGAGGCTTTGCCCGATATCTGTAGCGAAGGGTTCGAGTGCAATCAGCTTTGCGCGCGGGTCTGTTACGCGGGCCAATCGCTCGAGCGGCACGGTTTCGAAACCCCAGAAGCTGCTGGTCCGGGGCCAGGCGTTTTTGATCCCGATGCGATCAAGCACATTGGTGAACAGGCCTGGGGCCGAATACACCTGCACATGGCGCTGATCCATGAAGGTCGCAAGAACCAGCGGCGGGACATCGAGCGCAGCAAGCCGCGCACGGCAACCGGCAAACAGGGCCTCGGCACGATCGATCAAGGCTTCCGCTTCCTGGGTCCTGCCCAGAGCCTTGCCGAGCTGTCTTGTCACAACGACGGCCTTGGGCAAGACGTCTCCCCCATCCGCCGTGTAGGCACCAAGCGTCAGGACGGGTGCAATCTGCTCCAGCCTCGCCGTGAGCATGCCACCAAAAGGGGTATTGAGGATCAGGTCTGGCTTCAGAGCCGAGACGATCTCGAAATTGACCTCCCAGGACGAGCCAATATCCGCAATATCAGGCGCAAGGGCCGGCTCGACCACCCATTTGTCCCAGTCGGCCATGGAGGCGATCCCGACCGGGGTGACGCCAAGACCGATTGCTGTGGAGGCAAGTCCATAGTCGAGGCAGACAATCCGTGGTGAAGACGTGCCCGCCCACGAGAAACCGGGCGCCGCAAGGCAGGCAGCAAGGCCCAGAAGGGCCTGCCGGCGATTGAGATTCGGGATCACACGCGACACGTTTGGCATGTCAGCGGACATAGGCAATCGGCACGTTACCATGCGGATTCGGCGTCACATCCATGTCGATGCCATAGATCATCCGCAAGCGCTCCGGATCGAGGATCTCGGCCGGCACGCCACTGGCGACGACCCGACCCTGGCTCAGCGCGTGGATGTGGTCCGAAAAGCGGGCCGCCATGTTGATGTCGTGCAGGACGATCACGACACTCAAGCCCCGTTCGCGAGACAACCTTCGGATCAACGACAGGAGTTCCATCTGGTGGGCAATGTCGAGTGCTGAAGTCGGCTCATCCAGCAGCAGGCAATCTGTGTCCTGGGCCATCAGCATGGCAATCCAGGCACGCTGGCGCTCGCCACCGGACAGCGTATCGACCGTCCGATCGGCCAGGGCCTCGATGTGGGTCATGGCGATTGCCTCATCGACCTTACGCCGATCGAGATCGGAAAAGCGGCCAAGGGCGCCGTGCCAGGGATAACGCCCGCAGGCGACGAGTTCGCGCACAAGCATGCCCGCACCCGCGCCAAAATCCTGCGGCAGATACCCAACCTTGCGGGAAAAATCCCGCGCCGCAATGGCACCGATCGGCTCGCCGCGAAGTCTGACCTCACCGCGGCTCTTCTCGATCTGGCGGGCGAGGATCTTGAGAAGCGTCGACTTGCCGGACCCGTTGTGACCGATCAGGCTGGTGATGGCACCAGCGCCAAAATCGAGCGAGACATCGTCAAGAATGCGACGCCCATCGACGATAAAGTCTATGTGCTCCGCCTTCAGAACTGGAGCCTCTGCCCCGACCGAAGCACCACCAACACTCATTGCGCACCCATCTCCGAGACACCCGTTGAGCTTCGCCTACTAAATATGATAGAACCATTCAACAATATTCCGCTTGAACCGGTCCATCCTCCCCCAAGCCCATGAATTTCCTTCCGCAGATGTCCAGCCGGATCGATGGCTTTTCGATCCAACGCAACTTCCACCGGCACTATTGGGACGGCATGGTCGTCGACCTGTGGGATGTCGATTGCGCCTCCGAGGCCGGCGGCACCTATGCCAGCAATCATCCGCGACTGTTTGCCGTTCTGGAAACGCGTCACGCAACAGCGGCACGTTTTTCCATGATGGAACAAGGACGGCGGCCGATCAACGCCTGTGAAGAGCGCGCAGTCAGTTTCATCCCGGCCGGGCTCGAACTGCGCACCGAGCTTTCGGGCGTCAGCTTTCTGCGCCATCTCGACCTGCATTTCGACATAGACAGCCTGACGCGTCGCTTCGGAGATGCCCTGCCTCAAGGCCGGCTCGATGCACCGCGATTTACCCTAAAGGAGGAGAGGCTGCTTCTGCTTGCGGATCTGATTGCACGCGAATGCGCCTCACCCGATCCGCTACACCAACTGTATGGCGAGGGTCTGACGCTGGCGCTTCTGACCGACATGCTGAAGATCGCCCCCACCCATGCGCGGGAAAGGTCGCGACTTGCCTCCTGGCAGCTGCGCAAGGTGACCGACTTCATTGCAGATAATTGCCACCGGGCAATCCGGCTGGATGAATTGTCCGATATGACCGGCCTGTCACAATCGCATTTCAGTCATGCCTTCAAGGCGAGCACCGGCACCGCGCCGCACCAGTTCCAGCTTCGCGCCCGGATCGAGCGGGTGAAGGTGCTTCTCGCACGCAAAGACCTGTCGCTGACAGCCGTTGCAGCCGAAACCGGTTTTGCCGATCCCGCCCACTTCTCCCGATCGTTTCGCAAAGTCACCGGCCTCTCCCCATCCGCCTGGCGGCGGGAGAGGCTGCGATAAGGGGTTTACTTGCGCAGGATGACCCAGATGGCATGGATGATGCCGGGCAGATAGCCGAACAGCGTCAGCAGGATATTCAGCCAGAAATGCAGGCCAATGCCGACCTGCAGGAAGACGCCGACGGGCGGCAGAAGGATGGCAAGAAGAATACGAAGGACGTCCATGGAAACTCCGGTTCGGTGGTACTTCGCCGTTTAAACGCAGAACTGTGGCATTCGTTCATTCGATTAGATCGATAATTCGAAAGTTGCCGGGCCGGGACACGCGCTGCTGAAGGCCGATCTGATCCTCCTGGTGCGGCTGCCAAGGCTGTATGAGGTTTGAGGCAGGCTGCCAGGGCGTGGGGAGGGCCCGGTGGCAGGCGCGCTAATGCCGAGATTGCCGCTGGCGCAACGCCCTTATGCCGGGGTGCACGGGTATGGCGCTGGCCTTGAGGCATCGCCCCGTAGCTTGTCGCATGGGTGGCCTTGTGGCCTCGCCCTTCGAGGCCGTGCAAGCCCGGCACCTCAGGCTGAGGGGGAAGCGGTGGTGCACGCGTTGGCAGGGATTTCCGGGTGAAGTGGTGCAAGGGAAGCCACTTGTCGCAACGCCCTCATGCTGAGGCGTACGCGCAGAGCGCGGGCCTCGAAGCATCCCGCTCTGGTGGCCTCGTGCTTCTGATGTCGCATTCGCTCTTACCTCAGCTGAGGGGTGGCGGGGTGGCCTCGTCCTTCGAGGGTCGCATTCGCTCCCACCTCAGGATGAGGGGGAGGCGGTGGTGTTCAATCTGTAAAAAAAACCAAGCTTCGCCGCCGGTCGGGATCGCTCCCTCCGGGGATGGCTGTGCTTGTCTCGGGTGAAACCCGAGGATCGGACGAGGCGCCAGAAGCAGCCTGTCTAAGTAGTTTTATGTGGCTCCTTCCGGCGCCCCGTT
>NZ_LJHS01000006.1 GCF_001296045.1 Rhizobium sp. AAP43 | reverse complement strand
AAATGGCAAAGAGTAAGTTTGAGCGCAATAAGCCGCACGTCAACATCGGTACGATCGGCCACGTCGACCACGGCAAGACGTCTCTGACGGCAGCGATCACCAAGTACTTCGGTGAATTCAAGGCCTATGACCAGATCGACGCAGCCCCGGAAGAAAAGGCACGCGGCATCACCATCTCGACGGCGCACGTTGAGTATGAGACGGCTGCTCGCCACTACGCGCACGTCGACTGCCCCGGCCACGCCGACTACGTCAAGAACATGATCACCGGTGCAGCGCAGATGGACGGCGCGATCCTGGTTTGCTCGGCTGCTGACGGCCCGATGCCGCAGACCCGCGAGCACATCCTGCTCGCTCGTCAGGTTGGCGTTCCGGCAATCGTTGTCTTCCTCAACAAGGTTGACCAGGTTGACGACGCAGAACTTCTGGAACTCGTCGAACTCGAAGTTCGCGAACTCCTGTCGTCCTACGACTTCCCCGGCGACGACATCCCGGTCGTCAAGGGTTCGGCTCTTGCTGCTCTGAACGACAGCAACAAGACGATCGGCGAAGACGCTGTTCGCGAGCTGATGGCGCAGGTTGACGCCTACATCCCGACGCCTGAGCGTCCGATCGACCAGCCGTTCCTGATGCCGATCGAAGACGTGTTCTCGATCTCTGGCCGTGGTACGGTTGTGACGGGTCGCGTTGAGCGCGGTATCGTCAAGGTCGGTGAAGAAGTCGAATTCGTTGGTATCCGCGACACCAAGAAGACGACGGTTACCGGCGTTGAAATGTTCCGCAAGCTGCTCGACCAGGGCCAGGCTGGCGACAACATCGGTGCACTGGTTCGTGGTATCCAGCGTGACGACGTTGAGCGTGGTCAGGTTCTGTGCAAGCCGGGTTCGGTCAAGCCGCACAAGAAGTTCATGGCAGAAGCCTACATCCTGACGAAGGAAGAAGGCGGCCGTCATACGCCGTTCTTCACCAACTACCGTCCGCAGTTCTACTTCCGTACGACGGACGTGACGGGCATCGTCACGCTGCCGGAAGGCACGGAAATGGTTATGCCGGGCGACAACGTCACGGTTGCCGTTGAGCTGATCGTTCCGATCGCGATGGAAGAAAAGCTGCGCTTCGCGATCCGCGAAGGCGGCCGTACCGTCGGCGCCGGCATCGTCGCTTCGATCGTCGAGTAATCGAT
>NZ_LJHS01000059.1 GCF_001296045.1 Rhizobium sp. AAP43 | reverse complement strand
GGGAGAGCAGGGTCTGTATTGCGTAAAGTGGCTACGCAGCCTTCAGACCACCCTGTTTCAGAGCGGTTCATGCACCGACTGGCATCATTCTGCAGTCTTAACAATCAGCGCGGCACCACCAGAGCACCATTCTATAGCAAGGGTGCACCACTCGCCCGGTCTGTCTCCTCGCCCCTCCTGTCTCGGGCAAACCCGTGTGTTTATTGCTGTTGCTGGACATGGAAATCAAACTGATGTTGTTACTGACGTTGGCGGCAGCCGGCTTGCACGAGACCGGGGCGGCATGCCCTGATGAGACCAGCCAGATGGCTGCCATCTTCAGCGGCGACCCTGCCATTCTCAGGGTGGAGGATGTGTCTGGAGACTGCGAGTGCTGCAAGCACAAAGTCACACTCGCCACCTGCACCGGCGCATGCGCGTTGGCACGCAAGCGCAAGGCCCAGGCGCTGGCTGCGGTGCTGGCAGACTGGGCGGGGCCCGACAATCGGGTGTCGGTCGTGCTTGGCGGGAGCGAGGTCGCGCCTGCAGCTGCGCCCCAGAATGGCGCTGCCGCCGTGACCCTGCTGAACCTGACCCTGTCGGGCAATGTGCACTACATGCGGACCGAGCGGCATGCAACAGTGAGCAGCGCCTACCCGTTTGAACAGCACTTCATCTTCAGGCCCGCGCTGGTTCAAACCAAGGGCGGATTCATGACCATGGGAAGCCGGACCGACTCCTCTGTGCAAACTTACGCAACTCTCGGTGTGGGTGAGCTGGTGGACGAGTTCCTGCAGGGCTTTGGCAGGGTGCTGTTTAGCGACATGCCGGTGCAGCGCCCCTCGTACCGCTTCTTCTCAACAGCGATTGCTGCCGGCGCAAAGTGCACTCCCGCCAATGGGCCGTTTTGAGCAAGGCAGGCCATTCTTGAGCACAACTTTCTCCCTGAGCCAATGTTGTAAGCTAGTAGGCTCTGCTGTTGGCAGCTGCCAGGTTCCCGTGAATTTGTGGCTGTCTATACTGCAGACAGCTGCCTGCGGCCAGTCAAAACCCTGATTTATCTGGCCTGCCCGCAACGCGACACTGCCTGGCACCCGGTACTACAGCAATCACAAGTTCCAAAGCTTGGTCCATGCGCTAATAGTTACATGTAATGATGC
>NZ_LJHS01000058.1 GCF_001296045.1 Rhizobium sp. AAP43 | reverse complement strand
CCCGGGCCACCGGCCAGGCGGACGTATCATCGTGTGGTGATGCGGATGCCGGACCCTTAGCCCGGTCAATCTTTGGGGATCACCCCGAAGACCGTCGCCGCCTTGCCAGAGAGACGCATGCAAGCGGGAATAAACGCCGAACGGGGCGCAGGAAGGAGCCACATACTTATACTTAGACAGGCTGCTTCTGGCGCCCCGTCCGAGACAAGTTTCAAGCACACCCGGAGGACGAGGAGTCCGACCGGCGGCGAAGCTTGGGGTTTTTGAAAGTTCAGTTCCACCTCCCCTCCCTGTGGGGGAGAGGAGAAGCCGCCCACCCCATCCAACCCAACCCACGGAAAGGAGACCACCATGCCCAAACTGGACACCGCAAACGGACCCAATGCCGAAATGCTGGACCTGCGCATGATGCGCAATATGGTTGCCCTGGCCAGATACCCGGCGACCTGCCGCACCCGGCAATGCCGCCGCAGCGGCCATTGCATGGGCCGTGCCACTCCGCTCGGAGAACCGATCTGGCGGGCCACCGAACTGCCGCCCTGCATTCATGGGGTCGATGCGACGTTTGTGCGCCAACAGGCGGTGGTCAGCCGGGTCATCATGGATTTCATCTACGGGAGCGAGGCACGCGAGCCCTGGCCTGCGGACCCTGACAAAGCCGAGCGCCTGCGTCACTCGATGGCGCTGCTGCAGCAGGTGCATGCGCGCCCCGGCCTGCATCCCGACCGCGAACGCGCCGGACTGCGCACCTGGCTGCGCCGCGATCCCGATCCCAAGCAGTTTGCCAGGATTTGCTCCTCCCTCCGCTAAACCTGCCATGACAGCTAGGCTCCGGCACAGATCGCCGGGAGGCTGCGGCGGCTGGAGCCGGCAAACCGGATCCGCCGCCGCGCGGCCTTGCAAGCCTGGACTCAGCTGGCTGTCATCTGACGGTCGAGAGGGATTGTCTGCTGATCATGCATCCGGCGCAATTCGAGATGAACGGCATCCTGGAAATTCAGGATTTCATCCCGCGCCTCGTCATAGGGGTGGCCGAGCGCTAAAAGCTCTTGGGCCAGGTCCCGGCACAGTGCCCTCCAGAATTCGGTGGCGGGCGGACCGTTCAGCTGGTCCAGCCTGTGGGCGGAGCTGCGTACCAGTTCGGCGCGGCGCGCCAGCGGAAAGTATAGAATCATTTCGACCCGCGTCGAAACAAAGTCGTCGTGCTGCATGTGTGGGTTCTCCAGCCAATCTCATATTGCTGTGCTTGAAGTCTCGTTCAGTGAAACGACCTCTTGCTTCGACGATACACGATCTGCCGAACCCGACCCGTTCACTGCCTGCCAGTCTTACTGGGGTGACCGAGCCTATACCGTCTTCAACAACGGCTAACCCACCTGAGTATGTTGTAACTCTAAAACACCATATGAGTGTGTCAACATTGGTTTACACATTTTCCCCAAAATTGGCGATGGCTGCGAACTTGTTCGGACCTGCTCGAACCTGGTGCCGTCTCCGGTGGCGACAGAGCCCTCCTGCGCTCTTCGGCTTAGCGGGCGCCGATGCCCGTCACCAGAAGCCGGAAGCAGCGGCGCAGGAAGGCGGCGCGGTCGGCACCACCAGGCCATTCAGCGCCCTGCCCGGATTTGAGCGCCATGGCGCCGAAGACGATTTCCATCAGGATATGGGCCGTCTCGAAGGGGTCGTCGATCGACAGCAGGCCGATGCGTTTGCCTTCGGCCAGCCAGTCAGTCAGCGCCCGGCGCGAGGCGTCGGCACCTTCGGCATGGATGATGGGCACCAGCGCGGGCTCGAGCCGCATGGCCTCGACGGCGCGGGCGACGAAGGATTCGCGGATGGCGGCGGCCTGTGGCTCGATGTCGATGCAAAAGAGCCGCGCCAGCTGCTCCTCCACGGGGATCTCGGGATCTGGCGGCGTGACATTGAACATCAGGCTGCGGTGATGGGCGACACTGGCGGCAAACAGATCGATCTTGCCGGGAAAGAGCCGGTAGACGGTGCGCTTCGAGACCTGCCCGGCCGCCGCGATCGCGGCAATGGAGGTGGCCTCATAGCCATGGGCGACAAAAAACGAAAAGGCGATGCCGACAAGCCGCGCCCGGATCTCGCAATCCTCGTTCAGCCGGGGGCGGCCCGGACCGCGCCGCAGCGCGTGCCGCGTGCCATCGCCCCCTGCCCGGCCTGCCTCGTCCATGCCCGTCCCCGTGATCCTGCCTGCCGGACACTTATGCACGCGAGTCGCGTCCGGCTTTCAAGCGGCATGACGCAGTTGCGAAAGGGGCGCAAGCCCCTTGCGCCCCTCTTCGCCTTGTTCAAGCTCGTTCGGATCGCGGCGGATCAGACGCGGTCCTCGTCCTCGGCGGCTGCGTCCAGCTGTTCCTGTGCCTTAGCCGCATCCTCGGCCTTGGCTGCTGCCGTTGCAGCATCGGTCGCGGACTCGTCGTCACGGCTTGAGACGCCGCCCGCCTGGAGCGACATCAGCACATCGGCGGCGGCCGAGGATATCTTTGCTTCCGGTGCTGCCCGGTCGGCCGTCGTGACGCTGACCGTCGGCGCAGACTTGGTCTGGGACTGGGTGGCGTTTCCGGTGCTGGCGGCGCTATCGGCGGCACCGGTCGATTCGAGCGCGGCAATGCTTGCCTTCAGCGTCGCGATTTCCTCGGTGAGGGTCGCCTTTTCCTCTTCAGTGGTCGCAGCCGACAATTCCGACTGCTTGGCCGCCAACTGCGCCTTGAGCTGTGAAACCGACCCGGAAGAGGACAGGGTCGAGACGGCAACGCTACCGGAACTGGATGAAATCGATGAAACCATAATGTTTTTCCCCATGCGTGAATCAGGCAGGAGGACTGTATGTGTTACAAATTAAGGTAATCGACCGGCCGTCGGGGTTTCCAAATTCGGCTTCGCATCTGGATGGGGCGCGGATGGTGCTACCGCTCCGGCGCCAAAGAATGGCGTGCCGCAGGAAATCGCCGACGAGCCAAGGCCTCGGCTTATTCTGCTGCCTTGGGCAATTCGACCTCGACCTCGGCCGCCTGTTCCATCTCGTAGGAATAGCCGTCGAGCATGCTATAGGCGCGTTCAATGGCCTGGATCTGGGTCTCGGAGGCACGGATCGCATCGGTGATCGACTGGGTGCGGGCGCGCAGCATGGAGCCGAGCACATCGGCCTCGGGGCGCTTGCCGAGACGGTCGATATGTTTGCGCACCCGGCCACGATGGCGCTCGAGCTCGAGAATATGGAAGCGCGCCTTCAGAATATCGTCGGTCAGTTTGCGGCGCAGCGAGGCGACCGGATCGAAGCTGCCCGGCTCGCGCTCGTCGAGGATCATGTCATTGACCAGCGATTCGAGCACCATCAGACCCTTGAGGTCGGTCGGCTCGGCGAGCTGCGGGTCATAGCCGGTGTCGTCATAGACCTTGCGGCGGACGGGATCCTTCAGGAGTTCGTAGCAGGCGGAAATTTTGGCGAATCGGTCCGCGTCGCCGCCGGCATCCGGATGCGCCGTTTTGGCAAGCCTGCGATAGGCTGCCTTGATGGTCGGTTCGTCGGCTTCGCGCCCGACACCGAGCATGTCATAGGGATCGATCACTCTGGCACCCCGTCTTGCCTCTGCTTGCATCACGCCATCCCGAGATGGTGTGACTACCGTGTCGTCCCCCGGTCATCAAGCGACGGCTATCACGTTTCGTTGGTTACGATTAACGACGATGCTAATCGAAACCGATTAACGGGAGGCATACGCGCGACAAAAGCCCCCCTCGATTGGGAGGATCCGTGTCGATTGCGGAGGAATTTCGGCAAGCGGCCAACTCTTTCGCTCTTGTCACCAGCTGGAATTGCCCATACGTCTTTAGTTGTTCGGGCACTACGGATCCCGGAGACTGGACTGGCTGTAGCGACCGCCAAGCGGTCAAGGGGGGCTTCCTCCCCGATTGTAGACGTTCTTTCCCCGTTATCGCGACCACTCGACGGTCCTGCCACGGCGGGACGCCAACGGCTTTCCCGGTCGCCGGGTGGGCTTGAGACACACTCGGGACATCAAGGAACATCTCCCATGGCCAGCAAGGGCACCGTCAAATTCTTCAACCAGGACAAGGGTTTTGGCTTCATCACGCCGGATGGCGGCGCAAAGGATGTGTTCGTCCACATCTCTGCCGTTCAGGCGTCTGGCCTCGACACCCTGTCGGAAGGTCAACAGGTCAGCTTCGACACCGAGCCGGACCGCATGGGCAAGGGCCCGAAGGCTGTCAACATCCAGGCCGGCTGATAGCCAAGGACCGGAGCGCGACATCGCTGCTTCAGCACGAACAAGGAAATGGCGCCCCACGGGCGCCGTTTTCGTTTTTCGGTATTTTCTTCCGCTGCGAGCACCGCAGATTGTTTCGCAGATTATTCGGCGGCGGCCTCGGCAGCTGGCCCGGGCTGGAGCTTCGGACCGGCGGTGATGTCGACGGCGGCGAAGGCCTCCGCGATCAGCGCCGGCGAGGCACCGGGCTTCGTTGCATCAGACGACAGGATCTGCCGGTAACGCCGCGCTCCGGCAAAGCCCTGGAACAAGCCGATCATATGGCGGGTCACGTGATTCAGTCGTCCACCACCCGCCATCACCTGATCGGCATAGGCCATCATCGCATCGCGAATACCGTCCCAATCGACTGGCACGTGGGCTGTGCCATAAATGCGGTGATCGACGTCGGTCAGCAGCGTCGCATTATGGTAGCTGGCCCGGCCCAGCATGACGCCGTCCATGACGGTCAGATGCTCACTTGCCTGATCGAGATCGGTAATGCCGCCATTGAGTCCGAGAAAGACGTGAGGGTTTTCGCGCTTCATCCGGTAGACAAGCTCGTAGTCGAGCGGGGGAATTTCCCGATTCTCCTTCGGTGACAGCCCCTTCAGCCAGGCTTTGCGGGCATGGATCCAGATTGCGTCAGCCCCTGCCCCGATCATCCGGCGGAGAAAATCCGGCAGCACATCGGCAGGCTCCTGATCGTCTACCCCGATCCGGCATTTGACCGTCACCGGGACGGTGGCCACCGCTTTCATTGCCGAGACACAATCGGCAACAATGGCCGGTGTCTGCATCAGGCAGGCGCCAAACGTGCCGGACTGCACGCGGTCTGAGGGGCAGCCGACATTGAGGTTGATCTCGTCATAGCCATAGTCGACGGCGATCTTCACCGCCTCGGCGAGCTTTACCGGATCCGAGCCGCCGAGCTGCAGGGCGACGGGATGTTCCTGCACCGAGAATCCCAGCAGCTTGTCGCGCGGGCCGTGCAGGATCGCATCGGCCACGATCATTTCGGTGTAGAGCAAAGCCTCACGAGTCAGCATGCGATGGAAGACGCGGCAATGCCGGTCCGTCCAGTCGATCATCGGTGCAACGGCAAAAACGGGAGCCATGAAATAATTGACGTTTTTAGGATTTACAGACACTTGCTGGACCTTTTCATCGTCTTGTTCATGCTCGTTAAGCGCCATTTTTGCCAATTCCGGCACCGTATCTGGTCTAGTTGACCAAATACAGTAATCCGTGGACCCAACTAGGAGTCGCCCATGGGCACTATCGGCGCGCGCAAGCGCATGATGGCAGCGTCGCTTACCGAGCGCGAGCTGGGGGCATGCAGGATGGCGTGACTTATCACGAGACCGAGACCTTTGACAGACGTCCTGCGACCGCAGCCTGGATTTCAAAACGCGAACAGTACCTGTCCAAACCAGGGGTCCCCACCAAGTTCAAAATGATGATCGGACAACATCGTCCAATTTCATACAGCGCTACACCGATGAGACCATAAAAGATATTCTGCGCACAAACGTTCAAGCTCTGAAGGCGAGAATAGTTTCAATATCACAAAAATGCGCTGCTCTTCCATAAATTAGAACGATTTCATTGAGTTACTGAAATACATGACAAGGCAACAACAGACACTTGAATATTTCGATTGTCATCTTGTGGCGATATTCGCAATCGCGCAGCCGATCTGGCGCCATCGGCTCGACGAGCAGGAGATGAAGGATGCTGTCAAGGTTGCACGTCGGATGGGTATCAGCAGCGCGTCAAAGCCTGCGCCGATGGAATTCAAAAGTCCCCGTCATCATTGCTGTCGTTGGCCTCCTGATGGTTATCGCCATCAGCCTCCTTATCGGTCGCGGTCCCGACGGCACCTTGGCTGTTGTCTCCGGAGAGTTCCTCGGCGACATTCTCGCGATCCGGGCACCGAAGGTCCTTGCGGCTTTTGCATCCGGGGCAAAGCTTGGCGTTGCTGGCCTCATTCTCCAAAAAGGTGACTGGCAACGAGATGGCGAGCCCCGAGGTCTTGGGTATCAGCGCTGGCGCAACCTTTGGCGTAGCGATCGCGCTTTTTGCCGTCAGCCCTGGTTTTTCAGGACAGTTTGTCTTCGCCGTCGCTGGCGCTGTTGCGGTTCTCGGCGTCATACTTCTGTCTTCACGTCGCTCCACCTTCGCCCCTGAACGGGTGCTGCTGGCCGGTATCGAACTGAGCGCCATGGTTGACGCGGTCGTTGGCGTTCTGAGTTCAACCGGAGATTCGAGAGCCGTCCTTCTCATGCGCTGGATGAGCGGTTCGACATATCTGGTCAACGGCTCGATGGCTCAAGTGGAAGTCATCATCGCAGCGGTGCTGATCGCAATCGCATTTGCCGCGCGCCGTTGGCTGGATATCCTGCCGCT
>NZ_LJHS01000057.1 GCF_001296045.1 Rhizobium sp. AAP43 | reverse complement strand
GATCGTACCGATGTTGACGTGCGGCTTATTGCGCTCAAACTTACTCTTTGCCATTTTCGGCTCTCCATTCTTTCGTCCCCATCAGGGGAAATTCAAACATTCAATTGGCTTGGTTGGGTATTCCGGTCACTTCTGACCGGAATACTTCGCCTGGATTTCTGCAGCAACGTTCGACGGAACCGGTGCGTAGTGATCGAAGGTCATCGAGTACTGCGCGCGGCCCTGCGACATGGAGCGCAGGTTGTCGACGTACTTGAACATGTTGGCAAGCGGGACGTGAGCATTGATCACGATTGCAATGCCGCGCTGTTCCTGACCCTGGATCTGACCACGACGCGAGTTCAGGTCACCGATCACGTCACCGACGTAATCTTCCGGCGTTACCACTTCGACCTTCATCATCGGCTCGAGCAGCTGAGCGCCGGCCTTCTTCGCTGCTTCACGGAAGCAGGCACGCGATGCGATTTCGAAGGCGAGAACCGAGGAGTCGACGTCATGGAATGCGCCGTCGATCAGGGTTGCCTTGACGCCGAGCATCGGGAAGCCCGCGAGCGGACCCGAAGACAGAACACTTTCGATACCCTTCTGAACGCCCGGGATGTATTCCTTCGGAACAGCACCGCCGACGATCTTGGACTCGAACTTGAAGTCTTCGCCTTCCGGGTTCGGTTCGAAGATGAGCTTGACGCGCGCGAACTGACCGGTACCACCGGACTGCTTCTTGTGCGTGTAGTCTTCTTCGTGCGTCTTCGTGATGGTTTCGCGGTAGGCAACCTGCGGAGCACCGACGTTGGCTTCAACCTTGAACTCGCGACGCATACGGTCAACGAGAATGTCGAGGTGAAGTTCGCCCATGCCTGCAATGATCGTCTGGCCGGATTCCTGGTCGGTCTTGACGCGGAAGGACGGGTCTTCAGCAGCGAGGCGATTGAGCGCGAGACCCATCTTTTCCTGGTCGCCCTTGGACTTCGGCTCGATCGCGATCTGAATGACCGGTTCCGGGAATTCCATGCGCTCAAGGATAACCGGCTTCAGCGGATCGCAGAGCGTATCGCCAGTGGTGGTTTCCTTAAGACCGGCCAAAGCAACGATGTCGCCTGCAAAGGCTTCTTCGATGTCTTCGCGGCTGTTCGAGTGCATCTGCAGCATGCGGCCGACGCGCTCGCGCTTGTCCTTGACCGTGTTCAGAACCGACACGCCCTTTTCGAGCTTGCCCGAATAGATACGTGCGAAGGTCAGCGAACCGACGAAGGGGTCGTTCATGATCTTGAACGCCAGCATAGCGAGCGGCTCGGCGTCATCTGCATGGCGCTCGATTTCGGCTTCGGTCTTGAAGTCGATGCCCTTGATCGCCGGGATATCGAGCGGCGACGGCAGGTAGTCGACAACCGCGTCGAGGAGCGGCTGAACGCCCTTGTTCTTGAAGGCGGTGCCGCAGAACATCGGGTGGAACTTGACGTCGATGGTGCCGCGGCGAACCAGAGCACGGATCTTGTCATTGTCCGGCATTTCGCCGTTCAGGTAGGCTTCCATCGCTTCTTCGTCGATCTCGACCACAGTCTCGATCAGCTTTTCGCGATATTCGGCAGCCTTTTCCTTCAGGTCTTCCGGGATTTCAACAACATCCCAGGCAGCACCGAGGGATTCGTCGCGCCAGACGAGAGCATTCATCTCGATCAGGTCGACGACGCCCTTGAATTCGGATTCTGCACCGATCGGGAGCTGCATGACAACAGCGGTGGCGCCGAGACGGGTCTTGATCATTTCTACCGAGCGGTAGAAGTCAGCACCGGTCTTGTCCATCTTGTTGCAGAAGATCATCCGCGGGACGTTGTACTTTTCAGCCTGACGCCAGACGGTTTCGGTCTGCGGCTCAACACCAGCGTTGGCGTCGAGAAGAGCGACGGCACCGTCGAGCACGCGCAGCGAACGTTCGACTTCGATGGTGAAGTCAACGTGGCCGGGGGTGTCGATGATGTTGAAACGACGCATCTTGCCGTCGCGACCCTTCCAGAAGGTCGTGGTCGCAGCAGAGGTAATCGTGATGCCACGCTCCTGCTCCTGCTCCATCCAGTCCATCGTGGCCGCGCCATCATGAACTTCGCCGATCTTGTGAGACTTACCGGTGTAGTACAGGATGCGTTCGGTCGTGGTGGTCTTGCCGGCGTCGATATGCGCCATGATACCGAAGTTGCGGTAGTCTTCGATTTTATATTCGCGAGCCATAACGGACTGCCTTTCAATATTCGATCGGTGGATTACCAGCGGTAATGCGAGAAGGCGCGGTTTGCATCGGCCATCTTGTGGGTGTCTTCGCGCTTCTTGACGGCGCTACCGCGGTTGTTGGCGGCGTCGAGCAGCTCGCCGGAGAGACGGTCGACCATGGTGGTTTCGTTACGCTTGCGGGCAGCGGTGATCAGCCAGCGGATGGCGAGAGCCTGACGGCGCTCCGGACGAACGTCGACCGGGACCTGGTAGGTTGCACCACCAACGCGGCGCGAACGGACTTCAACATGCGGCGCGACATTGTCGAGCGCCTGATGGAAGATCGCGATCGGCTCAGCCTTTGCCTTTGCCTGAACGACGTCGAATGCGCCGTAGACGATGCTTTCGGCCACGGACTTCTTGCCGTGGAGCATGATGGCGTTCATGAACTTGGTGACGATCAGATCGCCGAACTTCGGGTCCGGATTGATCTCACGCTTTTCTGCACTATGGCGACGGGACATACTTCTTGTCTCTCAACGGTTGGGACGCTTTACAACGCGGAGAACCTCGCGCAGCGCCGGAATCTTGATTGTGAAGGGCCGAAGCTTACTTCGGACGCTTCGCACCGTACTTCGAACGGCGCTGCTTGCGGTTCTTGACACCCTGGGTATCGAGAACGCCGCGGATGATGTGGTAACGAACGCCCGGCAAGTCCTTTACGCGGCCGCCACGGATCATGACGACAGAGTGTTCCTGCAGGTTATGGCCTTCGCCCGGGATATAACCGATGACTTCAAAGCCATTGGTCAGACGGATCTTGGCAACCTTACGGAGAGCCGAGTTCGGCTTCTTCGGCGTCGTTGTGTAGACGCGTGTGCAGACGCCACGCTTCTGGGGGTTTTCCTGCAGAGCAGGAACCTTGTTGCGCTTTACCTGTGCCTGACGCGGCTTACGGATCAGCTGGTTTACGGTAGGCATATACCCATCCTTGCAAAATCTAGTCTCAAGCCCTTCCGGACCCTTGGTTTGCCGTTTCCGGCGGCGGCCGCACAGATTTCTTCATGCGCAAAATGTGGCCCGACCCGTTTCTGGCGGATGGACCACAAAAGACAGAGGACGCATTTTCATGCGTCTTGCGTGCAGCATACATGTCGTCAACGTGCGTTTGGTACCCTGTTTGAGGCGAACTCCGGGACGCGTCGTCCTGAAAAACCCGGCCTCACATAGGTCCCGATGCGCGGGGTACTACTGTTTTCCCCTCTTTGCGTCAAGTCTCGATCGATATTTAATGCCCGAAGCGCCCCGCGTGGCAGGCACTTTGGCCATGCGGTTGCTGGAAAGTGACTCTTACCATGCAATTTGTCTTGGTTTGCCGTGGGAAACTTCTAAATAGGGTCTTGAGGGCGGAAAGACCACCCTGCCCGCCGGGTCGAATCGACCTAAACGAGAATCGCTCATCGAACGAGAAGACCCGAGCCATGATCACCAATCCAGATAACGACAATACGCGTGACGAACCGATGGTCTTCATCGTGATTGCCAAGGCCTATGAATCCGACGGCGGCGAGCCTGTCGACCTGCATGTCATGCTGACCGCGCCGGACGACGACACGGCCGTGCGCATGACGCTGAACGCACTGTCCGAGGAGGGCTTCCTGGAGGCCGACCTCGACCAGATCGGCATGATCACTGGCGCACCGGACGAAGAGCCGCACGCTTCCGCCTATCAAGGTGCACTTGAAGGCGAAGTCGCGATCATCCGCTTCAACTGAAGACACGACATATCAGCATTGCACAAGGCCGGTTCACCACCGGCCTTTTTTTGCGCCTGGTGACTGAGTGGCGTCCGCTTGACCACGGGGGCTTCATTCTGCGGCCCCTCCCCTAGGCGCTGCGCAGACCTGCGAACCTGCCAGATCTCCGCCTGGCCTCGCTCTCTGCCACGCATGCAAAAGGCCGCCCGGATCGCTCCGGGCGGCCGTTCAGATCGTTCTCCCTGCGCCGATTACTCGGCGGCAGGCGCGCCCTCGCTGGCGAGGTTCTGCAGCATCGGAGTTGCGACATCCGCACCGGTGCCCTTCTTGCGCTCCTCGAGGATGAGGTCGTCGCGCGAGGTGGCGATGCGGCGGATCTGCGTCATGGTGCCGCCGGTACCAGCCGGGATCAGGCGACCGACGATGACGTTTTCCTTCAGACCCTGCAGCGTGTCGGTCTTGCCGGCGATTGCAGCTTCCGTGAGAACCTTTGTGGTTTCCTGGAAGGATGCAGCCGAGATGAACGACGGGGTCTGCAGCGAGGCCTTGGTGATGCCGAGAAGGACCGGATCGCCGTAAGCCGGCTTCTTGCCTTCCTCGATCAGGCGGTCGTTGTTGTCATCAAGCTCGATCCGGTCGACATTGTCACCAACGATGTAGTGGCTGTCGCCCGCGTCGGTGATCTCGACCTTCTGCAGCATCTGGCGAACGATCACCTCGATGTGCTTGTCGTTGATCAGAACGCCCTGCAGACGGTAGACTTCCTGGATTTCGTTGACCAGGTACGAGGCAAGTGCCTCGACGCCCTTGATCGCCAGGATGTCGTGCGGAGCCGGGTTACCGTCGAGGATGTAATCACCCTTTTCGATATAGTCGCCTTCCTGAAGGTGGAAGGGCTTGCCCTTCGGGATCAGGTACTCGACTGGCTCGACACCGTCTTCTGCCGGCTCGATGATAACGCGGCGCTTGTTCTTGTAGTCGCGGCCGAGCCGGATCGTACCATCAATCTCAGCGATGATGGCATGGTCCTTCGGACGACGCGCTTCGAACAGTTCGGCAACACGCGGCAGACCACCGGTGATGTCCTTGGTCTTGGCGCTTTCCAGCGGCGAACGTGCAAGCACGTCGCCCTGGCTGACACGCTGACCAGGCTCGACCGACAGGATCGCATCGACGGACAGCTGGAAGCGTGCTTCGCCGCCACGGGCGACCTTGAGCACGTTGCCGCTGGCGTCCTTGATGACGATCGCCGGCTTCAGGTCGGCGCCACGCGGTGTCGAACGCCAGTCGATAACCTGACGCTTGGTGATACCGGTGGATTCGTCGGTGGCTTCGAGCACGGAGAGACCGTCGACGACGTCCTCGAAATGCACGATACCCTCGACTTCCGTCATCATCGGGCGTGTGTACGGATCCCACTCGGCCAGACGCTGTCCGCGCTTTACCTTGTCGCCATCGTCGACAAAGACCTTCGAACCATAGGCCACGCGCTGCGAGGAACGCTCGACCCCACGCTCGTCGAGGATCATGACGGCCATGCTGCGGCCCATGGCGATCAGAGTGCCATCGGAGTTGCGCAGCATGTTGCGGTTCTTGATCTGAACCGTGCCCTCATAAGAGGCTTCGAGGAACGACTGGTCGACCACGGTCGCGGTACCGCCCAAGTGGAAGGTACGCATGGTCAGCTGGGTACCCGGCTCACCGATCGACTGCGCGGCGATGACGCCGACAGCTTCACCCATGTTGACCGGCGTACCACGGGCCAGATCTCGGCCGTAGCAGATCGAGCAAACGCCCGTCTGGACTGCGCAGGTCAGCGCGGAGCGAATACGGATCGACTGGATACCAGCCTTCTCGATTTCGATGACGTCAGGCTCGAGGATCATCTTGCCGGCATCAACGATGCGCTCACCCGTGACCGGATGATCGATGTCGTCAAGTGCTGTACGCCCCAGAACGCGAGAGCCAATCGAGGCCACGACCTGACCGGCATCGACAATTGCCGTCATGGTGAGGCCCGTATCGGTGCCGCAATCCACGAGGTTGACGATGCAATCCTGCGCCACGTCGACGAGACGACGGGTCAGGTAACCGGAGTTCGCGGTCTTCAAGGCGGTGTCTGCGAGACCCTTACGGGCACCGTGGGTCGAGTTGAAGTACTCGTTAACGGTCAGGCCTTCCTTGAAGTTCGAGATGATCGGCGTCTCGATGATTTCGCCCGACGGCTTGGCCATGAGGCCGCGCATGCCGCCCAGCTGGCGCATCTGGTTCGGTGAACCACGGGCACCCGAGTGGGACATCATGTAGATGGCGTTCATCGGCTTTTGACGACCGGTCTCCTTGTCGAACTCGACAGCCTTAATGCGGGCCATCATGTCCTCGGCGACCTTTTCGGTGGCCTTGCCCCAGGCGTCAACGACCTTGTTGTACTTTTCGCCCTGAGTGATCAGGCCGTCATTGTACTGCTGCTCGTATTCCTTGACCAGGGATTCGGTGTCGCCAACGATCTTCGCCTTGGTTTCCGGAATGATCATGTCATCCTTGCCGAAGGAAATGCCGGCGCGGCAGGCATGCGTGAAGCCGAGCTGCATGATGCGGTCGCAGAAGATGACCGTGTCCTTCTGGCCGCAATGGCGGTAGACCGTGTCGATCATCTTGGAGATGTTCTTCTTGGTCAGTTCCTGGTTGCAGATATCGAAGGGAACATTGACGTTCTTCGGCAGAAGCTCGCCAACGATCATGCGGCCGGGCGTGGTTTCATAGATCTTCGAAACCGGCTTGCCGTTTTCATCAACCGTCTTGAAGCGACCGCGGATCTTGGCATGCAGGGTGACGACCTTGTTTTCCAGGGCATGGTGCAGTTCGCCCATATCCGAGAAGACCATGCCTTCGCCTGGCTCGTTCTGGTTCTGGATCGACAGATAGTAGAGGCCGAGAACCATGTCCTGCGACGGAACGATGATCGGTGCACCGTTGGCCGGGTGCAGGATGTTGTTCGTCGACATCATCAGGACGCGAGCTTCAAGCTGAGCTTCAAGCGACAGCGGCACGTGAACAGCCATCTGGTCGCCGTCGAAGTCGGCGTTGAATGCCGTGCAGACGAGCGGGTGCAGCTGGATGGCCTTGCCTTCGACCAGGATCGGTTCGAAGGCCTGGATGCCCAGGCGGTGCAGCGTCGGTGCGCGGTTCAGGAGAACCGGATGTTCGCGGATGACCTCGTCGAGGATATCCCAGACCTCAGGCTTTTCCTTTTCAACAAGCTTCTTGGCCTGCTTGACGGTCGAGGAGTAACCCTTCGCGTCGAGGCGGGCGTAGATGAACGGCTTGAACAGTTCGAGCGCCATCTTCTTCGGCAGGCCGCACTGGTGCAGCTTCAGTTCCGGACCGGTCACGATGACCGAACGGCCGGAATAGTCGACGCGCTTGCCGAGAAGGTTCTGGCGGAAGCGGCCCTGCTTGCCCTTGAGCATGTCGGACAGCGACTTCAGCGGGCGCTTGTTGGCACCGGTGATGACGCGGCCACGGCGACCGTTGTCGAACAGCGCGTCCACAGATTCCTGCAGCATGCGCTTTTCGTTGCGGATGATGATGCCCGGAGCGCGCAGTTCGATGAGGCGCTTCAGACGGTTGTTACGGTTGATGACGCGACGGTAGAGATCGTTCAGGTCAGAGGTCGCGAAACGGCCGCCATCGAGCGGGACCAGCGGGCGCAGGTCCGGCGGGATGACCGGAACGACCTTCATGATCATCCACTCCGGGCGGTTGCCCGACTCCATGAAGTTCTCGACGATCTTCAGGCGCTTCATCAGCTTCTTCTGCTTGAGTTCCGACGTGGTATCAGCCAGGTCGGAGCGCAAGTCGCCGGCGATCTTCTCGAGGTTCATCGAGGCCAGCATCTCGTAGATGGCTTCAGCGCCGATCATGGCAGTGAACTGGTCCTCGCCGAACTCGTCGACGGCGATCATGTATTCTTCTTCGGAAAGAAGCTGGTTTTCCTTCAGCGAGGTCAGGCCCGGCTCAGTGACGATGTAGTTCTCGAAGTAGAGAACGCGCTCGACATCCTTCAGCGTCATGTCCAGCAGCGTGGAGATACGCGAAGGCAGCGACTTCAGGAACCAGATATGGGCAACGGGCGCTGCGAGCTCAATATGGCCCATGCGCTCACGGCGAACGCGCGACAGCGTCACTTCGACGCCGCACTTTTCGCAGATGATGCCCTTGTACTTCATGCGCTTGTACTTGCCGCACAGGCACTCGTAGTCCTTGATCGGTCCGAAGATGCGCGCGCAGAAGAGACCGTCGCGTTCCGGCTTGAACGTACGGTAGTTGATCGTTTCCGGCTTCTTGATCTCGCCGTAGGACCACGACAGGATCTTTTCCGGGCTCGCAATCGAAATCCGGATGGAATCGAAGTGCTGCGCCGGTACCGACGGGTTGAAAAGGTTCATGACCTCTTGGTTCATGCCTGTCTCCTTGTGGGCTTCAAGCCCCAGATTGGGTCGTGGCGGCGGCAAATTCCCGGGATGCCGCCCCATACCCTTGCAATGACAATAACCGCGAACTGCGGCGAAACTTCCCTCACCGTCCCGTATTGGCCTTCGGGGCGATCAGGGAATGGCATGCGCGACTTACGCCACGCATGCCTTGTCAAACGTCTTATTCGGCCGCGTCGGGCAGCTGACCGTCTTCCGGCAGGATCTTCGAGTTCTCGAGTTCCACGGAAAGGCCCAGAGAGCGCATTTCCTTGACGAGAACGTTGAAGCTTTCCGGAATACCGGCCTCGAAGGTGTCGTCGCCACGGACGATCGCTTCATAGACCTTGGTACGGCCGGCCACGTCGTCCGACTTGACGGTGAGCATTTCCTGCAGGGTGTATGCAGCACCGTAAGCTTCGAGCGCCCAGACTTCCATTTCCCCGAAGCGCTGACCACCGAACTGCGCCTTACCACCGAGCGGCTGCTGGGTGACGAGCGAGTAAGGACCGATCGAACGCGCGTGGATCTTGTCATCGACCAAGTGGTTCAGCTTGATCATGTACATGTAGCCAACGGTGACCTGACGGTCGAAGGCTTCGCCGGTACGGCCATCATACAGAACAGACTGACCAGACGTTGCGAGACCTGCACGAGTCAGCATCTCGGAAACGTCGCTTTCATGGGCGCCGTCGAAGACCGGGGTCGCGATGGAGACACCGCGCTTGGCTTCTTCTGCCAGACGAACCAGCGAGTCATCATCGAAGTTCTTGACCTCGTCATGCGCTTCAGACGCATAGATTTCGGTCAGTTCCTTCTTCAGATCGGTGATGTCGAGGTGCTTGCGATAGTCCTCAAGCATCTGACCGATCTTCTTGCCCATGCCGGCGCAAGCCCAGGCCAGGTGGGTCTCGAGGATCTGGCCGACGTTCATGCGCGAGGGCACGCCGAGCGGGTTCAGAACGATGTCGACATGCGTGCCGTCTTCGAGGAACGGCATGTCCTCGACCGGTACGATGCGCGACACGACGCCCTTGTTGCCGTGACGGCCAGCCATCTTGTCGCCTGGCTGGATCTTGCGCTTCACAGCGACGAAGACCTTGACCATCTTCATGACGCCCGGAGGCATTTCGTCACCGCGCTGGACCTTCTCGACCTTGTCCATGAAGCGCTGTTCAAGGCGCGACTTGGATTCGTCGTACTGGGCCCGCAAGGCTTCGAGTTCGGCCTGAGCCTTCTCGTCTTCGACGGCAAACATCCACCACTGCGAGCGGGGATATTCAGAGACGACGGCGTTGGACAGCTCGACGCCCTTCTTGAAGCTCTTCGGACCGGCGATGGACACCTGACCACGGAGCATGTCGAGAAGGCGGCCGTAGACGTTGCGATCGAGGATCGCCTGTTCGTCGTCACGGTCCTTGGCGAGGCGTTCGATTTCCTCGCGCTCGATCGCCATCGCACGTTCGTCCTTTTCAACGCCGTGGCGGTTGAAAACGCGAACTTCGACGATGGTGCCGAAGGTGCCCGGAGGCATACGCATCGAGGTGTCACGGACGTCGGAGGCCTTTTCACCGAAGATGGCGCGCAGAAGCTTTTCTTCCGGCGTCATCGGGCTTTCGCCCTTCGGCGTGATCTTGCCAACGAGGATGTCGCCAGGAGCAACTTCCGCACCGATGTAGACGATACCGGCTTCATCGAGGTTCTTCAGCGCTTCTTCCGACACGTTCGGAATGTCGCGCGTGATTTCTTCCGGACCAAGCTTGGTGTCGCGGGCCATGACTTCGAATTCCTCGATATGGATCGAGGTGAAGACGTCTTCTGCGACGATGCGCTCGGACATCAGGATCGAGTCTTCGTAGTTGTAGCCGTTCCACGGCATGAACGCGACGAGCGCGTTACGGCCGAGGGCCAGATCACCGAGGTCGGTCGACGGACCGTCCGCGATGATGTCGCCCTTGTTCAGAACGTCACCGACAGTGACCAGCGGGCGCTGGTTGACGCAGGTGTTCTGGTTCGAACGCTGGAACTTCTGCAGGCGGTAGATATCGACGCCAGACTTCGACGGATCGAGGTCTTCGGTGGCGCGGATAACGATACGGGTTGCGTCAACCAAATCGACCACGCCGCCGCGACGGGCACCGATGGCAGCGCCGGAGTCACGTGCCACGATCGGCTCCATGCCGGTTCCGACGAACGGGGCTTCGGCACGCAGAAGCGGCACGGCCTGACGCTGCATGTTCGAGCCCATGAGAGCGCGGTTGGCGTCGTCGTTTTCAAGGAACGGGATCAGAGCGGCTGCGACCGAAACCAGCTGCTTCGGCGAAACGTCCATCAGGTTGATGGTGTCGCGCGGGGACAGCATAACTTCGCCGGCATGACGGCAGACGACGAATTCTTCAACGAATGCGCCTTCAGACGTCAGCTCGGAATTGGCCTGTGCGACGTAGTACTTCGCTTCTTCCATGGCGGAGAGATAGACGACGTCCTTCGTCACCTTGCCATCGACGATCTTGCGGTACGGGCTTTCGATGAAGCCGTACTTGTTCACACGAGCAAAGGTGGCAAGCGAGTTGATCAGACCGATGTTCGGGCCTTCCGGCGTCTCGATCGGGCAAATACGACCGTAATGGGTCGGATGAACGTCGCGAACTTCGAAGCCTGCGCGCTCGCGGGTCAGACCACCCGGTCCAAGAGCCGAAAGACGGCGCTTGTGGGTGATTTCCGAAAGCGGGTTCACCTGGTCCATAAACTGCGACAGCTGCGAGGAGCCGAAGAATTCGCGAACAGCAGCAGCAGCCGGCTTGGCGTTGATCAGGTCCTGCGGCATGACCGTGTCGATTTCGATCGACGACATGCGTTCCTTGATCGCACGCTCCATGCGGAGCAGACCAAGGCGGTACTGATTTTCCATGAGCTCGCCGACCGAACGGACACGGCGGTTGCCGAGGTTGTCGATGTCGTCGATCTCGCCCTTGCCGTCACGCAGTTCGACCAGCATCTTGACCACGGCCAGAATGTCGTCCTTGCGCAGAACGCGGACGGTATCCGGGCAATCGAGGTCGAGGCGCATGTTCATCTTGACGCGACCAACAGCCGACAGGTCGTAGCGCTCGCTGTCGAAGAACAGCGACTGGAACATGGCTTCAGCCGAATCCATGGTCGGCGGTTCACCCGGACGCATGACGCGGTAGATGTCGAACAGAGCGTCCTGGCGGTTCTCGTTCTTGTCCGCGGCCAGCGTGTTGCGGATATAGGCGCCGACATTGATGTGGTCGATGCCCAGAACCGGGATCTCGTCGAAACCGATGTCGAGGATCTGCGGCAGCGTTTTTTCGTCGATCTCGTCGCCGGCTTCCATGTAGATCTCGCCGGTCGCCATGTTGACCAGGTCTTCCGCGAGATAGTTGCCGTAGAGATCTTCGTCGGAAGCCTTCAGGAACTTCAGGCCCTTGTCCGAAAGCTGACGCAGCAGACGCGGGGTGAGCTTCTTGCCACCTTCAACCACGACTTCGCCGGTATCGGCGTCAACGAGGTCGGAAAGCGTCTTGGCGCCCTTGAGGGTTTCCGGGTTGAACGGGAAACGCCAGCCCTTGCCATCACGCTGGTAGAGCGACTTCGTGTAGAAGGTCGACAGGATCTCTTCGCCGTCCATGCCAAGCGCCATCAGCAGCGAGGTCACGGGGATCTTGCGGCGACGGTCGATACGGGCGTGGACGATGTCCTTGGCGTCGAATTCGATGTCGAGCCAGGAACCACGATATGGGATCACGCGGGCTGCAAACAGAAGCTTGCCCGAGGAGTGGCTCTTGCCCTTGTCGTGGTCAAAGAAGACGCCCGGCGAACGGTGCATCTGCGAGACGATAACGCGCTCGGTGCCGTTGACGATGAACGTGCCGTTGTTGGTCATGAGCGGCATATCGCCCATGTAGACGGACTGTTCCTTGATGTCCTTGATCGAGCGAGCGCCCGTATCCTCATCAATATCGAATACGATAAGGCGCAGCGTCACCTTGAGCGGTGCGGCATAGGTCAGGTCGCGCTGACGGCACTCGTCCACGTCGAACTTCGGCGGCTCGAATTCGTAGGATACGAATTCCAGCATGGATGCGCCAGAGAAGTCGGTGATCGGGAAGACGGACTTGAAGACCGTCTGCAGACCTTCGTCCGGACGACCGCCCTGGGGCTCGTCGACCATCAGGAACTGGTCATAGGATGCCTTCTGAACCTCGATGAGGTTCGGCATCTCTGCTACTTCTGGAATTTTTCCGAAAAACTTGCGTACGCGCCTACGACCATTAAAGGAAAGGGTCTGAGCCATCGTCGCTCCTTGTCAATTTGCAACCGGGCCTGCAACGGACGGAACCTGCTGGCCAGGCGGCTCCGTCAAAAAATGGATTTCAATCTCGTCTTGAAGTCCGAGCGGCCGACCGGATTGCCGGGCACTCGTTACAAGACCATCCTCTTGAGAACCCATTACCCAGGAACCGTTTTTGACGGTTCCTGGGTAATATGTTCGGAGGAAATCGATGGGGGAAGGAAACCTTCCCCCATCGCATTCCGATATTACTTAACGTCGACCTTGGCGCCAGCTTCTTCAAGCTTCTTCTTGAGGTCTGCGGCTTCAGCCTTGGAAACGCCTTCCTTGACAGCCTTCGGAGCGCCCTCGACCAGGTCCTTGGCTTCCTTGAGGCCGAGACCGGTGATGGCGCGGACTTCCTTGATGACGTTGATCTTGTTTGCGCCGGCATCCGTGAGGATGACGTCAAACTCGGTCTTTTCTTCTTCAGCAGCAGCCGGAGCAGCGCCGCCAGCAGCAGCAACGGCTACAGGAGCAGCAGCCGAAACGCCCCACTTTTCTTCGAGCAGCTTGGAAAGCTCAGCAGCTTCCAGAACGGTCAGAGCAGAGAGGTCTTCAACGATCTTTGCGAGATCAGCCATGATAGTACTTCCTTATAGATGTTCGGTTCGAAACGAACGGGTTTAGGGTATGAACAGCGAAAAACCGCCTTACGCGGCTTCGTCCTTCTTTGCATAGGCCGCAAACACGCGAGCAAGCTGAGCTGCCGGTGCCTGTACCACGCCAGCGATGCGGGTAGCCGGAGTCTGGATCATGCCCAGCAGCTTCGCACGCAGCTCGTCCAGCGAAGGCAGGGTCGCAAGCGACTTGACTGCATCGGCGGTGAGCGTGGTTGTTCCCATGGCGCCACCGAGAACAACGATCTTGTCGTTGGTCTTGGCGAAATCCATGACGACCTTCGGAGCCGTGATCGGGTCATTGCTGAATGCAATCAGCGTCTGACCTTTGAAGAGATCGGTGATCCCTTCGGCTTCCGTGCCCTGAAGAGCGATCTTGGCCAGGCGGTTCTTCGCGACTTTGACGGTGCCGCCAGCAGCGCGCATCTTCGAACGGAAGTCGTTCATCTGCGCAACCGTGACACCAGCATAGTGGGCCACAACAACCGAACCGGAAGCCTTGAAGACTTCGTTCAGTTCTGTGACGAATTCGCGTTTTTCCGCTCTTTCCACTGTCTGTCTCCAGTTGATGGGACCGCAATCCTGCAGGCCCCACCGGGTTTGCCTTTTGCCTCAAGGGATCCACTTCTTCAGATCCCGAGCGACGCTTGAGGATCCTGTCCCCTCGCACCGAAGAAAACTTCGATGCCAAGGCGAATAAGGCTCGAACCGAACTTCAAGACGTCTACAGACGTTTAAAACCGGGTCTTACCCCGTCTCATGCAGGTGAATATTAAGGCCGCAAGGGCCACCCACAATCTCGGACAGGAGTGTCTGGTTTTTGAGGCCAGACATTTCCGGCCCCGAAAGGCCGGAAACGGTTCGGACCGGAGCCTGGGCTCCGGTCGAATTCAGATCAAAGGTTGACCGACGACGGCTCGACCTTGACGCCGACGCCCATGGTCGACGAGATCGCTACGCGCTTGACGTAGTTGCCCTTGGCGCCAGCCGGCTTTGCCTTGATGACGGCGTCAGCGAAAGCCTTGATGTTTTCTTCGAGCGCCTTGGCGTCGAAGGAGGCCTTGCCGATACCGGCGTGGATGATACCAGCCTTTTCGACGCGGAACTCAACGGCGCCGCCCTTGGAAGCCTTGACGGCTCCAGCGACGTCCATGGTCACCGTACCAACCTTCGGGTTCGGCATCATGCCACGCGGGCCGAGAACCTTACCGAGGCGACCGACGAGCGGCATCATGTCCGGGGTGGCGATGCAGCGATCGAAATCGATCTTGCCGCCCTGGACGATTTCCAGCAGGTCTTCGGCGCCGACGATGTCTGCACCAGCGGCGCGGGCTTCATCAGCCTTGGCGCCACGGGCGAACACGGCAACCTTGACGTCGCGGCCAGTGCCGTTCGGCAGGTTGACCACGCCGCGGACCATCTGGTCAGCGTGACGCGGATCGACGCCGAGGTTCATGGCGATTTCGATCGTCTCGTCGAACTTCGCGGTGGCGCGTTCCTTGACGAGGGCGATAGCTTCCGGCAGCGCGACCAGCTTGGTCGGGTCAACACCTTCGCGGATCTTCTGAAGACGCTTTGCGAGCTTGGCCATGATCAACCTACCACTTCCAGGCCCATGGAGCGGGCAGAGCCCTCAACCATCAGCATTGCACCTTCGATGTCGGCAGCGTTCAGATCCTTCATCTTGCCTTCGGCAATTGCGCGGACCTGAGCCTTGGTGATCGTACCGACCTTCGCACCCTTGCCCGGAGTCTTCGAGCCAGAGGTGATCTTTGCTTCCTTCTTCAGCCAGTAGGTCACCGGCGGCTGCTTCATTGCGAAGGTGAAGGACTTGTCCTGGTAATAGGTGATGACGACCGGGATCGGCATACCCTTTTCCATTTCCTGCGTGGCGGCATTGAACGCCTTGCAGAATTCCATGATGTTAATGCCGCGCTGACCAAGTGCCGGGCCGATTGGCGGGGACGGGTTTGCCGATCCTGCCTTGACCTGGAGCTTGAGCTGGCCTGCAACTTTCTTAGCCATTACTCTCTGCCTTTCTACTCAGACCGGTTTCCCGATCCACTGATGCCGGACATAGCCGGCGGCTGCGGTTGCGTGGTGCGTCCAGACAGCCCGGCTTAAAAGGCTGCCCTACTCCCACGCGGATCGGGAGTTTCCTCCCCTTCTCCGATCAGACCTTTTCGACCTGACCGTATTCAAGTTCGACGGGCGTTGCGCGACCGAAGATCGAGACTTCGACCTTGAGGCGCGAGCGCTCCTCGTCCACATCCTGGACGACGCCATTGAAGGAGGCGAAAGGACCGTCGGAAACGCGGACCTGTTCGCCGATTTCGAAGGATACGGACGACTTCGGCCGCTCGACACCTTCCTGGACCTGACCCAGGATGCGGTCGGCTTCAAAGTCCGGGATCGGAACCGGCTTATTGTCGGAACCAAGGAAGCCCGTGACCTTCGGGGTATTCTTGATCAGGTGATAGGCTTCGTCCGTCAGGTTCGCCCGCACCAGCACATAGCCGGGGAAGAACTTGCGTTCGCTATCGACCTTACGGCCGCGACGAACCTCGACGACCTTTTCCGTCGGCACGAGGATCTTCTCGAACAGGTGCTCAAGCCCCTTCTGGCGAGCCTTGTTCTCGATGTCTTCCGCGACCTTCTTCTCAAAATTGGAATATGCGTGGACGATGTACCAACGTGCCGCCATGTTCGTTTCCGCCCGATCAGTTACCAACGCTCAGCACGAGGCTGAGCACCCAGCCGATAAGCTGGTCTGCGCCAAAGAAAAACAGCGCAGCGAAAAACACCATCGCCAGGACCATGAGCGTCGAAATCATGGTCTCGCGACGCGAGGGCCACGTCACCTTGGACGTTTCGGAGCGAACCTGCTGCAGAAACGCGAATGGATTGGACTTGGATGCCATTTAATGCCCACGCTTTTACGGCGCGTAAAGCCGACCTTGGTCAGCCCCACGCACCGCGTGTCTGTTTGAACCCTACATAAAGAGCGTTTCCCAGTTTCACAAGAGGGAAATGCTCTTTCGCAACTTTTAGGCTGTGCCAGATCATCGTGCTCGCCGCCGCACTCGTGCGCGCCGAACGGAAATGGCAGGGGCAGCCGGGCTTGAACCGACGACCTGCGGTTTTGGAGACCGCCGCTCTACCAACTGAGCTATACCCCTAAGCCTTGCTCCGAGCGAAAACCGTTTCGTTCGAGGCATGGCGCTCCCTTTAAGACGACCAGACCGGAATGGCAAGCGCATTTTTTCCGTCTTTTCTTCGCCATGCATGTTTTCTTCACGCGGCAGATGGAGACTACTACCAATCCCGTTGAAGCCTGCCCCATATCACCGCCTTTGGCCGACGGGACAGATCGGAAACGGTGGCCGACAGACTGACACCGGGCGCCAATTTCCGGCTCATGCTCATACCGGCAGCCATGGATTGTCGGTTTTCCAGGGTGACATCGGCCACAACGGTTGCCTGCCATTCCGTCAAGCTGAGCCTCAACGCCTGCCGGGCCCGGTAGACAGGCTCCTCCCCCGGAGATCGCGAGGTTTCCAGCGTCCGATCCAGTTCCAGATCGGCCAAAGATGCAAGTTCAACACGCCTGACCTGCTGGACATAGACGCGCCCGGCGCCATTGCGGGCGTCAAGCTTGGCGCCGGCAGAGAATCGCGTTCTGTCACGTCGATCCAGGTCGATCTCGCTCCACAGCCGCAGCGGCGCAACACGGGTTCCGGTCGTTGAAGGTCCCGCTGCATCGAGATTCGATTCGATTCCGAAGCTTGGGCGACCCGCTTCCGGTGCGCTGAGGCCGGAGCGTATGGTGATCGACGACCCGGCTCTCTCAGCCTTCCATAAAAATGGGCCCTCTTCCGCGAGCAAGGCTTGCGGCAGGATCAACGTCAGGGTCGCCGCCAATAGAAGTTTCCTCGCGGGACGCATTGTCACGGCATTGTCCTTCTTGGCGTTCAGGGGACCAGGCGGGCGAATCAGGCGCGAGACTGCGCCGAGAGCCGCGTTTTTAAAGGAGGCATGCCCGGTGAGAACTGCCAACTGTGCAGAGGAGACATGCGGCCGCTCTGTGGGAGTTTGCCTGACACACCCTTCAAATGACCGGGGGAATTCCCGGAGACGAGGCAGCTGGTCGAAACGTTTTAAGGCCAGGAAGACGCTAAAGAGGCTGCCGCTTGCCATGAGGTGCAGATTGCCGGATAGTCATAAGGCCTGTCCCTTCTGGAGGACCCGCCATGATGAGAATCAGCAATGCCGCCCTGCCCGGCTCTGAGTTCCACGACAGCGACCTGTCGGAAACGCGTTTCAGCGACGTCATTTTGCGGCAGGCGGTCTTTACCAATGTGAACCTTGGACGGGCGCTGGTGACCGATGCCGATGCGGAGCAGATCGCCTTTCGCAACCTCACCATGTCAGGGGCCATCTTCGAGAACGTCGCCATGGATGGCGCAAGCCTCACCCATGTCGATATGAATGGTTGCGCGGTCCGGTTTGCGAGCCTCGTCGATGTGTCGATAGCGGAGTGCGATGTCACCGGCATGACGATCAACGGTATCCTGGTGACGGATCTCCTCAGGCTCGCCGAAGAGGCTGAGCTCAGGACAGGGTGAGTTGCTGCCCAATCGAGACCATTCACTTCATCGCCACGCCCCCCCCCGGTAGCGATCACGCGCGCGTCGAAACCTCGGATAGCGCCGAGCACCTCGTTGCCAATGCAATGGCGGCCCTGCAAGCCAAGGCGCGACCGATGAGGTGCGGCCAGCGGTGAACTTGTCGCGATAGCGCTTCGCCCGAACGCAGTGGGTGGTCAATTGCAGTATGCCTTCGCCAACAGCCAACTGGTCAGCGGTGTCGTCAGAGACGCCACCGTCGGTCATCATTTTCCAAGAGCGCCAAAAGACGAGCCGACCATCTGGCTCCGCTTAGACCCCGTCAACGCAGCACCGGCCAAACCGATGCTGGATAAAGCATGCCATATCACAACGCCTGCCCGAGCATCCGGTTAGCCTCAACTGGTGGCGGAAGTTCCTGATCGCATCGAGCTGGTCTGCGGATAGCAGTCTGGGTTACCGTCAAACAAAAACCCCGCCGTTTCCGGCGGGGTTCATGGTCTTCCCTCGTGGGAATATCGATTACTCGACGATCGAAGCGACGATGCCGGCGCCGACGGTACGGCCGCCTTC
>NZ_LJHS01000056.1 GCF_001296045.1 Rhizobium sp. AAP43 | reverse complement strand
TTCGCTTTGGGTTCCTTACAAGGAAGGTCTGCAGGGCGCGGGCGTGGCAGGCGGGCCAGCTGCCACCTCGCCCGCCCCCGCAGGCGTGGCCGCGGCGCGGCCACTGCTGCGGCGGCCTTTTGTGGATTGGCCGCCCGAACCGTTGCGCGGGGTGGTGGCAGGGGAGCGTCGCGGCGCCGGGCGGCGGCCGCTTCACTCGTCGTCGCCGGCCATGAGCTCCGACAGCTTAGCCTTGAGCTTGTCCTTGCGCTGCTCGTAGGTCAGCTTGACCTCCTTCCACCGCTTGGCCTCGGCCGGCTTGCTGCGGGCCTTGGGCTTGGCCGCCGGGTCGGCGCGGATGGCCTCGTGCACCTTGGTGTACAGGTCCTCCAGGTCATCCGGCTCGACGCCGTTCTTGAGGTACTCGGCAAAGTGCGCCTGGTACTTCTCCGGGTCCTCCTCAATCATCTCCTCCATGTACTCGCCCACGTGGCCGCCGTAGATGTACTTGCGCAGGATCTCGGCGTCGAACTCCTTGGAGTCGGGGTCGTAGCCCACAAAGCGCTTCTCGTTGTGGGGGATGTCCAGGCCGCCGTCCAGCGCGCCCTTGAGCGCGGCAAACACCTTGGAGCCGGTGGAGGTGCGCTTCAGTCCGGCGTCCAGGATGCACTGGAAGGGGCGGGGGGCGTCGTCGGCCGCCTCCACGTTGTAGTCCTCACCCACGTCCTCGGTGTTGCCCTCGTAGTGCTTGTCCAGGCCCAGCTTGTTCAGCATGCGGCGCGCCACCAGCAGGCCGGTGCAGTAGGCAGCGGCGTAGTTGGTGAGGCCCATCTTCAGGCCGTAGCGGGGCAGCTCAGAGCTGTAGGCGGCGCAGATGACCTTGTCGCCCGCCATGGTGGCGTAGGCAATCTGGCACACCACATTGCGGTTGGTGAAGCGCACCACCAGGCGGTACTTGGGGGTGTTGTACTTGTTCTTGTCCTGGGTGGACATCCGCAGGCGCGCGCGGTAGTCGGTCTTGCCGGCCCGCCTCCGCTTGTACTTCACCTGGTAGCGGGAGAAGTACGCCGAGGTCTTCAGCACCTTGG
>NZ_LJHS01000055.1 GCF_001296045.1 Rhizobium sp. AAP43 | reverse complement strand
ATCCTGCCGCTCGGCCCGGCACCTTCAACTGCGGTGGGCATACCGCTGGCGCAATCAAGATTGATGCTGTTTGGGCTTGCTGGCCTGATGACGGCCGCAGCAACGCTGACCGTTGGTCCGCTCTCTTTTGTCGGCCTGATGGCTCCTCATTTTGCAAGAGAAGCTGGTCTTAAACGTGCTCTGCCGCAAATGATCGGCGCAGCCCTTATCGGTGGGGGACTCATGGTCATCGCAGATTTCGTCGGCCGTACCATCGCAGCACCCTACCAGATCCCGGCCGGACTGGTCTCTGCCCTGCTTGGCGCGCCGTGTTTGATGTATCTGTTGAGTAGAAGACGCTAGGCTGCGTCAACGCGCTGAGATGGAGGGTCCCAAAACGTCCTGCCGCGTATCGAACAAGTGCCAAAGGCTGGCCCGACGTTCGGCAGGAGTAAGACGCGATGCATGGCATGCACCGTCGAAGAAGATAGCACGCAGCTGATTTGCTCATTTGTAGCAGGATGTTGCCGTGCACATGGCGAGAGCTACACGACCTTGACGCAGCCTATGTTCGAATTCTCAGACCAACAGATCGTTTCGTCTTTGCAGACGACGCAAACTCAGTGCGCCGAAACAGGCCGACACGTGACCCGATATCTCCATCAACTTCCTCTGGATTGCCTCAGTCGCGAGCCAGCGTCGGTATCGCCAAAAACACTCCGACCCAGTAATCGGCGCGCTCTGGTTTGCCGTTTCGCTCATCCGTCAATGCTCGTGTCAGCGCCTCCGAGCGTGCGAGATCCATGAAGACGTCGGAGAGAACTGCGGCAGCTTCCCTGGCTTCCGGTTCGCTGTGTTGCTTGTTCGATTTCGCATGGCGCATGGACCGAAACCTCCTGGCAAAAGCAGTAACAGGCGCGCTTTGTGCTGTCAGTCCCCGCATATGAGGGGACAGCGGGTTGCAAATAGGAAATTTCACCCTCAGATTGCAGGTAGTTGTTTCGGGGTGGGGGCCTCATGGAAGAGCTGATTTCAACGAACGTCTTGTTTGAAACTGCCTTTGGCTGGGTGCAAAATGCACCTGACGTCGAAACGTCCATCCAGGCCATCCGAGAGGTGTATCAGCTGGCGCATGTGACCTACCACATGGCCCAGACTGTGGCATCCAAGATTGATGCGCCGTTCGTCAGAACCACCTACCCGCCCGTCTGGGTGAGCCGGTATCTTTTGCAAGGATACGTCAACGTCGATCCTGTCGCAATTGAGGGGGTAACGCGGACACTTCCGTTTTTTTGGAGCGAACTCACTGCTGGCCCTGCCGCGATGCGCATGTTCGAAGATGCTGGCCGTCACGGGCTGTCGGGTGCAGGATATTCCATGCCTATCATCGACCGAGCTGGCCGACGGGCAATTGTGTCACTTAATGCTGACCTTGCGCCTGAGCCTTGGGCACTTCAGGTTTTCGCGAATCGAGGCCACTGGCTTGAACTCGCCCATCTGCTGCATTCGAAGGCTCTGGTCGAACTCTATGGCGAGGATGATCCTGCCCCGCCACTTGGGCCGCGGGAACGAGAATGTCTCCATTGGGCAGCACTCGGCAAGGATCACAAAGACATTGCTATCATTCTCGGCATCTCGGATCACACGGCGCGCGGGTATTTGAAGTCCGCGCGTTTTAAGCTCGCTTGCGCGAATATCCCGCAGGCGATTGCCAAGGCAATCAAGCTCCGGCTCATCAATCCAATTTGACCCCCTCATTTGCGGCGGCGCAGGGGTGGGAATATCGAATGAAGGCACAAGCCCACATGATGTCCCCACAATCCAGTTGAGGGGGTTTAATATGTTTATCACACTTCAGGCTCACCAATATTCCCAGTTTCCCGAACTCGTCGACCACATGTTCCGGCTGCGAAAAGAGGTCTTCGCGGATCGGCTCGGTTGGTCGGTTCCTGTTTGTGGCGACCACGAGCGAGACTGCTATGACGACCTTTTCCCAGTCTATCTTGTTTGGTGCAACAACCAGGGGACGCGACTTTACGGTTCGATGCGGCTGATGCCAACGACCGGTCCAACACTTCTCTATGACGTCTTCCACGCAACATTGCCGACCGATGTCAATCTCGTTGCGCCCGGCATTTGGGAAGGAACGCGCATGTGCATTGACGAGACCGCGATCGCTGAAGATTTTCCGGATCTTTCGCCGGCTGATGCTTTCAGCCGCCTGTTGCTGGCGCTGTGCGAATGCGCGCTCCATCACGGAATTGGGATGATGTTATCCAACTATGAACCCCACATGCGGCGTGTTTACCGCAGAGCGGGGGTCGCGGTCGACGAACTCGGTCGGGCAGAAGGATATGGCCGTTTGCCTGTTTGCTGCGGTGCGTTTGAAGTCTCAGGCGCCGTCTTGAACTCAATGCGGCAGGCAACTGGGATCACCGAGCCACTCTACGTCCATCATCCTGTTGCCGGTCGCCAAATGGCGATGGCGATAGCAGCCTGAAGCGGTCCGAAACCATGTCAGAGTCCCCTATGCAGACAGTCTGCAACCTGGTTGAGCAGGCTTATCTGATTGCGTTTGAATATCAGGAAATAGAGCTCATGCTGCATCTCGGTCTGGCGATACAACTGAGCATATCCAAAGCGGTCAGCGAAATGATCGAAGAGGCAGAAGAAGAGGATGCGGTCATCGATAGCGAGGATGATGACCTCAACACCGGCCCCGTTCTTCACTCCTAGCCGCCGCCCAAACTACGGTCACTAATCGATCGGCCATGCCGATCGCTTTACCGGATATTCACACCCCCTAACTGGCTTGCCGGGGTCGCGACACTGATCGTGTGATTGATCTGAGCGTTTCGAACTCCTCCCAATATGCGGAGGTGGTTCCGCGCTAAGATCAAGTATTGTTAGCTTTTTCTTCAACAGGCTGTCACAGAAGAGACTCCAAAAAACATGAAATTACTCATCAAGTTTAAACTTGACTCTTTTGGTATCCTTTAATACGACCCGCTCAGTCCACCAGTTCTGAGGGGTTAGAACCATGCTATTGCGGGCCATAGCGACGCCTTGCGCGTCCACGCTCCACCATGTCCAGATTTTGGCAGCAGGCGTTGCTGCAATCAGTCTTTGCCAGCCGGCCAATGGCTTGGCCGAGGACACCGTCCTTGATCAGATCGTGGTTTCGTCGCGATCTGACAAGAAGCTCCTCGATGTGCCGCAAAACATCACGGTCGTGACCCAGGAGCAGCTGGACGACTACAACATCCGAGACATTCAGGATCTCGTGCGGCGGGAACCCGGCGTTTCGGTCGCGAGGCAGACATCCAGCGTCAACCCTTGGGGACAGCTGACGAGCTTTTCGATACGTGGCATGAGCGGAAACCGCGTGCTGACCATGGTCGACGGTTCGCGCGTTCAGGAACTCATCACCGACGGCAGTCGTGACTTCTTCGACATGAGCAATTTCAAGGCGGTCGAGATCGTCCGTGGCCCCAATTCGGTCCTGTGGGGGGCCGACGCGCTCGGTGGCTCCGTCATGTTCCGCACGCTAGATCCCTCGGATCTACTTGCAGATGGCGACAAGCCCTGGGCGTTGGAGATGAAGACCAGCTATGACAGCTTCGACGATAGCTGGAATAAGCAGGTCACCGGCGCCTATGATTTCGGAGACCTGCAGATCCTCGGCAGCTACGGCCAGACATCCTCGCATGAGGCCGAGTTCAGCAACGCGCGAGCCGATGGCGGGATCTGGGGTTGCAGCCGGCTCTATCTGGGATGCAACGAGCTCTTCCCCGCCGACACTGATGTCGACAACGCACTTCTTAAGATGGTCTGGACGCCGGATGCCCAGAACACGGTGAAGCTGACGGGAGAGCTCTTCGGTCGCGCGACGGAAGTTCTCCAGCTCTACGACATGAGCGCCTCGGCCACGGGCATCCCGTCCACCAGCGCCTATATCAACGACCCCTATGTCCGCGATCTCGACATGAGCCGCAAGCGGATCGCGCTTGAGCACGAGTGGCTGGCGGATCTGCCCTGGCTCGACAGCCTGAATTGGCGCCTGTCTTACTCGCCCCAGGAGCGCGTAACCGACAGCGATCAGCGCCGCGTCTATTCGAACCGCGTCGAACTGCGCAATCAGTATCGTGACTACAGCGAGACTTTCCTGGAAGGCGACATCCAGCTGAAGTCGAGCTTTGATCTCGGTCCAACCCGTCACAGCCTGACTTACGGCTTCGATGGCGATCATACCAAGGGTGATTACGCGGGTATCAACACCACCTACAACTCCCTGACCGGGACGACGACGGTGGCCACCAACCAGGGCTTCAGCTTCCCCCGCGTCGAGACACAGCGAGCCGACGTCTACATCCAGGACGAAATCGGGCTTCTCGACGATCGCCTGACCCTGACACCGGGCCTCAGGCTCGCCACCTATTCGATCGACCCGACAGGGGATGCGACATACCCGGGGCTACCCGGCTATGCGCCCGCGAAAAAAGAGAGCACCGAGCTGCTGAAGGCCTTCAGCGCAACCTACAAGCTCGACGAGACCTACTCTGTCTATGCGTCCTACGGAGAGGGCTTCAAGATGCCGACATCGGCGCAGCTCTTCCAGTCGAGCACGGACATCTTCAGCGGCTCCTCCATCATCCCCAATCCCGACCTGCGACCAGAATCGGTTCAAAGCTACGAGATTGGACTTCGTGGTGAGTATGAGCGCGGCTTCTTCAGCGTGAACGGCTTTTATGCCGACTACAAGGACTTCATTCGCAGCCTTCAAGAAACAACGATCCTCGATGGCAGCGGCACACCGGTCACGGCCTATACCTCCAACAATGTCGAGGATGTCAGGCTCTGGGGTATCGAGTTCGGTGGCGAATACGAAGTTCTGGATTACACCACGCTCTCGGCCAATCTGAGCTGGAGCCAGGGGCGCCAGAGAGTCAGCGCATCCTCTGCTGAGACGGCCTTCGATGGTGCGACACCCTTTACCGCAGTCCTCGGCGTGAAGCACGAACTGCCGGATTACCACCTGCAATTCGAGCTGTTCGGCACCTTCGCTGCCGGCCGAACCGAGGCAAGCAACACCGCCTATTACCTGCCCTCCGGCTACGCGGTCTTCGATGCCTATGCCAAGTGGACCCCGCGAGAAAATCTGGAAGTGACCTTTGGCATCGAAAACATCTTCGACCGCCGATACTTCCCGAACACGCTGACCGGCTACAACACCGTCGCCGGCTCGGCTGCGGTTGCCAATGTCAATCCGCTGGAACTGCAAACGGGGGCCGGTCGCACATTCAAGGTCGGCGCGACGGTCAAGTTTTGAGCCATACCGGTGCCGGCTCAGCAGCCGGCACCACCCTTTTCAGAGGGAACATCATGTCGACCCTGTTTCAACAGTTCAAACGTCTGATCGGCATCTGCATCTCGGCTCCGGGAGGCAAGTTCAGCGTTGCGCTTTATGCCCTGGCCATCGCCCTCAATCTCGGCAGCGTCTATGCTGCAGTTCGTCTGGTCGAGTGGACGGGTCAATTCTATTCTGCCATCGAAAGGGTGGACGGACCCGAAGTGCTCCGGCAGATCGGTATCTTTGCCCTGATCATCGCTTTGAATTCCGTGCGCGGCCTGTCTTACGAATACCTGCGCAAGGTGCTGGAGATCCGCTGGCGGAAGGCTCTGACTGACCATGCGATCGCCTTGTGGACCCGCAACAAGGCCTTCTGGCACATGGCGGCTGACCCGGTCGATCGCATCGACAATCCCGACCAGCGAATTGCGGAAGACTGCCGCCTGTTTGCGCGCGGCCTGCTCGGCGAGACATTGGATTTGATCGGCGAGATCGTCGGCCTGTTTTCCTATCTGACAGTGCTCTGGGGGCTGTCCAACTTTGCCCTGTCGCTGGCTCCCCTCGGGCTGGACCTCGAGATCCCGCGCTACATGGTCTGGGCGGCCTTCCTCTATGTGGCGATCAGCAGCCTCATTACGCATCAGCTGGGTAAGCCGCTCAAGGGTCTGCTTGCCCAGCAACAGCACAAGGAGGCGAGCTTTCGGTTCGGCCTTGCTCGCTGGCGGACGGCTTTCGACGAGGTCGCACTTTCGAATGGCGAGGCGGCCGAACGGCGAAGCTTTTCTGCCCGCTTCGACGAGCTGGCTGCCAACTGGCGGCGACTGATCCGCGCGGAGCTCGTGTTGGGCAGCTTTACCTTCCCGTTCCGGCATTCTGTGCTCCGCATCCCGCTCTTCGTGGCGCTGCCGGGCTATCTGGCCGGTCATGTTGCCTTCGGTGGTTTGATGCAGCTCAGCATGGCCTTCTCCCAAGTAGTCACCACACTGTCCTGGTTCATCTTCTCCTATCGGGATCTCGCCGAACTTGTGGCCACGGCATCGCGCCTCGACGGTTTCCTTCAAGCCGCTGAGCGTCACGGATCGCATCCATCCCCAATTGCGAGGGTAAGCCAATCACAGTCCCTAAAGCTCCAGGAGATACAGGTTTGCTCGGCACAAGATGAGCTTCTCCTGAGCCTGCCTGATATTTCGCTCGATCCCGGCTCCACCTTGCTGCTTCGGGGGCGATCTGGAATCGGCAAGACGACGCTGGTCAAGCTTCTCGCCGGTTTCTGGCAGCATGGCTCCGGCTCAATCACACTTCCCTCGGACAAAGTGCTCTTCCTGCCGCAGAAGGCCTACATGCCGCTCGGCTCCCTGGCCGATGCCGCCGCCTATCCCTGCACGGTCGATGATTTCGGACAGGAAACCGTGACAACGGCTTTGCACGCTGTTGGTCTCGACCGAATGAAGGAACGTGCCTCGATCGAAGCCGAACGCGACCTTGCCTCGCTTTCGGGCGGTGAAATGCAGAGGCTCGCACTTGCCCGTATTCTGTTGCAACGACCGGATATTGCTATCCTCGACGAGGCGACCAGTGCGCTCGACCAGGCGGCCGAAACCGAGCTTATGGCACGGATCCGCGAGCATTTGCCGGACTTGATCCTGATCCTGATCTCACATCGCGTCCCCCAGACGCCATCCGACATGCAGATCCACGATATCGACAACCATCCGAAAGTGCTGGCTGTCGCCAGCTGACTCCATCCTCCATCGAACCCGTGACGGAAACAGACATGACCACCAACGAACCCGTAACCCGACACCACCTGCAGGCAAAGGCAGAGGATATCATCCGGCGGCTCCCCGACATGGGCAAGTTGATGATCATCGGAAAGGGCAATGGCGCGACCCACGAACGCATCGGCAAGGTCGAGATGGTCGGGGAAGTCTCGGGCCGCTTCGTCTGCGGTGGCGCTCATCACAAGTCCAGTATCGATCCGGCCTTGGTCTCCGAGATCGTCTTCGATATCTCCAGCATCATGCAGAACCAGGTGTATCCGCGTCTGGAATTCAACAAGGCTGACGGCGGCACGCTTTTCGCAGTGGTCGGCTTCGAAGGGCTCGAACCTTTTGCAAGCGCCTTGTCGGATCTGCAAAGGATTGCCGATCCGAAGAAGCGGGACCTCACCCGGCCTGACAGACCGGATCTGGACCCTGCCGATCCGGGACGTCTGCCACTTGATCTAGCCTTGGCCGAGGGCTCTACGATTACCATTCGTTATGACGAGCCCGGCTTCAGCCAGAGCTGGACAGGACAGGTCACCAAGGTCAGCCCTGGTATGGGCTTCATCAACATCATGACCGAGGATTTTCATCTGCATCTGCTCGGCGGCACTGTCGCGCGTTGGGAAGAGACAGAGGTAGCCGAGGGGCGGATGCGGCTTGCCGCCATCAACCCGGACGGGGAACAGGTCGGCTTGACCCTGCTGGTCCCAGCACTTGAAGATGCAGTTTGACGGGGAGACGCACATGCTGGACCATGAGCCGGGCAGTTGGCGGGACGGCCATACGGGCGAGATCCTGCAGCATCAGGCGCTGATGCAGACGCTTGCTGGAAAGCAGGCAGTCTTGCTTGGCGAGACCCATGACCGATATGATATCCACCGCTGGCAGCTGCACGTCATTGCAGCACTCCATGCTTACAAGGCTGATATCGTCGTCGGTTTTGAGATGTTTCCAAGACGCGTTCAACCCGCACTGGATCGATGGGTGGCGGGCGTGCTCACCGTCGAGCAGTTTCTCGATGAAGCGGAATGGGCAAAAGTCTGGGGCTTCCCGGCCGAACTTTACCTGCCGATCTTCCACTATTGCCGGCAGTTTCGTCTGCCGATGAAAGCACTCAATTGCCACCGACCGCTGGTGACGGAAGTTGGCAAGCTCGGGTGGGAGGCAATCCCGGAGGCGGAACGGGACGGGTTGACGCCGGCACGACCTGCGTCAGCAGCCTACCGCCAGTTCCTGTTCGATTATACGGGCGGCTCAAGGCCGGAACGCGCCGCACAACATCCGGATGATCCTCAGTTCGATCGATTTATTCGGGCCCAGCAGACTTGGGATCGGGCGTTTGCCTGCAATATCGCAACTGCGCTTGAGGCGGACCCGTCGGCTCTGGTCGTCGGCATCATCGGACGTGGCCATTTGGAATATGGCCATGGGACTCCGGCACAGCTGGCAGATCTTGGCGTCAAAAACGTTGCGGTTCTGTTACCTGGGGACGCGTCGGAATTTCAGCTGCAGACGCAACGTGGTATCGCGGAAGCAGTATTTCGCCTTGGAGGCTCAATCAATCTCACAAAGGCGTTGCAATCGAAGAATGAAATAGCACGTGAAAACTTGCCATTTTGATACCCTAAACCACGTACGGAATCCTTGGCACAATCCGGCACGCACATGATCAAACACTTGCATGATGGAGCTATTGGGCTATTTCGCGTTCGTTGCGGTTTTTGTGAAATGCCGTGAGTATTACATTGACGGCGTTGAATGAGGTGCGATCCTTATTCTTTACAGCTCAAGATCTCACTTCTGCGCCAGCTCGATCTCCGACCTGATCGCGTTGCTGAAATAGCGACCGAGCCAAGCGCGCGGCATGTGGCGCATGACGAAGTTGCGCACATGAAAGGCCAGGGCACCCTCCGGAATGAACACGGCTGCCATCTTGCGGCTGCGTGCCTGCAGGCGGCCGATGATCGGGCGCAGCCGCGCATCGTGGATCGCCAGGCCGTCGGAAAGACTGCCGGCTTCCATCAGCGCGCGCGACAGCATTTCGCCGGAGGCCAACGCCATGCCGGCTCCCTGACCCGACACCAGCGTCAGGCAATGGGCCGCATCGCCCAGCAACAGCACCCGACCCTTCGACCACGCCGGAAGATCGACCATGGTCAGGCTGTCGACGATGATCGGCTCTCCCTCGCCGGCCGCCTGATCCAGCAACTCGCGAACCTGGGGGTTGCTGTTTGCGCTGACGCCACGCAACAGGTCGACACGATCGCTCGCCCGTTCGAGATTGGCCCTGCCGTCGCGCCAGACATGCATGGCCGCGAGCCGCCCGTCATGCAGGGCATAATATTCCGCCAGATGGCCCGGTTCGGCATAGGAGACGAAATCGCTGGTGAAGTTCTTCGGGGCGCCGATGTCATAGACCGAGAAATAGTAGCCGAGCGGTTGCAGACAGCGGTCATCGGCACCGAAGATCCTCTGGCGAACGAAGGAGCGAAAACCATCGGCGCCGATCAGGAGGTCGGCCCTGACCGTCTCCCCTCCTGCCAGCGTGACAGCGACGCAATCGCCTTCGTCCTCGAAGTTCGCCACGGTTTCGCCGAAGCGGATTTCGACGGTCGATGGCAGGATTTCGGCGAGCGCCCGCACAAGATCGTTCCGCCGCACGGCGAGATAGGGCAGATCGCGGATGAAATCGCGGTAGCGCAGGCGCAGCAGTTCCCGGCCACGGCTGTCCTTGTAGACGTTCTCGTCGATCGTATAGGCAACGCTTGCGAGGCGGTCGTGCAATCCCATGCGCCTGAGAGTTTCATGACCAAGGCCGGACAGGCCGAGCATATAGCCATTCTCGCGCAGGTTTTCGGCGCGTTCGACGATCAGCGAGGACCATCCGGCCTTGTCCAGCCACCACGCGGCGGCAAGGCCGGCGACACCGGCGCCAACGATCACGGCAAGAGGTCTGGTCATGAGGGGCTTCCTTTGTTGAGACGACGTTCGAGCAAGACGAGAAGAGGTATTGCCGCCACGGCCGCGAGGCTCGCGAGAGCAAAGGTCGCCGCGTAGTCGGCCCGCGCGGCGATCAGGCCGGCCGAGAGGCCGCAGAACGCCGCGGCGATGGCGCTTGCGCATTGAAACAGGGTAAAGTCGACGCCCGGTTGCGACGGCGAGGCAAGCGACATCAGGCGCGCGTAGCTGACAACGAAGCCGGCCGCCATGACCGCGCCCTGCAGCACGAACAACCCGACAAGCAGCGGCAGGCTGCGAACGCCGACGACCATGGACAGCGCCACGAGTCCGAGCGTAACTCCACCAAGGCCAGAGACGGCAAGCATGGCGCGACGCGGTCCGAGGCGCTGGGCGCCGATCCCGCCGATCACGGTGCCGCACAGTCCGGCGGCCACGCCGCCGACACCATTGACCAGGCCGAGCGTCGCCAGCGACAGGCCCGCGTCGATGAGAAAAGGACCCGCCAGCGCCTGGGCGATCCGCCCGCCAAACTCGAAGGCGATCGTCATGGCGATGCCGATCCGGACCTCACGGTTTCGCAAACCGTTCAACAATCCCGGTGTCGCCGTGGTCGCAAGCGCCGGGCCAATCTCCTCCCGCGCGATCACGATCGGCAGGCTGAGCAGAAGGACAATGCCGGAAAGCATGAAACAGGCCTGTTGCCAACCGGACGCCGACACGGCCCACACGAACAACCCGCTGCCGAAGATCATGCCAAGATAGCCGCCGCCGACCTGGGCCATGTTGGCGAGGCCGCGCCGGTGTTCGGGGAACTGCTCGATCAGGAAGGCGTCGCAGACGATGTCGACGGTGGCGGAGGCAATCGCCATCAGGATCAGAAGCGCCAAAAGACCATTGAACGACACTTCGCCATTGAACCCGATCACGATCAAGGCGAGCGCCACCACGACCTCGCCGACAATGATCATCCGGCGTGAGCGGCGGCGACCGCCTCGACCGAGGCGGAAGCGTTCCACCGGGGCGGCCCAGAGGAATTTCAGCGCCCAGACCAGCATGGCCAGCGACACGAGACCGATCCGGTCGAGCGCGACGTTCTCCGCGCGCAGCACGGCGGGCAGGCCGAGAAAGGTCAGCCCGCCGACCAGGCTCTGCGCGGTATAGACGCCTCCCGCGGCGACGAGCAGCCGCGACAGCGACGAAGGAACCGGCCGGGTCATGGACCTTAGAACTCCTTGCGCAGGGTCAGGCCCAAGGTGCGTCCCTTGCCCAGCGTGCCGAGTTCGTAAGTGCCGTTGGAATAGCCGGAGGTCTTGTAGGGCGTATCGGCGATGTTCTGGACATAGAGCCTGGCGGACAGACCGTCGTCCTTGGCGAAGTCGAAACTGGCGTCGAACGTGGCGTAGGCATCCTGGCCGCTGCTGTTGGCCTCGTCGAAATAGGTCTGCGAATAGGCATTGGCACCGAGATTGGCCGTCAACCGCCCGTCGAACCATTCCCCCGACACGAGATAGGCGATGTTGACGTGCGCGGTCACATCCGGCGCGTAAGGAACGCTGTTGCCGTCGTAGGAAACGCCCGTGTAGGGATCGGTGAAATCGGTGAACTCCGAGCGGCCGAACGCCGCATTGCCGGTCAAGGTCAGCCGATCCGTCGCCCGCCACGCGGCCTCGAGCTCGATGCCGGTGCTGACGGCCACGCCGGCATTGCGGATGAACTGCTGGCCGATCATGCCGACATAGATCTGCTTGTCGGAGGAGCGGATGTGATAGACCGTCGCGGACAGATCCAGATCGCCGTCCAGCAGCGTCGATTTCACCCCGGCCTCGAAATTCCAGGCGGTTTCGGCGTCGTAGGACGCCGCATCGATCGTCGAGGAAATGCTGTGGTTGAAGCCGCCCGGCTTGTAGCCGCGCGAGATGACGCCGATCAGGCGCATGTCCGGCGACAACTGGTAGCCGGCCGCGAATTTGGGCTGCAGGCTGGTGAAATCAGCCTTTTCCTCGAAATCAAACCCCATGCCGGTGCCAAAGCTGTCGGCGCGGTAGGCATCAATGCTCGATCTGTCATAGGTGGCGCGAAGGCCGCCCGTCAGGTCCAGCCGGTCATTGGCGTGCCATGTCAGCTCGCCGAAGGCAGCGACGCTGTCGCTCACGACATTGTTGGTCGAGGCACCGTAATAGGGCGCGATCGCGCTCTTCCAGCCCATGAAATCATTGTGGCTGTACCACACGCCGCCGACGCCGCTGACGATCTCGCCCTCATAGGCAAGCCGCAACTCCTGCGAGATCGTTTCGTCCTCCTGTGGCCACGCATAGCGCGAACCGGCACCGGCGGAAAAATCGCGGCGCACGTCGCTGTTCTGGTAGCTGGTGATGCCGGACAGGGTGAAATCGCCAAACCGGTAGTTCCACTGTCCCGACACGCTGGTGAGATCGCGCTCGAGAAGCGGAATATCGCCGTAGAGATCGCTGCGATAGATGCGGTCGTCGACATCGGCATCGAAGGAATAAAGCTCCTCGTGCGACGAGAGCCGCTCCCTGGAATAGCTCAGCGCGGCATCGAAATCCCCGCCGACCGGCGCATAGCGCAGCGTCGCGCGACCATAACCGTTGTTGGAGGTATTGACGTCGTCCTTTCCGGTGGCGGCATCGTCGATATCTCCGGAAAAGTGCTCAAACTTCGCGGCATAATCGAGATAGAGCGTGTCCGGCAGCAGGACAGCGGCGCCACCGACCTCGACCGTAGGCTCGTCCGGCGAAACATTGGTTTCGACGTAGAAGCGATTGGCATCACGTTTCTTGGTGACGATGTTGATGACGCCGCCATAGGCATTGGCGCCGTAAAGCGTGCCCTGCGGACCACGCAGCAGCTCGACCCGCTCGACATCGGCCAGCATTTGCGAATAGGCCGAGGGAAGCTGCGGCACGCCATCGACATAGACCTGCACCGTCGGATTGAAATAATCGGGCGAGGACATGCCACGCACGGTGACATTGGCATAAACCCGGTTGCCGCGATTGCCCATGCTGAAACCGGGAAACACTTTCTGCAGATCCTCGACGGTGGCGATGCCGCGCGCGGCCAGCTCCTCGCCGCTGACAACCGTCACGGATGCATCGACCTTGCCGAGTTCCTGCTCGCGCTTGCCGGCCGTCACTGTGATGGCATCGAGAACGGTTTCACCGCCACCATCCTGGGCGAGCACCGGCGGTCCACCCCATGCCGGCAGGCAGACAGAGGCCATCAGAACCAGTTTTGACAAGCGCGACATATTGAAACCCCACAGCGATCGAAATAAACTTGATTTTTCTATTCCAGTTTATGCCGCCGGGGGCTAACGTTTTCCGGACTGGAATTGACGGAAGCCGGACTAAAACCGTTTACGAAAGCCAGGCCAGATGAATTTCTCCGATAGGTCACAGAGTGCAAACGAGATCGCCGGGGCGGATTCCATCCCGCACGGCTGGATGGAAAGCGTTGATTCTGAGATCGACCAGCTCGGCTGGCGCGCGGCGACACGGGTGGAGCAACCCGGCAGTGACGTGACGATCTACATGATCGACGTGATGCCGGAGGAGGATCTGGTCTTCCACCCGGAAGGGCCTGCCACATTCTCCCTGTCGATCTTCCTCGACGGAGCCGGCACGCTTTCGGTCGATGGCGCGCGGCCGTTCGCGATGCAGTCCGGCTCGGCCATCTTCTTTGCCTGCAACCGCAAGACCCGGGGGGAGAACAGGGTGAGGTTCGGCAAACGCCTGCGCGTTGTCGACATTCGCGTGGAAAAGCCCCTGCTCGAACGTCTGGGCGGCATTTCGCTGGCGCGGCTCGGCGGCGCCCTGATCACCGAGCACAGCCTTCCCGACCAGGACGTATTCCTGATCGGCTTCAAGGCCCCGCCGGAACTGATGAGCGTGGCCACGAACCTGCTGCAATGCCGCTTCGAGGAAGGCGTGGCGCGCCGTGCCTATCTGTACAGCAAGGCGATAGAGGCCCTGAGCCTGGGATTGGAAGCCGTCACCCGGATGGAAGCCGGAACGAAGGTCAAGCCGCCGAGCGAGGACGATCGACGGCGGCTCGATCTGGCCGTGGCGCTGATTGAGCGGCAATACAGCACCGACTGGACCATAGCCCGCCTGTCCCGCGAGGTCGGTCTCAACGAGCGCCGTCTCAAGGAAGGCTTTCGCCACGCGATCGGCAAGTCGGTCCACGCCTATCTTAGAACCACGCGCCTCGATGCGGCGGCGGCCCTGCTGTCAGCGGGCGCCAGCGTCACCGAGGCCGCCTATGCCGTCGGCTTCGACAATCTCAGCCATTTCAGCAAGGCGTTTCGCGAACACAAGGGCGTTCTTCCGAGTCGCTGGTCCGAAAACCGACAAATCCGGTAGGCGTTTTTTTGCGTCACGCGACTACGATGGCTAATTTGTCCCACTTTTAAGAACATATGGTGACCACGCGGCGAGGATGGATGTTTTTCGCCGAATGGCCCGAGATCGGGGCTGTCGGTCGGGGTCCAGATGTAATCTCCGGTCACGCTGATAGGCTGCCAGCCGAGTGGGGCTATGCGATTGACCACATCCAGAGGCGTTTCAATGCGTTGACGACGGTACGGCGGCGTACCGCAGCTAATAGTCAGTTTCTCTTCAACGATGCCAGTGGTGACCTGCCACCCTTATTGTCCGCATTTACAAGTTAGCTCTGTCCATGCGTGTAGCAGATAATTTGACGTAAATCCGATTCCGCATCTGAGAAGAATGATCCGGCGAAATATCAAATTACGGACCGCCAAAGACCATCATGCTGCAAATTCCAAGCGAGAACCTGGGAAGCTTTGTAAAAGAAGCTCGACTTGGTTTACGTCGCTCAGAAGGCAAGCTGTCGTTGAGAGCGCGTCTGCAAGCGCCGCATTGGGTGCTGAGATCGACACGGCGCGCCAAAGGGCCGATGCTGGTGTTCCGCTGACGGGATCGAGAATATGCCCCTGTCGTCCGGCAGCGTCAAATGTTGTACCGAGAGGAGACGATGTGGCGAGAGCTCGTTGCCGCAAGTCGACAAACCCACCGCCTTCGAGTCGAACGGGCCAGTCGTCTCCAGCCGGATTGCCACCAAGGGCGCGGAACTCGCCTGTGTCGATCAGAATATCTGTAAGGCCTTCGGCCTCCAGCAAGGCAGCTACCCGGTCGGCGACGTAGCCTTGGCCAATGCCGTTCAAAGTCAGTGCCATGCCCGGGTGCAGACTAATTCTCGCCCAATCGATCTGTATCTTTCCCCAGCCAACAAGCGCTTTCGCCGCCTCGATAGCGCGGACATCTGGCTGCTTGCCGCGAGCCGCGGCTTCTGCCCAGACTACCCAGAGCGGTTGCACGGTCGGGTCAAACCTCCCGCCGCTTGCGCGGCTAACGGAGCTGGCAAGAGATAAACACTCCAGCAGTTCAAAAGGCGGCTCGACAAGATGACCCTGCCGGTTGAGCCGTGTCAGCGCGCTATCTGCTCGATAAAGGCTGAGAATATCTTCCAGCCGATCGATTTCGGCCATGACGCGGGCGGCAATAGCTTCACTGTTTGGATGGTCGATGCGGATAGAGGCGCGCGCGCCAAGCGCCTGCCCGGTCCAGAGTTTCGAGGTCTGCGGATTGGCCCGCGCCACGGCTGGCAGAAGAGCCAAAGCGGCGGAAATCGTGATCATTCGGCGGCGGGTTATCGGCATGGCTCAGCCTCCAGCTTTGTTGGGCAGGGCGCGCAGGCGGTTCTCAAAATCACTGTCGCCGCTCTCGGGGTTAGGGTGGGGCTCGACCTCGACCGGGGTCCGCACCATATCGTCGGTGATCTCGGCAAAGGACAACACCCGCCCCCCCTCGACACGGGCGAACTCCTCCGCCTTTTCGCGGCTTGAAAACGGCACGGTCTCCGGAGCACCCATGCCGCCCTGCCGGACCGAACCGACGACATAGACGGCCTTGTCGACGGCGATCCAGTTGCCGTCGCCGGGATGATCCCATGTCGCGCCCGGTGCCGCCATGTCGTTGACATAGACGGTGACGATCGGCGCCATCTGCTCGGGCCCGCGCATATAGGCGATGGCGTCACGCACCTGGCTGAAGAACAGGGGCGCCGGCATGCCCTCCAGAAAAACCTGGCCCTTGGGACCCGGATGCTCCAGCAGGTTCATCTGGCAGTAATGGCCAAGCGTCTCGGCCGTCATGTCCCTGGGCGTCGTATCCTGCGCGGCCTTCTCCTGGCAGGCGGAAAGCAGCGCCAGCGAGGCGAGGATGACGAGGGAGTGAAGCGAATGTCTCATGCGCCGTCTCATGGCGTCACCTTTCGAAACGCGGCAAGCGCAAGCGAGATCGCCAGCAGCGGCCAGGCAAACAGCGAGGCGGCCGATTGCCAGAGCGGGATGGCGTCCGCGGCACCGCCGATTCCGCCGGCGGCCGCGACCGCCTGACCGGCAGACAGATTGAAGACGCGGAAGGCATCGGCGGGATTGGTCAGCAGGGCGACCGGCAGGGCCTGCGTGGTGAACGACCCGCCGCCATCGGTAACGATCAGTGCCAGAAGCGCCAGATCGTAGAGCACGACGGCGAGCAGCCAGAGCGCGATCGCAAGACCCGCCGCCCCGGAGGGACGCCGTGCCAGAGCCGACAGCGCATAACCCGCACCAAGGAAAGTCGCGCCCAAAAGAACCGAGGACCAGATCAGCCGCCACAGCGAGCCTATGCCCTGGATCGCGCCCGGATCGGACCACACCGCCACCACCAGCGCCGCGCCATAACCGAGCGTCACGGCCAGTGCGAGGATTGCCAGATGCGCCAGAAGCTTGCCAAGCAGGATCTGCAGGCGCGACACCGGATAGGTTAGAAGCAGCGGCAGCGTGCCGCGCTCCACCTCGCCAGCCACGGCATCGAAGCTCATCAACAGCGCGAGCAGCGGCACGAGGTAGACGGCCAGCGAGGTCAGCGAGGCGACCGTTACCGACAGCCGGTCGACGCCGACATCGCCAGTCGGCGCGGAACCGGCGGCGGCCAGCACCAGCGCGAACAGCACCATCATGCCAGTGGCGATCAGCACCCAACGATTGCGAAAGGCGATGCGGAATTCGGATGTGGCGGTGGCGAGGATGCGGCTCATTGCCCGTCCCTCCGGCTGAAATGGCTGTAGATATCCTCGAGGCTCGGCGGGATCACATCGAAGTCGGCGACGTCCGCGCCACGCGCCGTGATCCGGGCGAGCAGCGGCAGCTTCTCCGCCTGCGCGCAGGAGATGCGCAGCAGCCCGTCGGCGCCGACAACGGCCTCCGGAAAGGCGGCCGCGAGCGGTGCCGCATGGGCTGCCGCCGGGCGAACGAGGAGCATGATCGGCAGGGCGGCCCGTGCGCGCAGATCGGCAAGCGTGCCCTCGGCTACCAATTGTCCGCCGGACAGGATCAGGATGCTGTCGGTGCGCGCCTCGACCTCGGTCAGGACATGCGAGGACAACAGGATCGCGGTGCCGTCTGCCGAAAGACCGTCGAGCAGGTCGTAGAAATCCCGACGCGAAACCGGATCGAGGCCCGAGGTCGGCTCGTCGAGCACCAGAAGACGCGGCCGGCCGATCAGGGTCTGGGCGAGGCCGACGCGCTGGCGCATGCCCTTGGAATAGGTGCCGATCCGCCGCCGCGCCGCATGGGCAAGGCCGACGCGGGCCAGAAGCTCCGGCGCGATACGGGGATTTTCCCCGCGAAGCGAAAGATAGTGGCGGATCTGTTCCTCGCCGGTAAGCGCCGGATGAAAGGCGACGTTTTCCGGCAGATAGGCCACCTGCATGCGCGCGGCAGCCGAACCCGGCGCCTCGCCGCAGACCGAAACCTCACCGCTGTCGAACGGGATCAGCCCGAGGATGATCTTCATCATCGTCGACTTGCCGGCGCCGTTATGTCCCAGCAACGCGGCACGCTTTCCCGGCTGCAAGGTCAGCGAGACCTTCTTCAGCGCCTCTACGGCCTGAAAGCGCTTAGTGAGCCGAGAGATTGTCAGGGTCGGTGTCATCATAATTTCCTTCGGCCCAGCGGTCGGCGGCCTCGGCTTCGTAGCCGAGTATTTCGGGAGTGACGGCGATCCTCAGGGGGCGCATCAAGGGCGCGCTGTCACGCACCCCGCCGGGCAGTGTCGCGGGGAAATCCCTCTGGCTCCAGCGCACCAGCTGCACGGCCGGCGATCCGATCAGGAGGCTTGCGGCGGGCTGCGACCAGAGGATCTGGTCCATCATGTCATTCGGGCGATAGAAGCTGTCGGCGACGCCATCGCCATTGAGATCGAAGGCCGGATGGTCGGACCAGAAATTACCCCTGCCCTCATGGCTCCATTCCATGTTGCGGGTGCCGACATATTTCACCTGCTCGCGATTGGCGATGAAGGCGTTGCCGGTCAAAACGTTCTTCTCCGAACCGGCGGTGAAGTGAATACCGATGTCGCAGCCCTCGAACCGGTTGTCCCAGATCAGGTTCTTGTGGGCGTTGTAGATGAAGAAGCATTTCTTCGTGCCGCCGCGCACCAGATTGCCGGTGACGTCGGCATTGTTGGCATAGTTCAGCATGAGCCCGTGCTCACGGTCGCCGAGGCTCAAATTGTTCAGGATTTTTGCCTGGTTCGAGAACATGATGGCAAAGCCGAGATGGTTTCCGATCGAGATATTGCCGGAGACCTCGGTGTTGCGGGTGTACATGAAATGCACGGCAAAGCGCAGGTCGCGCATGACATTGCCGCGATAGGTGCTGTTGGAGCTGGCATTGGAGAAGATGCCGTCGCGACCGAAGCGGATGACATTGTTCTCCAGCAAGGTGCCGGGGCTGTTCCAGACATAGATGCCGTTGCCGCGCTCGTTCATCCGCGGGCTGTTGGTGCCGGTGATCTCGTTTCCGGTCACCACCGCGTCGCGGCCGCCATGCACGTCGATGCCATGCATGTTGCCGGTGACGCGCAGCTTTTCGACATGGGCGCGGTCGGCGCCCTTTTCGATCTTCACGCCGGCGTCGAGGTTCTCATTGATCCGGCCCGAGCCGGTCACGGTGAACCCGGCCAGGCGGACATCGGGCGCGGTAATCGTCATCACGCTGCCCGAGCCCTGGCCATCGACGACCGCGCCGCGCGGGCCGGTGATGACAAGGGACCGGCCGATGGTGACGGGGCCGAGATAGGCCCCGTCGGTCAGTGTCAGCACATCGCCGGGCGCCGCCCCGGCGATGGCGGCCGCAAGACTGCCCGTGCCCGGCGCGACCATGCGCTCCTCCGCAGCAAGCGGCGAAGCGAGAACAAGACCGATCAGGACAACGGGCAACCGCATGGCTCAGGCGCCCTTCGGCTCGACGAACATGCGTCCGCGCATTTCCATGTGCAGGGCATGGCAGAACCACTGGCAATAGTACCAGTAGACGCCCGGATTGGCGGCGACGAAGGTGACCGAGCTGGTCTGCTGCGGGCCGATCTCCATGGCCACGCCGTGATTGCCCATGGTGAAGCCGTGCGTCAGATCGTCGATGTCGTCGAGATTGGTGACGATCACCGTGACCTCGTCGCCTTCCTTGACCGTGAAGCTCTCCTGGCTGAAGGCCGGAGCGACCGAGGTCATGTAGACGCGCACCTTGTTGCCGTCGCGGATCACCGCATCGGTCCACTCGTCGATGTTGACGCCATCGGCCTCGGCCTGCTTGCGGGTTTCGGCCCAGAGCGGGTCCTTGCGGTCCCAGGTCGAGCGGATGTTCGGCAGGATCGACGGCGCGACCGCGATCGCGTCGTGCGGCTCGGCAAAGTTCGGGCCATCATGCACGAGCTTCATCTTGTCGCCGGAAATGTCGATCAGCTGGTCGTTTTCCGGCTTCAGCGGGCCGACGTTCAAGAAGCGGTCCTTGGAGAACTTGCACAGGCACACCAGCCAGTCGCTGGTGGCGTCGAGCGTTTCGCCCATGACCGTCTTCAGGTGGCCCGGCTGATACTGGACGTCGATCTTGTCCCTGATCGGATTAATCTTCTCGCCGGCATAGGCCTTGATCGCGTCCTCGATGTTCCACTTGGCCACCTGGCTGTCGAGGAAGAGCGAGGTATAGGCATTGCCGCGACCGTCAAAGGCCGTGTGCAACGGGCCGAGCCCGAGTTCCGGTTCGGCGACGACCGCGCTGCGCGGTTCGGCATTGTCATAAAACAGCGCGTCGAACTTGGTCACGTCCAGCACGGTGACAGTCGGCGAAAGCTTGCCGCCGATGCACAGATGCTTCTTGTCCGGCGCCATGTTGCAGCCATGCGGATTGTTGGCGATCGGGATATAGCGAGTGAAGAGGGACTTGGCTTCCTTGCGGCCATCCAGCACCTTGACGCCGTTGACCTCCTCGAACTGACCGGCAACAATCGCCTTCTCAATCTCGGCCAGATTGAAGATGACGACATGGTCCATTTCGGACTTGGTCATCTCTTCCAGCGTCATGCCCATTTCGGAATTGTAGCTGGTCGAGAAGGCCCATTTGCCCTCATAGTCCGCATCGCAATTGTCGAGATTGCCCGAAACCTTGACCTGCCAGGCGACATCCCACTTTTCAGCATCGACGGCGGTGAAGATGTTCACATAGGTCGAGACGTCCGTCATCGTCGAGCCGTCATTGTTGAGCGGCGCTTCGTCCTCGCCATTGCAGAAGACGTAGTTGGTCTTCGGCCACTTCTGCGGACGCATGCCATGGATGCCCTTGGCATTCGGGATTTCCAGGATGGCGTCGGTCTTCATCACGTCACAGCGAACGCGGGCCACGCGGGTATTGGCCTTGTCGTTCATGAACAGGAAGCGTCCGTCATACTTTCCCTCGGTGAAGGACATGTGGACGTGGTGCAGATCGCCATTGTCATGGATCTTCTTGCCGTTGGCGGCGAGCTGCTTCTTGGTCTTCTCAGACATGGTCCGCTGGTGGATGCGGATCGATTCATTGGTCTGGCCCCAGCCGGTGGCCGAGCAGCGGTTGAACACCGGAACACGCATCAGTTCGCGCATCGAGGGGATGCCAAGAATGCGCATTTCGCCCGTTTGCCCAGAGGACCAGAAGCCGTAATAGTCGTCGAGCTTGCCAGGCGAGACGGAGCCATCGCCTTCGGCAGCAGCGAGCGCCGGTGTCGCCGCAACTGCGGCTCCAAGGCCTAGCGCGCCGGCCCCCATACTTCCGGCAAGAACGGCCGTGCCGGCCGTGGCGCTGAACAGCTCTCGCCGGCTCAGGCCTTTGGTTTCTTTCGTTTCCATCGTCGGTGTCCTTCTTCAGTTAGATTTTGCTTCGGTTAGACTTTGGCTGGGGATGGGCTGATCGATGCTCCGCCGGGGCTCGCTGCAAGTTTTGCCCGCGACTTCATCCTTTTGATCACCACGGGACAGACGGTTTCGGACTGATAGAGCACCTGACAGTGGAGGCAGTTTATGCACTCGTTGGGGTTGATCTCGCCGGTCTTGTGAATGGCCTGTACCGGACACTGATTGGAGCAGGTCTGACAGGGGTTGCCGCATTCGTGGTAACGCTTCAACCAGTCGAACATACGCATGCGCGCCGGGATCGCGAGCGCTGCACCAAGCGGGCAGAGATAGCGGCAGTAGAAGCGCTCGACGAACAGGCCGGCGACCAGAAGCGCTACCGCATAGGCGACGAATGGCCAGGCCCGGATGAACTTGAGGATGATCGCCGTCTTGAAGGGTTCGATCTCGGCCAAGTGCTCGGCCTGCTCGACGCTCATCAGAGAGACCCCGAACAGGCCGAGGAAGATCATGTATTTGAGCGGCCACAGCCGCTCATGCAGCCACCACGGCAGCGTCCATTGCGGGATGTGCAACCTGCGGGCGATCTGGTTAGTCAACTCCTGCAATGCGCCAAACGGGCAAAGCCACCCGCAATACGCACCGCGGCCCCAGAATAGCAGCGCAGCCGCCACCGAGAACCAGAGGATAAAGGTCAACGGATCGAGCAGGAAAGCCTGCCAGGAAAAGCCGGTGACCAGGCTGCCAAACAGGGCCATCAGGTTGACCACCGAGAGCTGTGCATTGGCATACCAGCCGAGGAAGACCAGTGTCACCGTGAGGAAGGCGATACGGAAAATGAAAAAGGCTCTCGCATTCCTGACGGCATAGGTCTGGAAGAAGAACACTGCCGTCAGCAAGAACAGCATGGCGCCGAGAACGGTGATCTCCAGCCTTTTGTCGCGCCAGATGCGCTTCCACAGGTCCGCTTGGGCAGAGCCCTCGTCACGATCCGCGACGCTAGCGACCTCGAGCGCCGGCTGGGCGACGGCCTTCAGGTATTTCTGCGGCAGTTGGTAGCCGAGGTCGAAGGTATGGAAAACCTTTTCGATCGGTCCAACCTCGCGATGCGCCAGAAGCTGGATACGGAAAGGCTTGGTCGGATCGAAGCCGACATTGGCGGGAATCCGAAAGACGTCCATCTCAGTGAATTCGGGCGTGCCGGAAAGCGCAATCCCTCCCAGACGACGATGATCACGATCGCGAAAGCGAACCGAGACGTCGTCCTGGATCAGAACGATGCGGTCGAAAATGCCGCCGCGCACATAACCAGATCCTTTGAAGGAGTAGAGCCCTCTGCCGGCGATGGCGATGGCGTTTTCGCCCTCCTTCAGCCAAGTCTCCAGATTGGCCTGCTCGGCTTGCCCGAGCAGGGCCTTGCCGATCGATGGCACTGAGGCCAGCGCCACATGCATGTCGATAAATGTGGTTTCCGGCGGCTCTGTCAGGGCCCGCTCGCGCGCCCGCGCATCAGCATGCTCGGCAAAGGCTGCATTGACCTGCGCCACATCGAGGGACAATCGGCGGATGGTGCCGTCACCCTCGGCCTCGATCCAGTCGGACGGTGAGGTGGCATCAAGATCAACGGTGAATCGCGGGCCGGACTGTTCGCTTTCCGGTGCCAGGCCGCCAAGCCCAAGCGCGCGCGCCACCTTCAAGCCAGACCGGACGATGGAATCGTCAATCACCATCACGGTAACGGTGGCGCCGGAGATGATGTCCAAATCATGTGCGGTACCGCCGGATTTCGCCTCCGCGGCGAGGTCCAGTCCAGCATAGGCGGAAACCAGGCCCTTGACCTTGGCTTCGGGGATGCCGATCAGCACGATGGGTTCAGAATGCTTGACCAATTGCACGCCGATGATCTTGACGTCGAGACCAACTGCCACCAGCGTGTGGATCGGCTTGCCAGAATAGCCAGTCGTGCCGACGAAATCAGAGGTAGCAAACACCCAGCCCACAGTCTCGCCGCCCTTCAACACGGGCGCGGCCGCCAGGTCTGCGCGGATGGGACCGAAACTGTCGGCGTCCGGCACGAGATCAGAGACCTTGGCCGCAGGCAGATACTGTTGCAGCACCGATGCCGCGCTGGCTGAGTAAGCCAGGCATAGGGAGGCGCAGAGCAGCATGACCAGACGGAAGAGTTTCATTCCAGATTTCCCGCAAATCGTTGCAGGAGCATTGGCGTCTTCCGGGCGCAGGATCGTTGCGCTAGATCAAGCATACAGACAATTCGCGAATGATTGCATGCGACTGACAAACGTCGGTCAAGTGCGCAACGAGACAGCGGCAGACTGCTGCCGCCAGGCCGCGATCAACCTCTCGACTTCCCCGACGAACAGTGACATTGCAGGCTTCGGCGACGAGCAGAGCCGGGTCCCATCTAGAGTTTAGACAGTCAGTGGCGGTGACACATGAAAAATGAGAGCAGCGCGAAGCGGGAGCGTTTAGACCGCCCTGCCCTCGGCGTCACATTGCGCATTCTCTCCGGTGCGCTGTTTGCGGCTATGGCCATATTTGTCAAAGCGGTGTCTGCCGATGTCCCGGTCGGACAGATCGTGTTCTTTCGGTCAGCGTTTGCGCTCATTCCGCTCGTCGTTTTCCTCTGGATGAGAGGGGAGTTTCCTGGCGGGCTAGCGACAAGGCGGCCGCTCGATCACCTGCTGCGATCGGCACTCGGCGCAGCGGCCATGTTTGCATCCTTCGCCTCGATTGCCCGTCTGCCACTCGCGGAGGCAACCTTGCTTGGGTACCTCTCTCCGATTTTCACAGCGATTGCGGGCGTAGTCATCCTTTCAGAACGGGCCACGGTCTGGCGGGCAGTAGGGGTGATCCTGGGCACTCTTGGCGTGGTGGCACTTGTATGGCCCGAACTTGGTCAATCAACGGCGGACGAAACCCGCCTGATCGGTTTCGGCTTTGGTCTCCTAATGGGTCTGCTCACCGCATTCGCCTTGATCATGGTCCGCAGCCTAAGTCGGACAGAAAGTCCAGGCGCCATCGCATTCTATTTTGTCGTGGCCTCCATGATCGGCGGCATCGCGACGCTGCCATTCGGCTGGGCGACGCCGAGCCTATCTCAATTTCTCTACCTGGTAGGAGCCGGCATTTTCGGGGGCTTTGCACATATCTGCATGACGCTGGCCTTTCGCTACACGGAAGCCTCGCGTCTTGCCCCTTTCGAGTATCTGGCAATCCTTTGGCCGATCCTGGCCGATCTCATCCTGTTTGGCGAGCCACTGACACATCCCTTTCTCCTCGCCCTACCACTGGTTCTGGCAGGTGCCGTCGTTGCGGCGCTCGAGGTAAGTCGGCGCGCCTCGATCCTTAAAGACTAAGCCGAATTGGTGCCACTGACCCTTAGCGCACCCGCGCCAGCGGGACGATGACCGAGCCGGTCCTGCAGGAGGTCAGCACTTCCGCTTCGACACCGTAGACTGAACGAAGCACTTGCGGCGTTACCACGTCATCAAATCGGCCTGAGCCAGCCAGTCCGCCATTGCGCAGCAACATGATGCCATCGGTGTGACGGGCAGCCAGGTTGAGATCATGAATTGCAATCATCACCAGAGCACCCGTGCGATCGACATAGGCTCTGAGTATTTCGAAGACCCGCAATTGATGCGCCAGATCAAGCGCACTCGTGGCTTCGTCTAGCAACAGCAATCTCGGCGCACGCAACAGTCGTTGCGCCAGTAACACCAGTTGCTGCTGTCCACCCGAAAGCGCGTGGATAGGACGCGATGCCAGATCCTCGATACCAAAGGAGCCGAGAACATCATAAGCCGCCTCCAGCACATCGGCGCTCACTCTCCATCCGAGCTGCTCATGCCGCCCGAGCAACACAACCTCAAGAACCGAAAGGCTGGCGCGGATCTGGCCGTGTTGCGGCATGTAACCAAGATTTTGAGCATCGACACCACGGCCATTGAAAGTAATCTCACCTCGATGAGACAATAGTCCCGCGACCGCGCCGAGCAGGCTGGATTTGCCACAGCCATTGGGTCCAACAAGACCGATGATCTGACCGGGAGCAAACTGGGCTTCAACATCGCTCAAGACGATACGGCTTCCGAACTGGACACCGACCCGATCAAAGATCAGACCTTCACTCACTTGATACCTCCTTGATTGCCGCGAGACAGGATCACGGCAAACAGCATAGGAATGCCTGCAATAGCAGTGACGATACCGACCGGGATGACCGCGGCCGGTGAAATGAATTTTCCAAACACGGAAGCCCCCACGAGGATCACTGCGCCGATAACAGCAGACAATGGCAGGGCAAAACGATGATCTTCACCGGCGATGAGTCGGCAGACATGCGGCGCAATCAGACCGACGAATCCGATGGTGCCAACAAAGGATACAGCCGCTGCGGTGAGCAGCGCCACGAGGACAAACGTTTCCCGCCTCACTTTTTCGACAGATAGGCCAAGACTGCGAGCATTGCCGTCGCCAAGTTTCAGCACGGTCAGTGCCCAGCAGTTGCGGGCGACAAATGGCAGGCAGAACAGCAGGATTGCACCACTGACCGACACGCTCGTCCATGTCGCCTTCAGCAGACTGCCAAAGAGCCAGAAGACGATCTGCTGCAGCACCTCCGGCGAGGCGAGAAACTGCAACAGCGACTGGATCGATTGAAAGAAAAAGGAAACGGCAATCCCGCCCAGCACAAGGATTTCAGGCGATGCGCCGCGCAAGGTGGCAATGAGGTAAACCAAGCCGCAGGCCACAAGCGTCATGGCAAAGGCTGAGATTGGAACGACGAAATAGTCCGGGATGGCGAGAGCCCCGCCGAACATGATGGCAAGTGCGGCACCAAACCCTGCTGCGGCCGAAAAGCCGAGCGTGAACGGGCTAGCCAACGGATTGTCGAGGATTGTCTGCATCTGAAGTCCGGCAAGCCCCAGACATGCTCCAACCACCAGCCCCATCACCGTCTGCGGCATTCTCAACTGCCATAGAATGGTTGCTGTCATCCTATCCTCACCGGCTGGCCCTGCAATAAGGCCCTTCAGCACATCGTTGAGCGGCATCCCGGATGGACCCGTCGTCAGATCCAGCAGCATCAGAGCGATCAGAGCCAGGACGGACAGGGCTAGGCCCAACTGCCGACGCCGGGAGGCGCGGCGATAGTCGCCGCGCACGAAATCAACCTTGCTGAGAGCAATGGTCATTGGCCGACAGCCTGATACGGCAAGACGAAGGTGCCATCAGCTTCGATAGGCAGCCAGGCCTTGTAGTAGTCCTTGAGGTTCTGCTCCGGATTGACATCCTTGAAGGCGTCGGGGTGCAACTGCTTGGCGATGTATTGCGCAAAGACATAGTCGGACAAGGTGCGCGCGCCACCATGATAGATGGCATGAACGCCACCATTCTTCACCGCGGGAAGCTCTGACCAGCCGGGGCGTCCCAGATAGGCTTTCATCCGTTCGCGGGCGAGTTCGTTGGACGCACCAAAACCGACTGACACCGACTGTGGCTTGTTCAACCACTCCGACCCGGCCAGAAAGATCAGGTCCGGCTTCTGCGCGAGAACATATTCCGGGCTCAGTGGGCCCCAATTGCCGACCTGCCCCTTGGCGATGTTGTCGCCGCCAAGCCTGTCGACCAGCGCTCCCCACATGGTGTCACCGTAGGAGTTTCCAACCTCCGAGGGTCCCTTTTGGGCGAGTTCCACATAGACCTTCTTGTTTGAAGGACCTGCAGCCTCGACCCGGGCCACGATATCGGCCATGGCATCTTGGTAGTTGTCCGCTAGCTCCTGCGCTCTGTCTTTTGTGCCCATCAGCGTGCCGAGTACCAGCGTCGAGGCAACGTGCTTCTCCACGGACTGGGCATTGTAGTCGAGGGTTACAACCGGGATTCCCGCGTCATCGAACTGTTTGACGCTTTCGCCGAGCGCGTCATAAGACCAAGCCGCAAGGATGACGAGATCAGGCTTCGCCGCGATCACCTTTTCAATCGAGAAGGTATTGTCTTCCGTGTTTCCAACATCGGGAATGGAAGAGAGTTTCGGAAGTGCCTTTTCATAGGCCGCAAACTGGCTCGGCCTCCAATCCTTCCAGGTCGACAGCGACAGGGCGACCACCTTGTCGATCGCGTTAGGACCGACGATTGCAAGATAGTCTTCGTAATAGAAGCCCAGAACAACCCGTTCAGGTGTCTTTGGAATAGTGACGGTTCGCCCCTTCACGTCGGTCACACTGATATCGGCCAGAGCCTGCCCCGCAAGAGCGATCAGGGCGCATGTGCAAAGCAACAGATTTTTCATGAGACTTTCCTTTAGATTTGTAACGGGTTGACACTTTTGACCCGTGGGGAATGAAAAGATTGGAGCGATGACTTCCCGCTCAGACGGATGCTGCGCCATCGGCAATCGCTTGGAGTACCGGTAGATTCAGCAGGGTGACGATTTCGGGCTCATCGAAATCGATTAGCTGAGCCCGTTTGAGCTTGGTAAAGCAGCGGCTTACCGTTTCCAGCGAGAGGCCCAACCAATCGGCCAGATCACCCCGCCCAAGATAGAGGTTGAAGACACGGCTCTCGCTGCCCGCGCGCTGCGGTCGTGAAAAACGTTTTGAAAGATCGAGGATTGCGCTCGCCACTCGTTCAAGCGCTGTCTTCCGCCCCAGGAGTACGGTGTGCGCTTCGATCCGCTTCATGGCCTCGCCAATCGCGGTGCAGATCTTGGCGACATCGTCGGCATGTTGTCGCTCGATGTAGCAATAGCTCAGCGTTTCGGCAGTCATCCGGTGCCTATCACCGAGAGCAATTCCGACCAGCCCGCCGGGTCCGATGATGTCGACGATCTGACGACGCCCGTCAGCAAGGGTCTGGGATAGCGCGATACAGCCTTCAGATAACCAAAGCTGATGAACTGTCGGCTGGCCTTGGTGAAAAAGGACTCTGCCAGGCTCGACAAAATCACGCCCCTTCAAGAACCTGGCTTTTGATGAACACGGGACGGGAATGCTGGATTGCGAACTTGGTGAAGTGCTGACAGGCACAACGTGCAACATGACGATACCGGAAGTTGGCCGGTCACGATGCAACGACATCCACCGGCGATAGAACTAGATCGGTCCGGACTGTTGACGTCGATTTCGGACCGGACTCAGACGAAGTTCGGCACCGGAGGCGCACGCGGCGCGGTGTTCGGGGCAAAAAGACGGTGATAGCCCTTGTCGCTTAGCGAAGGCACCGACATGTCGAGCGCAACGACCATGCGGCGACCGACAACATCGACCGGAGTCGGCAGCATGGCCGATGATGCAATCAAGCAGGCTTCACAGATGGTAGCTGCATCGTGGTGGGGGACCTCACCATCGTCGGTCGAAACGCACAATTCGGGCAGCGTGCCATCGGGCAGTACATAGGCGGCCGCGTCGAGCGTCGCCATATCACCAACACCTGGCGGGGGCTGGTGTGACAGCCCGACCATGACGAGCAGAAGTGCGAGGATGATCCTGACTGTTTTATGCACGACGCCCGTGGCCCGGTTTGCGTTAAACTCTGGCGAAGTATCTAGCATGGCAAAAGCTGGTCGTGATTGATTTGGAACAAGCTGCTACCGCGATGTGAAACCGAGATCTCGGGTAGAGGCATTTCCATTCATCGAGCCCAGAGACAAATCTGCGCGAGCAGAGCCTCGGGGACGGAATGAAAGCGGAAACAAACTGAAATCCATGGTCTTCGGGAAACCACGGAACCGGTTTGTCCGATCCAAGCCCCGCAGTCTGCAATCGACAAAAGCCGTGCTAACGGCGTGTCACCCAATAGCGCTGGAATTCGGTAGTTACGCTGCATCAGGACGGCCATGCTTCAGCCCGAAGCAACGTGTTGCCTTGAGGTCGTGGAGAATACTTGTGATGGCCACTATTTGACTTCTATCAACCGGTGGCAACGGCTACGTTCCCGACCATGGAGCCGAATCGATTGGGTAGAGTAAGTTCAAAATCATGGTCGAAATGGTGAGCTCGAAAAGAAAGAAAAACCGATCGTTCCCCAACGCCAAAGGGTATGTCGTCGCGGTTTTCGGAACGGTCGCAGCTATTGGTGGCGCGCTATTTGCTATGCGCCATGCCGCTTCAGAAACGCTCTCCCTACTCGTACCAATTTTGGTCGTCGCCACAGCTTTGATCGGGGGAGCGGGCCCGGCCTTGCTGGCAGCCGTCTTCGGCTTAGCCCTTTGGCTTCTTTCCGGTCATTTTCTTCTATTTGAAACAGCTAGCGTGCAAACACTCGCACTTGCCGTGTTGTCAGCGCTGATTGTTTGGTTTGCCAGGCGAGCAGACAAAAATCGAGAGATGCTGGCGGAACTCAGGGAAGCGCTTGACGATCGCGAAGCCCGAATGGGGTCTATCCTCGACACGGTTCTTGATGCCACCATCGTGAGCGACGAGAACGGAGTCATAATCTCCTTCAACTCCGCAGCCGTCCGCCAGTTCGGCTACTCGGAAGCTGAAGCGCTTGGGCAAAATCTGAAGCTGCTCATGCCTCAGCCTTACAAGGTTGAACACGACGGATACATGCGCCGCTACATGGAAACGGGCGAAAAGAGGATCATCGGCGTCGACCGCGTCGTGGTTGGCCAGCGTAAGGATGGCTCTACTTTTCCGATGAAGCTCGCTGTCGGCGAGATCAAACGGGGCGGAAAGCGGTTCTTCACCGGGTTCGTTCGCGACCTCACCGAGCGAGAAGAATCCGCCGCCCGCCTGCAGGAAATCCAGACCGAGCTCGCAAGGCTCGGCCGATTGAACGAAATGGGAGAGATGGCATCGACGTTGGCGCACGAGTTGAACCAGCCATTATCGGCCATCGCCAACTACGTGCATGGCTGTGCGCGCCTGCTTGAGAACGCGGTTGGCGATCGCGACATCCAGGTCCGCGACGCGTTGCTGGACGCGGGCGAACAGAGCATTCGCGCCGGGCAGATCATTCGACACCTGCGCGAGTTCGTCACCAAGGGCGAGACGGAAAAGCGCACGGAGAGCCTGCGTCAACTCGTCGAAGAGGCCGGAGCACTCGCTCTTGTCGGCTCGCGGGAAAAGGGCGTGCGCACCGTGTTTGATTTCACCTCGGACAACGATCAGGTCTTCGTCGACCGGATCCAGATTCAGCAGGTGCTGACCAACCTCATGCGCAATGCGATTGAGGCGATGAAGCAAACCGAGAAAAAGGAAATCCGCGTCAGCGTCTATTCCGACAAGATGGGGCTCCTGACCGTGACGGTGGAGGATTCAGGTCCCGGAATTTCTCCGGAAATCGCCGAGGATATCTTCAAGCCGTTCACGACGACAAAGGCTGGAGGCATGGGGATCGGATTGTCGATTTCCAGGCGGATCGTCGAAGCCCATGGCGGAGAAATGACCGTCTCCAAGAGTGAACTCGGCGGTGCCTCCTTCTGTTTCACCCTTATCCAGCACGACGAGGACCAGAATGCAGCCTGATGACTTCACCGTCCATATCGTTGACGACGAAGAGGCACTTCGAAAATCACTGGGGTTCGTGCTCACGGTGAACGGTTTCGGCGTTAGGCTTCATGTCTCCGCAACGGCCTTTTCGGAAATCGCCCCGAGCCTTCGCAACGCCGTCCTGGTTACCGACATGCGCATGCCGGACATGAGTGGCCTCGATCTGGTGCGCAAAATCTCGAGCATTTCGCCCCCGATACCCTCGATCATCGTCACAGGACATGGCGACATTCCCATGGCCGTGGAAGCGATGAAGGCGGGTGCCGTGGACTTTATCGAGAAGCCGTTTGAAGAGGCCGTCATCATCGAGGCGGTGCGGCGCGCGGCCGAGAGGCTGGCGGACTCGTCGGCGGGCACGCTCAGCGTCGATGACATCCGCTCGCGCATTGGCAGCCTGAGCGAACGCGAGCGGCAAATTCTGGCGGCCGTCGTCGCCGGCCAGCCGAACAAGGCCATCGCGTTCAATCTCGACATCAGCCCGCGAACCGTCGAAGTCCATCGCGCAAATGTCATGACGAAGATGAGGGCGCGCAGCCTGCCCGAACTGGTGCGCATGTCACTGACCGTCAGCATCTAGCCGAATCCCCGAGCAATCCGACAATATGCTTGATCCATGACAAGGTGGCGCGTCGGCCAAGATGCGATCTGCAAGCTTGGTGAAAGATCACGAACGAGCTTCTGGGATCCCATTGTCCACGCTGTCTGCAATTGTTGCTGTAGTCAAAGACCCGGCTTTGCTGCGGTCGATCAGCTTTGCGCTCAACACGCACGGCCAGCCGGTGGAACAGTTCAACGACTGGACCATGGCAACCGAGGCGATCAGTCGTGCGGAATGCGTCATCCTCGACACCTGCCTGCCGCCCGCCGATCTGACGGCCGGCCTCAGCCTGGCAGACCGCGGCATAAAGCTCGTCGTCCTGGCGGAGGACGACAAGGACTACGGCAGCGGAAACAGGCAAGACATCTGCGTGCTGTCAAAACCCCTCAACGGGCCTGACATTGCCAATGCAGTATCGACCCTACGTAAGAACCCGTAGTGGAAGAACTCAATAGCGGCGAAGCCGCCGATCCAACATGATCCCTTCAACCAGAGGGAACATGCCGATGCAAACCGCCGCTTCCATCACACTCAATTCGCGCCTTTCCACATCTCCACGTGCACGGTGTCAGGCGCATATCAGGCCGGTAACCTTCCATGCGCCGGATTGCGTGATTTACGCGCAGGGCGAGCGCACGCGATCGCTCTACCAGATCGAATACGGCGCGGTGCGCATTTACCGTCTCCTCGCTGATGGCCGCAGGCAGATCGTCGCCTTTCATCTCGTCGGCGAAACCTTCGGTTTCGAGATCAACGAGACCCACAGTTTCTATGCGGAGGCCATGGTGAACACGGGCCTGACCAGCGTCGAACGCGCAGCGAGTGGCCACCTCAACGACCGTCTGGTCGGCGTTGCCTTGAAGGCCATGGTTCGCGCTCAAGAGCACCTGCTGGTCGTCGGCCGTCAGAGTTCACTTGAGAAGATTGCCGTTTTCCTGGTCGACCTGGCCGATCGCCAGGGTGGCACGGATGTGATCGACCTGCCCATGAGCCGGATCGACATTGGCGACTACCTCGGCCTGACCATCGAAACGGTTTCGCGCACGATTTCGAAGCTGCGCGACATGGGAATCGTCAAGCTTCGCAATGCCCGCAGCATCGAGATCGTGAAACCAGAAAAGCTTCGAATGCTCAGCAATTAGACGAGTTAGGCGGCTCCGGCGGGTATAGGCTTTGAGCCCGATTTTAATTACTTCTCGGTCCTTGTCCGCCAACAGCAGCGCCACAGCAATCATGCTCCAGAACAACCATTCCGATAGCAACCACTGCATAATGCGATAATGAAAGATGTAGGCAGACGTCTCGCCGAGACGATATCTCTGGGCAGCCTTTCGCGCACCCAAGGCGGAGACCGAAAAATACGACACCAGCGGCAACGCTGAGCCTCGCTTTCCTGACGCTGGGCGGCTTTGTCGGTGGCGTAATGTTCTGAGGTGCGTTCAACACGGCTCTCGAGCTAACCAACACAGAAGAGTTCTGCGTCAGTTGTCATGAAATGAAGACCAACGTGTACGAGGAGATGGCGAGGACGGTACATTTCTCCAACCGCTCCGGTGTCAGGGCATCCTGCCCAGACTGCCATATGCCCCATGAATGGACGGACAAGATTGTCATGAAGATACAGGCTTCCAAGGAAGTCTGGGCAAGATCTTCGGAACGATCAATACACGTCAGAAATTCCTCGATGAGCGATTGCGCCTGGCGCAACACGAATGGGCGAGACTGAAAGCGAATGACAGTCTTGAGTGCCGAAACTGCCACTCTTCGGTTGCCATGGACCTGTCGAAACAGACGGAACGTGCTGCGGAGATCCACACGCGTTATCTCCTAAACGGCAAGGCGACGTGTATAGACTGTCACAAGGGCATCGCCCACGAACTACCAAACATGCAAGGCATAGACCCCGGCTGCAAGGTGCCGGAAGAACTGGAAGGCAAAGAGCTTCCCACCGCATCTCCGGTCGGCGAGCTACGAGACGCAATCGACTGAGCGCATAGCGGACTTCTGGCTGAAGGCGGGATCTGATACTTGTCTCGACCGCCTATCAAGACGGCCCAGACATGTTGACGCCGCCGGGGATCACATCCAGGCGGCGTCGGTCGAACAACATCTGCTAGAACAAGGCTTTACTGAGCTGCAGCGACGGCGGCGTCAATCCGCTCACGGGCCTTTTTCGGCAGCTTGGCAGCGTTGAAGGCGTCGAGATTGGCTGCCGGGCCATCACCAACGACAATGGCGGCGACCATACCCATGCCGACATGAGGTGCGCATTTTACACCGTACAGCCCCGGCACGTCAAAAGTCACCTTAATCGTCTCGTTCATCTTGCCCTTGAACTCGGTGGCACCGTCAGGGATCATGCCCTTGATGATTTCAGCGTTGTGGCCCTTGTCGGTCGGGATGAAGGTAACGGTATCACCGGGAGCAATCTTCAAGCCAGCAGGCTCGAACACCATGGCACCCTCTGCACCTTTGTTCAGCATCTTGACTTCGAAATCGGCAGCGATCGAGAGCGCCGGGGCCGAAAGCAAAAGAAAGGCTGCCATTGTTACACTACGCAGTTTCATTTTCATCTCCTTGGACAGGAACACCTCGTTCCCTTGGAGAAGTGATAGGCCAGGATGAACAAGCCTTCTTTGCGCAATATCAAGTACGGCAACGCTTCATCTGATTATCGACGCTCCGGAAGAGAATCCGCCAGCGACGCAAGTTCAGCCATATCGCGCACCAGGAGTTTCTGCCGACCGCCTTCGATCAGGCCCTTGCTCTCCCATGAACTAAATATGCGCGACACCGTATGAATTGTCGTTCCGGTCATCTCGGCAATGTCCTGCCTTGAGATCGGGAAATCGATCCGTATTCCCGCAGCCTCCGAGCGGCCAGCCTTTTGCGCCAACCTCAACACGGTATGCGCAACTCTCTTCTCGACTTCTTGCGTGGACATTTCGCGAATGCGGACATGCGCTTCCTCTAGCCTCTGTCCGATCGTCTCCATTGCACTGACGGCAAGTCTTGGATTTCGCTCTACGAATCTCGGCCACAACTCTGTTGGCCAGGACAGAACGATGCTTTCAGCAGCGGCAAGTGCAGTGCCTGGATAGTCGTGTCGTTGCAGAGCCTTAGCGAACCCAAACAGGTCGCCGGGATGGACGACACGCACGATGATCTGTTGACCGGCGCTCGTCACCTGGGTGACCTTGAGGCGACCATGCAGGAGTAGAAAGAAATATGAGGCGGGCTGCCCCTGTTCAAATACCGATTCCCCGATCGGCAGCCGCCGCGTCTGCGCTGGAACAAGCAGCGCGTCCAACTCGTCATCGGTCATCTTGTCGAATAATGACAGAGACTTGATGATCGTTCGATCAAGTTTCAAAACAAATCCCTCTCCCGCCAACAACGCGCACTCTCAGGGCCCCCAATGCCCAATAGTGGCTGCCATGGCGAGTGTCCAAATCGAGGGCAACCTACCTCACAAGGCACCGATCGAAAAGAGTAAAGGAGCGTACCAGCGACGATCTTCGACCAGTCGGAAGCCGACATGATCAGGGGGAACTCCGACAGAACAGCCACCGCTTTTGGGGTCGCGTATGAACGAGCTCAACGGCGATCTGTGTTTCCCGGCGGCTATGTAGACGCCGCAGGCTTCGGTAGTGACTGGCTGCCCTTCCTTGACGAGATCGACACGTCGATTGCAGGTCGTCGTCCATTCCCAGACATTGCCGGCAAAATCGGCAAGGCCATGCTCGCTTTCGCCGAAGCTTCCATAGGGAAGCGGCTGCGGATCTTTGGATCGCTTGCGTGCCGCCTCACGCTCGTAGTCGGCAAGCCAGCGCAAGGCCGGGTTCCTATTGTCCGGATCTATACCAAGGGCGTCATCCGGAAACTTTTCACCAGCGGCAAAAGCCAACTCAACGTCACTCGGCAGGCGCCAGATCCCCCCGCTCTTTTCCGAAAACCACCGGGCATAAAGTGTCGCGTCGTCATGGCTCACGCCGGTTGCCGGCATGTCAGGGCGCGATGGGGTGGTCGACTCCCGGGCCGGGCACGCACTGTCGGCAACGCAGGCATCGTAGTCCTGGGTGCTGACCTGATATTTCATAATGGTGACGGGCGACGTCATCGAAACGTCGGCCTTCGGCCCATCGACGGCGTATCCAGCGCGGTAGAATTCGCCGGGCTGACGATAGGCGAAACTGCCTGGTGCCACCGAGATGGTGGGAGGCGGCGACAGTTCGGCGCCGCCATTCAGCCGGACGATGCCGGACTGGAACACGACTGCGGTGGACAGAGCACTGATGAGCAGAACTGGCAGCAGCACTGAGCCTATAGAATTGGACTGCCTGGGGGTGAGAACGGCGCCGGGCATGGCGATTTCCAACGAGTTAGAGAGGAAGTTCACGGGGTGCTCAACAAGCACCCCGTGCGTTCACGACGGTCAGCTTTCCGGCTTCACCACGGCGGTCATCAGATCGTCGTTCCAGTCGCCGGTGACCTTGAAGTGGGCGGCCGCCCCCTTCTCGAAAGCCTCGATCAGGTTGTGGTTCACATAGGCGTAGATGCCCGGCTGCTGGAAGGTGTAGTAGGCAGCGCCAGCGGCACCACCAGGAATGAACCAGGTTTCCTGGTCGAGTTCCGGCGGGTTGGCGAACTTGCCGGTTGCCCAGACATAGTCGCCATGGCCGCCGATCAAATGCGGACGGGTGTCACGATTGGCCTGCGAATGCAGGATCAATACCCGGTCGCCGACTTGTGCCGTCATCGCATTATCGCCTGTCAGAGCTCCGACCGCGCCATTGAAAACGATGTGACTCGGGGTCAGAGTGTTCATCACTTCAAGCACGTCCGAATAGGCGTCACCGGCACTTTCGTACTTCTTGTAGTTGCCGTCGGCATCCTTGGGGACATAAAAGTCCTGCTCGCCGACATAATATACCTTGTCATAAGGCAGGTCATTGCCCTTGTGGTCTTTCAGACCTTCACGCGGCAGGACCATGATCGCGCCGTTCATGCCCGAGGTGACGTGCCACGGCACCATGCCGGGAGGTGCACAATGGTAGACGAAGACGCCTGCCTTGGTGGCCTTGAAGCGCAGAACAGCCTTCTCGCCAGGATTGACCAAAGTCAGCGCAGCACCGCCCAGCGCACCGGTTGCCGAATGGAAATCGATGTTGTGCTGCAGGCTGTTGGTGTCGGGGTTGATCAGCGTCAGCTCGACGTAGTCATTCTGGTGGACGACCATCATCGGGCCAGGCACCGAGCCGTTGAAAGTCATGGCATGGACCTCCGTGCCAGCATCATCGACGATGATCTTCTTCTCCTCGATCGTCAGCGTGAACTCGACGACTTTCGGAGCGCCTTCTGCCTTTTGCGTGTGCGCATGGACAAAGGGAGGTGCGACAAGATCGACCTTCACTCGCTCCAGCTTGGCGATGTCTGCGGCAACGGCTGCGGCATTGGTCTTGATGTCGCCCCCTTCGGCGCGTGCCACTGTCCCGGTCAAAACGGGCACAAGCGCGCTTGCAAAGACAGCCCCCGCAAGCATTGTTCTTCTGGTCAAATTCAGGCACTGGGTCATGATCTTTTCTCCTTGTCCGGCAGCGAGCGTCTCGCTCTAACTGTTGACACTGTTTTACTTCATGATGCGCCGTTCTATTTGACTTGGAACAATGAGCTGCTGAGTAAGCAGTGCGTCATTCAGCCGCCGACCAAATAATAGATTTACCGGAGCCGTTTGATCGAGATCAATTACTATACCTGAAGATCTCTCAGGCAGGATCAATCGAAAATTTTTGAGAACCGCTTCCATGGACCAAAAGGAACAATCGACCAGTCGCGGGATCCCGCGAGGCCTGGCACGCGACGGTCTCATCCTGCTGTCCTATGGGTTTCGGCCCTTCTATCTCGGGGCGTCTCTGTGGGCCATCGCGACAATCACAATCTGGATTTGCGCGATGAACGGCTGGCTCCAGGTGGCGGAAGTCTATGGTCCATCCATCTGGCACGCGCATGAACTTTTGTTCGGCTTCATGCCGGCAGTTCTCGTCGGATACTTGATGACAACAGTTCCAAACTGGACCGGACGCTTTCCACTGTCAGGCAAGCCGCTTGGTTGCCTCGTCCTCACCTGGATTGCCGGCCGCATCTCCATGCTGATGGTCGCAGACACAACGGCCCTGATCACGCTCCTGATCGATTGGATCTTCCTTCCACTCTTCGCGTATTTCTGCGTGAGGGAAGTATGGGTTGCGAGGAGGGTCGCGGATGCGAAGCCAATCCTTTGCCTCACGTCTCTCGCCCTGATCAATGCCGGGTACCACATCGTTGCCATGACAGGAGGGGATGTGGGGGCCTGGGCGCGGGCAGGCCTTTCTGTCTATATCCTGTTGATCACGGCGACCGCGAGCAAGCTCATCCCGAGCTTTACAAACAACTGGCTTGCCCAGGCAGGCAGGCCACGCCTCGCCCCCGGAAATCGCGTGATCGATCGGTTCGTGCTTATTGCCACTCTCATTGCTGCGACGGCCTGGACCTTTGAACTGTCCGGCCCACTCACGGCAATCTTGGCACTTGTGGCAGCCGGCTCGCACTTCGTCCGCGCAAGAAGATGGTTCAGGCCAATCATCCTACGATCGTCCATGATCGCAGCGATGCAGGTCTGCTACGGCTTCATCCCTCTTGGCCTGCTGGGAATTGCAGCAACCGCGCTCGATATACTCGGCCCGCTCGCTGCAATGCATGTTCTTGCTATCGGAGCCGTCACCGGAATGATGATTGCGATCATGAATCGTTCGATCCGGCTTCATACGGGTCGAGATGAAAACTTCTCTTGGTGTCAACGGCTGTCCGTCCCATTCTTGCTGCTCGCAGCAAGCGGCCGCACCGCAGCCGACATCGTTCCGGGATACTATGGGGCGCTTATCGCAACGTCTGGCCTTTTCTGGATTGCCGCCCTTGTATGCTTTCTAAGCGACAATGCAGTTCTCCTGTGCCATGTTCAGCGGCAACAAGGTCGTCAGCCCTCACCGCCAACTCGGATCAACATGCGATAGGCACGCTTTGACGAATCGAGATTGCCCACCCATTGGTGACCGCGTTTTTCCAACTCGGCGCCAAGAAAGCGCGACTCTTCTGAAAACACGGCGAAAAGCACTTCGCCCGGCTCCATAAGCTCGATAAGCGAGAGAACTTTCTCCATAGGTGCCGGTGGCTCCTGTTCAGTGAGATCGATCCTCCACAACGGATCGGGCCAAGCAGCGGCTTCTTCGGCACCCAACGATACGAGGACCGTTGGCGATGCCTCGGCAGCCGGGATAAACAGAACCTCCCACTCGCCGCCATCCAACTCCTTGAGTTCGGCCGTATAACCATGGCGCGCCATGACACTCAACAGCGGCACCGGGCGAAAGGTCGCAAGCAGACGCAAGCCTTCCCCTGGCTTTAACGACTGAACTGCCTCCATGATCGCTGGAAATGGCTCCCCTCCGTCACGAAGGATGGGCCGCACGTCAAGTTCTTTGAAACTGGCTGTTGTCGACACTTGACCTCCCAATTTTCGACTTCACCTGTCTGATCACGATGAACCTGCATGGGAGCGACCGCTATCGCCCGGTCGCTCCCATGAAGTTCAATGACCACCACCGCAGTTGCAGTTGCAGCCTTCGTGCTTCTTCCGGCGAATGCGGACTTCCCATATCTCAGGCCCACGGGAAAGGTATTCCCACCCGAACATCCCATCATAATGCATCTCGAGATGGTAGTAGAGCGGAACCGGATCATGATCGACGGTCAGGATCAACTGATAATCCGGAAGCAGTGAATTCAACATCCCGAATATACGGGGATGCCTTTCCACGTGCGGTATTTCGCGCACGTCGAGCTTGAGAATATGATCTTCAACAACAGTCATTCGCTGGCTTTCTTCAATGCGGGTTGCGGATGTCGCATGCAGCGTAATCTGCACCGCAGGATACTGAAGCACCGGCGCCTAGGCTTCGTTGTGCTGTAACAAGCAAAACCAGGAAAGCAGTGTTCCTGTTTGCCTTTCGACAACGAAGCGATGGCACCTGGCACTATCGTTAGGGCACCGAACCGGAGCGATACAATGAACACAGAGATTATCCGCCGTTATGGCGAAAGCCGCCTGCCCCGTTACACAAGTTATCCGACGGCGCCCCGCTTCTCGCCCAGTATTGGAGCAGGCACCTATCGTGATTGGCTGGCGCACATCCCCAAAAGCGAACCGGTGTCGCTTTACCTTCACGTGCCCTTCTGTCGATCCATGTGCTGGTATTGCGGCTGCCACACCACGATCACCCAGAAAGACGCACCGATCCTCGACTATCTGACCGTGCTGAAACAGGAAATTAGGCTGGTAGCAAAAGCCATCGGGCGGCGACAGGATGTCAGCGACATTCACTTCGGCGGCGGCACACCCACGATCATGACGCCGGAGGAGTTCCTCGATCTGACTACCACGCTCACAGCGGCCTTTGGTATCGGCGGCGCGACCGAACTGGCGGTGGAAATCGATCCGAGAACGCTTAGCCCCGGGATGTCAGAAGCACTCGGAGAAGCGGGAATGACCCGTGCGAGCCTTGGCGTGCAGAGTTTCGACCCCAAGGTGCAGAAAGCAATCAACCGCATACAGTCGGCAGAGCAGACGGCAACGGCCCTGTCGAACCTGCGCAGGGCTGGAGCCAGAAGCGTCAACTTCGACCTGATCTATGGCTTGCCCCATCAAACCGTCGACTCTGCAATTGAAACTGCGCGCATGGCTGCTGCTATGCGCCCTGAACGCTTCGCCGTCTTCGGTTACGCCCATGTCCCGGCCTTCAAGAAGCACCAACGCCTGATCGACACGGCAGCGCTCGGCGACGCACATGATCGACACGCCCAGGCGGAAGCCATCGCGGCGACGCTGTGCGAAGCCGGATACCGACGGATCGGTCTCGACCATTTTGCGCTTCCTGAGGATCAGCTTTCGATTGCCGCCGATCACCGGGCGCTGCATCGCAACTTCCAGGGATATACGACCGACACTGCGTCGACGCTGATCGGGTTCGGCTCGTCGGCGATCGGACGTCTTGCCGAAGGCTATGCGCAAAACGATGTCGCCATCGGACGATATGCCAGCCTCATTTCTTCCGGGAACTTTGCCACATCGAAAGGCTACCGCCTCACACAGGAGGACCGCGTCCGCGCCTGGATCATCGAGCGGTTGATGTGTGACTTCCAGGTGGATTTTACAGCCAAGCCGGATGGCTTTGAACTTCCCGAGGAGAGCTTTGGAAAAGCCAATCTGCTGCTCAAGACCTTGTTGGACGAAGGCATTGTGACCTGGCGTGGCGATGTGCTGAGCGTGGACACACAGCACAGGTTCCTGGTCAGAACGGTAGCGTCCTGCTTTGACGCCTATCTGGGAGAAGCGGGCAGAACACACGCCACCGCGGCCTGAGACAAAACGGCGATAGACCAGAAAGCCCGGTCCGACTGCTCGGTCCGGGCTTTCCCTTTGCGCGATCGCGGATCAGCGAACGAGCGCGCGGTAGATCTGCGGCAGGGCTGCCGGCAGGCGCCGGATATCGGGCACGACGGCATAGCCGTGATGGCCGAAGACGGCGGGCACATAGGTTTTGGCATCCTGATCGACGGTGACGCCGAAGACATGGATGCCACGTCGCCTTGCTTCGCTCACGGCCCGACGCGTGTCTTCAAGCGCAAAACGTCCCTCATAGTGATCGACATCGTTCGGCTTGCCATCGGTCAGCACAAGCAGCAAGTGCTTGCGATTGGGGCGCTCGGCAAGCTTGGCCGTCGCGTGACGGAGTGCTGCTCCCATGCGGGTATAGTAACCGGGTTTCAGCGCGGCGATGCGATGGCGCACTATCGCACTCATCGGCTCGTCAAAGTCCTTGATCGTCTCGACACGCACCCAATCCCGCCGTCTCGACGTGAAGCTTAGGATTGAATGCATGTCGCCACAGGCGGCAAGCCCCTCGGCCAACACCAACAGGGCCTCCTTTTCGACATCAAGAACCCGGCTGTCGTTGAACCAGGCATCAGTCGACAATGAGACGTCGACCAGCAGGGTCACTGCGAGATCATGGGTCTGGGGCCGGCTTGCGAGGTGGATGCGGTCGGAGCATTCACCGCTCGCGGCAAGTTCCGTGCGGCTACGAACCACGGCGTCGAGATCGAGATCGGCACCGTCGACCTGTGCACGCAGCACCTCATGGCGCGGGCGCATCGCCTCGAACTGCCGCCGCACACGACGAACCAGCGCTTTCATCTCTGCCGACAGGACAGGCGAAGGGCCTTCGTCAGACGCCGGACCTGCAATGACCCGGCAGTGGTTCTTGAGATAGACCCCACGCCTATAGTCCCATTCGGGATAGGTGAGTTCCGCCTCAATCGCGGAATGGATGAGCACTTCCGGCGGCAGGTCGAGGTCGAACCGAAATTTCGCGGCTGGCCGGCCCTTGCGTTCACCAAGCACCATCTCGTCAAGTTCGTCAGCGGCAGACGCATCGTGATCGTCACTGTCGTCTGCGGGACGGTCGACATTGACCATTTCGGCCATGGCGAGGATCTTTTCGAAACGATTGAGAATGAAGGGGCTGCGCTCGCCCTTGGCTACGGAATCCTTTTCGCGGATCGCCGCTTGGCGTCCTGCCGCTTGCGCATCCGCCTGGCTGGAGCCGACCGGCTGGTCCAATTCCTGGCGACCGGCCCATTCCTCCCTAAGAATTGCCTGCGGCCAGAGCGGCACGGGCAACATCGGCAGATAGCCTGCAGGCGCCTGCGTCGGCACATCATTGCCTGTAGAGAGCGGGGCAAGCCCCGCGCCACGGCGCAGGAGATCAATGATGCAGTCCTCCAGCAGCCCCTCAACCCGAGGCAGCGAGCCGCGGCGGCGCTCCGACAGAAGGGCGCGGCAAAGCCGACTATAGCGATCGACCAGACCGGGGAAGGTCTTCAGGACCTGCGCTTCAAGCGCCGACGCCGCGTCCAAAAGTGCAAGATCTGCCTTGAGGGGATCAGTCTCGGCCATCGGTTGAAGCGGCATCACGGCCATGGCGGCGGCCAGCCAGACATAGAGGTCAAGATTGAGCGACTGCTCCGGCATGAGATCCAAGACTGGGGGCAACATCACGCTAGCTTCGTCCCGCGCCGGATGAATGAGCTTTTCTTCGCCCAGCCCCATGCGTTGCCGAAACTTCAGCCGATGTTGCGATGTCTTGCCCCGCGCCGGTACCAGTTGAACCGTCCGTTCACCGCCGAAGCCCCGAAAGCAGACAGAGAGTACCGGAAGCACGTCTTCGAGCAGGACAGCCGCATCGGGGTAACGCGGCCAGGTGCGGGTATCACCGGCAAGCCTGTGCCAGGCACGCCCGACCGTCTCCTCAAGCTCCAAAAAGTCCAGCATGACATTCTCCTAGCGGATGACCGCCTGTGCCAGTTCCAGGAGTGCAGTACGCACGTCAGGTTCGTCGGTCAGCGGCTCGATCATGGCGGCGCGAACGGCGTCGCGTGGCGCAAGACCGGCATCGATGAGGCTCGCGCAGTAGACCAGCAGACGCGTAGAGACGCCCTCCTCCAGGTCATGACCTTTCAGCGCCCGCAGCCGCCGCGCCAGTTCGACCAATGGCTCTACAGCCGTGGCAGGCAATCCACTTTCTGCCGAGACAACCTCGATCTCCCTTGCCTTGGGCAGGAAGTCGAACTCGATGGCGACAAAACGCTGGCGAGTCGAGGGCTTCAACGCTTTGAGGAGGCTTTGATAACCAGGATTGTAGGAGACAACGAGCATGAAGGCCGGCGGCGCTTCAAGCTCTTCGCCTGTCCGCTCCAATGGCAGGATGCGCCGGTCGTCGGTGAGCGGGTGGAGCACGACGGCGACATCCTTGCGCGCCTCGACCACCTCGTCGAGATAGCACACACCGCCCTCACGGACTGCCCGGGTCAGCGGTCCGTCGACCCAGACCGTCTCACCTCCCTTCAGAAGAAAACGGCCAGTGAGATCGGCAGCCGCCAGATCGTCGTGGCAGGAGACGGTGGTCAGCGGCAACCCAAGCTTTTGCGCCATATGACTGACGAAACGGGTCTTTCCGCAGCCTGTCGGTCCTTTGAGGAGAAGCGGCAACTGCCGCGTCCAGGCTGTCTCGAAGAGAGTGCATTCGTTGCCTGCTGGAGAATAGGTCGGGATATCCGGCTGAATGTTGCGGGCGATGATATTCATGTTGCTGATCCTTAAAATTGGGGAGAGCCCTGCCGCGTTTGAAACAGCGGGGCCGCTATTTCACTCGGCAGGCTCGACATAGCCGCCGAAGGCAGGCTCTTTTGCCTTGCCCGGCATCAACACGGCCCAGACGAACATCAGGGCCGAGACCAGCACGACGGCACCGGAGCCGAGGCGCACCCAGTAGAACAGCGCCAACTGGTCCTGGACAGCCATGTAGCTTTCGCCGAGCACGCGCTGCAGATGCACCTGCAGGACACCGGCAAAGGTGAGCGCAAAGGTCATCACCGACATCGCCGTGCACATCATCCAGAAGCTCGCTATCGACAGCCACTGGTTATAGGGTTGGCGGCCGCGCATTTCCGGGATGGCATAGGCCATGATCGCAAGGTTGAGCATGACGTAGGCGCCGAAGAACGCGAGGTGTCCGTGGGCTGCCGTCACCTGCGTGCCGTGGGTGTAGTAGTTGATCGAGGACAGTGTGTGCAGGAAGCCCCAGACGCCGGCACCGAAGAAGGCCATGACCGAGCAGCCGATCGACCACAGAAGAGCTGCCTTGTTCGGATGCTTGCGACCGGCCTTCCAGGTCATCACGAAGGTGAAGATGACCATGGTGAAGAAGGGTGCGACTTCAAGGGTCGAGAAGAGCGACCCAATCCACTGCCAGTAGCCGGGCGCGCCGATCCAATAGTAGTGATGGCCCGTGCCGAGAATGCCGGAGAACAGCGCCAGGCCGATGATGACATAGAGCCACTTCTCGACCACTTCGCGGTCGATGCCGTTGAGCTTGATCATCAGGAAGGCGAGCACCGAGGCCATGATCAGCTCCCATACGCCTTCGACCCAGAGGTGGACGACATACCACCAGTACATCTTGTCGAGTGCCAGATTCGTTGGGTTGTAGAAGGCGAAGAGGAAGAAGATCGCCACACCCCACAGCCCAAAGATCAGGATGTTGGTGACGACGGTCTTGCGGCCCTTCAGCGACGTCATGGTGACGTTGAACAGCAACATCAGGGCGACGATGACGATTCCGACCTTGATGATGAAGGGTTGTTCGAGGAACTCGCGGCCCTCATGAATGCCAAAGAGGTAACCGACGACAGCGGCGGCGGCGGCAATGAGGAAGATCCAGAACTGCACGATGGCGAGCTTTGGGCTGTAGAGCTCCGTCTCCGCCTCTTCCGGCAGCAGATAATAGGTGGCGCCCATGAAGCCCATCAGCAACCAGACGATCAGGGCGTTGGTGTGGATCATGCGCACGATGTTGAAGGGGAGTAGCTCGGAGAGCGTATTGGGCAGCACGTAGATCGTACCCGCGACGACCCCGAACAGGACCTGGGCGATGAAGAGGCCGAGCGCACCGTAAAAATACAGCATCGCGACCTTCTGGCTTTGATATTTCATTTTGTGTCTCCTTGGGTCACGAAGGGCTCAGCCCGCCTCGTTCGGCGGCCAGTTCTGCGTCTTGATTTTGCTGGTCCATTCGAGGAAGTCTGCGAGGTCGTTGATCTCTTCGTCGGTCAGATTGAATTGCGGCATCTGGCGGCGACCTTCGACACCAGAGGGCTGTGCCGCCATCCAGGAACGAAGCGTCTCGCGTGCACCGTCGCGATCGTCCTGGCCACCCCAGCGCGTCCAGACATTGCCGAGTTCGGGCGCGAAGTAGGCGCCTTCACCCAAGATCGAGTGGCAGTTGATACAGGCGTTCTTTTCCCAGATATGCTTGCCGCGCGCGACGCTGTCGGTCAGCGTCGATTCATCTGTTGAAGTAGTGCGGATGTAGTAATGGCTGTGGGCGGTGAGCCCCACGAAGATCGCAAAAAAGAAAATGGAGCCGCCATAGAAGACGTTGCGCGCTCCGGTCTTGGTCAGGCGCTCTGCCATGCCCTTGTCCTTCCGTCTGCCAGGCTTGAAAGGCCCGACCTGGTTTCCCCGCCTCGAAGGCTTCGGCGATCCCCTCGCCGGCTCTGCGGGATGTCCTTTTCATAGAGAGTGAGCGGAGTTGTTCTTTGCGCTTTGGCAAGCAACGGCGCGAATGTTCAGCCCAAAAGAAGGACCACCAGCGACCGAGAGAGTGCGGCGATCAGAATGATGCTCAACCAGCATATGAGCGCAATCCGCATGGGATGATGTCCGCCCCTGAGTTCGAGGAAGTCGAGAACCACAAGCCGTCCCTTGGCAAAAGCAATCGCAAGAACGGCAGCAATCGGTACGATCGTTGGACCGGCGAGCGCCGTAACAATCGCGCCACCAATTGCGAAGGTCATCAGCATGGCGAGCACACCCACCAAATCCTCACGCTGTCTGCGGGTCATGAGAAGCCTCACGCAAGATAGAGAATGGGAAAGATGACCAACCAGACGAGGTCGATCACATGCCAGAGTGTGGCGATCAGAGTGAGGTTTTCCCGTGCCGGGCGCCAGGCGACAAGAAGAAGAGCAATAGCGCCGAAAAAGACATGCAGCAGATGGAAGCCGGTGATGATGAAATAGAGCTCGAAGAAGGTGTCGAGCGTTGCATCCTGAGCGTAGCGAACCTCACCCCAGTATTCGAAGAGCTTGACCGCCACGAAGCAGAAGCCGAGCAGGGCTGCAATCGTCAACGGCCGTTTCACCGCCTCAAGATCAAGCCGACTTCGCATCGCCACGGCGACAAAGTACCCGCTGACCAGCAGGATAAGCGTGTTCGCGCCGGCGATCCCCGGCCTTAAATGCAGACGCGCCAGTTCGAAGGCCTGGGCATCAAAGGTCGACACGACGAGGAAGCCAAGGATCAGGATGCCGAAAGCGATCAGCTCGCTCCACACCAGTATCCAGAGCAGCAGGTGGTCGTCCTTTGCCTCGTCCTGGAGGCTCGTTTGCATAGCCATGGTCAGATCTCCCGTTGGTCGGGATCGGTTCTAAAGAAAAATCCGAAGCGCTCTTTGTGGGAGCGCAAAGAAGACTGACGAAAGACAAGGCAGACTGCTTCCTGAACAGAAGGAAACGACTGAAATGACGGATGCACAGATCGGCCTTGTCGTTGCGACGCCTATCATCATGGGCTTTGCCTTGATGCTGAAACGCATGGGCGTACTCCAGGGCGGAGGCACACTAGCCGCCGTCCTGGCTTCGCTTGCCATCGGCGTCGTCCTGTTTCTTGGCCAATAAGGAGGAACTCATGAAAATGAATGGATCCAGCCTGACGGCGACCGAGGTCAGGGCGCTCGAGGACAAGCACCGCGATCTTCTCATTCTCTGCTTGAAGCTGGAGGAATTGGCCGCAGACTTTGACACAGGTGAGATCCCACGTGGTATCCAGAAGGTTGCCAAGCACATTGAACCTTTGGTCGCCGCCGCCCACACGCTGGAGGAGCAAAAGTTCTATCCCGACCTTGAGCTGCATGCCGGCTCATGCTTCGGCTCCCTTCTTCTCGATCAGGTCAAGTCCGAACATCGCGTCGACCGTCGCGCGGCCCGTGAGCTATCCCTCACTTTGGCCGCTGTCGCTCGCAAACGATGCAGGCTGAGCCTGGAAACGGTGGCCCATATGGTTCGCGGTTTTCAGGAAGCTGTCCGGCGCCATATAACTGCGGAGCAGATGCTGCTGCAGCAGCTCCTAAACGTGGAACCCGAAACGCAGGTGTTCCCAGCATGACTCAGGTCGTTCTGGCACTTGCAGTATTCTTGGTGTTGCATTCGGTGCCTGCCTTACCAACCATCCGGGGAAAGCTGACCGCAGCGCTTGGATTGCGGCTCTACCTTCTGGTCTATTCGATAACATCCGTGGCACTCCTGATTTGGGTCCTGCATGCGGCCTGGAGCACCGAATATGTCGAACTCTGGCGGCCAGATTCGCGGAACACCCTTGCCAATTTCGTGTTGTCGCTGCTCGGGCTCTTCCTGGTCACGGCAGGCCTTATCAGCCCAAACCCAGCATCTGTCAGTTTCATGAAAGGCACCGTGCCTGGAGCGATAACGACGATTACGCGCCATCCAGTCTTATGGGGTTTCCTGCTCTGGTCTGTCGGCCATGTCGCGGCTAACGGCGACATGAGATCACTGCTCGTCTTCGGCGGGCTCGGCCTGTTTTCTGCTGTCGGTATTGGCGTCACGGAAAAGCGCGCAAGGCGCAGGATGGGGCCCCACTGGTCACCAATCGAGAGATCAACATCCATATTTCCGTTGAGCGCCCTGTTCTCAGGACGCGCCAAGTTGCGTCTGGATGGACATTTGGTAGCCGCGCTCGCCGTGACGCTGCTTGTCACATTCTGGCTGCTCGCGGGAGGCCATGCCGTACTGTTTGGCGCAGATCCCATCCTCGCGCTCGACATCTGAGAACGATTCCAGCCGGCAATTCCACACACTACTTGCTCTAAGTCAAACATCCGCGCGCGCGGGGCTATAACATGAGTACTCAAATCAATTTTTGTAGAGCGGGATGCCGAACAACATGAAACAGGTCAGCAAGACGGTTATTATTGAAGCCGATGCGGCAGGCTATGCACCAACTCGTCGCACATTATGCGCTGGCTTCGCAGCGACCCTTGCCCTCCCTTTTCTCAACACGCGGGCACGCGCTTCCTCCCTTGACCACCTCGTCCTCTACGGCCCTCCTGCCGGACCGTCGATCACGCTCGCCTATGCAGTTGGCAAAGGCCTGCTGCGCGATGTCGCCGACAAGGTGGAGTTTAAGGTATGGCGCACGCCCGATGAAATGCGGGCAGGCCTATCGTCCGGTTCGATGCAAGCCGTGGTGATGCCGACGACAGCGGCGGCGAACCTGCATACACGCGGGCTTGGTCTCAAACTGGCCAACGTCATGACTAACGGTCTTCTCTACATGGTGTCACGCGATGAAACGATCGCCGCCTTCTCCGATCTCGAAGGTCAAAGCGTAACCATGCCATTTCCTAATGACACACCGGAACTCGTCTTCGACGCGGCCCTTGCCCATCACGGGATGAGCGGCAAAGTCAAGGTGGAGCGGGCAGGCACGCCCATCGAAGCCGTGCAGATGCTGCTCGCAGGGCGTATCGACACGGCGCTCCTGCCTGAGCCGGCGGTCTCTGCCGCCATATTCAAGGCCAAGACCGGCGGTCAGGCGCTTCACCGCGTCATCGACATGCAGAAGGAATGGGGCGCAGTCACCGCAACGACGCCGGTCATGCCCCAGGCTGGTCTCGCCGTCACCCAGAGCTTCCTGGAAGATCATCCGGAACAGGCGACAGCACTTCTTGCGGGACTTGCGCGGGCGGCCGTCGAGGTAAACGCCGACCCGGCAGCGGCTGCAGGCCAGGCCGCATCGGCACTTGAACTGCCCTGGCCTGTGCTGGAGGCGTCGATCCCCTATTCGAACCTCGTCGCCATTGCGGCTCGGGACGCTCGCGGACCGATCGAGACCCTGCTCAAAGCCGTGGCACAGCGGCATCCTGAAATGGTGGGCGGTCGCATGCCGGACGCGTCACTCTATCTGTAAGGCAGGATCATCATGGGCGTGGCTTGTCGTGCGGGAAGGGTCGCGCGCTTTCTCTGGTCCGGCTGGGCGGGTCTTGGCGGCCTTGCCGTCTTTGCCGCCGTTTGGCAGCTCGGAGCCGAAGCCTATGGCAGCTTCGTGTTGCCTGCACCAGCCGAGACGATCCAGACCTTGTTCAAGCTGGCGGCAAATCCCGACAAACGGATGTTGGTGCTATCAACGAGCCTGAGGGCGCTCGCCGGCTTTTCACTAGCCGCCGTGTTTGGAACGATGGCAGGCGTGGTGGCAGGATATCATCCGGCGATCATGCGCCTCGTGCGTCCGCAGGTGACCTTGCTGATCGGCGTCCCGCCGATCGCATGGATCGTCCTTCTGATGATCTGGTTCGGCATGGGGGCAGGAACGGTTATTGCCACCGCAGCTATCGCCGCCTTGCCGCTTGTCTTTATGGGTGCAGCCGAGGGCATCCAGACGCGGGATCGAGCGTTGGAAGACATGGCTCGCATGGCCGGCCTGTCGCCGCTCGTCCGTCTGTTCAAGATATCGCTGCGCCAAATGCTGCACTCCCTATTCCCTTCTCTGGTCATGGCCCTCGGCACGGCCTTCAAGGCAGCCGTCATGGCCGAGCTTCTGGCCAATGCCGGCGGCATCGGAGGCGCTCTCGCCAATGCCCGTTCCGCACTCGATGTGGAAACAGCACTTGCCTGGATCCTCCTCTCGGTCATCGCCCTGATCAGCGTCGAATATGGAATTGTTCAGCCCTTGCGCGCCGAAGCCGAGGCATGGCGGGAAGCGGCCCAACCCTGGGGCGTGCGCCGATGACCCTCCTCCAGCTCAAGGCCGTCGGCCACGTCTTTCTCGGCCGCGCCGTTCTCGAAAACGTTAGCCTGCAGGTCAGCCAAGGGGAAATGGTCGCGCTGGTTGGGCCGTCAGGCTGTGGAAAAAGCACGCTGGCCCAGATTGCAGCCGGGCTGATTACCCAGCGACATGGCCAGGTCATGCGAGGATATGCTCGCTGCGCTTTCGTCTTCCAGGAACCACGCCTCCTACCCTGGGCGACTGTCGAGGCTAATGTGGCGCTCGCCCTGTCCGGTCATGCTCTTCGGCGCCCCGTGCGTCAGGCGAGGATAGCGGATGCCTGCCGCCGGGTCTCGCTGGAAGAAAGCGACCGGCAAAAGTTTCCATCGCAGTTGTCGGGTGGCATGCGCCAGCGCACGGCGATCGCCCGCGCGCTGGTCGGCGATCCCGATTTCCTCTATTTCGACGAGCCCTTCACCGCGCTCGATGCGGCCTTGCGGCGACGGATGCAGGACCTGGTCGTCTCGACTGTCTCAAACAGCGGCAAGGGCGGGCTCTTCATCACCCACGACCTGCATGAAGCGCTGCGGATCTGCCACCGGATCGCGGTTCTCGATCGCCACGGCCAAGGAATACTCGACTGCGTTACCGTCCCCGAGACGCCCGGAAACCGCAGCGAAGAGATGATATTTGAGACGGCGCGACGGCTCATCTCAGATCATCCGCTGTTTGCTGTCGTGGACGAACATGACGAGCGGAGGCTAGCATGAGTGTGCTTCCAGCCATGCGCATGCTTCCCTCGCCCGATCTCGCCAAGGCCATGTCCGCCGAAGGCCTGAGGTTGATGTTTCCACTTGCCGCCTTGCATGCGGCCCTCTGGCCGTTTCTCTGGGTGGTGGTCTGGTCTCTCGATTTGCCCTTCGCAGTTACGTCTCTTCCAAGCCACTGGCATGCCCAGGAAATGCTGGTCGGCTCCTTTGGAGGCGCGCTTTTAGGTTTCCTGACATCTGCCCTGCCGGAATGGACGGACACGCGGCGCGTCAGCGGACGCACCCTGTTTCTGCTTGCAGGTCTTTGGGCGCTCGCCCGTATACTCGGGCTCCTTGCATTGGAAAACGCCTGGATCATCGGCCTGATCTTCGATCAGGCCTGGATACTGTTCCTGCTCGCCTATGCGCTGCGCCTGTCCTGGACCAATAAAAGCACAGATCTCCTGGGCTTTATCCTGTTCGTCACTGCCTTTGCCGCGGCTGCGGCCATGCTGCGGATCGCAATGGCCTTGAAACTCTACGATCTGTCGGAGAGTGCGATCCGAATTCTCGGGTTCGCGCTTCTGGGCCTGCTCGGTCTCGCCCTTGCCCGCATCACCGTGCCGGTGACCAACCTGATCCTCGATCCGACGGAAAAGACCTCGCCCTACAGACCGCATCCCGGCCGGATCCATCTCTCGGCGGGATTAGCCATGCTGGTCATCCTGGCAGAGGCAGCCACGCTGTCGGACGCCGTGCGCGGCTATCTGATGATTGCTGCAGGTGCAGCCTTTCTCGACCGGGTCGCCGAGGGCTTTGTCGGTCGCGAAGGCCTTTCCTTCGAACTGGGTGGCCTTTGGCTGTCGAGTGCGCTGGCCGGCACCGGCCTTCTTGTCTGCGGCCTCTCGCTTATTGGCCTGCCTCTGCCCTGGCTGGGCGGACTGCATCTGGCGTTGATGGGGGGATTGGGTCTTGGTGTGCTGCAGGTTCTCTCGATTGCAGGCCTGCTCCATACCGGCCAACCACTGCGCTTTTCGAAGACAACCCGGATGGCGATCCTCCTTCTGGTCCTGTCGGTGCTTCTCCGGGTCCTCCCGGAATTCGCGCCATCCCTCTTCCTGCCCATCGGCGCTTACAGTCTGACCTCTGCGCTGTTCTCGCTCTCATTTCTCCTTTGGGCCAAGGCCTATATTCCTCTGCTCTGGTCACCGGAAACGGTCGATCAGGAAAGGTGCTGACATGACCAAATTTCCGGGCCCGTCCATCCCACAGCGTCTCCTATCTGGAGGCTTCCGGCTGTTCTTTCCGGGCAGCGCGCTTTTGGCCGCCGTCTCCATCGCTATCTGGGTCCCGTGGTTCCTCGGCTTCATGCATGTTCCAACCCTCTTGCCCCCGGTTGCCTGGCACCAGCATGAGCTTCTCTTCGGCTTTGTCCCGGCCGTGATCGCAGGGTTTCTTCTCACCGCCGTGCCGAACTGGACCGGCAGGCCCGGTTTGAAGGGCACACCGCTTTTGGCGCTGTTTCTTCTCTGGATCGCCGGGCGGCTGACGATCAGTTTTTCAGAATGGACCGGCATGCTCGGCGCGACACTCGTCGCACTGGCCTTCCTGCCAGTGCTCGCCATCTTTGTTCTGAAAGAACTTGTTGCTGCCTCGAACCGACGCAACTACAAGATCGTCGCCGTTCTCGCGCTCCTGAGCGCCGCTCAGATGTTTTTCCATAACGAGATCGAGCGCTACGGTCGCGTCGAAATGGCCGACCGTCTGGCGCTGTCTGCGATCCTCATCCTCATCTCTCTGGTTGCAGGGCGCATTATTCCTGCATTTACCGGCAACTGGCTGAAGGCGAACAATCCAGGGCGGCTGCCGCAGAATTTCGTCCGTTTCGATCTCTCCGTCATGGTTCTTGGAAGCCTTTCACTGGCGATGTGGATCGCTGTCGGCGGCGGTCTTGAAAGCCTCCGGTTTCCCACGGGGCTGGCGATGCTCGTCGCCAGCTTTGCTCATCTCGTGCGACAGGCAAGATGGTGCCCCGAGCGCACGCTCGGGGAGCCCCTCGTGGCGATCCTGCATGTCGGCTATCTCTTCATTCCCTTAGGCTTTTTGCTGACCGGCCTGTCGATGCTGTTGGACCACTCCGGCTTCGCCTCGGCAGGCATCCATGCCTGGACGACAGGTGGGGTCGGGGTCGTGACGCTGGCGGTAATGACCCGCGCCACGAGAGGCCATACGGGCCAGGCTTTGACGTCCCCGCACTCGACAACCTGGCTCATCTATGCACCAATCATCCTCTCGGCACTGCTGAGGATCCTGGTCGCAATTTGGCCGCAGCACACCATGCTGCTACTGCCGATCGCAGGCCTTGCCTGGATCGTGGCATTTCTGGGATACGTGGTCTTTTACATGCCGTTGATAGCGCGAAAGGGATAGGAGGGAGCCATGAGCGCCCTCACCCTCTCCACTCCGGCATCAAGGGTGCGTCCGTCAACCCGAGCAGATCCACGGCACGAGCCGCAATATGGGCGACGAGATCCTCTACGCTCGCTGGATTGCGGTAGAAAGAGGGGACCGGCGGCATCACCACGGCCCCCATCTCGGTCACCGCCACCATGTTGCGCAGGTGCCCGAGGTGAAGCGGCGTTTCGCGGGCAAGGATAACCAGCCTGCGACGCTCCTTGAGCTGCACATCGGCGGCGCGAGTGAGAAGATTGTCTGTGATCCCGGTCGAGATAGCGGCAAGAGATCGCATCGAACAAGGGGCGACGATCATACCGGCCGTGCGGAACGATCCGCTGGCAATCGATGCACCGATATCGCTTTCCGAATGGAAATGAGCGGCGAGCCCGATTAGCCGCCCCAGCGCCTCGTTGCCCGCCTCATGTGCGATTGTCCGGCGCGCTGCTGACGTGACGACGAGATGCAGTTCAACATCATCCATGGCCGCCAGGAGCCGACCGACCTGAAGACCGATCGCCGCCCCCGAAGCACCGGACATGCCGAGAATGACACGCCTCATCATGGCTCACCTTCCCTTGTCTTGAGGGATCCAAGTCCAAGTTCGAGCCAGATCGCATCGACGCGCGCCGAAACCTCCGGCGCCATTTGCAGCACGCGGCCCCATTCCCGATCGGTTTCTGCGCCAAGTTTGTTGGTCGCATCGAGACCGAGCTTTCCACCGAGCCCAGGCTTGGGAGAGGCAAAATCGAGGTAGTCGATGGGCGTGTTATCCACCACCACCAGATCGCGGGAGGCGTCGAACCGCGTGGAAAGCGCCCAGATGACATCGCTCCAGTTTCTGACGTCAACATCGGCATCGACCACGATGATGAGCTTGGTGTAGCTGAACTGCGGCAGCATCGACCAAAGCCCGAGCATAATCCGGCGGGCTTGCCCCGGATAGCGCTTGTCGAGCGAGACGACGATCGCCCGGTAGGAACAGGCTTCTGGAGGCAGATAGAGATCGACAATCTCTGGAAACTGGCGCTTCACGAGGGGAAGGAAGAGAGCATTCATTGCCTCTCCGAGCACAGAAGGTTCATCCGGGGGGCGGCCGGTGAAGGTCGAGAGATAAACCGGATTCTGCCGCATCGTCATCGCGCTCAACTTCATGACGGGAAACGGCTCGACAGAATTGTAGTAGCCCGTGTGGTCGCCATAAGGCCCCTCGAGCGCAGTCTCCGCGATGGAAACAGTCCCTTCCAGCACGATTTCCGCAGTGGCCGGAATATCTAGGGGCTGGGTGAGCGCCCGCACCACGCGGCTACGCTTTCCTCGGAGCACACCAGCGAATGAAAGCTCGCTCATGGTCTCTGGCAACGGCATAACGGCTGCGAGGATTGTCTGAGGATCAGCGCCGATCACGACCGCAATGGGCATATGCCGCCCCACGGCCCGCCACTGCCGGAAGTGTTTTGCAGCACCACGATGGGCAAGCCAGCGCGTAATCAGTCGCCCGCGGTCCAACGCTTGCAGGCGGTAGACGCCGACATTGACATCCTTGGGATCACAAGGCGACGCGGTGACGACCAGCCCCCAGGTGATCAGCGGTGCCGGTTCGCCGGGCCAGCACCACTGGATCGGCAGGCGATTGAGATCAACGGCCTCGCCTTCGAACACGATATCCTGGCATCCGGCATGAGACACCCTACGGCATCCCAGCGCCATGGCGGAGCGAAGCACAGGCAGTTTCTTCAAGGCATCCCGGAGCGACGCCGGCGGTCTCGGTTCGCGCAATTCGGCCAGAAGGTCCGCGAGATCGCCGATCTTGCCGCCTGGGATGCCATAGCCAAGTTCGATCCGCTCGCGCGTTCCGAACAGATTGGCAAGCAGCGGTATCTCTGACACTGCACCGTCCGACCGGACCGGGCGCTCAAAGAGCACGGCCGGGCCTCCCTCTGCCAGGACGCGCCTGTGGATTTCGGTTATCTCATGAACAAGGCTCACCGGCTGCGCGACGCGGATAAGCCGTCCCTGCTTTTCCAGTTCGGTCATGAAAGCTTGAAGACCGTCGTAGCGACGAGGCGGTGCGTTCTGTGTCATGCGGACCGCTATGACCTGTGAATTCGGTTGCGTCTTTGCGCTGGAGCAATCTGGATTGCCGGGCGTTCTCATAGGTTTGCGCCGGTTCAAACCATCAAAATTGGCGCAATGCAGATAACATCCATTCTAGCTCTCCCGCTGAAAGCCGTGCCGCTCATGCCGCTCATGGCGATTGAGCTCGTGGCAAGTCGCCTCTTCAGGCTCCTCCTCTTAGCCCATGGCGACATGTTCGAGCGCCTTGGCACATACAAGAGCAGCCGGTTTTCATTTGCTCCGACTGATCTGCCCCTCATCTTCCTGATCGAGCCCGACCTGCCTCGTCTCAAGGTGGTGCGCCAAGGCGAGACCTTCACGGCGGACGCGGGTGTCGAGGCCCCGCTCGTCATGCTGCTGGCGCTCCTCGAGGGGCGTTGCGATGCTGATGCACTGTTCTTTTCCCGCGACCTGCGCGTGATCGGGGACATGGAGGCCATGCTTGCGATGAGAAGCGCCCTCGATGACTGCGATATCGACCTTCCGCGTGATCTCGCGCGGATAGGGGGACCTGCCGCGCCCATCGTTCACAGGTTGGTCGAGGGAATACGACGCCAGTCGCTGAAGGAGATACAGTGATGGAACTGATCTGTCCGGCGGGAACGCCAGCCGCCTTTCGTGAAGCCGTCGATGCAGGCGCTGACGCAGTCTATTGCGGCTTCCGCGACGAGACCAATGCCCGCAATTTCCCCGGCCTCAATTTCAGCCGCGACGAGTTCCGAGACGCCATTGCCTATGCCCACAAAAAAGGCTGCATGACATTCGTCGCTCTCAACACCTTCATGCGGGCCGGCGACGAAGAGATCTGGTATAGAGCGGCGGCTGACGCTGTGCGGCTCGGTGCCGATGCGCTGATACTAGCCGATTTCGGTCTCATGGCCCATGTCAGGGAGCACTATCCAGAGCAGCGCCTGCATGTTTCCGTCCAGGCGTCTGCTTCCAATCCCGAAGCAATTAATTTTCTCGTCGAAGCCTTCGACGCAAAAAGGGTCGTCTTGCCGAGAACGCTGACAATCAGCGACATTTCTCGTATTGGTCGCAAGGTCAAATGCGAGATCGAGGTCTTTGTTTTCGGCGGGCTTTGCATCATGGCCGAGGGGCGCTGCTCGCTCTCCTCCTACGCCACCGGCAAATCGCCCAACATGAACGGCGTCTGCTCGCCCGCGAGCCATGTGCGATACCGACAGGACGGCTCCGACATGGTTTCGGAGCTCGGTACTTATACGATCAACCGGTTCAGCCATGGCGAGGCCGCCGGCTATCCCACCCTGTGCAAGGGACGCTTCGACATCGGCGATGCCCTTGGCTATGCCTTTGAAGATCCCGTGTCTCTCGACGTCATGGGCGAAATAGAAGCTCTGAAGGATGCCGGCGTCTCCGCCTTAAAAATTGAAGGACGCCAGCGCGGCAAAGCCTATGTCGCCGAAGTCGTGTCGACGCTGCGCCAAGCGCTCGCAACCGCCCCCTCAGGGCGTACACCCCTATTGGCCCGGCTGAGAGCGCTGAGCGAAGGACAGAAGACCACGGTCGGCGCCTATGAGAAGCGCTGGAGATGAGCATGACTGAACTGACACTGGGCCCCGTATACTATCTCTGGGACGGCCCAAAGTGGCGCGATTTCTATTTGCGGATCGCAGACGAAGCGCCTGTGGATCGCGTCATCCTCGGTGAGACCGTATGCTCCAAACGTCAGCACTTCATCGAACCCTACCTCGCGGACGTGGTGGAACGGCTGGAACGGGCGGGAAAGTCAGTGGCCTTTTCGTCACTGGCGCTCGTCACTCTGGAGCGCGAAGGCCGTATCGTGAAAGACCTGATCGAGACATCGGACCACCCCATTGAGGTCAACGATCTCTCCGCAATCGGCCTGATCAAGGGCCGCCGACACCTCGTCGGTCCCTTGGTCAATGTCTATAACGGTCCAACTGCACGCCTGATGGCACAACGCGGGGCAGACCGCATATGTCTTCCGCCCGAACTTCCCTTCAGCTCGATCGCCAGGATCGTCGCGGACGCGCCGGATGTGGCTCTCGAAGTCATGGTATTCGGTCGCATGCCGCTTGCCATATCGGCTCGCTGCGCCCATGCCCGTTCCAAGGGCAGGATCAAGGACAATTGCCAGTTTGTCTGTGGCGAAGAGCCCGACGGCCTGTCAATCAAGACACTCGATCGCCAGTCATTCCTGGTGCTCAATGGCGTGCAGACAATGTCGCATACGTGCCAACTCCTGCTCAGCGAACTGAAGGAGTTGCAGGAAGCTGGGGTCAACGCCTTCCGTCTCTCACCACAGGACTGTGACATGGCGCGCATCGCCGTCATCTTCCAGGAAACACTGTCGGGCAGCATGGAACCCGAAGAGGCCGCCGCTTTGATAGGGCATACTTATCCCACAGCCAACTTCTCCAACGGCTTTCATCACGCGCGATTGGGAGCGGCCTGGGTATCGCGGGCGAAAAACAATGCCAGCGCGCCCTGATACGCGAGGGGAGACGAGCACATCTTGTTTGCGAAAGCGCAACGACCGGATCTGCGTTCCTCACCATAGTCGGCACCACAGCGATAACGCGTGAAGCGCAAGCAAGGTGAATTCGATGGAACTTAACGCAAGCCAGACGGTCGGAAAGATCGCGACCTCCCTTCCCGGTGCAGCCGCACTTTTCCGTCGTCACGGCATCAGCTTCTGCTGCGGTGGCTCTGCCAGCATTGAGGCCGCGGCCGAAGCTGCCGGACTCTCGAAGGAAACCCTGGTGGGCGAATTGCAGGGCCTTGTTGACGCCGCGGCGACAGAAGCACCGGATGGAACCGTTGATCTGATCAATCATATCAGGACACGCTACCACGACACCCACCGCGCGGAACTCATCTCGCTGATCCCTCTCGCGGCCAAGGTCGAACGGGTGCATGGCGACCACCCCGATGCACCAATCGGCCTGGCAAATCTCCTCGAGCGTATCCAGAGCGACCTCCACAGCCACATGCATCGCGAGGAGCTTATGCTCTTCCCGCTCATGGAACGCGGCGACCATCAAGCTCTGACGAGACCCATTGAACAGATGCGCCATGAACATGACGTCGAGGCAGACCATCTGGCAGAACTCGAGCACGTGACGGGCGGATTTCATCTGCCGGACAGTGCCTGCAATTCATGGCGCGCGCTCTACACAGGCGCAAAGAAGTTTGCCGACGACCTGGTCCAGCACATGCATCTGGAAAATGAAGTGCTCTTTGTACGGTTTACCGGCGGGACGCCCTAAAACAAACCTACCGAGGATGAGGGATTATGGTGAAGAACCAGAAGCCGGATCGAGGCATGAAGCGCGGCAGGCTCGCTCCTCCGGTCGTTTCGAGATCGCAGCGCGAACAAGCCTGTGACACCATCTGCGACATGCATGAATGTGTGATCAGTGGCTGTGCCGGAGCCGATAATGTCGGCTATCTTATGGACAGAATGCTGTCGCTTAAACCACGACACGGCGACGGGCGATGATCCGCCTCTCCATATCGACCAACGTCCTTGCATCTGGAGTTTGCGCGTAAGACGTGCAGCTTTTGACTGAAGCCTGATCCAGATACGCGGTGGATTGACGCAAGCTGGGGTTTATTTATTCGAAGCTTGGCATTCGTCAAACCGCGCCGGATCCATTAGATAAGTGTTTACTGAATCACATAAATAATCACTAAAATTCACATCGTATCATGATGTTACGATACTCGGCATGATGCCTCAACTCAGGACATACTGAAAGATGCGCATCACCGACTTTTCGATCAGCAAACGCCTCTGGCTTGCGATCATGATCCCTCTGGTTGCAGCACTCACCCTTGCCTCGATGGAGTTTCTGAACTCGTGGCGCTCCTACAAGCAGATGCAAATCGTCGTCAAAGTGAGCGAGAACATTTCGGCGATGGGCGAAATGATCCACGTGCTTCAGGGAGAGCGGGGGCAGAGCGCTGGATACATCGGATCAAAGGGCAGCACGGACACGCAACCGCTGGACCAGGCGCGCCAAATGACGGATGAGGCTCTGGCAAAATTGCCAGATCTCGCTGATGCCTTGGCGGACGTCGACAACACGGAGCTTAACCGTCGCTGGAGCCTCGCACAGGACACATTGAAAAGCCTCGCCGACACCAGGCGATCCATCGACAAGCTTTCCTTCACCGGAAAACAGTCCTTCGATTTCTACAGCGGCCTGATTGGCGAGCTTTCAGGCATCGCCTCGGAACTGTCCCTCCAGGGTGTCGGCTCGAGGATCGCCGCCGAAATGATTGCCTATAACCTGCTCATGCAGGCAAAGGAGATTGCGGGCCAGGAGCGCGCCACCGGCAACGGTTTCATCACGTCAGGCGACATTGACCCCGAGCGCATCGCTCCCTTTGCCCGCATGGCTGGTGCGCAGAACATTCTGATCGACAATTTCCTCGCCCTGCAACAGAAGGAACGGCAGTCCGCCTACGCTTCCCAGCTATCCATACCCGCATTGAAAGAGATCGAAACCACGCGATCGACCTTGATTGGGGCTGGTTCAACAGCGGCCAGCGACTTGAGTGCCGATCGCTGGTTTGCAGCCGCCAGTCAGCGCATTGACGCAATGAAGGCTCTGGAAAGGGCAAGCCTCGAACGTCTCGGCAACGAGGCACGCGCTATCGCCGCAGCCGCATTCACTCGGCTCGGAACGGTTCTGATCCTTTGCATTGTCGGGGCCATTCTGGTCATCGCCTTGTCGGTGTTTCTAGCAGGAACCATCAGCCGTCCGCTGAAGGCACTCGTCAATTCGATGCGCAGATTGGCGGAGGGTTACCTCGAACCCACCGGGCAATCTGCCGACCGTAAGGACGAAGTCGGAGACATGGTCAAAGCGGTAGAAGTCTTCCGCCTTTCTGCGATCCGAAATCGCGAACTGGAACTGGAGGCAAAGCGTGCGCGCGACCAGGCCGAACGCGACCGAGTTAACATGCAAATCGCAGCGGAGGCTGAGGCCGAAGCACGCATGAACAAGGCAACCGGCACACTGGCCCAGGCATTGAGAAAGCTTGCTTCCGGCGACCTTCTTTGCGAGGTGACCGAGGCCTTTGCACCGCAGTTCGAAGAACTTCGCCATGACTTCAATCGCTCTGTGGTGCAGTTGCGGCAAGCACTGGTCGGCGTTGGCCAATCGGTGGCGACTGTCACCGGCGGAGCATCCGAGGTCTCTTCGGCATCGGATGACCTGTCGAGGCGCACCGAGCAGCAGGCCGCCTCGCTTGAAGAGACGGCCGCTGCACTGGAACAGATCACAGCCAATGTGACGGCCACGTCCAGACGCTCAGACTTGGCCCGCAGCGTAACGAAGAGCGCACGCGAAAGAGCAAGTCGATCCGGTGAAGTGGTCCAAAACGCCGTGGCGGCGATGGACAAGATCGAGCAGGCATCGAGCCAGATCAGTCAAATAATCGGTGTGATCGACCAGATTGCCTTCCAGACAAACCTGCTCGCTCTCAATGCGGGCGTCGAGGCAGCCCGCGCCGGCGAGGCCGGCAAGGGGTTTGCTGTGGTTGCCCAGGAAGTCCGGGAGCTGGCCCAGCGTTCGGCGCAGGCAGCCCGGGAAATCTCGGGGCTCATCGGCAATTCTGAGTTGGCTGTTCGCCAAGGCGTCGACTTGGTCTCCGAGACCGGCACCGGACTGGCCGAAATTGGTGAGCTCGTGCAGGAAGCCGCAAGCCATGTGGACGCCATCGCGATCGCAGCGCAGGAACAGGCAGTCGGCCTTTCGCAGGTCAATGTCGCGGTGAACCATCTGGATCAATCGACACAACAGAACGCGGCCATGGTGGAAGAGATGAACGCTGCCGGCGCAGCCTTGGCCAGCGAAAGCGCCATCCTTCAGAGCCTGCTTCTTGGCTTCCGCTTGACCTCACCTGCCGATGGCAACATGGTCCGAGAAAGGATGAGGGCCTGAAACGACTTAGATCAGATATCCTCAAGCACGACGGACGACACAGCGATCCGTCGCCGGTGCTCATGCCGTTCGTAGTTCGGAGCGTTGAGCCCTTCTAACTGACGCCATCAAACGTCTGCTCGAGCGATTCCTCGGGCCATCGCGGCGATCAAGTCGGTTCTCGTGACGATACCGATGAGCTTCCCATATTCCAGGATGGGAACCGCATCGACATCTGTATCACCCAACAAAGGCAACAACGCCCCGAGTGGCGTTGTTGCAATAGCGCGAGGGACCGTGACACTCATGATGTCGATCGCCAGCACTGGTTTATCCCGTTCATGATCTATTAGCCTTCGCAGAGCGGGGATGAGACCTCGATCAAGGCGAAGTGCATCTTCCCTTGCTCGGCTGATGAGATGCACCTGGAAGATGATGCCTAGGAACCGCTGCTTCTCGTCGACCACGGGTAGCGATGTAAAACGATGACGCCGGAAGAGATCAGCGACTGTGCCCAAATCTGTGTTTGCCTTCACCGTAATCAGGTTCGAGGACATGATGGCGGCCGCAGTTGGAGTGCCGGTCTGGTGTGCTGCCGCTTGGAGCTCCGCTGCACCGATAAGACGTGCCAGATCTTCAACGCCGAGATTGAATGACTGTCGATACCGTTGAAGGATGTCGCTTAGCTCAGCTTCGGAAAGGCCCAGCCGTTCAACAGCGATCCTGTCAGATGTCCCATGCCTGTTCTGCTGGTCGAATTGACGAAATGGATAGCGCCGCCCTGTCAGCCTGGCATAGGCGATCGCAATCAGGACGAGGCTGGCCGTGCCCGTGGCAATTGGCGCAAGCGCGAACCAGAAGCCAAGATGCTCCACAGCTTCCGGACTCATGGCAGCCGTCATGGCAACGGCTCCTGCCGGCGGATGTACCGCTCGCAACATGAACGTCACGATGATCGCAAGAGCGACAGCAACGGCGATCCGTAACGCCGGCTCGTGGATGAACATCGAGACGGCCACGCCGACAAGAGCTGCGACAGTATTGCCGATGACTGCAAACCATGGCTGAGCAAGCGGACTGTTGGGAACGGCAAACAGGAGAACGGCGCTCGCGCCGAGCGGTGCGACAAGGTAGAGGCCATATTCGAGATCGGCGCCGGGAGACAGCAAGAAATAGCCGGTCAGCCAAAGCCCGATGAAAGCTCCAAGGCCCGCGCGCAGAGCCTCCATCGGAGCCGTGCCAGTCACTGCCGGCCCAAATGAACGTAAGAACTGCAATTGAATGATTCCGATCGATCGAAAGCACAAACTTTCAGCAAATGATCAAAATTTCAATCGTCAGCCAGTTTGGCGAGGGACATCATTCAACAAAATGCGAGCGGATCGACACTAACGATCGCATTTTTCAATGCTATTTTCACATATCGGAAGCGCTGTAGACCGTGCTCGTCGTAGTTGCAACTAGGTGGACACCTGGTGTCCGTAGTGCCCGATCCCGACTCACTGGAGCGATCCAACCCGCTAACCCTCCAAATCACTCATCCAGGTCACTGAAAGACGGTACTGCTGCATCAGGCGGACTTGTGGAACCACAGGACCTGACTTCATGATATGTCGGCTCGTCTGGCGCATACGCTAATAGCTACGTTGATTATGCATTCTGTCCTCTGTTTTGACGATGCGACCATCCTCCAGGGTCAGGATACGGTCAGCACGGTCGAGGATCCGGTTGTCGTGGGTAACGAGCAATGTCGTCGTGCCCCGTGCTTCACCTATGCGTTTCAGAAGGTCGACGACATCCGCCGCACTATCTTTATCCAAGGCGGCTGTGGGCTCGTCGGCTAGCACGAGCGCCGGGCTTGAGACCAGAGCTCGGGCCACGGCCACGCGCTGCTTCTGACCGCCTGACAGGTTTGCGGGCAGATACGTGATACGGTCGCTCAAGCCGACCAGGCCAAGCGCATGCTCAGCCGCGCTCTGCGCCGCGCTATCGGCCACTTCGCCATGCACCTGTACGCCCATCATCACATTCTGCAATGCCGTCAGGCTTTCATGCAGATTGTGTGCCTGAAAAATGAAGCCCAGGCGGCGGCGCAAACTGACAAGTTGTGCCTGCGATGCGCCATTCAACTCTCTCTCCAGAAGCCGCACGGATCCATCCTGCACAGCTCTGAGACAGCCGACAAGCGTAAGGACCGTCGTCTTACCAGACCCGGAAGGCCCCATCAGCACGGTAAAGCTGCCCCGCTTCAACGTCAGGTTCACATCAAACAGCGCCTGTTTGCGAACGTCGCCACTGCCGAACCAATGGTTCAATCCACGCACCTCGACGATTGTCTCGCTGTCCATCGCAGCCTCCTAGAACAGATCGGCAGGGTCGGCAGCGCCAAGCCGACGGGTCGCAATGGCGCCGGAAAGGGCGGAAAAGACAATGGTGCCGAGAAAAACGGTCATTGCCATTGAAGGTGTCATCCCCAGAGGCAGGGTCGTAATCTTGCCCATCAGCGTCAGGATGGTCGTCCCGACAACAAGTCCTGGAATGAAGCCCATTATCCCGAGCACCAGCGCTTCTTCGAAGACGATGCCGAGGAAGAAACGCGGGCCATAGCCCATGGCCTTGAAGGTTGCGTATTCGCGCAGGTGGTCGGCCACGTCGGTTGACAGCACCTGATAGACGATGACAATGCCGACGAGAACGCCGATCAGCACGCCGAACCCGAAGATGATGCCCGTCGGACGCTTCGTCTGCTGATAGCGCAGATCCTCCTGCGCTGCATCCTGGTAGCTGCGTATGCGAAGGGATGGGTCGGAAATCAGGGTTTTCAGGCGCGCGATTACGACGTCTGTCTGCGCGCTGGAGCGCAGGCTCAGGAGAATATGGTCGGGTGCCGAGGAACTACGCGTCGGGAACAGCGACAGGAATGTCTGGTCCGAAACCAGCATATAGCCATCGCCACCGAAGCCTCCGCCGCCGGAGAACGTGGCATAGGCGGTAATTGTACGGCCTTGCGTTTCAAAGGACTGAGGCGTTTGCGGACGGATTGAAGCAGCTTCGTCCTTGGCGAGACCTCGCGCGAGCCGATCGAGTATTGCCGCGTCTCGCACCTGCAGGAGATTGAGATCGCCTGCAATATCCTGAGACAGAAACTCGGTCTTGATCGGATCCACGCCGAAGGTCGTCAGACTGATGTCCTTTTCGCCACGGTCCCAGGGAACATTGGCGATGAAAAGACCCATTCCAGCGGCGACATCCGGATCCCCCAGCGCTTGCAGCAACCATTGCCGAGCCACATTGCCACCGTCGGTCAGGGTACTCGCATCGCCAGCCGAGATCATGATATCCGCCTGGAAGAATTCATAGGGTCGCAAGGTTGCGGCACCCATCGAGTTCATGATCCCAAGCTGGACGAAGACCAGCACATTGGCAAAGGCCACCCCAGCAAGTGCCGCCGCAAAGCGGGTCCGGTTGTGGGTCAATTGCAGCCAGCCGATGGGCAGCCGCCCGAACAGGCGTTGCAGCAGGTAGCTCATGGATTGGCCCGTACCGTGGTGTCAATACGGGCGATGACCTCGAGATTTGTGAAGCGGGCGGCGACATCCGAGGAGGCCTCGTCCAGGACCACCAAGACCTGGATGACGCGCGCATCCTTGTTTTCCGCAGCATCGTCCGAAATCAGGCCCTGCCGTCCCACGGTCAGGCCTATCCTGTCCACCCGGCCTTGCAACGTCACACCGAGAGCCGGAGTTACCAGTTCCACCGGCTGGCCGACCATGACGGTACTGATGCGGTCCTGCCAGATCTCAAGCTCGGCCATCATCTGATCCGTGTCCCCCATATCCATGATCCCGTCGGCTGGTGGTCGCTGTCCGGGCGTGACATGGATGTCGAGGATCGTGCCGGTGATGGGCGCCACGACCTCGGCACGTGCAAGGTCGAGCCGAGCCCGGGCCAGCTCGGATCGGGCGGCGTCGACATTGCGACGGGCGACGATCACATCGGGCTGTTCGTCCAGCGTGACTGCGGCATAGCGCGTCAACGTTGCCTCGGCGCGTACGACGGAAAGATTGGCGCCCTCTGCCGCGGCGCGGGCTGCATCGAGTGCGGCTTGCGTGCTGACGGCGCTCGAGGCGAGCGCCTCCGTTCTTACCAGCGTCGATGCAGCTTCTGCGGCAGTGGACACGGCTTGATCGAGTGCTGCCTTTGCTTCCTTGCGGCTTGCCTCTACCGCCGCCCGCGTCTGGATGAGGTTTGCTTCGCGCACGGCGAGATTTGCCTCTGCGGTGAGCACTGCACCAGCGAGAGCTGTGTGATTGTCGAGCCGCGCCAGCACGGTGCCCTTTTCCACGCGATCGCCCACGGAAACGAGGATGTCCGCGATGCGCGCATCGCCAGCCCCATAGGGTGCTGCGACAACCGAAACGTCGCCACGGGGCATCACCCGCGCCAATCCGATCACATCGGAGGGCAGCAAGGTTTCTGCCATTTTGGGCGGCAGCTCGATGTCAGGCGGCAAGGCAATGGGTGCGTCAGAGCCGCCGCCGGGTTGAAGCCCCGTCAGCGCGTAAAACTTCTGCAAACCCGTCGGCTGAAAATACATCCCCAGCACAGCGCCCGAGAACATGAAGACAGGGACCAGCAACACCAGCAGGTACCGCTTGCGAAACCAGCGGCGCTGCCGAGGTGTTTTTGGCTCGGACAGATTCAAATTGATCGGGAGGCTTTTTTCATCAGTGGCTGACATTGCAGGTCACTCGTTCCTGTCGATCTTTGAATGGGACGTTGACTTCAGTACCTTCGTCACGGTCTTGCCAACCGGCAAGGATACCTCAGCGTTCAGGCTGCAACGCTACACATATGACGAGGCGTATATTTCCATTGTTTGGTATCGTGCATTTGTGAGCGTGGCCAGACATCCAAGCGGATGTCTGGCCAGGAAAGATGCGACAAAGCCACGCAAGCCCAACGTTTAGCGACCGATATCAGCCGGGGTCACGACGCCGTCTGTATAGAGGTCCAGAATAGCCATGCTTTACAAGCTTCGGCAGATCGAAACGGAAAACCGTATAGTTCAACGGCCTCTCGCTTTGGAGGCTTGAACCTCCTGCAGTCAAAAATGATATGCCGACCATTGCCTCAAGACGGAAGCATGATCCGCTTCTCGCTTGGTCAGTGATCAATCGGTATCGCCACCATCGAGCAAGCTGAATGACGGTTTTCAGGGAGCGCCAGTCTGAAACATGAACACCCGAATTGGAGGCAATGGGACCGCCAGAGGGGCGCGCTCCGATCTTTGGTGCCCTCCGCCGATGGTCGAAATTCGCGCTTCTCGTAATGTTGCCCGAGTTCAGCCCATAGCGGACCGTCGTTATGGGATCAAAGCTAATGGCGGGGCGCTTGGCCTCCGACCTTTTCAAAAGTGCTGAACTGGAATTTCTGCACCGTCCCCCATGGGGTTGTGTGTTCATGCCGCCGCGTCGTCGCCAGCCCAAACTGTTCGCCGAGAACAGCTTGCAAGCTCTCCGGATCGTAACGGGTAACAGGCAAGCCGCTGCATTTCTCTGGCCCATCCATTGCGAAGGTGCCAATCACGGCCTTGCCACCGACTTTGAGTGCCCGTGCCAGCACGCGGACATAGGCTTGCTGATCGACGGCTGTTGTCAGGAAATGGAAAGCGGCCCGGTCATGCCAGAGATCATACTCGCGGTCAGGCGTCCATGCGGTCACGTCCGATACGACCCATTGCACATGAGCCGTGTCTGCCAGTCGGGACTTGGCTGCCCCGAGGGCCGCGCTAGAAAGATCGAGGACGCTAACGTGGGCCTGACCGGCGTCCATCAGCGCATCTACCAACCGGGACGCACCACCACCAATGTCGATTACTGACATTCCCGGTATCAGTCCCGCTTCATGCAGCAGCTTAAGCGATAGGTCCGGGGCCTCCTCATACCAACTGACCTCGTTGTCAGACTTGGTAGTGTATACCCCTTGCCAGTGCGTCTGTCGGTCTTGAATTGCCATAAAGTCGTTCCTGTTCGGAATGCGAGTCTAACAGATGTAGGTCCATCCAGTCGTAAAGTTTTTACGAAGCCGCCGTTCCCCAAGGAAATCATCCGGCTGCTTTTGGTGCGCAAGCGACGCGGCACGACAGCCGGCACGATGGACTCTTCTATGGAAGCGCGACGGTGGCCTCTATGACCGGGTTGAAGGCGCAAAGCGGAAATTATTCCCGAAATGGGGCCGCTTCCCGACAATCCGGTCTTGGTGCATGAGGTTGAAATAGCTGCCACAGAGAGTGGGCGACCTCCATAACTGCTTCCGATTTCATGTCAGTCATTTGGGACTGGCATGAATACTCCTACGAACTCTGCATCCGGACGAGGAGGGTTGCCTTGATCATTCCCACCCACATCGGCAATATACCGCCAGACACAGCCGAGGATCGGACTACCCATGCTGGACGAAGCAGCCATGGCTGCGTGACTAAACGAAACGACCTCCGGCTAATCCGGATAGGTTCAACACGGAGTTTTATAGAGTGGGTGAGAAGCGAAAGCGCGTTTACGAAGCTCTGGTCGATGGGGCGACCGAGGGGTTGTCCGGGGATCAGTTGTTCCAGTACATCAAAAAACGCTGCCCAAAGGTCACCAGCAAAAAATTGGTAAGGTCCGCTCTGCTCGCGCTGACCGATGACGATATTACGGATAGACACATCCTCGACACCGTATATGCCTTGGCGATCAAGCATCGCCTCAATCCCGTTGACCCGGACGCTGCCTATGATGAGGAGGATGACGCATACGATGAGGCGCCCAGCCTCAAGGCGTTAAAACACGATATCATCAAGATCGTTGCTACACTCGATGACGCGGCATCCGCGAAAACGAACAACTCATAGGGCAATTGGCGCGATAGACTGCTTCAAATCCGAGAGTTCAGAGTTCCAAACGAGCGACGACGGCTCGGTATATCTCTCAAAGCTGCAGGCTTCCCTATCAGATAGCCTTGAATCCGATCCGCGCCAGCCAGAAGTGCGAGGCTATGTTGTTCTTCTGTCTCGACACCTTCCATAACCACGCAAATTCCAAGCGTTTTGCACACCTGGCACACTGCCGTGACAAAAACCTGAGCGATGGGATCTGTCGCCATGCCTTGTGAATAACTTTTGTCGATTTTGACGATATCGACCGGTATGGAACGGAACATATTGAATGAATTGTTGCCCGTCCCAAAGTCGTCCAGGGCGATCCTGAAACCAAGCTGTCGGAGAGCTTTGATCTGCTCAAGCACGAAGGGCGTTGCGGAAATCAAGGCCGTCTCGGTTATCTCCAAGATGAACTTGTCGGCTTTGACGCCCTCCTCCCGAAGTATTTTTAGAATTTGGTCGGGCAACTCACCGTGGCGAAACTGCGCTCCAGAAATATTGACGGCGACCGTTTCAATCACGCCGGATTTCAAGTCTTCGCAAGCGCGTCTCAGAACCCAGGCACCCAAACGATCTATGATACCCGACTGCTCTGCGATCGGAATGAACTGATCTGGCGGAATCATGCCGCTCAATGGATGTTTCCACCTCAGGAGCGCCTCAAACGACGCTAGCTCTCCTTCACGGGAGACTATCGGCTGATAATGCAGCTGAAACTCGTCCAATAGGACCGCGGCCTTCAGATCTCTGGCCACCTGTCGAGCGCGCCCGTATTCCTCGCGCATCTCAGGATTGAAGAAAGTGAGACCTCCTCGGTTTTCCTTCTTTCCTTGGTAGAGAGCCAAGTCAGTAAGTTTCAGGAGTTCATCGGCGAAACTCGCGTTCATGGGAGCCGATGCGGCACCAACCGTGACACCGGAAAATGCCAGAATACCCTTTCTTCTGTGCAGGGCATCACGGAGGTCCGCACAGTATGCAGCAACGTTGTTTCCAAGTTCCCGGTGGTCATGTCCTGCAACCAGAACCGCGAACTCATCTCCTCCAAGCCTACCGATTTGCCACCCGGGCCGCGTCTGTGCTTGCTTCACGAGCTCGACCAACACATCATCACCAGTCGAGTGACCAAAGCCATCGTTGAGCTGTTTGAACCGATCGACATCAATCAACAGCAGTGTCAGTTCCGGCGGAGCTTGATTTCTGCTTTCAGCGTCCCTGATCATTCTCATTTGCAACTCGAGACGATCAAGAAACGCACCTCTAGAGAGAGCCCCCGTGAGATCATCTAGGTCGACGGGTCGCTGAGATAATCCCGCCTTTTCCGACAACACCTTGGGCTCAGTCGAGAATAAGCAGGACGCAAAGAAACCGGCGGCGAAAGTCGCTCCAAGCAACCAAGCAACGTGTCCTGCCCCTTCAATCAGGCCGAACATGGTGGCGCTGGACACGACCGCCACGAGAAGCAGACCAAGGGCTATACTGGAAAAAGAAGATGTCAGGTTTGACAAAGATCTATGCCTCGCATTTTGCCATCGGCTCGGGTCAGAGCTGTCTCATTGAGGTGGCAACTTAAAAACAAGATTTCCGGATTTGACGTTAAATGAGAAGTCCTGAAAATGAGTGAATTCACGCAGCAGTTCTGAGAGTCAATCTCGGCACCAAAGCCGTTGCTCGCCGCCGCCCCTAAGAGAAAATTCAGATCGATGGATAAAGTACAACAGTGAAGTGGCAACTGTGTTTGCAATCACTTGCAGTGACGGCTTCGTTCCACTTGAATATGCCACGCCGAACAATCTCTGCCTTGAAAGAAGTCGAACGTTACGTTGGGAGAGTGACTACATTCGTGCCGGACACGATCAGGGACAGTCCCACGCCGCCGACCGCAGCCACTACGACCACGATCCACGGCGGAAGCTTCCATGCCACCAACAGCACGAAGCACAGCAGCGCCAGCGTGAAGTCGCGCATGTTGTCGATGGCATTGGTGAACACTGGGGAATACAGGGCTGCGCCGAGGATACCGACGACAGCAGCGTTGGCACCTTGCATCACGGCCTGCGCTTTCGCCATTGAGCGAAAGCGGTCCCAGAACGGCAGAACGCCTACGAGAAGCAGGAAGCCGGGCAGGAAGACGGACAGAAGCGCGATCATTGCGCCTGCGATGCCATTCGGCTCGGGACCCAGCGCGGCGCCGAGATAGGCGGCAAAGGTGAACAGCGGTCCCGGAACCGCTTGTGCCGCTCCGTAGCCCGCCAAGAAGGCATCAGGTGTGACCCAGCCCGGCTGGACGACTTCGGCCTCAAGAAGAGGCAGGACCACGTGACCTCCGCCAAACACTAGTGATCCTGCGCGATAGAAGCTATCGGCGATAGCGAATGTCTGGCCGTATTTGGCAAGTAAAGGCAGAATCACCAGCAAGCCGATAAAGGCGATGAGTGCCACTACTGCGCCGCGGCGTGATACCGGCATCGTGACATGACCACTGACGGGCGTGCCCGTGCCACGACCGAGAAGAAGACCTGCAACGGCGCCAACCACGATCGCGCCGATCATACCGAAAGCGCCCGGCAGGAAGGCCAGGACCGCAACGGCAGCGACCGCGATCGCTGACCTCTCCTTGTCCGGGCAGAGGTTCTTTGCCATCCCCCACACAGCCTGAGCGACGATGGCAACCGCGACAATCTTCAGACCGTGCAACGCGCCAGTTCCGATTGGCCCGGATATGCTTGCAGCCGATAGGGCAAATACCAGGAGGATCAGTGCCGATGGAAGGGTAAAAGCTGTAAAAGCCGCAAGTGCCCCGGGCCAACCAGCACGTATCATCCCGAGAGCGAAGCCGACCTGGCTAGATGCAGGACCAGGCAAGAATTGGCAAAGGGCGACAAGGTCGGCATAGGCATGGTCGGAAAGCCATGCCCGCCGATTGACCAGCTCTTCCCTGAAATACCCAAGATGGGCAATTGGTCCACCAAAGGATGTTAGGCCGAGCTTCAGGAACGTTGCAAAGACTTCGGCTGGAGTGCCCGCCGGTGTATTCGCTGCAACAGGTTTCGTGCTGTCCGTCATTTTATTGTTGCCTTTTCTGCCAGTTGTTCTCTTCGCTGCGAGCCCAACTTCGCAATTCGAAAAGACCCATCGCCTTGAGAGGATATGAACCATCGACCTGTTCGACTGGAGTCAAGCTCGTCATCCTGCTGGGTAACTTAACTCACGGGCACGTGGCGCTTTTCGGATGACACCCGTCTTAGCAAGTCGTTTAGCCCTCAGCGCAGGCTCCATTCCAAGAATGGCAATCAAGCGGTTCAATGAGACCGAGGAGGAGGTCAGTCGTTCTATCGAAGCCCGACATATCGTGCCCGGGGCCGAATAAGGCGCTGATCGTGGTATTGCTCAATCGCATGCCCCACCCAACCAACGACACGCCCTATTGCAAGGATACAAAGACCTGCGGGCGCGGCCAGACCAAGGTGTAGCGAAAGCGCCGCCAAGGCACCATCGAAATTCAATAGCTTGCCGGTGACTGACTGTGCGGTATTCACCGCCTGGATGACATCCGCTGCCCCGCGGGAGCTGCTGTGGCGGTTCAATAGACCCAACAGAGTTTGCGCTCGGGGATCGCCTGAGGGGTAAAGCGGATGGCCGAAGCCCGGGACACTCTCACCTCGCCTCATCCAACCTGCAACCACTTCAGCATCTTTCTGTCTGCTGTCCAGAATCTCCTGCAGCAAACGATATGTCCTCTCAATTTCCCCGCCATGTCTTGCGCCCTGCAGCGTCGCCAATCCGGCCGCTGCGGCATGGTATATTGGCGCCCCGGCGGACGCCGCTACCCTCACTGTGAACGTAGATGCGTTCAATTCGTGATCTGCTCCGAGGATTAGCGCTGAGCGTAACAGGTCAGCATGTTCTTCGACCTTCCAGGCGGACGACAATACCGCATGTACTGGGCGGGTGGTCGGCGTCACGCCCGACACCAGGGCAGTTACAATTCTCAGTACATTCAAGCCAGCTCGTGATGCACCTTCTCGTGATAAGTCATACGCGCGAACATCTCTCTGCCCCATTAGAGGCAGCAGAGCTTGGCAGGTAACGAGTGGGTAGTCAGGATCTACAGTTCCGGCAAGGTCAAGATATTCTGGGGGGAGCTCAATTGAGCCGTCTGAAAGTTTTGGTGCGTCATCGCAACCCCAGATCAAAGCTGCGACCGATTCAAGGCTCCCACTGCTCGCGGCCAACTGCGAGGCATCGCGCCCGCGGAAATACAGTTTCAGCCCATCGGTGAACGTTATTTCCGAATCCAGCAGTGGGGCCCCAAAGGAGAGCAGCTTGCTTGAGTCACCATGCTTTGTGGCAACCTTGTGCTTGTTGGCCAAAGCGCGGACGTCAGCTGCACGATACCGCCTTGCCCGCGTGCCAGTTCGAGCCTCCGACTGGATAATCCCGCGGCTCACGTAGGCGTAAAGCGTCGCCACGCTCACATCGAGCTCCGCCGCCGCCTCCGTCGCGGTCATGTATCCGGCTTCGTCCATGCCTTTGAGTAGCACCATACATTGATTCAATCAATCAAGATTGACCATGTAATTGATCAATGGGAGATCGTCCGCAGGTTGCACACAAGATGGCGGTACGGGATGCCTTGGAAGCTTGGGATAGTAGGAATTGGGCCACGTGGTCTCTCTCTGCTGGAGAGACTGTCTAGCCTTCAGCAGGATGACTTTGAACCAATTGAACTTCATCTGTTCGAGCCAGGGCTACCGGGTTGCGGAGTACATGCAACCAATCAGCCAGAGTATCTTCTCGCTAACACAGTCTGCTCTCAGATAACTGCATTTGGAGTCAACAAACGAACCATCACGCGACCGATTGGCTCTCCCTCCCTGTTTGAGTGGGCGCGAGCACGGCAGTATGAGGTCACTGAGGGCGACGGCGTCAATCATTTGGTGCATGAAAACGATTATCTTCCACGAGCGGTGCTGGGAAAATACCTCTCTTGGGCGTTCGAATACATCGTTCGGAACCTACCTGACAGCATCAATGTCACTCTTCATGAGCAAGAGGTTACTGACATCCGCGTGCTTGACCGGCACAAATATCACATCCTCGGCACGAATGGCCTGCGTGTCGAAGTTAACGGGCTTGCCATTACTACGGGCCACTCCTCGTGTGGGGCCCCCGGTCGTTCACCGAGATCCGTTCATGCTCCCGCTTACCCCGTAGATCGAATGATGGACCGCGTCGGCAGCACTGATCAAATCGGCATCGAGGGCATGGGATTGACCGCGCTTGATACGATCACAGCGGCAACAGTTGGTCGCGGAGGCCAGTTTACACGCGAGGGCAGGAGATTAAGGTACCGACCATCTGGTCGCGAACCTAAACTCGTCTGCTTCTCGCGAAGCGGCGTGCCTCTGCTCGCACGAGCACGCAATCAAAAGCCACTAAACTGGGACTATCAGCCTTTTTTTTTGACGACACAGGCAATTGATCGCCTTCGAGATCCATACGGTGGAGGCTCTAGAACTCAACGAAAACTCGACTTCGCTCGTGAGGTTTTGCCGCTGGTCAACTCTGAGATGGAGTTGATGTATTATAGCACGCTTATCCGCAGGACCATGTGCGCCGAGAGAGCAGAGAAATATGTCGTATCCTATCTCTCAGGAGGCCCAAAATCCGCCGAGGTACAGGCTATTCTAGCTGCACTACCCACTGAATCTCGTTGGGATCTTGCATCACTTATAGCACCAGCGCCGCAAGATGTGATGGTCGACGGCACCCGTTACCGCCAGTGGCTGATCAAGAAAATGCGTGACGATGTTGACGAGGCGCGTGTGGGTAACATTGACAGCCCAATCAAGGCAGCTTGTGACGTGCTGCGCGACATCCGGCCCATTCTACGACATGTCGTGGAACATGGCGGGCTTACGCCGGAATCACACCAGTCATTCCTTACGGATTTCGTGCCAGTCATGAACCGGCTCGCTGTCGGGCCACCACTTCAAAAAATTGAAGAACTGGCGGCACTTGTAGAGGCCGAGATTGTGGATGTCGGCCTTGGCCGGGCTCTCTCAGTGGAAGCTCCAACAGCCGGCAAAACTAAAATCTACGGATCGGCTGGCACGCGCCAAGTCGACAAATTGGTCCATGCACATCTTCCGCTCGCGCCGGCCGTCTCGCTTCGAGGGGGCATCATCCAAGCGCTGCTTCGTGCCGGCGTGGCGAGAGCATTCACAAATGGTGGCTACGAACCGGGCGGACTTGATGTGACGCCCGAACACCGGCTGGTATCTCATGAAGGACACTCTACATCGCCCATTTGGGCCCTTGGAACGCCGATTGAGGGGCCTCGCTTCTACACGTTCGTTCTATCCGCGCCTGGTGCCGCAAGGTCCCCGCTACAGGAGGCGCAAGAGTGCGCGGAAGACATCCTGCGTACTGCCCAAACCCTTTCCGCAGCTGTGCCGTCAGCCCGTGGGGATGCAACACGCATTCCTACGACGCCGGAATCCTCGGCCGCCTAAATCTCAGACCATCCCAAGAGACGATCAATGACCTCACTTATTTTGTGTACTCCAAAGGTGCTGCTGCAAAACACTCCGGAGGAATGGCTTGAAGCTACTGGCGGTGATGCCGTGCTGTTTACTGGTCTCGCCGATGCTGAAACTTCCAAAGCCGTTGAAGAGCTTGCCACTCGGGCATTCCGGCAGTCTGAGTTCTTTCACAATTACGAGCATAGCGAGTTGATCGAGCAGTCAGCGATCGATCTACATCTTCGAACGAGATTCAGTCGCGTGTTGGCGTTCTCTGAAGCAGATGTGCTTCGCGCCGCTCGGATCCGCAACAAGCTTGCGTTACAGGGCCAGATGCCTGAAGCAGCTCAATTCTTCCGAGACAAGATCTTGATGAAACGCAGAGCTTGGGAGCGGGGCGTTGACGTTCCCCGTTTCGCAGAAATCACAAGTGCCACCGACCTTACAGAATTCATCTCCGCACACGGCTTGCCTGTCGTAGTCAAACCATTCGATGGCCGGGGCTCGTCAGGCGTTGCGGTTCTCTCTACCGAGCAGGATGTGGTCTCCTTTCTAGAGAGCGGTGCGTCCAGTACGCTCCGGTACACGGTCGAGCAGTTCGTGCAGGGAGAGATGTTCAGGGTCGACGGGCTATACGTTGACGGCAGCCCAGTAGTTATTCATGCAGCCCGTTATCTGAAGGACTGCCTCGCTTTTATCCGAGGAGAGACTATCGGCACTCATAGCCTTGATGCCGGCAACCCGCTCGTCGGAAGGATTGAAGAATTCACACGATACCTGCTGGAGAAAGCCCTTCCTTTCCCCGCTACATCGATTTTCCATCTTCAAATCTTCCACACGCCTGATGATCGACTGGTACTCTGTGAAGTGGCCAGTCGTCTGGGAGGTGGTGTGATCAACGAGGAAGTGCTGATTGCGACGGGCATAAATATGAAGATGGGATACGTCAAGGCCTCGATAGGTGGCGGAGATACATTAGAACGTCGCGCTGCAGCGGACTTCCGGCCAACGGCGCGCATAATCATACCACCCAAACATGGTGTTCTAGAGAGCCTCCCCTTGGCTGCAGAACATGACTGGATCGACATCTACAAACCCTATGGTGTCGTCGGCCGCCGTTACGGCGGCGCATCTATGACAAATGCCGAAGTCGCCAGTTTCGTCTTTGGCGGCGAGAATGAGGAAGAACTGAGGTCGCGGGCGCTAGACCTGGATAGCTGGTTCAACTCCAAAACGATGTGGGCACTATGAGCGTCTCCCCTCTGGAAGAAGCTGACGCCCGGCTTTGGGCGCCTCTGTACAACGAGCGCTTCAGATCGCTTTGGATCGCCAACGGCATTTCAAACCTCGGCACCTGGATGCAGGGCATGGGCGCCGCATGGTTGATGGTTCATTTAAGTTCTTCATCCCAGATGGTGGCGTTGATTCAAACAGCGATGACGCTGCCAATCTTCCTGCTCGTCGTACCAGCCGGAATTCTCGCGGACCGATTTGATCGCCGATCTTACCTTCTCGCCACGCACGTGGCGATGGCTATTGCCGCCTTCGGCCTCAGCATAATCATAGCCCTGGAAGCGGTGACCCCAAGCCTACTTCTGTTGGGCACATTTTTGCTGGGATGCGGCGCAGCCATGACGATGCCAGCGTGGCAAGCGGCAACATCCTCTTTAGTCGAATCGACGGAAATACACAGCGCTGCAGCTCTGAACGGCATGAGCTTCAATTTCGCCAGGACCTTAGGGCCTGCCTTAGCAGGCCTCATCGCTCAGATATCGGCCATTTCCCTGATATTCTGGATGAACGCAGCTTCGTATCTTGCTCTCATCTTCGTATTTTGGAGGTGGCGTTCAACGTCAGCTAACGCGATCACACGACCAAAAGCGCCGAGAAAGAGCAGGTCTCACGGGTTTGGCCACATCTTGCAGTACGAGCGCTTCATAGCACTGCTTGTACGGACGTTTCTCATTTTCTTTGGTGCAAGCAGCATGTGGAGCCTACTTCCCGCGTTCGCTGGGCTCGAGCTGCACATGAATGCCTCGTCCGTTGGCCTCTTGATGGGCACAATTGGAGCAGGTGCTATCGTTGGAGGCATGCTGCTGCCCTCACTCAAAGCAAGAGTTGGCATAGACCGTCTGACGCGTATTGCTGCCGCACTGCTAGGCCTTGCGTTAATCCTGGCAGCCTGCAACGTGAACTACTTCGCGCTCTGGCTCGCCATGGTATTAACTGGAACGGGATGGGCTTTCATCGTTTCCGGGCTGAACGGAACGGCACAGGCGATGTTCCCCGTCGAGATCCGCGGCAAAGCAATTTCGGTCTATCTCATGGCTATGTATGGTGGCACCATGTCAGGTAGTTGGACTTGGGGATTGATATCCACATCTTATGGCGTCCCATACACATTCGTTGCTGCAGCCACAATGTTGCTCATATGTGCCAAGGCATTGAAGCGTTTGTCGATCGCCTGAGCGGACATCGTCTCCGCCTTGAATAGATTCGAACCGTCGACCTGCCCTTTGCGCTCTCAAGATTGAGTAGCGCAAATCCATCCCGGACCGAGACAGGGCTCACATTCCGGAGGATTTCCCCTCATTCCCCTCTGCTGAGTTCGCTCGACTGCGATTGTCGCCAAAGTTCTCTTTTGTCGCCATTGGGAGAGGGGGAATTGGCCAACGCTGAACCGTGGGGCGAGAACTTGCTCCCTTGATAATAGTTGATAAGTCGACTATTTATACCGATCACCTTTGCAGGAGATATTTATGATCAGCGCAGATCTGGGAAAGCAGCTCGAAAGCTATATTCAGCAGCTCGTAGATTCAGGTCGCTACGGCTCGAAGAGCGAAGTCCTGCGCGAAGGCGTACGACTGGTTCAGGACCGCGAAACGCGACTGGCCGCTTTGGATGCTTCGATCATGCGCGGCATCTCTGATGCGGACACCGGTCGAACTAAGTCGGCCAACGATGTGTTCAACCGCCTCGACGCCAAATATCTTGCAATGGCTGATAGAGCCGAAAATTCCGCATGATCCTTGAGTTTACCAGCGAGGCCGAACGCGATCTTGAGCAGATCGCCGATTACATTGCCGAGCACAATCCACGGCGCGCTCTTTCATTCATTCGAGAGCTGCGGAGCCGATGTGAAGATCTTATTAGTAATCCCAACAGCTTCGCTCTCGTCCCTCGCTATGAGCATCATGGAATCCGTCGACGCGTTCACGGCAACTACCTGATCTTCTATCGCGTTGAGCCCACCAAAGTGGTCATTATCCATATCATGCACGGCGCAACGGATTACGGTCTAATCCTGTTCGCCGAATGATCAAATCAGGTCGATTTGAGGCAAATTGAAGCGAGAACCGATGGGAAGCGCTGCTTTTACTGTACTTGCAGACCAGTGCGGAGAGCAATCTGCTTGCAGTCGATCTATCTGTTAGGCCAAATATCGACACGAGCGGCATATAATTGAATTATGGGACTTTTGGCGCGCAGGCGCCGAACCAATATGAACTTGCAACCCAGCACTAGGTGCCCGCGAGAAGCCATTATTCTGGGTTATCAATGGCTTCGATGAACGAACGTTTGAGAATAACCTGGATCGTATCCTTAGGGGGTGGTGTAACTGACGGGTGGTCACCAGTAAGGATGGGTCCCATTGAATCCGGATGGTCGATGCCCATCCAACCCAATTGCGTTTGGATCGAAAGGTCCTACGCCCCCTGGCTACTCCAAGGCCCGTGAAGAGCAACCTTGCCGTCGAGACGATCAAAGCCATGGGCGCCGAAGAAGTCGCGCTGGGCCTGGATCAGGTTGGCCGTGCCACGGCCGCGGCGGTAGGTGTCGAAATAGGCAAGCGCCGAGGAGAGCGCCGGAACCGGCAGGCCGGAAAGCGCTGCATGCGAGACGACCCGGCGCAGTGCGCCGTCGGTTTCCTTTACCATCGCCGAGAAGGCAGGCGTGATGACGAGATTGGCGACACCGGGATCCTTGGTGAAGGCCGAGGTGATTTCGTCGAGGAATTGCGAGCGGATGATGCAGCCGGCGCGCCAGATACGGGCAATGGTCGGCATGGGCAGCGACCAGCCGAACTCGGCCGAGGCGGCCGACATCACGGCAAAGCCTTGTGCATAGGCCGCGATCTTGGCGGCGAGCAGCGCGTTTTCCAGGTCGGCGATGAAGGCGGCGCGGTCCTTCGGCGCCTCGGCCAGAGCCGGCAGGCCGAATAGCTTTTCCGCCGCCAAGCGCTCCGAGCGCAGCGACGAGAGCACGCGGCCGGCGACTGCCGCCTCGATGCCGGTGGCCGCCACCGCGAGGTTCTGTGCCTCAATCGCCGACCATTTCCCCGTGCCCTTCTGACCAGCGGAATCGACGATGATATCGACCATCGGCTTACCGGTTTCCGGGTCGGTCGCCTTCAGGACCTTCTCGGTGATCTCGATCAGATAGGAGTTGAGGCGGCCTTTGTTCCAGGTGCCGAAGATCTCGCCGATCTCGGGCGCAGACAGGGTCAGGCCCTCGCGCAGGATGCCGTAGATCTCGGCGATCATCTGCATGTCGGCATATTCGATACCGTTGTGGATCGTCTTGACGAAATGGCCGGCGCCATCGGTACCGAGCCAGGCGACGCAAGGCTCGTCATTGAAGCGGGCGGCAATCGAGGTCAGCACCGGCTCGACGCGCTTCCAGCTCTCCTCCAAGCCGCCGACCATGATCGAGGGACCATGGCGGGCCCCCTCTTCGCCGCCCGAGACGCCCATGCCGATGAAGGTGAAGTCGGTGCCGGCCAGACGCTCGAAGCGCGCGACCGTGTCGCGGAAATTGGCATTGCCGGCATCGATCATGATGTCGTTCTTCGAAAGATACGGCATCAGCGCTTCGATCTGCTGGTCGACGGCCTCACCGGCCTTGATCATGATGATGATCGGGCGCGGCGGACGGATGGCGGCGACAAATTCTTCGATCGTGTGGCAACCGATGATCCGGTCGGCAAGATCGCCTGCTTCACCGAGGAATTCGTCGGTGCGCGCCGGCGTGCGGTTGAACACTGCGATCCGATTGCCCTTCTCGGCAATGTTGAGGGCGAGATTGGAGCCCATGACCCCGAGACCGATCAGACCGATTTCCGCTTGCTGCATGATGTTTCCCTGTCGTCTTTCGTAAGGTCAGAAGGCGAGCTGCACCTTCATCGACTGCGTCCGGTCGCCCGCCACCTCGAAGGCACGGACCGCATCTTCCAGCGGATAGGTGCCGGTCAGAAGCGGTGCGAGATCGACGCGGCGTCGGTTGATCAGATCGACCGCAAGGCCAAACTCCTCGTGGAAGCGGAAGGTGCCCTTGAGTTCGATTTCCTTGGCAACCACCATGTTCTGCGGGAAGGAGATGTCACCGCCGAGGCCGAGCTGGACCAGGGTCGACTGCGGACGCAGCGCTTCGAGGCCCGAGCGCATGGCGCGCTCATTGCCGGAGGCCTCGAACTGCACATCGAAATAGCCCTTGTTGGCGGCGTAGTCCGAAAGCCGTTCCGGGTTCTCGGCGCTGTTGATCACCCGGTCGGCGCCGACCTGCAGCGCCTTCTTCAGCACCGCATCCATCACGTCGGTGGCGACGATCTCACGTGCGCCATGGGCGCGTGCGGCAATGATTGCCAGCGCCCCGATCGGCCCGCAGCCGGTGACCAGCACGCGCTTGTTGGTCAAGGGCCCTGCCCGCTTCACCGCATGCAGCGTCACCGCAAAGGGTTCCGCCATCGCCGCCTCGTTGATCGAGATGCCGTCATCGACCGGATGGCACTGCGAGGCGTCTGCCACCAGGCGCTGGCGGAACGCCCCCTGGATATGCGGCATGGGCATGGCCGAGCCATAGAAGCGCATGTTGAAGCAATGGTTCTGCTTGCCCTCCAGGCAGTAGTCGCAGGCATTGCAGGGCCGGCTCGGGGACACGGCCACACGGTCGCCGATCTCCAGATGCGAGACACCGGATCCGAGCGCCTTGATCGTGCCGGCCACTTCATGGCCGAGGATCATCGGCTCGCGGATCCGGACCGTGCCGAAGCCGCCGTGATTGTAGTAATGCAGGTCCGAGCCGCAGATGCCGCCGGCCTCGATGGCGACCTCCACCTGGCCGGGGCCGAGCGCCTCGACCGCGCGCTCTTCGATCCGCAGATCCCTGGCGGCATGAATGACGATGGCTTTCATGGCAAGGCTCCTCACAGCACCGGGGTCGGCAGGGCGCCGCCGGCAAAATGGGCAGCGAGATTGTCGCGCACCAGCTTGCCCATTGCCTTGCGGGTTTCGATCGTACCAGAAGCGTGATGCGGCTGAACCAGCACATTATCAAGCGCCAGGAACCGTGGGTCGAGCTTCGGTTCGCCTTCGAAGACATCAAGCGCCGCCGAGCCGAGCGTGCCCTTCTCCAGCGCGTCCAGGAGGGCTGCCTCGTCAATGTTCGACGCCCGCGAGATGTTGATCAGCATGCCTTCCGGGCCGAGCGCCTCGATCACTTGGCGGCCGACGATGTGGCGCGTGTCGGCAGAAGCCGCCAGCGTCACGAAGAGGAAATCGGCATGGCGGGCAAGTTCCACCGGATCGGCGATATAGGTCATGCCCTCCGCATAGGGTTTTGCCGAGACGTCGCTATAGGCGATGTCCATGTCGAACCCCTTCAGGCGCTTGGCCACTTCGTAACCGATGCGGCCGAGGCCGAGCACGCCGGCCTTGCGACCCCAGACGCGGCGCTTCAGCGGATAGAGGCCCTTTTGCGCCCAGCTGCCGTCGCGCACCCAGGTCTCGGCACCGATCATGCCGCGCGACTGCACCAGCATCATCGCAACCCCGAGATCGGCCACGTCATTGGTCAGCACATCAGGCGTATTGGTGACGCGGATGCCGCGGGCGCGGGCCGCCTCCAGATTGACCGCATCGAAGCCGACGCCGTAGACCGAGATGATCTCCAGCTTCGGCAGGGCCGCGATCAGTTCTGCCGAGGCGCCCAGTTCGCCGCGCGTGGCAATGGCCCGGATCTTGTCCGCATGGCTGCGGATGAAGGCGTCGCGGTCGCTTGCCTCATACAGCTTCTGGACCGTGTAATGGGCTTCCAGTTCGACCATATCCCATTCCGGATAGGGCCCGACCAGAAGGAGTTCGGCCTTGCTCATGGTGTCCTCCGATATGTTGTGTTCAGCTCGTTCTTCGGCTGCGCAGCGCAAGCACGGTCATGGCCCGTCCGACGATGGCTTCGAGCGGTTGATTGATGTCGATCGTCACGACGTCGGGCTCCGCCTGGGGCAGCTCCAGCGTCGCAAGCTGGCTGTCGAGCAGCGACAGCGGCATGTAGTCGTGGTTGCGGCCCGCCATGCGTGCGGCGAGCAGCGTCCGGTCGCCCTGCAGGAAGACGAAGGTCACCGGCTGCCCGGCCAGCTCGCGCAGCCGATCACGATAGGCGCGCTTCAGCGCCGAGCACGAGACCACCACCGGCAGCCCCCCTTGCCCGCCGCCCGACAACAACTGGCCAATCCGCTCAAGCCAGGGCCAGCGGTCCTGATCGTCAAGCGGCGTGCCGAGCCGCATCTTGCGCACATTCTCCGGTGGATGCAGGCTGTCGCCCTCGACGAAGGCGGCATCGAGATAATCGCCAAGCCTTGCGCCGACCGAGGACTTGCCGCAGCCCGACACCCCCATCACCACGATCGGGCCGGGGGAATAGGCCGGGCCGGAGACTGCCTCGTCAGAGACTGACACTTCAGAGACCGGCATTTCAGAGACTAATGGTGATGCCGCCGTCGACATAAAGCGTGTGTCCATTCACGAAGGAGGAAGCATTCGACGACAGGAACACGGCCGCACCGACCAGTTCCTCCACGTCACCCCAGCGACCGGCCGGCGTGCGCTTTTCCAGCCAGGCGGAGAATTCCGGATTGTCGACCAGCGCCTGGTTGAGCGGCGTCTTGAAATAGCCCGGCGCAATCGAATTGACCTGCAGGCCGTACTTTGCCCAGTCGGTCGACATGCCGCGCGTCAGGTTCTTCACCGCTCCCTTGGTCGCGGTGTAAGGCGCGATGCCGGGACGGGCGAGTTCGCTCTGCACCGAGGCGATGTTGACGATCTTCCCCCGACCGCGGCCAATCATGTGGCGGGCCACAGCCTGGCCGACATAGAACACGCTCGACACATTCGTCTTCAGCAACTGCTCCCAGCTGTCGGCCGGAAAGTCTTCGAGAGGCGACCGAAACTGCATGCCGGCATTGTTGATCAGGATGTCGATCGGACCAATATCGGCTTCAATCGCGGCAACACCCGCCGCCACAGCCTCGCCATCCGTCACGTCGAAATCGCTCGCCGAGGCCTTGAAACCGGCATCCTGCAGTGACGTCACCGCCGCATCCAGCTTCACCCGGTCACGGCCGTTCAGCACAACCTCAGCCCCATGCGCCGCCAGACCCGCAGCAAGCGCAAAGCCAATGCCCTGCGACGAACCCGTGATCAAAGCACGGCGACCCGTAAGGTCAAATAATGGACTGGTCATGATGGCATCCTATTGTTTAAGCGTCTGCTTCACCCCGGCAATGCCACGACGCAGGAAGGGGTCGGTGTGGATGTAGAAATACTGCACGCCCCGCTCCAGCCAGTGTGGCAGCTCCTCGGCAGTCACCAATGTGCCGGCAATCCTGCCCGCCTCGCGGATCTTCTCGACGGCAACCGCAACCTTGTCCACCACAGGTGTAGGGCGCGGCTCGCCAAAGGGAGGTGCTGGTGGGAAACCCATGTCCTGAGACAGGTCACCCGGACCGATGAAGAAGACGTCGATACCTTCGACGGCCAGCATCTCGTCGAGACGATCGATCGCATCCGCAGTTTCGATCATCGCGACGACAAGGCGTTTATCGTGATCGGAAGGCAGCGCGTAACGCACAGCATCCACAATCGCCCGCGCCTGCTCGGCCGTATCGACCATCGGCACCATGATGCCGTCCGCACCTGAATTCAGATAGCGAATGATGACAGGTCGTTCGTGAGAATGCGGCCGGACGATCGCAGCGCCGCCTGCGGCCCGAACGATCTGTCCGGTCATGCGGACGTCTTCAAAGCTCCAGGTCCCGTGCTCGCAATCAACGAAAACGGAGTCCGCCCCCAACTCGATCAGGCGGGATGCCAGGCCTGACGATACGTGGTGGGTGTTGTACATGGTGACAGCCTCGCCGGCCAAAAGCCGCGAGCGTAGCTTCGCCCCGTTCATGAATTCCTCCTATTTCTTCGGCATGTCCGGCGTGTCCGCCGGCGCGCCGACCCAGCGTGCGATCTCGATGTCCTGGGACGTGTCGCGCATGAAGGTCGGGCAGATATGCAGTTCCGGAATGACCGCGCTTTTGTTCAGGCTCGCGCAAAGAGTGATGGCCCGGGCCACGTCATGCGGATCCATCATGACGGCACGCTCCGCCTCGAGAGGTGGCCGCGCACGATTGTCCATGATCGGCGTATTGGTCTCGCCCGGAAGGATGGTTGTCGCCCGGATCCCCTGATTGCGATAGGTGTTGTGCAGGAAGGTCATGAAGTTCTTCACGCCTGCCTTTGCTGCACCATAGGCTGCTCCGCCCAAGAGGTTCGGATTGACCACAGCCAGCGAAGAAACAGTGATGATCGTTCCGTCGCCCTTAGCGATCATGTCGGTGAGAACGGCCTGGGTTAGGTTAAACACCGCGGTCAGGTTCACATTGACCGTGGCATTCCATTCCTCCTCGCTGATGAAGCGCGCGTTGAGGACCTTGCTGGCGCTACCCGCATTGTTGACAAGAATGTCGACGGCACCGATGCCTTCCTTGATCCATTTCACCGTCTCAAGGATGTCGTCTCGCGAACCGATGTCCAGGACCCGGGTGAATGCACGGCCCCTTGCCTTTTCAATCAATGACGCGACGTCCCTAAGTGGCTCAAGGCGGCGGCCGGCGAGCACGACGGTTGCGCCATCCTTTGCAAGAAGCAAGGCTGTCTCCCGGCCAATCCCGGACCCTGCCCCCGTCACCAGGGCGATTTTGCCTGAAAGATTTCCCATGACGTCCTCCTATTCAGCGGCCACGGCCGGCGCTCCGGAATATCCATAGGTATCTCTGGCTGCCTTTGCTGTAACCAGATTTTCCGAAAGGTCCTGCGCGATGAGCTCATGCGAACGTTCGCTTGCTCGTCCCCATCCGCCGCCACCGGGCGTCTCGACCTCGAGCCGCTCGTCCGTCTTCAGCACGACTTTGCCCTTGGGGAAGTGCGGTTGCCCGTCCTTCATCACCTTGCCGGCGGTGCCGTTCTGGCCTTCGACAACGCCAAAGCACGGATGCCGGACACGTTCAGACGCCAGATAGATGTTCATCGGGTTCCGGCCGAGATTGCGCAGGATGACGCGCTGGCCGAGGCCGCCCCGATGCTTTCCAGCCCCACCGGAATCCGCAATCAGCTCCTTGCGCTCGGTCAGTACGGGCACAGCGACCTCGAACATCTCGATTGCGGTCACCTTGCAGTTGGACGGGAAGCTGAGCGTATCCAGCCCATCAAATTCCGAGCGCGCGCCTTGCCCGCCATGAAAATTCTGCACCGAGCCATATTGCGAGCCGTCATCACGCCGACCAACACAGTTCGCCGCCCAGATCGGCGCACCACCGCTGTCGCCCATGACCTTGTCCGGCACGACACCTTCCAGCGCCTTGAAGATCAGCGAGGGAATGACATGACCGATCAGGTTTCGAGAATTGCCGGCTGTCCATGATTGCGGATTGAGAATGGAGCCCAGAGGGGCTTCATCCGTGATCGGGATGATGCATCCCTCGTTGTTCGGCGTTTCCGGATCAAGCAGGCACTTCAGCGCATAGACCGAATGGGCATACCGATAGTTGGTGCGGCAGTTGATCGAATGCAGGACCTGATCGGATGTGCCGGTGTAGTCCACGTGGATCGAATCGTCGCTGACGATGACGGAGGCTTTAAGCGTGACATCGACATCGTAACCGTCGAGCAGGACCTCGGCGCTGTAGGTGCCGTTCGGCCATTCCTTGATTGCCTTGCGGGTCTGCGCCTCCGACCGCGAATGAATGGCCTGCGCCAGGCCCTCGACATCATCAAGCCCATACTCATCAAGGAACTTGACCAGTTCTCGGCCCATCACGTCATTGGCAGCGATCATCGATTCCAGATCGCCGCGAACTTCCGTGGGAAGACGCACGGATGCTTCGATGATGTCGAAAACGTCCTCGTTGGGGACGCCCGCCTTGAGAAGCTTGACGATCGGAAAGCGGATGCCCTCGGCAAAGATGTCGCTCGCCTCGGAATGCAACGGTGCACCGCCGATATCCGGCAGATGGGCGATGGAGCCGGCATAGGCGACGACCTTGCCGTTCTTGAAGATCGGCGTGATCATCGTCACGTCAGGGAGATGGCCCGTACCGATCTCCGGGTCATTGGTTGCCAAGACGTCACCCTCGACGAGCGTGTCGGCCGGAAACTTCGGCAGGAAGTAAGTCTGCGCCGCGGCCGGCAGGGAGGTGATGAAGACAGGAATCGACCACGTGCACTGCGCAAGAGCCCGGCCCTTGGCGTCCAGAAGCACGGTGACGTAGTCGTGGTTCTCGCGCACGATCGGCGAGAATGCCGTCTTTCCTAGAACATTGTCTGCCTGGTCAGCGATGAAGATCAGGCGGTTCCACATGACCTGAAGATTGATCGGGTCGTTGAAATCGGTAGCGGGCTTCGACATCTTGGATCCCTCAGAGAATGTTGATTACGAGATTGCCGTGAGCGTCGACATGAAAGACGCCACTCGGTCCAACGACCGCCGTGGACTCACGCTGTTCGACGATGGCCGGGCCTTGCACGGCTTCGCCGACCGGAAGCTTGTAGTGATCGTAGACCGCAGTCTCGAGATAGCCTTGGGCTTCCTGGAAATAGACCGCGCGGCTGCCCTTTTTCGCGTCCGCAACCAGTGTCTCATGCGGCCGTGTCACCTGATCCTTCTCGCCGCTGGCGCGCAAGCGCCAGGTGATGACTTCGAGCGGGGCGGCAACGGTGCGACCGAACAGCTCGCGATACAGCTTGAAGAAGGCCTCGCGCAATTCCTCGAGGAACTGGTCCTGCGGCAAGCTCCGATCCGGAAGAACGACCGTAATTTCGTGCCCTTGGCCGACATGGCGCATGTCGACCGTGTAGCGGTTCGTGATGGTTTCCTTGGGAACGCCCGCAGCCGAGACCACTTCCGCGCCTTGGGATGCGAGCTCGTTCAGAAGCCCGTTCATCGCGTTCATGTCCCAGGCGTCGATTGCCATCGGATGACTTGCGGAAAGATCCACGGCGACCGGCGCGATCAGAAGGCCGATAGCCGAACTGACGCCAGCGCCGGTCGGGCAGATAATGCGACTGATCCCCAGTTTGCGTGCGATGCCATAGGCGTGGACCGGGCCGGCGCCGCCAAAAGCCACCATGGGCAGCGAACGCGGATCGACACCGAGATCCGTAGCATGCATGGCCGCGGCCTTGCTCATCGATTCGTTGACGAGGTCGTGGATACCCCAGGCACAACGTTCCACCGACACGTCAAGCGAAGTTGCGAGTTTGGCCATGGCCTCACGCGCCGCATCCTTCGACACCTTGAACGATCCGCCGACAAAGGATTCGGTGCCCATGTAGCCGAGCAGGATATCCGCATCAGTGACGGTCGGCTGAGTGCCTCCACGCTGATAGGCGGCCGGCCCCGGCATGGCGCCAGCGGAGTGCGGGCCGACATCGAGCAGTCCCAGCGGGTTCTTCGCGGCGATCGAGCCGCCGCCCGCACCGATCTCGATCATCTGGATCGACTGGATCTTCAGCGGGAAGCCCGAGCCCTTGCGAAAACGCTGATAGTGGGCAACTTCCAGATCGGTTCCGACGTTCGGCTCGCCATTTGGGATGAGGCAAAGCTTGGCGGTGGTGCCGCCCATATCGAAGGAGAGCACGCTGTCTTCCCCGGCCGTACGGCCGAATTCAGCAGCCGCCACGGCCCCTGCGGCAGGACCGGATTCGATCAGGCGTACCGGCAGTTCCGCGGCACGTCGACTGGGCACAAGACCGCCGGACGAGGTCATCCAGAGAACCTGCCGATCAATCCCTTTTTCCGCGAATTCGCGCTGCAGATGGGCCACGTGGCCCGCCATCTGCGGCCGCGTATAGGCATTGACGACGGTGGTGGAGGCGCGATCAAATTCGCGCATCTCCGGGCAAACTTCCGAAGACAGGGACACGAAGACGTCGGGATATTCCTCGCGCAGCAGCGCAGCGACGCGTTGCTCATGCTGCGGATATTTGTAGGCATGCAGCAGGCAGACTGCGACGGAGCGAATGCCTTTTTCCTTGAGACGCCCGGCGATCTCGCGAACCGTCTCTTCCTTGAGCTCGGTCATCACCGAACCATCCGCTGCGATGCGCTCCTTTGCGCCATAGCTGTTCGCGCGGCTGACCAGCGGGTCCGGATATTTGATGTTCAGATCATAAAGGTCGTAGCGGCCTTCGTTACGAATGCGCAGCATATCCTGAAAACCATCCGTGGTGACGAATCCGGTCTCCACGCCCTTGCGCTCCAGAACAGCATTGGTGACGACGGTGGTTGCGCCGAGCACCTGCAGCTTCTCGATCGAAATGGTGTCAGCAAATTTTTCCAGAAGCTCGGAAACGCCCTGCACGACCGCTTCGGCCGGGTTCTTCGGCGTGCTGAGGACCTTGTGAAGGTGGAGGTCGCCCATGTCATCCAGGAGCGCGAAATCGGTAAAAGTACCGCCGGTGTCGAAAGCCAGTTTTGCCATGTTTCCCTCGATGCGACTTGACCAGCGGTCAGGCCGCTGTGAAGGGGTCGATCTCTTCCGACCCTTGTCTGTCATGAGGTTAGGCGAGGGGTGCTTCTATTGGCCAACACAACTACTGTCTGCCGCCATAGGGTTTGCTTATGACGATTCAGATCGGACGTATGCCCGGGTGGCGGCTTCCGAGGAGCTTGCCGACAATGTCGAGCAGGATCGAACGTGCAGCGAGTGCGGGCTCAGAAAGAGGAAGGTGATCCGATACGCAAAGCGAGACAGTGGCATCAATGACCGGGGTCGTCAGCGCACGAACCTGTGCCCCCGCAAAGCTGGATGTCTCGGAGACGACTGAAGCAGGCAGAATGGTCGAACCGAGCCCATCCAGAACTGCCGCACTTAGAGCAGGTACGGACTCGATTTCCGAGACGACATCGGGAACCGCGCGGGCTCTATGCAAAGCGTCGTCAATCAGGCGTCGCAGAAAATGGTTCTTGCTGGGCAACAGCAGGGGGCGATCGTTGAGCGCCGCAAGCGGCAATGGTTGACCCGCCTCACCCGGTAGCTCCATGTTTGCAGGAGAAACGAGGAACATCTCTTCTCGAAACAGGGGCTGCAGAGTGACCCCCTTGATCGGATTGGAGGTATAGATCAAAGCCATGTCCATCTTGCCGGTCATGACGAGTTCGCTGAGGATATGCCCGAAACTGTCATTGATGTGGACGATGATCTGCGGGTATCGGGACCTGATCTCCTTGAGGATCGGCAGCGAAAGCGCACTCGACGAAGAATAGGTCGCAAGGCCGATAGACACGCGACCTGCCACGGATTTCGCCGATTGCTCGATATCGGTCTGTGCCTGGTCAATCTGCCGAAGCATGATCTGCGCGTGGCGATAGAGGATCATTCCGGCTTCGGTGGGCGCGATACCCACATTGCTTCGGATCAGAAGCTGATGCTTGAAATGGGCCTCCAGCGAGGCGATTTGCTGCGACAGGGCCGGTTGCGCAATGCGTAGCAAGCCCGCAGCGCGCGACACGCTGCCGGTGTCGACGATCTTGACGAAGCTTCTCAGTTTCTTGAAATCAACGCTCATGGTTCTCAAGCCTTTGGCCGGAACCTAAGGCCAGCAGGAAGCATATTGCAAGGCCTCCTGCTGGCATTGTCAGGATTACTGAAGTTGCCTGACCGCCTGTTCGATGCGGTCGCAAGCCTCCTGGATAATCTCCATCGAGGTCGCGAAGGACAGCCGGAAATGCGGGGAGAGCCCATAGGCCGCTCCCTGCAACGCTGCCACGCCTACCCCGTCCAGGAGATAGAGTACGAAATCGAGATCGTTCTCGATCAGCTTGCCATCGGGCGTTTTCTTGCCGATTACGCCACTACAATTAGGATAGAGGTAGAAGGCGCCATCCGGCATGGCACAGGAGAGGCCCGGAACGGCATTGAGCCTTGCGCAGGCATAATCGCGCCGTTCCTTGTAGACGGCGGTGCTGGTTTCGATGAACGACTGGTCGCCGGCAAGTGCATAGGCGGCCGCTGCCTGGCTGATCGAGGACGGGCAGGACGACATCTGCGATTGAAGCTTGTTGATCGCCGCCACCAGGGGCGCAGGTCCCGCTGCGTAACCGATCCGCCATCCGGTCATAGCATAGGACTTGGAAACGCCATTCGCCAAAAGGATACGATCCTTCAGCTCAGGTACGGCGGCCGCAAGCGTCGTCATAGGCTCATCCCGGAACCAGACCTGGTCATAGATGTCATCGCAAAGCACGAAGACATGTGGATGCCGCAACAAGACTTCACCCAGTGCTTGAAGCTCTGTTCGGCTATAGGCTGCGCCGGTCGGGTTGGACGGGGCATTGAGGATCAGCCACAGCGTCTTCGGCGTGATCGCCTTTTCGAGCGCTTCGGGTGTCAATTTGAAGCCCATTTCCTGCAGGCATTCAACAATCACAGGCTTGCCGTCATTGGCAATGACCATGTCGGGATAGGAAACCCAGTACGGCGCCGGAATGATGACTTCGGCATCATTCTCGACGCTTGCCATCAGCGCCAGGAACAGGATCTGCTTGGCGCCGCCGCCAACGCAGATTTCATTGTCGGCGTAGCTAATACCGAGGCGCCGTTCAAAATCGCCGATGATCGCCTTGCGCAGCGCGGGGGTCCCGTTGACAGCGGTGTACTTCGTCTCGCCCCGATCGATCGCGGCATGCGCCGCGGCCTTGACGTTCTCCGGTGTATCGAAGTCCGGTTCACCGACTGTGAGGTCGACGATATCTCGACCTGCAGCCTTGAGTTCACGCGCCCGCGCCGCCGCCGCGGTGCTCGGCGAAACCTTGATTTTGGAAACGCGTGTTGCTGGCACGAAAGTGCTCATGGCAGATCTCCTCGATGGTCTGTTCTGAAAAGGGGTTGGAAGCCGTCAGTGGACGGCTTCGGTCTCGCCACGCATCTTGCCGGTCAGGAAGAGCTCACCGAGTTCATCATGCGTAATGTCTTTGGGCAGGCCATCCCAGATGACCTTGCCGAGGCGCAGGATGACGGCCCGTTCCGCCACTTCCATCGCCTTCTTCGTGTTCTGTTCCACGAGAAGGATGGTCATGCCATCGGCGTGCAGTCGCAGAAGTTCGTCAAAGACGATCCCGATCGCGGCAGGCGAAAGTCCAACCGATGGCTCGTCGACCAGGAGAACCTTCGGTCGCTGCAGAACGGCCATGGCCACTTCTAGCAATTGTTGCTCGCCGCCCGACATGTTGCCGGCAAGGGTGGACCTGCGCGTCTTCAGGATCGGGAACAGATCATAGACATAATCTCGATCCGCCTTCACCTTGGCGTCACGGATGGTGTAGGCCGCCATCTGCAGGTTTTCATCGACGGTCATAACCGGGAAATTGCAGCGCCCCTGCGGAACGAAGGAGATCCCCTCCCCGAGGATCGCCCGCGATTTTGCACCGGCAATGTCCTTGCCCTGCCAGTCGATGCCGCCGCCCTTGACGGTGGTCATGCCGTATAGTGTCTTCAACAGGGTGGATTTGCCGGCACCGTTCGGGCCCATCAGGGCGATGAACTGGCCAGCCGGAATGTCGAGATCGACACCATTCAAGATGTCGAGATTGCCGTAGCCTGCTCGCAGGTCACGGATCAAAAGATTGGAGCTAGCCACCAAGATAGGCCTCCCTCACGCGCTGGTCCTGAATAATGTCATGCGGCAGGCCCTCGACGAGCTTGGCGCCCTGGTCGAGAACGATCACACGCTGGCAGATGCTGGTCACGACGTCGATATTGTGCTCGATGACGAGAAAACTGACCCCGAGCGACTTGTTCGCATAAAGTATCGTGTCGACGACACGTTCGATGATCTTGGGATTGATGCCGGCCATTGGCTCATCGAGCATGATGAGCTTCGGCTCCGGCATCAGCATCGAGGCAAACTGGATCAATTTCTGCTGGCCACCGGAGAGATTTCCCGCCGGCTGGTGACGTACATCCCAAAGCCCCGCCATCTTGATCAGTTCGCGCGCCCTCTCACGAAGACCGTTGATGCGGCCCTTTGACAATCTTCCGAGACCGAAGGTCGAGGCAAGCGTCGGGAAGGTGAACATCTGACCGGCAATGATCAGGTTTTCCTCGATATCGAGGGACTTGAACGTAACCGTCTTCTGGAAGGACCGCAGCATACGCCCTTCCCTCGCAATCCGGTTGAGCGACCAGCCAGTGATGTCCTGGCCATCCAGGATCACCGTGCCGGAATCCGGCTGGGCAAGGCCGGAACTGCAGTCGAAGAACGTCGATTTTCCTGAACCATTGGGCCCGATCAATCCGGCGATCTCGCCGCGCTGAACCTGGATCGAGACATCGTTCACCGCACGGATTGCGCCATAGGATTTGCAAAGATTGCGGATCTCGAGAATTGGCAGATGACTGTTCATTTCGCTCCCCCAATCGCATTCCAGAACCGGTTGATCAGCGGCGCGCAGCCATTCTTGAACCAGAAGACCAAAACCAGGAGGCAGCAACCGTAGACGATCATGCGCAGTTCCGGCGCAATTCGCAGTGCTTCGGTCAATCCGACAAACAAGAGGCTGCCGAACACCGTGCCGGAGATCATGCCAGCCCCGCCTCCGAGCACGATGATTAGCATGGTGGTGGAGTAGTACATTTGGAATGTCAGCGGGCTGACAACCGTGAGATAGTAGGCGTAGAGGCATCCGCCAACGCCGGCGAAGACGGCGCTGATTATGAATACGATCAGCTTGTAGCGCCAAGTGGGAATGCCGAGAGACTCCGCCAAGGTTTCATTTTCCCGAATCGCCACCATGTTGCGGCCGGCAGGCGAGCGGACGATCGCCCAAACCGCGACAGTCGCAAGGACACCGATGGCAAGCGCCAGGTAGTAGAAGCTGGTTGTGCCGCTGACCGTAAACGACAAGGGCCCAAGCTCGAAATACGGCTTCGGAATACCTGAAAGCCCCATGTCGCCGCGCGTCAGCGAAATCCAGTTTTTGGAAATCGCCTGGCCGATGATCACAAAGCCAAGCGTACACATGACGAAGGACGTGGAACGCAGCCGAAGGGCCGGAATGCCGAGCGGCAGGGCAAGGGCACCGGAAACGACACCGGCAGCGACAATATTGACATAGAACGGCGTCCCGTAATTCACGGCAAGCAGGCCGGCCGTATAGGCTCCGACACCGAAGAATGCGGCCTGTGCCAGAGAAAGCAGGCCGGTATAGCCGACGAGCAGGTTCAGGCCGTGGGCCGGCAGCATGAAGATGAGCGCGATGATCAACGAATGGGTGACGTAACGCGTACCAATAAACGGAAACGCCAGAGCGAGAACGACCAGGATGACGGCAAGCGGTAGCCGTAGATCGCGTCTGCGTGTTGGTTGAACTGTGTCTGTCAGAGACATGTGAGGTCCTCGAAGTTCGAGACTATCCGGCGGGCGCGGCTTTTAGAAGCGCGCCTGCGTCGAGAAGAGGCCGTGCGGGCGCCACATCAGCATCAGGATCAGCGTGGCAAAGCCGACGGTGTCTCTGAATTGCAAGCCGACATAGGTGGCCACGAGACTTTCGGCGATGCCGAGGATCATGGCGGCGAACAGCGTACCCCGCACATTGCCAAGACCGCCCATGATGATGATCGGGAGCGTCTTGAAGGTGATCAATTCACCCATGCCCCCGTATACGCTGACGTTTACAGGTGCCGTCAGGACCCCGGAAAGGGCGGCCAGACCTGCGCCGAGGATAAATGTCCTGAGCACCACCTGCGGCACATCGATGCCCACAACGCCACAGCATTCTACATTCTGCGATACTGCACGCATGGCCATGCCGAGGCGGCTATAGGTCACCATCAGCTCAAGGCCAATGAACACCAGAAGACACACGACCAGAATGATCACCCGCTGCTGGGCGAGGCTGAAGCCCAGGATAGAAACCGGTTCGATATAGCCGCCTGAGAAGAACTTGTAGCCTCCGCCGAAGATGAAAATAACCGCGTTCTGAAGGATGAGCGCGATGCCGAGGGTGGCAAGCACCCCCGACTCCGGAGGCGCGCCGACCATGCGCCGCATGACCAGTTGGCCAACGACATAGGCAACGACGATCGTCGAAAGCACACCGACGACGATCGACGCTTCATAGGAGAGGCCGAGATAGTCGATCGCGAACCAGGCTCCGAACGTGCCGAGCATGTAGTATTCGCCGTGGGCGAAGTTGATGGCCCTCAGCACACCAAAGATCATGGTCATGCCGACGGCGACGATCGCATAGACGGAACCGGTGATGATCCCGTTGACGACCTGCTCGATTATGGTCGAGAGCATAGGTTCACTCCTCGCCGCTGCTTAGTTGGCAGGATATTGGATGTCCGCCGAATAGGCACCCTTGATGCTCGGCGTACCATTCTCGATCTGGAGCAGGATCATCGGCAGGCGCGCCTGGTTGTGGTCGTCAAACGTGACTTCGCCGACGGGGCTCTGATACTTGATTGCAGAGAGAGCATCACGGACCTTCACCTTGTCCGCGCTGCCAGCCTGCTTGATCGCGGCCGCGAGCAGATTGACCGTGTCCCAGTGGACATAGGCGTGGTTGTTCGGCGCTTCGCTATAGGTCGTGGTGAACTTCTCGACGAAGGCCTTGCTCGCGGGAGAATCGAACTGGGGTAGCCATGCAGCGGCTTCGACTGCGCCTTCAAGGGCGGCCGGTCCGGACTTGATGGTCTTTTCCGTGTTGAATTCGCCATTGCCGATCAGCGTCACCTTGCCGGCCATGCCCAGCTCGATCATCTGGCGGGCGATGATCGGAGTCGTATCAGCAAGACCATACATGATGATCGCCTGCGCACCGCCATCGCGGATCTTGGCGAGAACGCTGCGGAAGTCGACTTCGCCTTCCTTGTAGTAATCTTCGCTGAGGATTTCGCCCTTGTAGTCGGGCAGATACTTCTTGGTGAAGGTGATCGCCGAACGACCATAGTCGCTGTCGACGGAGAGAACGGCGAACTTGGTGAAGCCGCGCTTCTCGGCGGCATACTTGGTGATCACAAGCGCGCGGTTTTCGTCCGTCGGATAGTTGCGATAGGTCCATTTGAACCCGCCGACGCCGGCCTGATAGGTGATCTTCGGATTGGACGAAGCCGCGTTCAGCAGGAGGACTTCCGCATCTTCAGCAACCGGCTGAATGGCCAGGGTGACCGAGCTGGAAACATCGCCGATGAGGAAGTCGACACCGTCCTGGTCGATCAGGCGACGGGCAGCAGAAACGCCTTCCACGGGCGTACCCTGGCTATCGGCATTGAACAGCTCGATCTGCATGCCGTTGACGCCACCAGCGGCGTTGATGTCTTTCACGGCCAGTTCGGCACCATGCATCGAAAAGGCGCCATAACGTGCGTTCGGTCCGCTCATCGGGGCAACGAGCCCGAGCTTGATTGTGTCTGCGGCTTGTGCATTGCCTCCTGGCATCGCTCCAATAATTGAAAGGACCGCGGCCGAGACGCAGAGCAATCTGCGAGTGATGTTGTGTGTCATGTTCCCACTCCGTGTTCGGATGACCACGCTGGCCCGATGCCAAGCGCGAATTGCCGTTTGACGGTTCTTAAGTGTCAGTCTGAATGCTGACTTCCTAACACACTAGGTTCACGCTGGTAGGATTGGCCAACACAACTCCTTTCTGCCGCCATAGCGTTTCGTTATGGCGGATGGCTAATCGCCATTGGAGTTAGCGCCAGTGGGCGTTGGTGCGCGGACCGTTAATTGCGGTTTCGTAGGTGATCGGCAATCACAATTATTTGCCTCTTCCACAACGATGCCTTTCAAACATTATGCGTCCCGCCGCAATCGTATCGGCAAGATGAAGTTCAAAGTGACGAATTGGGCGGAGTATGAGGCAGGGCTTCGTCGGCGCGGTAGCCTGACACTTTGGGTGACACCGGAGGCGTTGAACTGATGGGGTGGATGCCCCCTCTCTGAACCGATGCGGTCTCTGTTCTTCGAACTGCATCCCGGCACGTGGCTAATCAGGCCACATCAAGAGGCCTGACACACGACCGATAGAATTCCTCGTCCGCGGACTACCGTCAAAAAATCTCCTTGCCAAACCGGGGGCATCCACACACGCACCGCCGCGATCTGTTCCACAGACTTGAAAGCTTCGCTTCGCGAGGTCGATCGCAAGGATATGCACCTGTGTCATCTGCTTTCCGTCCGTGAGCGCCGGAATGGCGCTGGGTAGGCATCATACGCAGATGCCGGCTGGAGGGGGCATCCACCCCATCAGTTCAGAAGCGCCGCAACGCCCACTACTCCATAGAAGCGGTCTAAGGATTGGCCGAGACAATACGAAAGGTCTTCCAGCTTATGCGTGCCGGATGACGGGAGCAGACAGCAACCAGGGAACGACAACCCCGACCAGAGCCTGTGGCATTTCGATGGGAAGCATATGCCCCGATCCCTGGATAACGCAGAGTTCCGCGCCTGAAATTCCGGCCTGCAGTTCCTCGGCCTCTTCGAGGCTTCTCAGCCGATCTTCCGCGGCGGCGATGATCAGTGTCGGGCAACTGATCTCGTCGAGCCTGTCCAGATCGCTTTTTCGCGTCTGCACGGTCTGGCGCAGAAATGCGTCTTTGCCCAGATCGATGCTCATCTGCCTGACGCGATCGATCATCTCGCCATTGGTCGCGCGGTCAGGATGAAGCGATTGCGATACAGTCCCCCGGCTTAGACCTGCGTAACTGGAAGCTCGCAATTGGTCCGCGGCACGCGATTTCCTAAGGGCCTGTTCCGGCGTATCAGCGCGGGCAGAAGTAGCGATCAGGACAAGCGTCTGGACGCGATCGGGGAATTTTCGGACGATCTCTCTTGCCACATATCCACCCATCGAGAACCCTATCAAAGCGAACGTCTCCGGGGCGGCCTCGATCGCCCGCTCGGCCATGTCGGAGATCGAGGTTCCTTCGCTGAGGTCGGCATAGGTAAGCGGGCCGACCTTTTCGAAGTCCGCTGCAACGTCCTCCCAGAGAGCCTTTGTGGCCATGAAGCCTGGAACGAGTAATAATTTCAATGGGTTGCATTTCGATGTCCGGTAGTCTTGTTTTCAACAGAACCCTATCGGCATTCTTCAGCTCAAGACAACGGGAACGAGTGATGCGAGAAGCAAGGCCGCCATCGAGATGTTGAATATCCGCAGCGAACGGGTCGACTTCAGAAGATAACGCGCCGACGACCCCAACAGCGCCCAGACTGCTGCGCACGGCATGCTGATGACCGCAAACAATACGGCGAATGCAGAGCTCATGGCGAGCGCGCTCCATCCCTCGGAACTCGAACCGAAACTTAAAATGCCACTTGCACCGCCCAGCCAGACTTTTGGGTTCAGCCCCTGAAACAGGATCGCCTGGAAGAAAGTCAACGGTTTCGCGCTGTCTCCATCCGCAGATGACGTGTCGGGTCGGCTTGTGGCGATTTTAAATGCCAGCCAAGCGAGGTAAAGAACGCCTCCCCACTTCAGCACGTCCCTGAAGGTCTCGTTCTGTAGCAACTGGCTGCCAAATGCAGCCAACCCGAGAAAAATAAGGCAGATGCCCACGCCCGTGCCAAATACATGCGGCAGCGATCGCGCAAAACCGTGGTTGGCGCCGGTCGTGGTCAGCAGCATGTTGTTCGGCCCCGGCGAGCCGGAAGACGCGATGGTGAACAGCACGACGGAAAGTATCCAGTTCAGGGTCATGACTTAACTCGTTCCCTTGGTGACCCGCGCCAACAGGCGCATGGCGCTGATCAAGCTTCCGGCAATCGCCACGCCCGCGCCGATCGATATCGCCAGAACCGCACCGCCGGAACCGGAAAGCGAGAGGCACAGCGCGACGATGGCCGCGCCGATTGCCTGGCCGAACAGGCGCGAGGCAGCGACGATCCCGCTTGCACCTCCGCTGCGTGATGGAGGTGCGCTTGCCATGATCGCTCGCATGTTCGGCGACTGAAAGAACCCGAATCCTAAACCGCACACTGCAAGCCTCCAGACGATATCCATCGAGGTGGCATCCACGGGCAGATAGGCAACGCTGGCGAGACCTGCGGCCAGGATGACCAGCCCACCAGTGGCCAGGATGCCTGGCGAGAAGCGATCCGCCAGAGGAGCGACGACCAGTACGGTTGCCGCCAGTGCCGCAGGCCAGGGCGTAATGAGCAGGCCTGTCTCCGATTGGCCGAATCCGAACTGCTCATGGAGCAGAAACGGCAGCACGATGAATGCCAATCCCTGGACCGTGAAAGCGCAGATCGAGGTAGCCGACGATAGCGAGAACAGTGGAAGCTTGAAAAGGTCGACGGCAAGGATCGGAGCCGACCGCCCTTGTTCCCGCCGCAGCAGCAGATAACCCAACGCAATAGACGCAATCGCCGACAGGGCAATGACCGACCAGTCCAAGTGATGAGCTATTCCGGCTAAGGCGAACAGCGCTGCTGCGAAGAATGCGGCGCTGAGGCTGGCAGATGCGATATCGAACCTTCTATGGCTGCGTGGTGTGGCCGGCACGTAGTACACGGACACAACCAACGCCACGACACCGAATGGCAGGTGGACGAGGTAGAGCCAGCGCCAGCCGGCGATAGCCAGAACGGTAGATGCGATGGTCGGGCCCGCCGTGAAGGCCAGTGCCACTACAAGGGCGTAGGTGCCCAGACCCCGGCCGAGACGCGACGGCGGATAGATGAATCGCACGAGCGCTGGTGTCACAGCTGAGATCGCCGCCGATCCAAGCGCCAGTATGGTGCGCGATCCGATCAGGGTTGGCAGGGACCCTGCCAGACCCGATGCCAGGGCGCCGACCAGGAAGAGCATGGTTCCAATCAGGAACACCCGACGATGACCGTAGATTTCCCCGAGTGCGGCGAATGGCAGAAGCGCTGCGACCACGATCAGGTAATAGCTGTTCATAATCCACACAGACGTCGCGCTTGCGATACCGATGCTGCGCGCGATCGACGGCAGTGATGTGCTCGTCATCGAGATATCGATCGTCGACAGCACAACTGGCGCGAGGATGGCCATCATCGGAACCAGAAGCGCGCGCTGACCGAACCCCTGATGGGAAGATGTTTGAGAATTCATGTTCATTCGATTCTAGTAGCCTGACGATACCGACCTGCGTTTTCCGCCTAGCCGCCATCCGAGACGGACGCCCAGGGTCGCGATGCCGATCACGATCATGCCGCCTGCCTGGAGAAGACCCAGCGGATGGTCGTAGATCGCCCAATCGATACAGATCGCCACGATCGGGTAGACGAAGCTCAGGATGGCGACGACCGGGGTCGGCACCTTCGGAAGTGCGGAATAGATAATCACCCAGGCGATGCCGGAATGGATGATGCCGATTGCCGCCAGCCATCCCCAGGAGGGCAATGTGATCGTCTGGTGGAGATCGATGAACGGCAAGAAGATCAGTATGCCCATCACCGTCTGGCAAAGTGCCGTCACCTCGGGTCGCTGATTTGCGAGCTGTTTGCCGATCATGGCGGTCAATGCGTAACAGACTGCGCCGATAAGTGTAATTCCGATCCCGAGCAGCCAGGTCCGGTCGACCAGGCCGACACCCGCACCAACGCCACTGGCGAAAATGAGACCGATGAACGCCGCAACGATCCAAAGCACCTGATCGCTCGTCAATCGCTCTTTCAGGAAGAAGGCGCTGATCAGGACGATGATAAACGGCTGCACATGCATCACAATCGTCGCCGTGGCGATCGATGTCATTTCGAGCCCGGCGAAAAACGCGGCCCACGAGAGGACCAGGCATGAGCCGCCCATGGCGCTGAGCACCAAGCTCCTGATCGACAGGGACCGGTCGGGAAGGTAGCGCAACGCCACGCACCAGAGGAGCATAAACGTCGCCCCGAATACACATCGCCAGAATACGATGGTCACCGGATCAGCGCCACTCTCCACGCCAAACGCACCGACTGTGCCGATGATCGGCCATACCCATCGCGAGCTTCAAAGGCTCTGATTGAAATCCGGTAGACATATTCCAAAAACTCCGCCAAGCTCTACCTTACCTTTGGAAAAGCCAGTGAAACAAACGAATAGATTTGGCAATCGCTATTCGATATGCTGATAGAGATATGAGCAAAGTCCTTGATCTCGATCTCCTGCAGACGTTCGTGGCCGTTGCTGAAACGGGCAGTTTCACCAGTGCCGCGCCACGCGTGGGCCGAAGCCAGTCGGCCGTTAGCATGCAGATGCAGCGGCTGGAGCAGGCCGTCGGCACACAACTTCTCCATCGAACGCCGAAAGCGGTCATCCCGAGCGCGGCCGGAAACGATCTCCTCTCCTATGCGCGTCGGCTGTTGAAGCTTTCCGATGAAGCCTGGATGACAGTGACGAAGCAGCCGGAAGCCGGTACTGTCCGACTGGGCATTCCCGACGACTACGCCGCGTCGCTTCTGCCGCAGGTTTTGCGAAGGTTCGCCAACGAATATCCGCAGATCGTCGTCGAGCTGGTCTGTGAACCCTCGGGGAAACTCAACCTCGCCATTGCCGAAAACGGCATAGACCTCGCCATCGTCACCCGTGCACCGGGCCAGAAGATCGAGGTATTAAGACGGGAGAAGCTGGTTTGGGTATCTTCTCGCACGCACGACGCATGGCGGGACGATCCGCTGCCAGTTGCCCTGTTCGACGCATGCTCGGCGCGCGCCAACGCGATCAAGGGCCTGAGCGAGGCGGAACGGAGCTACCGCTGCACCTATTCCAGCCCCAGCCTACTCGGTATGATTACCGTGGTTCAGACCGGATTATCGGTCGCAGCACTTGCCCTGTGCAGTGTACCCGACACGCTCACGATCATCGGGGAAAATGAAGGTCTGCCAAGGCTCGACGATTTGGAGATTGGTGTTCTTCGGAGCCCTTTGGCCAACAGCCCCGCGGTGGATCGCTTGATAGAAGCTCTCCGCCGGGATCTCTCATCTCACGATTAGTCCACCCGGCGTTCGCGGATATAATTCAGGCTCTTGCTTTAAATCGATGGTTGGTGCCCTTTGGGCTGCATACGGATATTCGTAACTCGAAGCTCTTGACGGGATCTGAACTCAGGACCAGCAGATAGCTCGCCCGAAATCAATGAAAGTTCCGCGTTTTTACCTTCAGCGTATCGATGTGAAGATCGGGCGTGAACATGTCTCTTGGGGACACGACGGGCCGGGGCTTGTCGCGTGGTTCGGGCCCGCCCCCACGGGCAAACTCGTCTCCCCTGCCCGTCGGAAGCTTGAACGCGATGTCGCGGTCGGCCAGGCCCGAAAGATCGCCTGAGAGATCGAAGAGTTGCTGCGCCACCAGGTGCACGACCTCACCCTCCCGCTGGATCCGTCCGTTGATCGCCATCATTGAGGAGCCAAGGACGACGCGCCGGCGCTTTTCGAACAAGGTCGGCCATACCACGATATTGGCGGGGCCCGTTTCATCCTCGATCGTGATGAACATTACGCCCTTGGCTGACCCCGGCTTTTGACGCACGAGGACCAGCCCGGCGGTATAGACGGACCGGCCATCCCTGGCGTTCATCGCCTCGGCGCAGGTGATGATGTTGCGCGCTGCGAGATCGTTCCGAAGGAATGCGATCGGGTGCTGACGGAGGGTCAGTCCCGTGTGACCATAATCCTCGATGACATTGTGACCCTCGGTCATCTGCCGCAGCGCGACTTCCGGCTCGTGCTGCTCCGCGATCGTCACCCTCTCGCGTTCGGCGGCTGCTGCAAACAATGGCAGCGGTTCGTCGCGCAGCGCCTTGATCGCCCAAAGTGCGTCGCGTCGTTCCAACCGAAGCGACGGGCGATAGGCGTCAGCGTTTGCGAGCTGGACGAGCGCCTCTGTGGGCACGCCGGATCGGCGCCACATGTCATCGATGGACGAAAACCTGTTGCCCATCCGGGCCGCAACAATCCGGGCGCCATCGTTCAAGGCCAGGCCCTTCACATGCCGAAATCCAAGCCGGACAGCATGTCGATCTGTACCGCCTATCCGTTCCAGCTTGCAGTCCCAACGAGAGTGGTTGACGCAAACAGGCCTCACCTCGACACCGTGTGCCCGTGCGTCCCCCACGATCTGGGCCGGTGCGTAGAACCCCATGGGCTGAGAATTGAGCAGCGCCGCACAGAACACCTCGGGATAGTGGCACTTGATATAGCTTGAGGCATAGGCGATCAGGGCGAACGAAGCTGCGTGACTTTCCGGGAAACCGTATGAGCCGAACCCTTCGAGCTGGCTGAAGGTCTTTTCGGCAAATTCGGCCGTGTAGCCGTTTTTCACCATGCCGGAGACCAGCTTGTCCTTGAATTTGCTGACACCGCCTGTGAACTTGAAGGTCGCCATGGATTTTCTGAGCTGATCAGCCTCGCCACCGGTGAAGCCAGCGCAGACCATCGCAACCCGCATTGCGCTTTCCTGAAACAACGGCACGCCCAGGGTCTTGCCCAACACAGCTTCCAATTCCGGCGTTGGATATTCAACGGGCTCCTTGCCCTCACGCCGGCGCAGGTAGGGGTGAACCATATCGCCCTGGATCGGGCCGGGCCGCACGATCGCCACCTGCACAACGAGATCGTAAAATGTCCGTGGTTTCAGGCGAGGCAGCATTGCCATCTGGGCCCGGCTTTCAATCTGAAACGTCCCGAGCGTGTCAGCACGCCGGATCATGGCATAGGTTGCCTGATCCTCCTGCTCGATGCTGGCGAGATCAAGGTCGCGATCCTTGTGCTCGCGGATCAGATCGAACGCCTTTGCCATGCAGGTCAACATGCCCAGGGCCAGGATATCGACCTTCATGAACTTCAGGGCCTCGACGTCATCCTTGTCCCACTCGATAATCTGACGATCCTGCATTCTCGCTGGCTCTATCGGGACGAGATCATCCAGTCGGTCGTGCGTGAGCACAAAGCCGCCCGGATGCTGGCCGAGGTGGCGGGGAGCGCCCATCAACTGCTGGGCGAGCTTCAACGTGAGGGCAAGCCGACGATCATCGGGATTGAGATTGAGCTCGCGAATGTTCCGGTCAGGGACTTCCTCTGACCAAGACCACATTCCGGATGACAGAGCCTTGATGACATCCTCTGGAAGGCCCAGCGCCTTGCCAACATCGCGGATCGCGCCCTTTGCCCTGTAGCGGGTGACGGTTGCACAAAGCGCTGCCTTTTCCCGGCCGTAGGTCTTGTAGATCCACTGGATGACCTCCTCGCGCCGCTCGTGCTCGAAATCCACGTCGATATCAGGCGGCTCGTCGCGTTCTTGAGAAACGAACCGCTCGAAGAGAAGATCATTGGTCGAGGGGTCGATGCTGGTCACGCCGAGAATGTAGCAAACGGCGCTGTTTGCAGCCGATCCCCTGCCCTGGCAGAGAATGCCCTGCGACCGGGCGTAGCGAACGATCGAGAATACCGTCAGGAAGTAAGGCGCGTATTTCATGGTGCGGATGAGATCGAGCTCATGGCGCACGGTCTTGAGAACCTCCGGCGGCAGGCCTTCGGGATAGCGGCTCGGGGCACACTCCCAGACATAGTGCTCAAGGGAAGCCTGTGCGTCCTTGCCCGGAACAATCGCTTCCTCTGGATACTGATATGTCAGCTCCTCCAGCGAGAACTTGCAACGATGGACAATCTCCATCGTTCGAGCCAGCGCCTCAGGGTAAAGGGGAAACAGGCGCTCCATTTCCTCAGGCGGCTTTAGATACCGATCTGCATGACGCTCACGCTCATAGCCGACGTCATCGATTGTCTTTCCGGTCCGGATACAGGTTACGATATCCTGCAACTGCCGGCGCCCCGGCTCGTGAAACAGGACATCGTTTGTGACGACCGTCTTCACCCGGAAGCGGGCAGCCATTTGGGATAATTCATGCAGCCGCAGCTGATCATTGGGGCGCCTGCGCAGGCAAAGCGAAACATAGGCGCGATCAGAAAAGACCTCCTGCATTTTCCGGAGCCGCACCGCGCAGGTCTCGTCTGCCAGATCGGGCACCAGAATGCCGATCATCCCATCGCAATAGGCGATCACATCGTCCCAATGCAGAATGCAGTTGTTCTTGCCGCCGCGCGACTTTCCAAGCGTAATGAGCCGAGTCAGCTGGGAATACGCGGCACGATCGGTCGGATAGACGAGAATGGATATGCCGTCAGCAAGATCGAGCCGACAGCCGACGACCAGGCGCAGACCCGTGCCGCGGGACGCTTCAAGTGCTCGAACAATCCCCGCCAGACTATTGCGGTCCACAATGCCGACGGCATCAATACCGAGATCGCTCGCTCTCTCGAACAGCTCCTGCGCCGAACTTGCGCCGCGCAGGAACGAGAAATGCGTTGTCACCTGGAGCTCGGCATATCTCATGCGAAGATCCCCTGGCAGAACCAACGGTGGCTGCCGGTCTCGGGATCGACACCATCACCAGATCGAAATATCCAGAGCCGCTCTCCGCTTTCGTCCTCGATGACGAAGTAATCGCGCACAGCCTCCATCTCGCTATCGCGCTGCCACCATTCGCCGAAGATGCGCTCTGGGCCATCGGCACGTTTCACCTTCCGGCGCTTGCCCCGCCAGGTGACGGAGACGGGCGGATGGTCCGGCAGAAGGGCAATCACGTCGATCAGTTCAGGTCTCGCAAGCAGCCTGACCGGTCGCCGCCAGTGGTGAACCCAGGACACCCCGACCGGGTCGGCCGCCGCACTGATGCGCTGTACGGAGCGCTCCGGCACGTCTGAAGCCACGGGTGCGAGGCGATAGACCCTGTGTCCGCGATTGCCATAGACGTCGATCAGTGGAGAGACGTCGGTCACCTCTTCTTCCACCAGGGACGACGATTTCTGCAGGTCTTCGAGCGGCTCCACCATGACGGCAACAAGGGTGAGTTTTTCGATGCCAAAACCGGGCTCGATCTTCTCCGTTCGATCGCGGAAGAGCTTGGTCAACCATGCCACGTCGCGCGCCGGCTTGACGGTTCCGGCGCGGATCGCCTGGCGGGTACCATCGACCTTGTCTACGATGAGATCCGCGCGTCGCACGCCAAGGCCCCTTTTCTGCAGTTCCTCTATAAGCTGTACGACAAGGCGACCGACATATTTGTTGATGGTCTCGGCAGCACCGATCGGTTCCGCGAATGCGCGCGTGACCTCGACCAACTCGGCGGTGCGAATGGGCTCGATCGGTTCACAAACCCGCCCGAACATCTGGTCGAGACGACGACCGATCTCAGGACCGAAGCGCAGGTTCAAAGGGGCCCGCGGGGTATTGGCCAGTTCACCGATGGACTGGAAGCCGAGCGTGCGAAGATCACCGACGATGTCGCAGGGCAAGCGCAGTAGCGAGATTGGCAATCGTTCAACCGCCCGAACTGTCTGTCCGACCGGCACGATCACCGTCTCCCACGTGATTGCACGCGCGCAGGCATGCGCCGCTCCCCAGGTGTCGGCGACCGCCACGCGTGCGGTCAGTTTCCTCGCAAGGAACTGATTGGCTATCTTCGTTACCATCGGCAGTTCCCCACCCTGAAGATGGTCGGCACCTTCCGTGTCCATGACGATGCCGTCGATCCCATCGACGGCGACGATCGGAGAATAAACGGTGAGCGCCCAAAGCGTGATGCGCTCAAGCGCTGCCGCATCGGCCATGGCATCGGCGTCGACCATCATCAGTCCGCGGAAAAGCGCCTGGGCTTTGGCGGCTGGCATGCCGACACGAACACCGGCCTGTTTTGCAGCCACATCGGCAGCAGAAACCCATCGTTTCGCGCCACGTTTGGCAATGACCGCGATGGCCTGTTCAGGCGGAATGCTGGGATCGTCGCGGCGAATGCGATCGGTCGGCAGATCCGGAAGATAAATCGACACGACCCTGCTCATCACATGCCCTCACTAGAAACTCAGCACACTCACCCGCTTTGACCCGCATCAGCTCGACGAACCATTGATGTCGACCGACGCCCGGAACCGGCAGGTCTTCGGATGGCATGACGCTTACTCTCCACCGTGTTGTCGAAGCCGTCGGCTGGCCGAAGTCATTGGCTTCCGTCTGCCGCCTCCAACGGCGCACGGCCAGTGCCATCGTGCCGGTCCGTTCTGCCGCAAGCTGCAGGCGCCGAGATCCAACCATGGGCAGGCGGACAAGCTCACCGACGACGGCGCCGAGGCCGCCGAAGGACAGCCCCTCCTCCATGTTTGCAAGCACGTCCTCATCCTTGTCGGATTCGACAAAGATCACCCGGTCGGAATGAAGACCGACTTGCGCAAGCGCCGGGAAAAACAGATCCGGCCGCGTGAGACACCAGACGATTGGCCCCTTGGTCCGAGCCGCAATTCCCGCTGCAAAAAGAGCGGCCGCGGCTCCATCGACAGTGCCCGCACCGCCGCTTGCGAACTCATGGAGCGCGCCATAGGCAAGGCCACCGCCAGGCAAAACTGCATCCATCTCGGGCACACCGAAAGCCAGACAGCCGGCTCTGCGGGCAGCGATGCCTTCCATGGCGGAGATCCGCTCGCGCAGATCATCGATTACAGCCGACCTCACCGGGGCGCGGGCAATGGTCATTGTTCACGGCTCCCTTCAAGGTCGTGGTGACGGAATTCAGGACCAGCATCATGCTGGACAAAATGCGGATGTTCTTCTTCTGTTCCCGGCGCATCGAAGAGTCAAGCAACTCGAAGCTTGGGAATATTATCCTGAACATTAGAATGGAGACGAATTTCTATCGGAATCAATGCGCTGGCCGCTGAGATTTTTTTTGGTCTCCATCAGGGAGCCACCGGCACCTTCGGGGGCAAAACTGCATAACGAGACATTCGCCATACGCCTGGTGTTCCCCTGCCCTTTGCGACAGGCCAGTGGCGCTTTGTGGAGGGCATCACGCTTGGCCGCGCCTCAAGCAGACCTTCAGCTCCATGATTGCTGCAAGCTGGATGTTAGTTGTCGGACTGAGCGTATTTGAGAACTTGGCATTGCCGCGCCGATTGCAGCAATCACGATATCAATAAAATCGGTTCGATGGCCGTGGCAGCCACAGGTTTTCGGGCAAAAAGCTGTTTGCGATGAATAACTTAAAAGAGATCCGGGCGGCAGCAGGCGAGACCAATTACCGCAGAACTCCGCTTGTTTAGAAGGAACGGCGCCGGCCGCGATATAGGCCCGCGACAAGGCGCATGGCGCTTCGCTTCAATCTTTACTTTTTACCAACCATATAAAAACTAATGGGTGATTTATTGTTGTTCTCGCGAAATCGGGACTCTACGTGTTGCGCATCTCTAGATTAGGATTTCTCTATGCGCAGGCCGACTGACAAGCAAGACGTGGATCGCTTTTACAGGACGTTGCAAGCATTCTCGATCGCGGCACGCAATGGCGCTTCAGATCCATGGTCGAAGGTTCCGTGGCCGCCAGACCCCACTCACGTCCACACAATTGGATTGCTCACGTCGGAGCGGGCTGAAGATAGGGCTGAAGCACAGGAATTTTTGCTTGCGGCGCTTCAGATTGTCGAGAAAAGCGAACCTGGGGGTCGAAGCACCGGCGCTTAAGGCTGACATTGGGCCGGACAAGCCTTAAGCCCTGTCATTTGGCCCGGCAATCTGGCCCTGAGCATCCGACAGATGTTGTTCGCAGGCCAGGCCGCCTGACCAACCAGCGTCTTGCGCGTCAGTTCCGCGGCAGCAGTTGAATGAGCTGCTGGTCCACGTTTCCGCAATGTTGGCGGGGACTTCGCTATACGAGGCCTTCGGGTTGATGTCATCGAGATTGGCTGACGCTCAAGGCCGTCAAGAGCGCCCCCACACGTGCAGCCCACGATACAATCCACAAGGTAGCAATGACGTCCCGCCCGGTTCCATACCTGGGAGCGCCTGCTCGGCGGCATGGTTTCTCGGACGACAATTGACCGCTTCGCCAACTGTGTGCATGCCAATCGAAATGACCCCTCCCAGCCGGCCTCAACCCGTTCATTATTTGTTCTGGAGTCCGGCCCGCCCTGCTGATAACCTTCGGCTACGCGACTAGGTCAAAAACACGGACCAGACCGAGCGATTGGCTTCTGCGGCGCGCAGGGGGACAAGCAAGCTTCCTCAGGGGACAGTATGACGGCTGCATATCTGGAAAAGTTGAACGAGCAACAGCGCAGCGCCGTAGAGTACGGCATTGGACTGCCAAGCGAACAGAAAGCTGGTCCACTGTTGATCATAGCGGGTGCTGGGTCTGGCAAGACGAATACCCTTGCCCACCGGGTGGCGCACCTGATCGTCAATGGTGCCGATCCCAGGCGCATGCTTCTGATGACATTTTCGCGGCGTGCCGCGTCCGAGATGTCGCGCCGCGTCGAGCGGATCTGCAAGCAGGTTCTGGGTGCCAACGCCGGTAGCTTGACCGACGCGCTCTCGTGGTCCGGCACATTTCACGGAATCGGTGCAAGGCTGTTGCGAATTTACGCGGAGCAAATTGGGCTGAATGTGGATTTCACAATTCATGATCGCGAAGATAGTGCCGATCTGATGAACCTTGCCCGTCATGAGCTCGGCTTTTCCAAGACGGAAAGCCGCTTTCCAACCAAGGGCGCATGTCTCTCGATCTATTCCCGTGCCGTCAATTCGCAGACGCCGTTGAACGAAATCCTGCGCCAGCATTATCCGTGGGTGGCCACCTGGGAAGAGCAGCTCAAACAGTTGTTCGCAGCCTATGTTGAGGCCAAGCAGGCCCAGAACGTCCTCGATTACGACGACCTCCTGCTCTACTGGGCGCAAATGGTCAGCGATCCGGCTCTCGCCGAAGACATCAGCGATCGCTTCGATCATGTGATGGTCGATGAATACCAGGATACCAACAGGCTGCAGGCCTCGGTGCTTATGGCGCTCAAACCGGGCGGCCGTGGCTTGACTGTCGTCGGCGACGATGCTCAGTCGATCTATTCGTTCCGGGCAGCCACAGTTCGCAACATTCTCGATTTCCCGGACTCGTTCACCCCACCCGCCGACATCATCACGCTCGATCGCAACTACCGCTCAACCCAGCCGATCCTGGCTGCGGCAAACGGCGTCATCGGATTGGCGCGCGAGCGATATACCAAGAACCTTTGGACCGATCGGCAATCGCTGGAGCGACCCAAACTCGTCACCGTCAAAGACGAGACCGAGCAGGCAAACTTCATCATCGACCAGGTGCTCGCCAATCGCGAGACCGGCATGACGCTCAAACAGCAAGCCGTTCTGTTTCGCACGTCCAGTCACAGCGGCCTGCTTGAAGTCGAACTGACCCGCCGCAACATTCCCTTCGTCAAGTTCGGTGGCCTGAAGTTCCTCGACAGCGCGCATGTCAAGGACATGCTAGCCGTGTTGCGGTTCGCACAGAACCCGCGAGACCGTGTGGCCGGGTTCCGGCTGCTGCAGATGTTGCCGGGTGTCGGACCGAAGACGGCTGGGACCATTCTGGAGACAATCTCAGCCGACCCGGAACCGTTGCTGGCCCTTGCAGAGATCCCAGCCCCACCGAAGACAGGCGACGACTGGACATCCTTCGTTCGGTTGCTGCTGAGCCTGCGCAACGCGGACGCAGGCTGGCCCGCAGATATTGGGCAAGCGCGCCTCTGGTATGAGCCGCATCTTGACCGCATTCACGAAGATGCCGAGACCCGCAAGGCAGACCTGCTTCAGCTTGAGCAGATTGCCAGTGGCTATCCTTCGCGCGAACGCTTTCTCACGGAACTGACACTCGATCCGCCAGATGCCACCAGCGATCAGGCAGGCGTGCCTCTGCTCGACGAGGACTATCTGATCCTGTCGACCATCCATTCGGCCAAGGGCCAGGAATGGCGTGCCGTCTTCCTCTTGAACGTCGTCGACGGCTGTATCCCCTCTGACCTCGGGACCGGCACTACCCACGAACTCGAAGAAGAGCGCAGACTGCTGTACGTTGCCATGACGCGCGCCCGGGACCATCTGGCGCTGGTGACGCCGCAACGTTTCTTCACCCGTGGACAGAACCTCCAGGGCGACAGGCACGTTTATGCAGCAAGAACCCGGTTCATTCCGGCAATGCTGCTGCAATATTTCGAGGCCATGACCTGGCCGACCGTGCCGGCCGCCAAGTCTGAGCGAAGCGTCCAGCAAATACGCATTGATGTCGCGGAACGAATGCGAGCCATGTGGAAATAGGAGCGGATCGGTGTGCAATCTCTACCGGATGGAAGACAAGGACTGGGTCAGCACCTGGGCAAGGGATGTCGAGAGCCTTATCAATCCAATGCACGCTTACCAGATACATCCGGATCAGCTAGGGCCGATCATTCGCAATACCGCCGACGGTAAGAAACAGCTTGTGCACGCGCGCTGGGGTCTACCCTCCCCGCGGTTCGCGCTTGAAAAGGCCGCCAAGGCAAAAGCCGAGAAGCTGATCGCCAAAGGCAAGCCGGCAGATCTCGAAGAGCTGATCCGCATGGAGGCGGATCGGGGCACGACGAATGTGCGCAAGCTGACCTTTCCGCATTGGAAGCGTTGGTTTGGTGTCGAACATCGCTGCCTGGTTCCCGTGACGAGTTTTGCCGAGCCGGATCCGAAAAGCCAGACGGACGGAGGGAAAGTCCCCAATGCCTGGTTTGCTCGAGACGAAGCCAGGACGCTGATGTTTTTCGCCGGCATTCATGTGCCTCAATGGCAAAGCGTGCGGAAGGTGAAAGACGGCCTTACCACCGACGATCTCTACGCGTTTCTGACGACGGACCCGAACGCGCTTGTGAAACCAATCCACGAGAAGGCCATGCCTGTTCTGCTTCTGACGCAGGAGCAAACCCGTGTCTGGATGGAGGCGCCCTGGGATGAAGCCAAGGATCTCGCTTGCCCTCTCCCGGATGACGCGCTGATCGTGACATCGCGCGAGCCCTATGGATCTTCGATCGTTGCCAAGGATGGAGAACCGCTCGACCAGGCCAGCCTGTTTTGACCGCACGTCAATCGCATCAGAACGCCCGATATTCGGCTGTTGCGATTTATAGCTGGGATGATAAGTTCTTGTTTCGTTCTTACTGAATATGGATCCGTCTCCCGGTGACCCAATGAATGAAACGGTCCCAGTCCGAAAAATCATCCACGTGGACATGGATGCGTTCTACGCCTCGGTGGAGCAGCGCGACAATCCAGAGCTTCGCGGCAAGCCAATCGCTGTCGGCGGTGCAGCCGCGCGTGGTGTCGTTGCGGCCGCCAGCTATGAGGCAAGAAAGTTCGGCGTCCACTCTGCCATGCCGTCTGTCACGGCGGCGCGCAAATGCCCGGAGCTCATCTTCGTCAAGCCGCGATTTGAGGTCTACCGCGCCGTCTCCCAGCAAATCCGTGAAATCTTTGCCGAGTACACGCCGCTAATCGAGCCTCTCTCTCTGGATGAGGCCTATCTCGATGTCACAGAAAACCTGAAGGACATGCCGATCGCCACCGAGATCGCACTCGAAATCAGGGCGAAGATCAAGGCCGTCACCGGCTTGAACGCGTCCGCCGGCATTTCCTACAACAAGTTTCTGGCCAAGATGGCATCCGATCTCAACAAGCCGAACGGTCAGGCGGTGATCACACCCAAGAATGGCCCGGCATTTGTCGAACAGCTTGCCGTCAAGAAATTCCATGGTGTCGGGCCGGCGACTGCAGAGAAGATGCACCGGCTGGGTATCGAGACAGGGTTCGATCTGAAAGCACAATCGCTGCAGTTTCTCACGCAGCACTTTGGAAAATCCGGGCCCTATTTCTACGGTATCGCGCGCGGGCTGGACACCAGAGAGGTTTGTCCGGACCGCGAGCGAAAGTCCGTCGGCGCCGAGGATACGTTCGTGACAGATATCGACGATCTGGATCTCGCCACCAGCGAGCTGAAGCCGCTCGCGGAAAAGGTCTGGTCCTACTGCGAGGCCAAGGGGTTTAGCGGCAAGACGGTCACGGTGAAGATCAAGTTTTCGGATTTCACGCAGGCGACCCGAAGCAAAACCAGCGCTCTTCCCTTTGCAAACGGCAACGACGTTCTCGATGCTGCCTCAAGCTTGCTGGCCACTGTCTATCCATTCAGGCGATCGGTGCGTCTTCTCGGGGTGACACTGTCGTCGCTGACGAGCGCTGATGCGCGCACGCGACCGCAGCTGGATTTCAATCTGTAGATAGGAGACGAAAAAGCCCGCCGCGGGAGAAAGTTCGGTGGGCAGTACCGCGCCTTGAAGTGCTATCTCCCTCCTCTTCCATCTAGCATGCAGCGCTCACGGGCAGCGAAAACCCTGAAACTAATTCCCCAATTGGGAGCGGTTTGCTGAACAGAAATCCCTGAACACTGTCGCAACCGAGCCGCTTGATGTGCTCAAGTTGATCATAGTCTTCCACCCCTTCTGCCACGACAACATGCCCTAAGCCGTGGGCCATCGCGATTATTGACGAAACCACAATTTGGGTGGTAATCCCCCCGCAAATTAACGGGCTTCAAAAGTAGAATTTTCTCGGGCTTTATGATCGAGGAGATTTTGATGAAGACGAGCAGATTCAGCGAACCGCAAATCCTTGCCATCCTGCGCCAGGCAGAAGGTGGGGTCCCTGTGCCCGAGCTATGCCGGGAACATGGGATGAGCACAGCGTCCTTTTACAAATGGTGATCCAAATACGGCGGCATGGACGCGTCGATGATCAGCCAGATGAAGGCTCTGGAGGATGAGAACCGTCGGTTGAAGAAGATGTATGCCGAGATGAGCATGCAGGCAGAACTGCTGAAGGAGGCTTTGGGAAAAAAATAACACGGCCGTCTCAACGCCGAGAGATGGCCGGGAAAGCAGTGGCGTTGCACGGGGTGAGCATTGCGCTTGCCTGCCGCACCTTCGAGGTCAGCGAGACCTGCTATCGTTACAGCGCCAAGCTGAACGACGAGAACGAGCAGATCGCCGATCTCCTGATCGGACTGACGCGGGCGAAGAAGACCTGGGGCTTTGGCCTGTGCTTCCTTTACCTGCGGAATGTCCGAGGACATCGCTGGAACCACAAGCGCGTATACCGCATCTATCGTGAGCTGGAGTTGAACCTCAGGATCAAGCCACGCAAGCGTTTGAAGCGGGACAAGCCCGACGCTCTGACTGTGCCTGATGCGCCGAACCTGGTCTGGTCCATGGATTTCATGGCTGATCGTTTGGAAGACGGTAGGCAATTCCGGCTGTTGAATGTCCTGGACGACTTCAACCGCGAGGGGCTGGGCATTGAGGTGGACTTTTCGCTGCCTGCTGAACGCGTCATCCGCAGTCTGAACCAGATCATCGAATGGCGCGGCAAACCGTTCGCCATTCGTGTGGATAATGGACCTGAGTATGTCAGTGGCAAACTGATGGAATGGGCAGCAACGCAAGGAATTGCTTTGAGCCACATCCAGCCCGGAAAGCCGCAACAGAATGCCTATGTCGAGCGCTACAACCGCACCGTCCGACACGAATGGCTCGACCAATACATCATCGAAAGCATCGAGGAGGCGCAGGAATTCGCCACGCAGTGGCTATGGACCTATAACAACGAACGGCCCAATATGGGCATCGGCGGCATAACGCCCGCGCAGAAACTGAAAATGGCCGCGTGAATTCTACTGCGGAGCCCCGTTAAAAATGGGGGGATTACCGGGTCTCATGGGTTGAAGCAATATCTCTGACCAGCGAGCGATCGATTTTCAAGCAATCATAGGGAAGCTTGGACAGCTGCGCCAAATTGGAGAAACCAGTGCCGAAATCATCAATCGATATCTTGAACCCTACCGCTTTCAGGGCAAGATGAACCGCCCCGGCTTTGCCGGAGACCGTTTGGTTTAAGTTATGCGGCCATGGCTGGCGCGTCCAGCATGGCATAGTATCGTTCTTCGGCCTCGGCTGGCGGTATGTTGCCGATGGGCTCCAGAAGGCGGCGGTTGTTGAACCAATCTACCCATTGCAGCGTGGCGAACTCCACGGCTTCGAAGTTTCTCCACGGTCCTCGCCGATGGATAAGCACGGCCTTGTAAAGACCGTTGATCGTTTCAGCGAGAGCGTTGTCATAAGAATCGCCAACACTCCCCACAGACGGCTCGATGCCCGCTTCCGCCAGCCGTTCGGAATAGCGAATGGACACATATTGCGAGCCGCGGTCGGAATGGTGAACCAGCCCGCCACGATGGACTGGCCGCCGATCATGTAGTGCCTGGTCGAGGGCATCGAGCACAAAGCCCGAATGGGCCGTCCGGCTTGCCCGCCAACCGACGATGCGGCGAGCGAAGGCATCGATCACGAACGCGACGTAAACGAAGCCCTGCCAAGGGGCCACATAGGTGAAATCTGAAAGCCAGAGCTTGTTCGGCGCTGGCGCGAAAAACTGCCGGTTCACCCGGTCGAGCGGACATGGCGCGGTCTTGTCGGCCACCGTGGTTTTGACAGGGGCTTGTCGCCGCATGGCAGAACCTGAAGACTGTACTGCACGAAGGAGGGTGTTCCTTCGACGACATCGTCGAACTAACTACCTACCATGTCGATAGTGCGGATCATCTGCAGCTCTACAAGGACGTCAGGGACAGGTTCTTGCCAAGAGCCCGGTCGACATGGACAGCCATTGGTGTAACCGCTCTGGCGCATCCCGCTCTCCTTCTGGAATTGAAGTGCATCGCGGTTTCGCCTGAAAAAGCGTGACCGACCTGGCATAGTTCCGCGCCTGGCGGGGCAAAACGGACCTCCCCGCGATCTTGCAGTCTGCCGCTTGGTGGTTCTCAACGACCTCCCCTTATTGGTCCTTTTCGGCATACGCTTTCCGTGGGTTCGATGCGAAAATCACTCCCATGCACCGGTCTGGCCGCGAGGGCGCTTTAAACAACCCGAGCCTGCAAAACAGTGGAATGTCTAGCTAACTTGGAAACATTGTTTCTTAAACGTCTCGCCGCGGGGGAAGCCAAGGTCTCGACAATCAAAAGCGAAGAGGGGCCGGTGAGCCAGGACCTCCCCTCTTCGATGATTGAAGGGTAATCTCGCCTTAGGCTGCATCCCGAAAATATTGGCGGCCTTGCCCGGCGCTTGCCTCAAGACGAAAACGCTGAAGTTTATCTTGTAGCAGGCGTGCCTCGCTTGCGAGAACCTGGCTGGCCGCCGTGGTTTCCTCGACCATCGCCGCATTCTGCTGGGTCATCTGATCCATGTGATTGACGGAGGAGTTAATTTCGCCCAGCGCCAGCGACTGTTCCTGCGCAGCCTTGGCAATCGACACCACGTGATCATTGACGCGGTTGACCAAGGACTCGATTTCCTTCAGCGACTCCCCGGTGGACAGAACCAGCGTCACGCCGCCCTTCACCTCCTCTGCAGAGGTATTGATAAGCGTTTTGATCTCCTTGGCCGCGTTGGCTGAACGCTGGGCAAGTTCACGAACTTCTTGCGCCACGACTGCGAAACCGCGGCCGGCCTCACCCGCGCGCGCCGCCTCGACGCCGGCATTCAAGGCCAGCAGGTTCGTCTGGAATGCGATCTCGTCGATCACCGAGATGATCTGGCTGATCTTCTGCGAGGACTGTTCGATGCGGCCCATGGCATCAATCGCGTTACGGACAATGTCGCCCGACTTGCCGGCGCTTGCCTTGGTTTCGCGAACCATTTGGCTTGCTTCGCCGGCGCGCGCTGTCGAGGTCTTGACGGTGGTGGTGATTTCATCAAGGGCCGCTGCTGTCTCTTCCAGAGCTGCGGCCTGTTGTTCCGTGCGCCGTGCAAGCTGATTTGCCGAGGCAGACAGCTCTCCGGAGTTATCGGTAATGGTTCCTGCGGCATTGCGGATGCCTTGCATCGTGGAGCGAAGGGTCGCCATCGTCGCATTGACATTGGACTGGAGCTCGGCAAAAGCCCCCTGGAAATCACCGTGCATCTCCTGGCTCAGATCGGCCTCTGAAAGCGATGCGATGACACGCCGGACTTCGGTTACGCCCTGATCGACGCTTGCGACGAGCTCGTTGATGCTTGCTGCAAAATTCTGGAGGTCAGCATCGTCGTAGGATTTCGAGATGCGCCTGGAGAAATCGCCAGCAACAGCCGCCGAAACGATGCCGCTGATTGACGACTGCAGGTCCTTACTTTGCGCGTGAAGGGCTGCCTCCTGGGCCTCCATCGTGCGCATATGCTGTTCATTGGCGTGGAAGACCTCCAGCGCACGCGCCATCTCGCCGATCTCATCCTTGCGCGCTGTACCGGGGATCAGGCCGGCAAGCTTGCCACCGGCCATTTCGGTCATGATAGCGGTTAAGCTGCGGATTGGATTGACGATGCCGCGTCTGGCGAGAACAAAGGAAACAGCCACGCCGGCGATGATACAGAAAGCAGCCGTCAGCATCAAAACCATCATTGTGAAACCGGAAGCGGACAATGCGTGTTCGCGGGCCCCGGCGAGCGTATTGGCCGAATAGGTCGAGTATTCCTTGACCGTGGCCGTCACTAGCTTCTGAGTTTCCAGAACCTTTGCCAGTTCAGCCTTCATTGCGGGAAGATCCTGGCCGGCCGGTGTCGAGGCAACAGAGACCATCGTGCGGATCTGGTTAAAATAGGCGTCCAGTGCATTGCGGATCTTGCCGAGGATCTGCGTCTCGGTAGCATCTGCGGTGGCAGCAATCTTCGGCAACCTGCCCAGCATCTCGGCGACGCGCCGGTCAGTCTCTGCGGCGAAGTCGGCGGCTTTTTCGGGTGCGATTGCCAGCTGGTAGCTCATGCGCTGGATGGAAATGATGTCGATGCGCAGATCCATGGCCTCGCGGGCGACTTCCTCTCGCGCACCGGTGTCACGCAACGACGCGCCCAGCGTGTTGAGACCTTGCGCGCCGACCGCAGCGATGGCGCCGGCGGCAGCTCCCATCAACAAGACCACAAGGCTGATCTTTTTCAGGATCGAAAGATTGCTGATATTCATTGATGAAAGCTCCCCCATGTCCTCCCCCTCCTGGAGAGTGGCAGATATGCCGAGCATGGACATCATTCCACGCAGAGAGACGAGACTAGCCAGGCAACCATTACAGCTTCGTTTAAATATTGATGTATGTAATTATAAAATACAAATTACACACCATTGCAGCAAGATCATCAATGATCGGCGCAATCTGCTCTACGTGTAGCCACACACGGAGATTTGGGCGTGAGAGAAGGTTAAAACCTTCACTCAGCTCTTCGGAGCGTGAGAAACAGCCGTTTCCGCGACCTGGCAGGATTTTGGAAGGCTGGCAATTATGCCCTCTGCCGTCATGCGCTCAACGAAGTCGGCAAGCACGTCCACAGCAAATTTTCCACGCGAGCGCGCCACCCCCATGGCCTGCTCGATCACCATGAAACGGCCGGGCAGCAGCCTTAATCCACCAAACCGCGCAGCGTCGGCTTCAAGCTGCTGGCGAACGCCGGCTGCGACATCCGCCTCTGTGTGCAAGAAAGTCTCGACGACCACCGTGGATGTCGGTGCCCGCTCGATCACGGCATGCCGGATTTCACGCGAGAGAAAGAGATCATAGGCGCTCGCCCGACCGACCGTCAGCCAAAGTCCCGGCACATCCACTTCCGCAATGCTTTGCAGGCTGGAGCCCTCGCGCACCAGATAACATCCTTCGATCAACAGATAAGGCTCGGTGAACGCGATCAGGCCGGCGCGATCGGGATCGCGGGCGAAAAAGCCGATATCGGCAAGGCCGGCCGCGACCGCGGACACAGCTTTGCCGGCCGTCTCGAATACACTGAGCTGCAACGGCACCTTCAGATCATCTGCAAGCAAACGTGCCAGATCGACGGAAATGCCGCTTACCGCACCCGTGTCGTCGCGCCGTGCAAGCACCGGGTTTCCAACATTGATTGTTGCCCGCAGGGTGCCCGACGGCGCAAGCGCCTGTCGCGCGCTGGCGATATCACCACTTGCCATTTCTTCTCCCAGCCTCCTGCCTTCGATCAGGCGTCGGATCGCTTGCGGCGATCATCCGCCATCAATCTGGCGAGGATCATCGGCAGGATTCCTCCCGCGCGCAGAATGTTTACCTCCGCATTGGTCTCGATGGCGGCGCTGGCCGAGAAAGTCAGCGTCTCGCCGGACCTGCGCTCGAGCCGCACCTCGACGGGGCAGCGCGGCGAAATGGTGTCGGGTTCGGCGACGACCGTCAGGAGATCGCCGGGCACCAATGCCAGTTCATCGGGGCCAAAACCCTCGGGCAGGCGAAGCGGCAGCACGCCCATTCCGATCAGGTTCCAGCGGTGGATGCGCTCAAAACTCTTGGCGAGCACCGCGCGAACGCTGAGCAGCGCCGCACCCTTGGCCGCCCAGTCACGGGAAGACCCCATGCCGTACCGCTCGCCGGCGACGATGACGACCGAGCGCTTTTCATCCTGATATCTCTGTGCCGCATCCCAGAGCGACATCACGGCACCCGATGGGGAGTGGATTGTCGATCCGGGCGGAACATCGCCCAGCAGGTTGCGCACCGTCTTGTTGGTGAACAGGCCGCGGATCATCACTTCCCAGTTGCCGCGGCGCGATGAGAAGACGTTGAGGTCCGTCGGGTTCTCGCCGCGCTCGATCAGGTGACGGCCGGCATCGCCCTTGGCGGGGATCGCGCCTGCCGGCGAGATATGGTCCGTCGTGATGTCGTCGCCGAGAACGAGGATCGGATGCGCCTGATAGGTGCCGAGCTGCGTGCCCTTGCCGAAACTCGCAAATGGCGGACGGCGGATATAGGTCGAATTCTCGTCCCACGGAAACAATGTGGTCGTGGGCGCAGACAAGTCCTTCCACGCCTTGCTCGCCTCCGCCGCATCATAGGCCGGAGCGAAATCGGCAATGCTGGATGCCAGGGTGAGCGCTTCGTCAATCTCGGAAGCGCTCGGCCAGAGCATGGCAAGCGTTACCGAAGTGCCATCCGTAGCAGCACCGATCACGTCGGTCATGATGTCGATCTCGACGGTGCCCGCCAGCGCGAACGCGACGACCAGCGGCGGTGATGCCAGAAAGCCGGCTTCGAGCTGCGGATGGATGCGACCTGGGAAATTCCGGTTTCCGGAGATCACTGCCGCGGGCAGAATGCCGCGCTCAGCCATTGCTTTCGCGACAGGCTCCGTCAGCGGGCCGGAATTGCCGATGCAGGTGGTACAGCCGTAACCGACAATGCCGAAACCGACGGATTCGAGATCGTCCAGCAACCCGGCGCGGACCAGATAGCGTTCGGCCGTTGGAGAACCCGGCGCGGTGGACGTCTTGACCCAGTGCGGCGGGCGCAACCCGAACTGTCGTGCCTTTCTTGCCAACAGGCCTGCCGCGATGAGCAGGCCGGGATCGGACGTGTTGGTGCAACTGGTGATCGCCGCAATCGCCACAGCCCCGTCGTTCGGTTCGCCTTCGACTGCAACAGCACCTGTCTTCATATCACTGATGGCCACGCGGGTGCCGCTGACCGCAATCCTGTCCTGTGGGCGGCGGGGACCGGCAAGGCTTGGCTCGACACTGTCGAGGTCGAGTTCAAGTATCGACGTATAACGGGGATTGGCTTGCGGGTCGAACCACAGCCCGACGCGTTTCGCATAGGCTTCTACAAAGAGAGCGTGCTCCTTGCTGCGGCCCGTCTGCAGCAGGTAGTCGATCGATCTGTTATCGATCGGAAAATAGCCGCTGTTGGCGCCAAACTCCGGTGTCATGTTGGCAACGACCGCACGTTCTCCCGCTGTCAGAGCGGAGACGCCCGGTCCGTAAAACTCGACGAACTTGTCCTGCAGGTCGATCTTTCGCAGCAGATGGGTGATGACGAGCGCGAGATCGGTGGCAAGAACGCCTTCGCGCAGTGCGCCGGTCAACTTGACACCGACAACGTCAGGGACGCGCAGCGCCACCGGCATGCCGAAAAACACGCTTTCCGCTTCTAGGCCGCCCACCCCCCAAGCCAGCACACCGATGCCATTGATCATCGGCGTGTGGCTGTCCGTACCGATCAGCGTGTCCGGCACGGCCCAGAGGCGTCCTTCGCGGCGGTATGGCGTTGCGATCGTGGCCAGCCGCTCGAGATTGAGCGTGTGCATGATGCCGGTACCGGGCGGATGGGCGCGGAAATCCGAAAGCGTGTTGGTCGCCCATTTCATGAAGCTGTAGCGCTCGGAATTGCGGTCGTACTCACGCGCCATGTTGCGGGCCAAGGCAGCAGATGTTCCGAACGCATCGACGGCGACGGAATGGTCGGTCGAAACATCCACGGGAACGACGGGATTGAGCAGCGAAGGGTCGCCGCCAGCCTCCGCCAGGGCCGAACGCATCCCGGCGATATCGACCAGCGCCGGGCCACAGGTCGTGTCATGCATCAGGACGCGATTGGGAAGGAATGGGATCTCGACATCGCTTTCGCCCGTATCAACCCAATCGAGGATCGCCTTGCGCGCGCCGGCCGCATCATCGCCTCCGGTCCGGATCACATTTTCCAGCAGGATGCGGTGAATATACGGCATGCGCGCAAGCTTTTCGCCGGCCTCCGCAGGCAGGTCTATGACTTCGTAAGAGACGTCATTGATTTCAATTTTCATCCGCGTGTCTTGCCCGGTTCAATACATGTCATCGTGAGGGACGGAGGCCTAAGGCATCCGTATCGATTTCGACATTATATAACTATAAAATGCAATCTTCGCAAGGACGTGCCTGACTTTGCCCTGCATATTTGCCTCGCGGGCGTAGACGCGGCGGCGCCGTCAGGCTTGCGGGGTCTTGATGCGTCCGGCGCCAAGGATATGCGTGTAAAGAAACGCAGCGGCTTCGTTCCTGCGTCCATCCTCGATCAGGTCGAGGATATGCAGGTGTTCGTTGGTTTGCCGCGGCAGGCGCGTCCGATCTATCGTGATGCGGTATTCGATGAGGCGGCGCAGACGATTGATGCGTCGGATCGCATCGAGAAAAAATTCATTCTGCGAGCAAGCGACGAGCATCTCATGAAACTCGTTATTGGCCTTGAAGATCTCGGCGCGTGACCACGCTTCGTAACCACCGTCGCGGAGATTGCTCTGGGTTTCGCGAGCACGCTTGAACCCTTCTTGATTCGGCTCGAAGGTCGGCAGGAGCATCGCCTGCTGTTCGATGACGGCACGGAATGCATATCCGTCCTCGTAACTCTTGCGAGAGGTGAGCGCCTGTGTGAATGCCCATCCGTTACCGGGAAGACGCTCTATCCAGCCCTCGTCGGCAATTCGGTGCAGGATCTTGAGCAATCTCGTACGCGGAAGATCGTACATCCGCATCAACTCGTTTTCGCTCACCTTGTCCGGAAGCGCTCCAGACAGGCGGTCGTCCGCCATCCGGAAATAAACGTCTTCATTGCCCTCCGCATCGCCGGGGCCGGTGGGTTTGGCGGCATCGAGGGCCTGCGCATCGACGGCAAGGAAGAAACCGCGGTTGGGTTCCGAGCGCACTATGCCTTGCGCCTCAAGGCTCTTGAGCGCCCCCATGATTGGCGCCCTGGAAACACGAAAGGCATCCGCCAGCATCTGAAGCGGCAGGCGGTCACCCTCACCCATGCCGTTTGTTTTGGCGTATTCGATGATGTTTTCGGTAATTTGAGGCGTCAGACTGTTTCGCGCCATGGGGCTCGCTCTGTTGAATTCGTCTGCCTTCTATCATCGTCGCGTAAGCGAAAAAAGCGGCGGCCAGTGAAGCCGCCGCAGAAATTCTCAGTCTTCATCCTGCTGGAAACGGGACAGGCCCTTGAAGATAAACGGAGCAACCAGTGCGATCATGGCAATGCCGATCATGATCGCAGAGCTCCAGTGCTGGAACAGGATCATCGGATCGCCGAGGCTCATCTGCATGGACCGGCGAAGTGCGCTATCGGCCAGTGGCCCGAGGATCAACCCAACCACGGCAGGCGCGATCGGATAATCGAACTTGCGCATGAAGAAGCCGATGACGCCAAAGCCGGTGAGCAGCAGCAGTTCTACCACGGATGGGTTTGCAGCGATCGTTCCCATCGAGGCGAAGACCAGGATGCCGGCATAGAGCCATGGCAGCGGGATCTTGAGCAACCTCACCCAGAGCCCGACCAGAGGCAGGTTCAGCACCAGCAACATGACATTGGCAATGAACAGGCTGGCGACGAGCCCCCAGACGAGATCGGCATGCTGGGTGAAGAGCAGCGGACCTGGCTGGATATTATATTGCTGGAAGCCGGCGAGCATCACGGCGGCCGTGGCAGACGTCGGAAGGCCAAGCGTCAGCAGCGGCACCAATGTGCCGGCGGCAGACGCGTTGTTGGCAGCTTCCGGTCCTGCGACGCCTTCGATTGCACCATGCCCGAATTCCTCAGGCTTTTTGGAGAGCTTGCGCTCGACATTGTAGCTTAGGAAGGTCGGAATTTCCGCGCCACCGGCAGGCAGCGCACCGATCGGGAAACCGATCACGGTACCGCGCAACCAAGGCTTCCAGGAGCGCTTCCAGTCTTCCTTCGACATCCAGATTGAGCCCTTTACGGGAATGGGCTTTTCCGGCTTGTAGAGATGGCGTGATGCGACGATCAGCGCCTCGCCGATTGCAAAGAGGCCAACAGCCAGCGTCGTGACTTCCACGCCATCAAGCAATTCCGGAACCCCGAACGTCAGCCGTGCCTGACCCGTCAGCTGATCGATGCCCATTAGACCGAGCCACAGGCCGAAAGCAAGACTTGTCAGTCCCCGCAGCGGAGAAGAGCCGAATGTCGCCGACACGGTGACGAAAGCGATCAGCATCAGCCCGAAGTAGTCCCATGGGCCAAATTTGACGGCAACCTTGACCAGCATCGGGGCCAGAAACGCCAGCCCGATCGTGGCAATCAGCGCCGCAACGAAGGATCCGATCGCGGCGGTGGCCAAAGCAGGTCCACCTCGCCCGGAACGCGCCATCTTGTTGCCTTCGAGAGCCGTCACCACCGATGCGCTTTCGCCCGGCGTATTAAGCAGGATGGCCGTCGTCGATCCGCCATACATGCCGCCATAATAGATGCCGGCGAACATGATGATCGAACCGCCCGGATCGAGCTTGAAGGTAACGGGCAGAAGCAAAGCGACGGTCAGCGCTGGTCCGATGCCCGGCAGAACGCCAACGGCCGTGCCGATAATGACGCCTACGGCGGCATAGATCAGGTTCGCCGGCTCGATCGCGGTCGCAAAACCATGAAAAAGATAAAACAGGGAATCCATGGGCAGCCTCAGAACAGTCGTTCAAGCGGCCCCTGGGGCAGCGCAAGCGTCAGCAGCTTGTTGAACATCAGGAAAATGATCACACCGATGATGGCACCAAGACAGAGATCCTTGATGATCGCCTTGTTACCAAACGCACGGGCGGTCAGAGCAAACAGCAGCGTCGATCCAAGGATGAAACCGCCACCCAGCCAGATCGAGCCGATCAGTCCGGCCAGCCCCAAGCCAATCCAGCTCACGGCCTTCCAGTCGGTAACTTCCGCCTCCACATCGCGTGGCCGGAAAGCGCTGACGAGATGTCCAATTGCCAAGGCGGCAAACAGGATCGCCACGAAATAGGATGCAGCACTTGCACTCATGCCGTAACTGGCACGAACTTTCATGTGACTTGCGTCCCAGCATGTAATCACTGCAATGGCAAGCAGGAAGATCGCAACCACCGCGGCAGGCCGGTTGGCGACAGACAATGTCTTGGATGTCATGATGGTCCTCGTCGGCGGGAAGCGACAAGCCGCCTCCCGCTCTCAGATTGGATTAATTCGCAAGGCCGATGGACGTCAGGATGGCGCGGACCCGTTCTGTTTCAGAACCGATAAACGTCTTGAACTCGTCGGATGGCGCGTAGTAGTCGGTCCAGCCGCGGGCTTTCAGGACTTCCTTCCACCGGTCGGACTTTACGGTCTTTTCGACCGCAGCCTTGATGGCATCGAGATCCTTGCCCTCAACGCCGGGACCGGCGAATACACCGCGCCAGTTGACCAGTTCAATATCGAAACCCTGTGCCTTGAGAGGCTGAGCCTCAATACCGGAGATAGGCTCGGGATAAGAAATTGCGAGCGCGCGAAGGTCGCCGGATTTGATCTGGCCTTCCCATTCGCCATAACCCGAAACGCCGGCTGTCGCCTGACCGCCGAGCATGGCTGCGAGGGCTTCCCCGCCGCCGGAATAGGCCACGTAGTTTACCTTGGCGGGATCTTGGCCAGAGCCCTTGGTCACGAGTGCTGCCAGGATATGATCTGCGCCGCCGGCGGAACCGCCGACCCAAATGGTCTTGGCAACATCCTTGGCAATAGTCGCCTTCAGGTCTGCCATCGTCTTAATTGGCGAGTCTTTTGGCACGACGATAACCAGCGGGTCACCTGTCAGGCGGGCCACCGGTGTTACCTGCGTCAGATCAACCGGTGAGGCATTGGAAATGCTTGCACCGACGAGCGTGATGCCAGCAACGAGCAACTGATTGGGGCTGCCCTTGGCAGATCCCACAAACTGGGCAAGTCCGACCGTACCGCCGGCGCCCGGAACGTTGACGACCTGCACGCTCTTGGCGGCGCCGGTGGCCATCATCACTTCCTGCAGGGAGCGGGAAGCGGAATCCCAGCCGCCGCCAGCGCCTGCTGGCGCCGTGATGGTCAATTCAAGGCTCTGTGCATGAACCGGTGAATACGCACTAGCGATGGCGATCGTCGCAGCGAGACATAATTTAAGCAGCTTTCGCATGATGTAATCCTCCACATATCTTCGAGCTCCTCCGAGCTGATTCAAACTGCATTAAATGATTACAAAAGTAAAATGCTTTTACGCAACTTTCGACGATTACCAGTGATGCCGGCCATCGTTTCTGATAAAATGGGCTTTTCTCGCAAAAGATGTGCGTTTCGTGATCGAGATGTCCTTCGCCGCCCGATCGCATGAGGCAGAAAGGCCAAAAAGGGTGGCCATTCTCATAGTCCGTTGCCTGAGAGAAAAACTCGAGTTGTCCTTTGTCACGATAAACTGCAAATAGCCTATTCTTTTAAAGCCCTACGTCTGGAAAATTTGCTGCCTCAGATCTCCATCTTGACGAGATGAAATTCAATCAACAGCAATGAGATGGTAAGCGGCCGCGCCTCCGCTTGTTTTAGAAAATCCAAGCGCCTTGAAAGGAATAGAACCTAATGCGCGCTTCTCAAACAATTAAGTATCTGAAATATTAGCATTTCGCCGACGCCTCAGTCCTCAATCATCGCCCTTGCTAACTGATCCGACAACGGCTTGAGCAGATAGGACAATGCCGTCCTTTCACCTGTCTTGACGAACACCTCCACCGGCATACCTGAAAGCAGGGTTAGGTTCCCGAGCTTGGCCATCTCTTCGACCGGGATTCGGGTCCGAATCGAATACCAGGCATCGCCGGTCTGTGGATTGCTCACGAGATCGGCAGTGACCGTTTCCACCCTGCCAAAAACCTCTGGCGTCGTGCGCTGGTTAAAGGCAGAAAAGCGCAGAACGGCATCCTGCCCCGGATGAACCTGATCGATATCACCCGGTAGAATACGGGCTTCTACGACGAGGCTGTCATTGCTGGGCACGATCTGCATTACAGTTTCGCCCGGAGCGACCACGCCACCGATCGTGTGCACGGCAAGCTCATGCACGATCCCGTCTTGGGGTGAATGGATGTCCACTCGCTTCAACTCATCCTCAGCCGTGATCTGCTGCTCCTCGAGCTCGGCCAGCTTGTTGTCGACATCACGGAGCTCCGTGACGATCTCGGTCCGGCGATCCTGGTCCAACTGGAGGATCTGTAACTCGGTCTCGGTGACCCGCGTGCCCGCCCGGGCTATTTCGGCGATCAGCTGTCCTCGCTCACCGTCGAGCTGTGCCTTCAGCCGCTCAAGCTCGGCAAGCCGATTGAACTGGATGAGCTGCTGGCCGCTGAGGCTGCGCACCCGCACGAGCTCCTGTTCGACCCAGGACAGTTCCTGCTCCTTCGCCTTCAGCCGCACGGTGAGCCCAGCAGTCTCCTGCCCGATCTGGTCAATCCTCTGTCGTAGCTGACTTTGCTGGCTCTGAAGCGCCTCCTGGCGCGCTGCAAACAGCGCCTCCTCGGCTCGGACATAACTCCCACCATCTTCCGTTTCGCTGATGTCGGACATAGCCATGGCAGCAAGCCCATCACGCTCGGCGACAAGCCGCAGTCTTCGGGCGGACAGTTGATCGATCTGCTTGGTGACAATCGCAAGGTTGGCGCGCGTGATCGTGTCATCCATCCGGATAAGGAGATCACCCAACGCGACGCGAGCACCGTTGCGAACGAGGATTTCGCCGACAATGCCGCCTGCCCGGTGCTGGATCTTTTTGACATTGCCATCCACCACCACGACACCGTGACCTATCACTGCCCCTGAAAGCTTCGCCGTTGCGGCCCAGCCGCCGAAGCCGATTACCAGGATCAGCATGGTCACAAAGGCCAGAAGGGAATAATTCCGGATGGACCGCGCGATTGGCGTCATGCTATGCTTGTTTGTCATTTCTCGCCCACCGCCCGCATGGTCGTCTTGCGCAGCACCTCGTCGCGCGGCCCGAAGGTTACCATGGCGCCTTGCGCAACCACCAGAACCTGATCGACCGCCGCCAGCGCGCTCGGTCGATGCGCAATGACAATGACGATCGATCCCTGCTTCCGGAGAGCCAGCATGGCATTTGCCAGCGCTGTCTCTCCCGCCGCATCAAGGCTGGCGTTTGGCTCGTCGAGCACGATGAGGAAAGGCTTGCCAAACAGTGCACGCGCAAGCCCGACCCTCTGCCGCTGGCCGGCCGATAAAATCGCGCCACTTGCGCCAATCCGGGTGTCGTAACCGTCCGGCATCGACAGGATCAGAGCATGCACGCCGGCAAGCTTTGCCGCCTCGATGATGTGGTCCGGCGTCGCGTCGGTAGAGAAGCGGCAGATGTTTTCGGCAATAGTACCGTCGAACAGTTCGACGCCCTGGGGCAGATAACCGATGGAAGACCCAAGCGCCTCCGGATCCCACTGGTCAAGTTCTGCACCATCCAGTCGCACGCTGCCCCTCGCCGGCGGCCAGATGCCAACTAGCGCCCGCGCCAGAGAAGACTTGCCAGAACCACTAGGCCCGATGATGCCGACACCCTGCCCTCCATTAACGCTGAAGCTGATGTCGCGGATTACAGGCGTGTTGGAACCAGGCGCCACGACGGTCAGGCCCGCAACAGTGAGTGAAGCCCCTGGTTTCGGTAGCGACATGCGCGGCACATCCTCACGGAACTGCTCCAGAAGCTTGTACAGTCGATCCCGCGCCTGCCTTGCATTGACGAAGCCCCGCCACTGGCCAATTGCCTGTTCGATCGGGGCCAATGCCCGTGCGGTTAGGATCGAGGCTGCAATCATTGCGCCCGGAGACGCCATCCCGTTGATCGCAAGCCAGGCGCCGAGTGCAAGAACGGCAGACTGGAGCGCCAGTCGGAAGATCTTTGACGTGGTTGAGAAGCTGCTGGTCGCATCCCCCGTGCGCTGTTGTTCGGCAAGATACTCTGCATTCGCCCCACGCCATCGAGCTGTATAGGCACCCCGCATGCCCATTGCCTGCAGGGCCTCGGCATTGCGTCGCCCAGCCTCAAGGAATTCCGCACGCGCCGCGGAAAACTGCGCGATACGCCGCATCGGATCACGCAAGAGGAACTCGCTGGTGATCGTGAGCGCCATCAGGATCACCGCTCCGGCAATAGCAAGCCAGCCCAGAAGCGGGTGGAAGAGGAAGAGGATGCCGACATAAAGCGGAAGCCAGGGCATGTCGCAGATGGCTACCGGCCCAGGTCCGCCCATGAACTGCCGAATCTGCTCGAGGTCCCGGATCGGCTGTGACACCGCTTCCTTGCGAGACATCCTGAGCGGCAACACCATCACCGCGCGGAAGGTCGCGTCGCCGAGGTCCTCCTCGATCCGCTGTCCAACGCGTGTCAGGATACGAGAGCGTAGAAGTTCCAGAATGCCAAGGAAGACATATAGACAGACCGCTAGCACGGACAGCGCCACCAACGTCGGCACGCTTCGGCTCGCCAGAACACGGTCATAGACCTGCATCATGAACAACGGGCCAGTAAGCATCAGCAAATTTGTCGCTGCGCTAATGGCAGCGATCGGGAGCAACGCCGATCGGACCCGGTTGAGAGATGCGGCGACCAGAGGCCGCCGCCCGAGCGTATGAATCGGATTCATCGGGTTGAGTTCATGCTACCAGTCGGAACTCATCGACATCCAAGCGTTGGTGGGTTGATTCCAAACCATCGTGAACCTGTATCCCAGAAAATCCATCCTCAAAGTAGATGGAATCGGTTATATGGCTCACGCCGAATTCGCTTAAGCCATCCAACTCGCTGAAGTCTGATTGGTCATAACCATTTGAAGGGGCCTCCGCCACTAGCTCGGGCTGGAACACTATGGAGTCGGATGAACCGCTTGCATCAGCTGTTGAAAAGCTACTACTCGAAGACTGTTGAAACCACGGCGATCCGTAATCGATGGCAAAAAGCGGAATATTTACATCAATAAGGACGTCATCCATTCCGGACATTCTTGAAGAAATCTGATACCAGAACACCATAACATCGATGTCGCGCTCCAGATTTACGTCGAAATAGCTGTCTCGAACTGCAAATAACTCCAGTCCCGAGCCGTTGGCAACGTAAACATCCTTTCCGTCGATGGCATAACCGGCATCATCAATAGTAATGCTCGAGAACTCAGTATAGTCCCAGACTCCAAATCCTGAAACATGGATAGCATCCGAACTCTCGAAATCCACTATGACGTCGTACCGGCCTCTCGATTCCGAGTTGAAGTACATCACTCCAGAATCAACATCATAGCGGAAAAGGCCCGTTTCGTAGTCTGAATTACCAACGTAGAAGTTATCTACTCCGCCTCCACCAGTTAGGTAATCAGCATCGGAATCCGGCGTTTCGACGGATCCAGAGTACAATGTGTCATCACCATCGCCGCCGTCGATCTGATCGATACCCGCACGCCCAGAGATTGCATCATTGAGAGCGCCCCCGCGCAGAATATCTCCATGATCCTCAAAATCATCGTAGCCTCCTACCACGTTGAACTCTATAGAGTCCAAAATGTTGCCCGACGCTGGAGTCCAGTCTATCCCGCCTGTATCAGGTGCCACATTGGCCACATCAATTCCAACAACGTGCAGCAACGAAGCCACGAACGAATTAGAATTCTGAGTTGCTGCGGAATACGGCAACAAAGACTGTGCAATATTTCCTGCGTGGTGCATCATTGTTTGGAATACGGCTGTCGCATCTCTCCCCGCAAGATCAAGCAGCGCATTGCCGTGCAGCGCCCTATCTTCTATCGGCCGGGCGTCTTCTGACAGAGCCATTGGGACACCGATTTCCACCTCCATGCTGCCCCAATCCAGGGGACTATCGCTAGTAGGGCCAGCTCTCAGAACAAACTCCTGACCGAAATCGTCCTCATAAACGATGTAGAGATGATCCCACACCGTCATCTGCTGCACAGCTTTTGACTCAATATAAAGCCTCGCCATAGTCTTATCCTCTGAAGCGCTATCTATACATATCTTGTAACTATTTGGTTTTACTACAGTACTCGAACCACACGCTGCAAGTCCGATGCATTAATATTGACGCGCACAATAGAGCTATCAATCGGAAATAATTTCAAGCAACGTATCTTGTACCTGACATCCGTCGTGTAAGAAAATGTGATATCTGACCCAGTGGCGAGGACGCTCGATATTCCAAATCCGCTGGATGTTAAGAATGAGTTCAGCATCACAAATGAATACTTATTCATTTCCGCAAATTTCTGGGCAGCGATCTTATTCCGTATTTCATTTCCAGCATCGCTACATGACATAAATGGAACATTTGTTCTAGGATAACCAACTGAAATGAAAAATACAGATGTAACGGCGTTAAGCAGAATAGATAAACATAATAATATCCGCCAAAACAATTCCACTCTCCGGTTACATGATATTGGATTGGGCATCCCGAATGTTCATTTGCGAAATTTCCATGAACAAATGCTTGCAAGTTTGAGACGAGATACACGGCACCAAACGAAAAACTTCCAATCTCAGTATCCGAGGTGCGTATTGCTTTCTTTAAGCGCCTGGGGAAGCTCAGTGAAGCTTGAACACGAACGGGATAACTAGAACGGCTAACGCGAGCTGTTTACCGCAGCACAATTCATTGGTGCAATCTGATGCGGCTCACGCACCTTGTCAAGCAGCAAATAGCGTTCATGCAGATGCCTCTCCGGTGAGTATCTGCCACGTTTACGCAGTGGGAGGTTTCGCCCTATTTTAGGACAAGCAAGTCAGCGGACGGCAACCAGTTTTTCAGCGCATCGCTTAATACGAAGGCCTGCCATGGGCAACGTCCGGCGTGGGACGCGACGTGCAATCTACCTAACTTGATCGAGTCTCATTCGGATACCTAAGCATCCAGCAGCTATATGTGCGTTAGAGGCATTGTACCTACCGACCGCCGCATAAGATGCCATCTCAATGGCTTGCGTATTTATTTTCACTGATGGGTTGGATGCCCCGTGCGCTGTTGTTCGGCAAGATACTCTGCATTCGCCCCACCGCCATAGCGCGGTGTAGGCGCCGCCATGCCCATGGCCTGCAGAGCCTCGGGGTTGAGTCGCCCTTCAAGGAATTCTGCTCACGCCGCCGAAAACTGCGCGATACGGCGCATCGAATAGAGGTGGCTCGGTTCGTTTGAACAGTTTCTGGCGTGTCGCTAAGTGGATTTCCGCCCCGATTATGCCGCCACCATAATTGGTGTCAGCGCGTTGAAGTAGGCCTGATCCGGCGTCTGCCGGTCAAGGGATGAATGAGGGCGTCGACTGTTGTAGAAGCTTAGATATCTACCGATGCCAGCGCGGGCCTCGGACACTGTTTTGTAGGCGTGGAGATAGACCTCCTCGTATTTGATCGACCGCCAGAGCCGCTCGACGAAGACGTTGTCGCGCCACGCACCCTTGCCATCCATCGAGATGGCGATTTCCACCTTCTTCAGCACCGCCGTGAAGTCGACAGAGGTAAACTGCGATCCCTGGTCCGTATTGAAGATGTCGGGTTTGCCATAACGGGCCAGAGCTTCCTCGACTGCTTCGATACAGAAGGCCGCTTCCATCGTGATCGACAGCCGCCATGAGAGCACGCGGCGACTGAACCAATCGACGACGGCGCAGAGATAGACAAAGCCCCGCGCCATGGGGATGTAGCTGATGTCCATGGCCCAGACCTGGTTGGGTCGAGTGACCGCCAACTTGCGCAAGAGGTAGGGATAGATTTTGTGACCCGGCGCTGGTTTGGAGGTGTTCGGGCGACGGTAGATCGCCTCGATGCCCATCTTCTTCATCAGCGTGGCGACGTGCAGCCGCCCGGTCTCCAACCCTTCTCCTCTCAAGAGCCCTTGCAACATCCGACTTCCGGCAAACGGGGTAGTCGAGGTGCAGTTCGTCGATCCGCCGCATCAAGGTCAGATCGCCGTCGGATACTGGACGAGGCAGATAATAGACGCTGCCACGGCTGAAGCCGAGAAGCTTCGCCTGGCGTACGACGGAGAGTTTGTGCTCGCGGTCGATCATTTCTTTCCGCCCAGCAATCCCGCGTTGCCGAGCGCACCGGATAAAAAATCATTCTCCAGTGTCAGTTCGCCGATCTTAGCATGCAGCGTTTTGACGTCCACGGTCGGGCCTGCCGGTTCAGCCTTGGCTTCATCGCCGAAAACGCCCGTCGCCCCCTCTAGGAGCTGATCTTTCCACTGTTTGATCTGGTTGGCGTGCACATCGAACTGCTGGGATAATTCCACCAGCGTCTGTTCACCTCGGATGGCGGCAAGTGCCACCTTCGCCTTAAAAGCCGGGCTGTGGTTCCGGCGCGGTCGTCTCGTCATGGTATCTCCTGTTCCCGGCATCTAAGCCGAAGTCAGGCAGAAATTCCACTTATCCCCACTGTGCAGATTTCCCGAGCCAGCTCTTCACATCGTTCCAGCAACGATCGTTGGACGAGCTTTAATCGAGACCATCGCCATGGGCAGCTTCTTCATATCCGAAATGGATCGGCTAATTGCACACGGCAAATTGGAGAACTTGGAAAAGCGCTTCACCTCATTCTGGGAAGGCTCCAAGCAAACAGGTATTAAGCCTGTCCACGTCAACGATGCCTTGCGTTATTTCGAGGAGGTTGATGGAAAGTATGTTCGATACCTTGATGAGAAGTATCGCGTTTCCACCGTGCTGTTCGAAGCACTAAGGAAGAAGGGAGCTGAACCTGATCTGCCTGAACAGACATTATCCGCGATGAAGAACTATGACTTCCTCTCGGAAATGTCCCATCCGAATGGCCTCGGCGTGCATTTCATCTATCCATATGTCGACGGCATGGATGAGAAAAATAAAGCGACCACCAATGCACTACTGGACCGCTATCGGTTCCAAGCAAATATGGCGATCTTTCAATGCCATCACCTCAATTCAGCACTCGAGACGACCAAGACGATACCCGACCGTTATCGAGAGGCGTTCATGAAGGGGAAGTGCGCCTGTACGCGAAAATTTCCGAACCCAGCGTTGTATTGAGCTTCGCCCTTTACTATTTTCTTCCGGATCATTGGGTGGAAACTGGCGTTGTTTTACGCATCAGAAAATCATATCGATAAGCTACTTAGAAAGACCTACGGTCAGCTCTTGGGAGACCATCCCGAGAATAATCGCGTAAACTCAAAGAAGGGAGACAGCACTGAGGTCTTTGGAGCACTACTGCAGCTAACAGACCCTAGGGCCCGCCTAAGTCGAGCAATGGGCCGATCCATCCTGTTCAGCGCGGTAGGAGAACTTGCTTGGTATCTCGCCGGCGACGACACAATCGCATTCATCTCGCACTATCTTGGCAGAATATACGCCAAATTTTCTGATGATGGTGGCATCACCGCCAATGGGGCATATGGAAAGCGGATCTTTCTACCGCATGGCGCAAGCCAATGGGATCGCGTGATAAACCTTCTCCGCCAGCGACCCGGCTCTCGTAACGCAGTCATCCAGGTATTCTCCAACGACGACGCGGCGAGAGATAGTAATGACATCCCGTGCACCTGCACGCTCCATTTTGTGATCCGCGGGGCGGCACTTAACTTACATGTGCATATGCGGTCGAACGACGCCTGGATTGGGCTACCGCACGACATTTTTTCTTTCACAATGCTTCAGGAAATCGCAGCGGCCGAGCTGCAATGTGAAATTGGAACTTATCAGCACTCCGTGGCCAGTCTTCACCTATACGATGATAACGAGTTTAAGGCATCCAGGACGTTTGCGCAGCAGTATTGCGACGAGGGCACCTTTGAAGAAATTGCAATGCCGAAAATGCCGGCGGGCGATCCGTGGCCATCAATCCGAGAATTCTTGAATTGTGAGCGCGAGTATCGGGCTGGCAATGTCGATTTTGAGCCATCAAGCACTCTTCCGCAATACTGGCATGACCTTGCAATGATCCCAAAGCTCCATTCAATCATCAAGGGAAAAGTGGAAGGCGTTGATTACGATGGAATGATCTCAGCGCTGCATCCGTGCTACCGAGTTCTGGTTGTCGATCACGTTGATCGGTGGGCCGGATCTGAGCATACAGCTTTCGATATATTGAGGAACCACTGATTTGCCCTTGCGCCATCATGCTGATCGGACAACCGACATTCTCGCAGCACTAGCCGCCTATGAAGCAGACAAAGGTCAGCTCCCTGGATTGACGACCGCTGCACGACGAAGCACGTGGGTCGCTCAGATGATATCGAGTTTACGGCGAATAGAATTCATACGGCTCCTCAACAATCAAAATATCAGTCCGAAGCGGCTAGACCCCAACAATGTGTTGTTCGACCCTCTTAAGGGCGCCGCTCTCTTGGGCCGAAAGGGGCAAATAGACGAGGCCGTATGGCTAACATTCGTAGCGACCCACTTCGGCAAGCATGTCACGGACGGCTGGAAGCTGGCGTCGAACGTCATGGGTTCTTTTGGGCATGGTCCTAAATGGGACTTCGCGACGTATTCGGCCCAGGCAGGGCAGTTCGATGCCATGCTTGTAGCGAACGGAGCGGCCTTGAAGGATAAGGTTGCATCTGGCCGCTTCTCAAATCATCGGCAGTACCAGAGCAAAAACCCAAAAACGATCAGCACGGTCTTCAGCTCGTTTCACGCTTGGCAATGTGCGCAAGGCGGTTTTACCGCGAGAGTACAAGCCATACATAAAACGCACGGGCAAAACCCAACCGACGTGTTCGATCAGCTCTACCGGTCGCTCAAGCCAGTTTTCGGCTTCGGAAGATTGGGCAACTTCGACTTTCTCACGATGTTAGCTAAGTTGAACCTTGCGCCCATTGATGCCGGCAGCACCTACCTTGTCGGGGCCACTGGTCCTCTTGGTGGAGCGAAGCTACTTTTTCATAACAGCACGACCGCCGTCGTTTCGTCGTCGTCGTTACAGAAGCGAGTCGACGAGATGGACGCTTACCTTAGCGTCGGCAAACAGGTCCTAGAAGACAGCCTCTGTAACTGGCAGAAGAGTCCAGATCACTACATCTACTTCAAGGGCTAGTTAGCTCTGGAACGTGAGGATTGTCGTCCCACCGATAACGGTGCTTCATTCTGCTTAGCTTCCCAGGTTCCAGTGCCTTCGCTTTCTCAAGCTGACCAACGATTATCCCAGGCGACACCCCCACCATTTTCGCGGCACGCAAAATAGCTCGCGGATTTGGCTTACCAATCAGCGCATTCCTCACCTCTCTGGGGAGCAAGTAATCCTGAGCGAAAAGGTTCGCCTCCATCTCTTCCTTGGACGAGCCATGGAGAGACGGATCGCTGCCATCGAGATCAAGGTGAGAGTCGCCGTGCATAACCACGTGGCCGGCTTCGTGGAAAAAGGTGAACCAGAAATGATCTTCAGCTCGATGACGGAAGCTGAGATGAATAATCGGATTGCCGCTCGCCAGCTTCCACGTCGCGCCGCTCGCTCTGCAGCCGTCCGGTGCACGTGCAGTGGTTACGGCTACGCCAACCGAGCGGCAAGCCTCAGTCAGACGAGGAAGAAAGATTGACGGCTTCTTAAATACCGAAAGCTTTCGAAGCCGAGGCAGTATGTTCACGAATCCTTCTGGGTTGAACGATGGGAGATCAGTGGTAGCTGCTTGCCGTTCTCCGGCCCGTAACCAGACGAGCGTCGCCATCTCATCGGCCTCAAATGCAAACGAGCGTCGAAAAGCAACCGCGCCGATACCGCCAGAATAACGAGAATTCCAATCGGGAAGACTCGTGCAATCAAAAAATGACAGCAGTGCCTCGCGCAGTTCTTCCTTCTTCGCGCTCCTGGTAATCCACCCATACCTTCGCATCGAAGCCACCGGCATGGCCTTGACCCAGTTAGCATCGGTGTCAGCAGCAGCCGAGAGGCGCGCTAGATCGGACAAGTAAGTTTTGTCGCGTGTAAGCCAAAATCTAGGTGTAGACCCAAGTTGATCTGCCAACGCCGAGGCGAGCGTCGGTGTTATCCGGGCGTTCCCTTCGAGAAGCAGACTGAGAAGAGGCCGATCAAGGCCGAGGCCGTCAGCGAGATCGTCTGCATCAATTTCCCGCGTCACCATCAATCGCTGGATTGTGGCACCTGGAGGAGAAGCCCAGTTTGGCTCGAAACTCATATCAAAACCTTCCCGGCCGAACTTATGTTTCGCAACCGAACACGATAAGCTTTTTGCCATTCACTCTGACGAACGATTGACTTGCCGATCGGTTCAACTTCCAAAAACGTGTCGCCTTCGATGCGATACGATAAACATACATTCTCTTGCTGGCGCGAGACTATCGGGACATCAGGCAATTCGCCCAAAAAGAGAGCTTCTCTGATATCCGCAACCAATGCATGATAACTCGCTGTCAGGCTGGCTCCCAATAGTCTGAGAGCCTCGTCTTTGTCTAGCGTCACATTGCTTATGGCAGTGGATGAGAATTGCAGTTCCAATGATCAATGCCTGCCGTGAGCGATCGAACTTCAAGGTACTGATCAATGAAAAACCCATCGACACCAGTCTTGACTGAATCAGTTGTATGAAACGTTAAATTACCCGGCGAAATCGTATCATCAATAGAAGATCATGCAGTATTATTCTCCTGCGCTACAACGTTACCCCCAACTATATAGACCGGCAGGCCTACACTACGCCCCAAGCCCGAAACCTCCCCCTCCCCGTCATCTCGCGAAGACCAAGCTCCTGCACCATCCGCCGCGCGCCTTGCGGCGTGACCTCAAGCGTCTTTGCCACCATCCCAGCCGAGATCAGCGGCCGCGCAATGACGAGCTCCACGAGCTCCGGCAGCCTGGACGACGCCCGCCGCCCCTCCAGTTTGCGCAGCATCATCTGCCGCGCCAGCACCAACCGGTCATGCTCCTTCAGCCCCGTCTCCGCGGAGATTTTCAGCGCTCTTGATATCGCCAGCAACCGCGTCTCACGATCACGATGCCGGCGCCGATCGACGGGAATGGCTTTCAGTCCGAGATTGATCGCCGCGACATGTGTGCCGGTGGTGACGCCACCCTCACGAAGGATCGAGGCCGCCAGTAGCCTGCCGAGCCAGGGTGCGTGCTGGAGAACGGCGATCTCATTCCAGGCATCCAAGGCAACAATGGCATGGAGAACCGGCGGCAAGTCCTGGGCTCGATCCAGCACGGCCCGCCACTCCCCCAGCCGCTCGTCCTCATCCCAATCAAGGTCGTAAACGAACGGATCCTTGTCCGGAGCGTTTTTCGCGCGCCCCGGCTTCTTCGCTTCTTCGATCGCGGCGTCCGAGCGGGCAAGAACCGCATCGATCGCGGCAAACGCATCACTAAGACCGTCGGCATCAGGATCTTCGGACTCCCCTACCCCACCCCGAGTGTCGCTGACAATATTCCCATCCGGCAAACCCTCCCCGTCGTTCCCCGATGATGCTGCAGGCCACGCCTGCCCGCGGAGGGAGGCGAGGCCTTGAGCAGAGAGCGCCCAGGCGGGTGGATGGGCGGCGATGCGACGGCGGGTTTTCAGGATGTCGCGGGCGATGGTGAGTTCGTGGGTCGGTGCGCGGATGTCGCGAAGGGCATCATGCAGGACGAGGTCTTCGAGATGGACAAGTTCCCCATCGACCCAGAGCGAGGCATACGCATCGAGGAAATGCGAGCGTTCGAGAAAGCCTTCGCCGACGGGAGAGCGAGCGATGCGCTCATCGAGACGGGCAAGCGCGACGGCGGCGTCTGAGATTGGCCGCAACAGGTTCTGGATGGGCAATTTGGCAGGATCGTAAGACATTGAATTTATAGTAAATGATTCGTTAAGCAAAAGCTATATACGGCTTACAGTTCCTTACTTCTCATTGATGTGCCCGCGGTGGCTCACCGCCGATAAGTAACCCTTATCGGAAGTGATTGATTTCAGGGTCCTGAATGCGTAGATTCGGGGCAAATCACGGTGAGAACGTCAGCTGGATGGGCGGATTTGAAGGCGAACAAAAGAGTAGAGAGCAGCTCAGTCGCTGCGAATGGTCGCCTTGTGCCGCTGGCTCCTGGCGAGCTCAACGAACCGGCGCTTCACCTCTTCAAAGAGTGCAGGAGGTAGCGGCCCGTGATACCCGCACTCGCTGTCAACAGGGCGAACGTCGGGCCCTGGCCAGACGAAACGGTTGCTTTCGGTCAGCACGATCCACGACCGCTCATCATCAAGGCCAAGGCGGCGCTTGGTGGCAGGCGGGATTTCGATTGCTTCGCTCGGATCGGACGGTGGCGAATGCGTGATCGGCAAGACACGTACTGCAGGTGTTCCGTCGTCAAGCGTCGCAATAATGGCCAGCACGAGCGCCGGGCGGTCCTTGTCACCCTCTTTCCGTCCGTCCAGATGCTGCCAATGCCAGGATCAAGAATAACGGAAAACCCAGCCGACCCTCGGCTCAGTCGGCAGCATTATTGTCCATCCGAAGTTCGGCATTGAGATGATCCAGGCCCGTCTCCATCGTCGAAGCCTCGATCGCGGCAAGCTCGTCATCACTGATCGAAGCCGTGAGATCGACCCGACGGTCCCTCTTGGCGAGGCGAAGATAGTCCTCATAGGCCATGAGCACTGTGCGCGGTCGGCCGTTCTTGGTGATGATCACCGGCTCTCGCACGGCGGCGGCCTGATAGGCGCCAAAATCCTTCGACACGGCAGCTGCTGTCACGATCGAGGTCATGGCAAATCTCCTTTGTTCCGGAATATGAGGGTTTTACGGAACTTTTGCCAACCTGCCGCTAAACTGGGAAAATGCAGTGACACGAAAGCCGTCAACTCCCAAATCAACCAGAGATACAGTCTCTCTGCGTGAGCAAGAACTCGACACCATCGCCGCTGTGCTCCCCATGGAACGCCGCGATGAACTGGCCGAATTGTTGACGGATCAGGATGTCGAAACGCTTCGTCACCTCGTCAATGAGGGCATGGGCGTTAACACACTTCGTGCTCTCTCATCGGATCTTACCTACCTACAGGCTTGGTCCCTCGCGGCTACCGGACGCTCTCTTCCTTGGCCCGCGCCCGAAGCGCTGCTGCTGAAGTTCATCGCTCATCATCTTTGGGATCCGGAAAAGCGCTTGGCGGATCCGTTACATGGCATGCCGGCAGACGTCGACGACAAGCTTCGCATTCAGGGGTTCCTACGAACGGCAGGACCACATGCGCCAGACACCGTTCGCCGGAGACTAGCCACCTGGTCTACGCTGACGAAATGGCGTGGGCTTCAGGGTTCCTTCGGTTCGCCCTCTATCCGTTCCGCCATCAAACTTGCGATCAGAGCAACGCCGCGACAGAGGAGACGAAAGAGCGGGAAGGCGGTCACCGGCGATGTACTGGCAAGCCTCCTGGCGACGTGCCAAACGGCCGGCCTACGTGATGTCCGGGACCGGGCCATTCTGATGGTCGCCTTTGCCTCGGGCGGCCGTCGCCGCAGCGAAATCGCGTCCCTGAGGACAGAGCAATTGCAGACGGAAGAACCCCTCCAGGTCGAGGACAGCCCTCCCCTGCCCTCCCTCTCCATTCATCTCGGCCGAACCAAGACCAGCGGCGCCATCAACGAGGACGTTGTCTATCTGACCGGCCGTCCCATCGAGGCGCTCAATGCCTGGCTCAAGCTTGCCAAGATCGAAAGCGGCAGCGTGTTCCGGGCCATTGATCGCTGGGGAAATGTCTCAAGGCGCGCACTTGATCCGAAGGCCATCAACGACATCGTCAAGCAGCGCGCCGAATTGGCCGGACTCGATCCGACGGAGTTTTCAGCCCATGGCCTGCGCTCAGGCTATTTGACGGAAGCTGCCAATCGCGGCATTCCTCTCCCTGAAGCCATGGAGCAGTCGCGTCATCGGTCCATCCAGCAAGCTTCGGAATATTACAACGACGCTCAACGACGGAGCGGACGTGCTGCCAGACTGATAGCTTAGCTACTCCAAAGCCGGCGCGTTACCATTTCTGTAGAATATTGGGACGACAAGTTAGGCAGATGCACCAGACGACGATCAGCAACCGTGACATGGGCATTTTCCGGACCAAAGAGGCTAAAGCCGTTATCGCTCCGATATTCGGCAAGTCTGAAGTGACGATGACGAGGATTTACTGCGATAGCCCCGGTCACGGGCTCGTGGATCCTCACGTAAGTGAAGATGCGTTCCTGCTGGCCTACAATCTCCGTGACTATCACGGCGATCTCTGGGTCGACGGCAAGAAGGTCGACTACAAGCTGTCAAAGCGCGGCAATTTCACCATCTACGACTACCGCAGGACGTGGGTAGCCGACATGAAGTCGCCATTTGATGGTCTGGGGCTCCACATCCCGCGGTCTGCGCTCAAAGCCTATGAGGAAGATCTCGGTGGCAAGCACATCGAAACCTTGCAGGCAAAACCCGGGCATCACATTGAAGATCACGTAGTGCAGGGCTTGATCAGCGCCTGCCTGCGCTTCTCCAGCCTGGCGCCACAAGTCGCCTATTTCAGGACCATGTTGCGGCCATTCTGACGTTCCATCTCTGCACGACGTATGGCAGCGTGAAGGCTTCAATGCCGGTGTATGGAGCCCTTGCACCTTGGCAGGTGAGGCGGGCCCTGGAACTGCTGGAGGCAGACCTTGCCGCCGATCTCTCCCTTGCAACTGTTGCGGCCGCCTGTGGGCTCTCACAAGGTCATTTCATCAAAGCCTTCAAGCGGTCACTCGGTCACCCGCCCTATCGTTGGGTAGTTCTGAAGAGGATTGAAAGAGCAAAAGAGCTCCTCAGTTCGACCGACCTTTCGATCTCGGAAATAGCATATCTGTGTGGCTTTTTCGATCAGGCGCACCTGACTAGGACTTTCACGGCCAAGGCCGGGTCCACGCCTGCTCAGTGGAGACGCGCTATTCGGTAGAAGACCACATTTACAAGCCAAATCTCGCACGCATCGCCTGCGCGTGAGTTCTGACCTTTTCCATGACGAAGACGACAATAGTGGTGCTTGAAGACCGCCGCTGTCGTGGCGGCGGTCCTGGCCTCTCGGCTCTGCCTCAGCTTTTCACGAATGCCAGCAGATCCTGATTGAGGACCTCTGCATTGACGGTCAGCATCCCGTGCGAGAGGCCTTCATAGACCTTCAGCGTGCCATTCTTCAAAAGCTTGACCGATAGTTCTGCCGAAGCGGCAATCGGAACGATCTGGTCATCGGCGCCGTGCATAACGAGTGTGGGGACCGTGATAGCCTTCAGGTCCTCCGTCTGGTCAGTCTCCGAGAACGCCTTGATACCATCGTAATGGGCCTTGGCGCCGCCCATCATTCCCTGTCGCCACCAATTGTCGATGACTGCGGGATAGACCTTCGCGTCCGGGCGATTGAAGCCGTAGAACGGCCCGGCCGGCACATCCCGGAAAAACTGAGCACGGTTAGCCGCGAGGGAAGAACGGAAACCATCGAAAACCTCGATTGGCAGTCCACCAGGATAAGCGGCAGTTTTCAACATGATCGGCGGAATGGCGCTGACCAGTACGGCCTTGGCCACGCGCCCCTGTGGTTCGCCGAACTGTGCGACATATCGAGCTACTTCGCCACCACCAGTGGAGTGACCGATATGAACAGCGTTTCGCAGATCGAGCTTTTCGAAGACGGCAGAAGCATCCGCGGCATAGTGGTTGAGATCATGACCGTCACTGACCTGCTGCGACCGACCGTGGCCGCGACGGTCATGCGCAACGACGCGGTATCCGTGGAGGACGAAGAACAGCATCTGCGCGTCCCAGTCATCCGATGAGAGCGGCCAGCCGTGGTGGAAAACGATCGGTTGGGCGTCCTTCGGACCCCAGTCCTTGTAGAAGATTTCGACGCCGTCCTTGGTCGTCACAAAATTCTCGGTCATTGAAATTTTTCCTTCCTGTTGGTGCACAATCGAAGTTCCCGAGGCAAAGACCGGAACTGTCGTTGCCAGCGAAAGCGTGGCCCCCGCGAGCATGACTTGCCTGCGTGACAATCGTAATTCGTAGTTCTCATCCATGATTTGGGTCTCAGTTGATGGACAAGGTCACTCTATCCTCCGACCTCCGTCCGCTCTTGTCACCCAAGGCGGTCTTTTGGAGATTCCTGTCATCGATCGCCGTTTCCAGCTTCAAAGGACGAGAGAGAAACGTCGAGCGGTCCTGTCGCCGCAGATGAACAAGAACATGATCGGCGCACACGACTTCCTGTGTTCCTCACCTGAGCCCGTCTAAAAAGGCGGCCGAAGTCCTCCCTGGCAGACTCAGATTCCGCACGGGAAAATGACTTTTAAAAAGCGACGTGTTTTAAAAGGCTTGCGCTAGTTCGCCGCGGCGAATTTTCTTTTCACAGACAATCCGCGCCTTTTGCCGATGCACGGGAAGCCCGCCCAAGTCTACCCGCATCATGCTCAATCGATAAAAAGGAAGGTTCAAACGCTGTAACTCAATGAATTAAAATAACAATTTACGAAAAAAAACGGCTGACAATTCACTTGCCTCCTGTGTGCACCTCAAGCTGAGACCTCTTTGGTCCTTAAGTGAGGTTATCACTCCCACGGCTACTCAACGAGAATTCGCCTAATTTGAGCTGGAGGTGGCCCATTGTGTGGACAAGTACAGAAGACGTACAGCCTCCCTGGATGACGACCGGAGAAATTCATGCACACCGGCGTCACCCCCAAGTCCTAAAACACGCGATCACAGGCGCCGCTCCGGCCGTCTAAGGCGTGCGGCGAAACCCACTCCGCTCGTGGATAGCGAGCACCCGTGTCGTTTCAGTAGGTGTCTGGAATGAAATGCGCTAGTCATCCCACCCTCAGTCTCTCGGATGCCCTCGCCTTCATCAGCGCCATGATCATCGGTCCGAGCGAGAATTCGCCGCGCCCGGCCCTCCGTGTCAGATCCCTCAGATAGCCGCCGGCAGAATTGATCAGATGCGCTCGTTCCAGCATGCAGGCCATGGCCGCGGCCGCGTTTTCAGGGCCCATTACCTCGCAGGCTTCCTGGTAGGCCGAGGGACTGACGCCCAACATGGAGCGGACCACAACGGCGGCGGCCATCAGGTCGCGCCAGTTCCCGATCTGCCCGCCCGGGCCGTAATCGATCACTTGCGGGCAAGCCTGCAGCACCATTGCAAGCGGATAGGCCTTTACCGGATCTGCCACCCGGATCTTTTCTCGCTCGGCATTCGCCCCCTGCTCTTCTCCTGAGCATGGTTCAAGTTCATATGTGGATTCGGATTTTGAATTCTGTATGTGGCAGCCATTCTGGACTGCATTGCCGTCCGTTTTTTCAGAATTCAGCTGATCTTCCAGCTGGTTGAGGATTTCCTCGCGCAAGAGCGCCATGTCTTCGGAAATAGCTTCGATGGCGGTCCGGCTCGGTGTGCGCGGAAGCTTCGCAAGGATCGACACATAGACGGCCTCAATCGCCGCCCAGTCGCCGCCGGCGCCCTCTTCCATGGCCGCACTGATCAGCTTGCGCACATCCCGGCGGCACAGCGTCAGCGCTTCCTTGGCCCGCTTGAAGCGTCGGGCTTCTTCGGCCACCTGCTGCGCCATGCCGGCAAGCTCATGCGCCCGTGCCAGCAATGGGGAAAGGTCGAAGCCGAATGCCTCCTCGATCGCGCCGTCCTGGTCGCGGTGCACATAGCGCTTGCCGTTCGGGCTGTCGCGCCGCTGGATCAGCCCGGCCTCGACCAGGCTCGCCAGATGGCGTCTCAGCGTCGTGCCGGCAATGCCATGGGCACGTAGAGATAGCTGCGCGTTAGAGGGAAAGACCACCAGCGAAGCGTCGGGCTTCAATTCGTTCTGCGGATAGAAGCTCAACAAGGCGTCGAGAACCGCGATGGCGCGGTCCTGCAAGCCGAGCAAAGGCCGGGCCTCGGCCACGTCGCGAAACACTTTCCATTTGTCCACACCCCGGCTCGGGCGTGATTCGGCCGTCTGCAGCTGCGCTCGTACGAGCCCAAGCGTCATTGGCCGCCGCCCAAAGGGCGTCGTTACATTTCCCCGTTGCATCTCTCTCACCTTTCTTTAGGCAAAAGAATTACGCTCACCAAATCGGTGCCAAAGGCTCTTGACTGTGAATCCGGGAAATGCGATTCTCGATCTTGCTACAGATGACGAGAGAGGCTTCCACGGTTTTCCGATTGGGGGCCTTTTTCTTTTGCGGTTTAGTCTCCGTTTTGATCAGATTTCGACTGCCTGTACTCCTCATACAGACGATCCATCCTGCTTGAGAGCCAGCTGCTGAAAGGCTTGGCTTCAGTGTTGGTAAGTTCGATAGAAACTTTCTTTGCCTTAGCGGACATCGAGAACCCCAAGGAACTGTCGTGTGATGTCCATTCGGATACAGCTGAAGCTGCCTTCGGCTTCTTCGCAGCAGATTTGACTTTGTAGCGTTTCAGGTAGTCGTGAAGGTCGTCAAAGCGTTTGTCTTCGGCAATTGCACCAAACTCGGCGGTACCAACATAATCGGTGGCAACCTTGAGGAGGGCAGGGGCCAACAATAGCTGCCGTAGGCTCAACCATTTATCACGCCCAATTTTCTTGGATGCCCCGAGCACAGTAATGATAGCCGCCGGCACGACATCCACCACACCAAGCATTTTTGAAAGCAGCGCTTCATCAACGGCTAGCGATGATCGGATCACTTCTTTCGCCATGCCGGAGGACAAGAGATTTTGCGCAAAAAACGCCCGCTCTATGAATGACAGATTTGATCGGGCGGAGTTCTCCTGGCCCTGGGCAATAGCGGAAGCGACGTCGTCAAGCTTCTTTACGACTGCCTTCACTGGGATCCCAAGCTCTTGGGCGACCTTCAAGCGGCGGTGTCCGAACACCACCATGTACCGTTGGTCATCTGTCGAGCTGGGGCGCACTAGGATAGGCGTCGACTGGCCCGTCTCCTCGATCGCCTGCCTCAGTTCCTCAAACTCTTCATCGTCATGCGAAAGCCGATCGGGAACGAAGGAAACGTCGACCAATTGTGGATCGAGTTCCACAATGACTTCGCCTTCCATCAGCTTCTTAGTGTTTTCTGCCAGGTCTTCTATTGAACGAACGACCGTCTTGGCCGCACCCGTCATCGCATAGCCCGGCTTCGTAGGTGCTGGCCCGGATGGAATCGAGGCGAGATCCAAAGAGGCGAAGGGATTAATTCGTGACACGTCCAACCTCCGAACAAGTGTTCACTTCGTGCAAGCCATTGTGGAGCAATACAAAATTCGGAAAAAGAACGGCTGACAAAGGCATCATTTTCGCCCCCAAGCGCCGTGGATCAGGTCCATAATTTCGCCGTTGGCCGAGTTGAGGCTTTCCATTGCCCGGTCATAAGTCGAACGGACGAAGTCGCCCCGCTCGACCTCATAAAGGGTCTGTTTCTTGATCGAGGCATCAGAAATTGCCGTTGATTTAAGCACGTGATTTCGGAGCATATGTTGGGCGAACATTGACTGCATGAAGCCAACCATTTGCGCCTGCGGGATATCCGTCGGCTCAAATCGAGTGACAAGGTACCGGAACCACTCGACTTTGATTTCAGCACCCGCTTCAGCAACTGGCGTCATGATACCGCCGAGCATCATCAAGAACTGGCTCATCGACATGATGTCCAACATCTGCGGATGAATTGTAATCAATATGCCCGTCGAGGCCATGAGGGCGGTAATCGTCAAGTAGCCAAGCTGGGGCGGGCAATCGATGACAACAACGTCATAGCGATCATCGACCTGCTTCAACGCATTCCCAATGCGCATGTGAAACAGCCGACCTTCGCTACCATTCTTCGACGATATCGCGAGTGGTACGTCATACTCGTATTCCTGCAGGACTAGGTTGGCCGGCACGACATCTAGACCGGGAATGTTTGTGGATTGAATGACATCGGCAATTGGCTTTTGCTCGCCATCAAAACGCAGCGCTTCATACAGCGAAGATGTCTCATCCAATTCCGGCTGAATCCCAAACAGTGACGTCAGAGATGCCTGGGGATCGAGATCAATTGCCAGTACGCGATGACCAGTCAGAGCGAGGTATTGCGCAAGATGCGCCGCTGTTGTCGTTTTCCCGCTTCCGCCTTTGAAGTTGACGACAGAAACGACCTGAAGTGCCTCGCCCTCTCGGCGTTTAGGCAGATAGACCCTTTTGTCCGATTTTTTGTTGGCTTCGAGGAAATCCCGAAGCTCCAGCATCTGCTCGGCGGTGTAGTATCGACGGCCGGACACCGACTCAATCTCGGGGCCTTTCCCTTCGGAGTGGATCTGCCGGAGATGACTCTGCGTCACGCCCATGAACTCGGCGACTTCTCCGAGTTGAAATTTTCGAAGACCTTTTCTGGCGTCAGGAGGGTATTGCTGGCTGCGCAACATATGCAGCGCGCTGGAGATCTTCGCGCCCTGCTGCGCGATCTCAAAATCAAATCGGTTGATCGGTGGCTGATTCATTTTGCAAACTATGTCCCGAGAAGGCTACACTTTCGAAAAAATGGCCGTGCAGCCATCAATTTCGCAACTATCAGCCGATTCCGCAAAAGCGGCAAGGAATTTAAAGTTAACAAAACCTTAATTCCCGGCGGTTCGTTCGTGCTCTGGCGCTACTAAGCGTTATTTTTCCGTCCTTTACCGCGACATACGTCCCGAATGGGCTCCGTAATTTCCTGTGACTCATGACATGTCAGCGCGTTGCACCATCGCCGCTTGCTCACCGATTCGGGCAAACTCTGCAGGAATCAGTCAGCTGGGGCGAGGTGCAGATCTGCACCTCGACTTTCAAACCCGATTTAGCTTGTTTGCCACCGAAACCTCGAAAGATGACGGTGCCCATCATGCTTCAATCGCACTCACGCCTCCTACGCAAAATGCAGGACGCCCTTGGCGAACGCTTATGCATTGCCCTGGAAGATCCAACTGTCGTCGAAATCATGCTCAATCCGGACGGCAAGCTTTTCATCGAACGCCTCGGGCACGGTGTGGCAGCAGCAGGCGAAATGAGCGCGACCGCAGCAGAGACTGTCATTGGCTCGGTTGCTCATGCGCTGCAATCCGAAGCAGATGCAGATCGTCCCATCGTATCAGGAGAACTGCCGATTGGTGGGCACCGTTTTGAGGGACTTTTGCCTCCGGTCGTCAAGGCTCCAACGTTTACGATCCGGCGCCGAGCCTCCAGATTGATACCTCTGGCGGACTATGTGGCGTCCAACATCATGACGGAGGCACAGGCAGCAATTGTTCGCACGGCGATTGAGAGCCGTTTGAACATCGTGATTGCCGGCGGCACGGGATCGGGCAAGACGACACTTGCCAATGCTATAATTTCCGAGATCACAAGCGCCACGCCCGACGACAGGATTGTCATCCTTGAGGACACGGCCGAGATCCGGTGCTCAGCGGAAAATGCCGTGAGCCTGCATACGAGCGATGGCATCGACATGGGCCGCTTGCTGAAGAGTACGATGCGGCTGCGACCTGACCGCATTATTGTTGGCGAAGTTCGCGATGGTGCGGCTCTTACCCTTCTCAAAGCCTGGAACACGGGTCACCCGGGCGGTATCACAACCATTCACTCCAACACCGCGATGTCAGCGCTACGGCGCCTTGAGCAACTAACCGCCGAGGTCAGCCATCAGCCAATGCAGGCGGTCATCGGGGAAGCAGTGGATTTGGTGATCTCGATCGAGCGGGCAGGGCGGGGCAGGCGCGTTCGCGAAGTCCTCCATGTCGAGGGTTTCAACGGGTCTCGATATCAGACCGAACACTATCCGCAGCTCGATGAGAACAGCCATGCAGCATAGTCGCGCCCTGCAAGGAGGGATCGCCATTGCGGTCTACATCGCATGGATGTCCGGGCCGGCCTGGGCCGGATCCGGTGGCAGCTTGCCATGGGAAGGTCCGCTTGAGCAGATTCAGGAGTCCATCACAGGACCGGTCGCCGGTTACATCGCACTCGCTGCAGTGGCCATCTCCGGTGCCATGCTGATTTTCGGAGGCGAACTCAACGATTTTGCTCGTCGCCTGATCTATATCGTCATGGTCGCAGGCCTCCTTTTGGGCGCCACAACAATCGTCGGTCTTTTCGGTGCAACCGGAGCTTCAATAGCGTCCAACCCTGTGACGGTATGCCCGGTCTTTCCCCCGAAACAGGTAGGGGAGTGGGCTTGTGCCTGAAGCGTCCAGCGCGCTCCGGCGCAATCGCATTCACCGAGCATTGTCTCGCCCAAACCTCCTGCTAGGTGGCGACCGAGAGCTTGTGCTTATGACGGGCCTTGCAGCTGTCATCCTGATTTTCGTGGTCCTCACTGTCTATTCGGCAATCTTCGGTGTCGCCCTCTGGCTTGGCCTGATTGGTGTGTTGCGCATGATGGCAAAAGCGGACCCGCTAATACGCCGAATCTACATTCGGCATCTGACATACCGCGCTCACTATCGGCCCACCTCATCGCCCTGGCGGCGATACTGAGGAGGCGGAAATGGTCGCACTACGACGCTTCAGAATCTCAGGTCCATCCTTCGCCGATCTCGTCCCATATGCAGGTCTCGTCGACAACGGGATCATGCTGCTGAAGGACGGAAGCCTGATGGCGGGCTGGTATTTCGCCGGCCCCGACTGCGAAAGCGCCACCGATTTCGAACGAAACGAACTTTCGAGGCAGATCAACGCTATCCTATCTCGACTTGGCAGCGGCTGGATGATCCAGTTTGAAGCCGCTCGTGTGCCCACCACCGAATATCCTCCCGCAGATCGTAGCTGTTTTCCTGACATGGTCACGCGCTTGATCGATGAGGAAAGGCGCAGCCACTTCGGCCAAGAAGCCGGCCATTTTGAAAGCCGTCATGCGCTCATCCTGACTTATCGCCCAGCGGAGCCGCGCCAGGCCGGCCTGACGCGGTATGTTTACTCGGATACGGAGAGCCGCAACACGAGCTATGCCGATACAGTGCTGGACACCTTCCGCCGCTCGATCCGCGAGATCGAACAGTATCTCTGCAACGTTGTTTCAATGCAGCGGATGCAGACACGCGAGGTACCCGAGAGGGACGGCACCCGTTGCGCTCACTATGACGACCTGTTTCAGTTTATCCGCTTTGCGATAACGGGCGAGAACCACCCTGTTCGCCTCCCCGAAATCCCAATGTATCTGGACTGGCTTGCCACTGCTGAGCTTGAACATGGTCTAACGCCGAAGATCGAGGGGCGTTTCGTGGCCGTCGTCGCCATCGATGGATTGCCCGCAGAAAGCTGGCCGGGAATTCTCAATTCCCTCGACCTTATGCCGCTGACCTATCGTTGGTCATCGCGCTTCATCTTCCTCGATCCCGAAGAAGCGAGGCAGCGACTGGAGCGAACGCGAAAGAAATGGCTCCAGAAGGTCCGACCGTTTGTCGACCAGATCTTTCAGACGAAGTCGCGTTCACTAGACCAGGATGCAATGGCCATGGTGGCGGAAACCGAGGATGCAATCGCCGAAGCATCATCGCAGCTGGTTTCCTATGGCTACTATACACCGGTCATCGTGATATTCGATGAAGATGGGGCTCGCTTACAGAACAAGGCCGAGGCCGTCCGCCGTTTGATCCAGGCCGAGGGATTTGGTGCACGCATCGAGACCTTGAATGCCACGGACGCCTTTCTTGGAAGCTTACCAGGCAATTGGTACTCCAACATACGAGAACCACTGATCAACACCCGCAACCTTGCGGATCTGGTCCCACTCAATTCAGTATGGTCTGGCAATCCGACGGCTCCTTGCCCGATCTATGCGCCGGGCTCACCGCCGCTCATGCAGGTGGCATCTGGGTCGACGCCGTTCCGCCTCAACCTCCATGTCGATGACGTCGGACATACGCTGATATTCGGCCCAACCGGATCCGGAAAGTCGACGCTGCTTTCGCTGATTGCCGCCCAGTTCTGCCGCTATGACCACGCACAGATCTTTGCCTTTGATAAAGGCTGCTCTATGCAACCTCTAACGCTTGCGGTCGGTGGCGATCACTACGAGATTGGCGGTGATGCAGGGCAGGGAAGGCATCTCGCCTTCTGCCCCCTTGCTGACCTTTCCTCTGCCACCGATAGGGCCTGGGCCAATGAGTGGATCGAGACCCTCATCTCGATGCAGGGGATCGCGTTGACGCCCGACCATCGCAACGCGATCTCCAGGCAGATCGCATTGATGGCATCGGCACCAGGACGCTCATTGTCGGATTTCGTCAGCGGTGTGCAGATGCGCGAGATCAAGGAAGCGCTTCATCACTACACGGTCGATGGCCCCATGGGACAGCTCCTTGACGCTGAGAAAGATGGTCTCGAGCTCGGTCGCTTCCAATGCTTCGAGCTTGAGCAATTGATGAACATGGGCGAGCGAAACCTCGTTCCTGTGCTCACCTACATCTTTCGTCGGATCGAAAAACGGCTCGATGGCTCGCCAAGCCTCATCATCCTTGACGAAGCCTGGTTGATGCTCGGCCATCCCGTGTTTCGCAACAAGATCAGGGAATGGCTGAAGGTTCTTCGAAAGGCTAACTGCGCCGTTGTTCTTGCGACGCAATCGATTTCGGATGCTGAGCGATCCGGAATTATCGATGTTCTGAAGGAATCCTGCCCGACCAAGATCTGCCTTCCGAACGGTGCCGCCCGCGAGACCGGCACGCGGGAGTTCTATGAGCGGATCGGGTTCAACGAGCGACAAATTGAGATCGTCGCGAATGCTATCCCTAAGCGCGAGTACTACGTCGCCTCTGCCGATGGCCGGCGGCTGTTCGACATGGCCCTCGGCCCTGTGACGCTCTCCTTTGTCGGCTCTTCAGGCAAGGCAGATCTCACCCGCATCCGGGAACTGTTCTCGACACATGGAAAGGACTGGCCGAGCCAGTGGCTCAAGGAAAGAGGGATCAATCATCATGCGTAGAAACCACCCGCATTCCCGGACGGGCAGGGCGTTTGCTTGCCTGCTTGCCGCAAGCTACCTCATCATGTCTTCGGCCCAATCCCATGCGGGTGCGGCGACCGGCGGCGCCACTGAGTGGACGCAGCTCCTTAACAATGGCGAGCTTGTTTCTCTCGTCGGTCAGTCGGGTCAGCAGATCCAGAACCAGATCACCCAAATCAGCCAGCTTGCCGAGCAAATCCAGAACCAGCTGAACATCTACCAGAATATGCTGCAGAACACGGCCCAGCTGCCCTCCCACGTCTGGGGCCAAGTGGAGAAAGACCTCGGTCAGTTGCGCGACATCGTCGAGCAGGGGCAGGGGATCGCATTTTCCATGGGCAATGCGGACGACCTACTCAAGCAGAGGTTTAAAAGCTATGCGGATCTGAAGACGGTTCTCCCCAATGCCGAGAGCTTCTCAACCACCTACCAAGCCTGGTCTGACACGAATCGCGACACGATTTCCGGCACGCTGAGGGCTGCCTCCCTGACGGCCGAGCAATTCGATAGCGAGGAGACGACGATGAGCGAGCTTCGCTCGATGTCTCAGTCGGCAGATGGACAGATGAAGGCACTGCAGGTTGGCCATCAAATTGCAGCACAGCAGGTCGCCCAGATGCAGAAGCTGCGAGGCATCGTCTCGCAACAAACAACGATGATGGGAACTTGGCTGCAGAGCGAGCAAACCGACAAGGATCTCGCCCAGGCGCGTCGTGAGGCTTTCTTCAATGCCAACGTCCAGGACATTCCAGAAGGTCAGAAAATGGAGCCGCGCTGGTGAGCCTCACTATCAAACTCATCATCACTCTCATCACCATCGCTGGACTGACCACTGCAATCGCCGCGGTACACGTTGACTGGCGATCTCCCTCTACGACGCCTGGGATGACCGAAGAACAACGCGCAACCCGCCAGAAGTTTTTTGGGACGGAGAAGAGCCTGGCTCCCATCGTAAAAGGCCAGGAGATGCGACCGCGATGGTGAAGTCCCTCATTCGCACCTTCATAGCGGCCGCCGCGCTTTGTACCGTGCTGGTTTCGCCGGCATTGGGGCAAACTGGTCAGGTCCTGACAGAACTCGAGAACCAGGTGTCTGCCGCCGCCAAGGGATGGGAAACCACCATCATGGAAGCGGCTAGATCACTGTTCTGGATTCTTGCCGGCATCGAGGTTGGGATCGCGGCAGTGTGGTTGGCAATCCAGGCCGCCTCAATCGACAGCTGGTTTGCAGAACTTGTCCGCCGCATCATGTTCATAGGCTTTTTTGCTTTCGTACTCGCTCAGGGGCCGACCTTCGCAAAAGCCGTGGTCGACAGCCTCTTCCAGATTGGGTCTGGGAGCGGGACGGCATCGCCAGCAGAAGTCTTCGACGCCGGGATCCGGGTTGCCGCACAAATGTCCGAGCAAGCCAAGTTTGGCGTGTTTGAGGACAATGCACTGGCAATTGCGGCAGTCCTTGCCATGGGCATCGTCGTGATTTGCTTCTCCCTTGTTGCTGCGATCTTCGTCTCCGTCATGGTGGAAATGTATGTCGGCCTCTTGGCCGGGATGATCATGCTGGGCCTTGGCGGGTCCTCCTTCACCAAGGATTTTGCGATCCGCTACCTCGTCTATGCCTTCGGTGTCGGCATGAAGCTGATGGCGTTGGTGATGATTTCGAAGATCGGTTCCGAAGTTCTGCTTGGTCTGGCAGAGGCGCCAACCGCAGAAACCGACCAGTTCATCACGACGCTTGCCATTGCCGGGATTTCCGTCGTCGTGTTCATCATCTCTATGTATGTGCCGAACATCATGCAGGGTGTGGTTCAGGGTGCCTCTGTCACTGGCGGCATGGAGACAATCCGGCATGGGGGCCAGGCAGCATCGGCCGGACTGGGTGCCATATCGCTTGGCGCCGGCGCTGCCATATCGGGATATGCCGCAGCGAAGTCGGCTCACACATCAGGCGCTCCACCGGCCGCAGCGGCATATCAGGCAGCCAGGGCAAGCCTCGGCTCAGGCTTCTCTGCGATAGGTTCTGCCGCAAAAGACAAGGCAATCGGTGCGCCCGGTGCACATGCCAGTACCTTGCTTGGACTGGCGAACGCAAAACTCGACGCGGCCCGAGGCCATGCCTCGACTGGTGGTCCACCAACGGTTGGAACCACCTCGGGCTCTCCGAAAAAATCTTGATATAGAGATAGGACATCTGGATGGCAGCGCAACGCGCACCCGACAACCCGTATCTTGCCGCGCGGCAGGAATGGTCGGAACGATACGGCTCCTATGTTAAGGCTGCAGCGACGTGGCGTGCAGTCGGCCTATTGAGCCTCACTCTTGCAGTGATCGGCTTTACATATGCACTTTATCTCAGCACTCAGGTGAAGCTGGTGCCTTACATCGTCGAGGTCGACAAACTCGGCAACACCGTCTCCGGCGGTTTCCCTCAACAGATCGAATATGCCGACGCGCGCGTCGTGCGTGCAACTCTTGGGAGTTTTGTCGCGAGCTTCCGTTCGATCACACCCGATGCGGTCGTCCAGAAACAGTATATTGACCGCACCTACGCTCACTTGAGGACGAGTGATCCTTCCACGCAGAAGGTCAATGCCTGGTTCCGTGGTAACTCGCCTTTCGAAAAGGCCATCAGCGCGACCGTTGCGATTGAGGTCAACAACATCGTGGCCCTGTCCAACCACACGTACCAGCTCGACTGGACGGAGTATGAGCGCGATCGCAAAGGCAAGGAAATAGCAACACGCCGGTTTCGCGGCATCGCGACTGTGTCGATCACCTCTCCGCAGGATGAAGCAACCATTCGTCTCAACCCGATCGGTGTCTATGTCACGGACTTCGATTGGACGGCGCAACTTTAAGGGCAGGAGATCTGCAGTGAACAGTGCCAAAAGCCATATCGCCCTTCCCGTCCTACTGTCGCTCACGGCCACGGTTGCGATGACAGTCCCCGCGTCTGGACAAAGTCTGTCAAACAAGGAGGCTCAAGCCACCAATCTCTCAGGCAAATGGAGAGGGCAAACCGGGCTCGTCACGCGCGGACCTGATGGCAAGGTCATCTTCCTATTTGGAGAGACTCAGCCATCGGTGGTCTGCTCGCCTCTGCAGGTCTGCGACATCGAGCTCCAGGGTGGCGAGATCGTGCGCGACGTTCTGGTTGGCGACACGGTTCGTTGGAAGGTCGAACCTGCAACCTCGGGCGCTGCGGGCGGACAAGCGATCCACTTGATCGTCAAACCGTCGGAACCAGGTCTGGTCACTTCCATGGTGATTACAACCTCGCGCCGGACTTACCACATCCAGCTCAAGTCCCACCCGAGCCAGTATATGGCGCGCGTTGGGTTCGAATATCCAGAGGACGCTGCAACCAGGCTGGCAGATATCAATGCTCGGATTCAAACCATGAATGGCGCGGACGGCGGCACCTCACCTGAGCAGCTCTCGTTTTCCTATTCGATGACTGGTAACGCCCCCTGGCGGCCGAAACGTGTCTATTCAGATGGGCAAAAGACGTACATCCAGTTTCCGCGCACGATCGCAGGCCAGGATGCCCCGGTTCTCTTTGTCGTCTCCGGTGGCCAGAACCGGGTCGTGAACTACCGGATGAAGAATGACATGATGATCGTCGACTACAATATCGACAAGGCCGTTCTCCTGTCGGGAGTTGGTTGGCGGCAGCAGAAAATTACGATCAGGCGGGGAGGGTAACGAATGCGAAAGCATCTGTTCTTTTCCCTCTTCGCAATCGCGTTTCTCGTAGGGTGTCAGACGACCCCAACGGGATCAGCAACGAGCATCTCATCGGCAGACATTTCCGGGCCGGCCGCAAGCGCGATCGCTGGCGATATGGCAGCTCGATTTGCCGAACATGCCGGGCCACCTGGCTCGTCATTCAAAATGGAGAAGGAGAGTTCAGAGTTCTCCATTGCACTTGAGTCCGCACTTAAAGGTTGGGGTTACACTGTCGTCCACGCCAACCCATCCAAGCTTGAGGCGAAAGGGAATAAACCGACGGAACTCAGCTACTTCATCGGTTCCGAAGGTGGACAGGTGCTCGCCCGACTATCGACAGACAAGCTTGCCCTCGGTCGCGTCTATTCGCTCAGCAACGGATCGGCAGCCCCGGTCAGTCCCCTGTCCGTCATGGCGTTCGAGTGAGGGGGAGACAAAAATGGTACAATCGCTGAAACTTGGAAATGCTGCTCACGTCGGCGAGCAGCGGGGCATGAAACGGCTCAATCGCGTGCCGGTCTTCGTTGGCATCGGCCTCATTGCGCTGTTCCTCGCAGTCCTCATTTATGGCCTGTCGTCACGTGGCCTCAAGTTCGGGCAGCAGTCGGCCGACAACGCATCCGGCGTCTCGGCCTCAAACTTTGCCGAACAGATGAAACGCGGGGTGAAAGACGGGATCATTGGTGATCGGGCAGAGCAAACGACGTTTCAGCCTACTCCTGCGGTCGTCCAAACCCCTGCTCAGCTGGCACCAGCACCGGAAGTCAGGAGCGAGCCCCGTGCCACCCGCCAGCCGCGGATGGAATCCGAAGAAGAATGGAATGCTCGCATGATCCGCGAACAGCAGGAACAGATCTTGCGGGAGCAGCAGCGTCAGCGGATGGCAAGCCTTCAGGCGAAGGGTGCAGCGCTCGATTCACCGCTTGAGGTCGACATCAGTGACGTTGCTGAGCAGAGCAATCAACCGACCGGAGCGACAACGCAAACAAGATCAGCCGTGGAGTCGAGTACCGCAACCGATCTCTATGGTTCCGCATTGAAGTCGGCGGCCCTTGGGCAGGGGGGTGATCCAAACGGGCAGATTACCAAGGAGGAGTTTTTTAACTCGGATTTGAAGGAGCTTGGCTATCTCCCCAATCAGGTCGTGCCCCAACAGTCTCCATACGAACTCAAACGCGGCTCGGTCATCCCTGCCACCTTGATTACGGGGATCAATTCGGATCTTCCTGGGCGCATCTCGGCGCAGGTCAGTCAAAACGTTTATGACAGTGCAACAGGTCGCCATTTGCTCATTCCCCAAGGCGCGAAGCTCTTCGGGCGTTACGACAGCAAGGTGTCGTTCGGGCAGAACCGCGTGCTCGTTGTCTGGACGGATATCATCTTCCCGAACGGCTCAACCATACAAATCGGGGGAATGGCCGGCGCGGATGCGGAAGGCTATGGTGGCTTCAAGGATAAGGTCGATAATCACTATGTCCGCACCTTCGGTTCAGCGGCCCTTATTGCACTGATCGGGACCGGCATCGATATGGCCGTGCCCGAAAGTTCGACACTCAGCACCCAGAGCACAGCATCGGATGCGGCGCGGCGGAATTTCGCTGAGTCCTTCGGCCGGGCTGCGGAACAGACAATCTCGAAAAATCTTAATATGCAGCCAACCATCAAGATCAGACCGGGATACCGCTTCAATGTCCTGGTGGATCAGGACATCACATTCCCTCAGTCCGGTTGACGCGCAATAATTCATAAAACAACAGAATAATCTCTCACCTCGCTAAAGCGCCAGTAACTCGCAACGCCCGTAGTTGTGAAAAATGAACGAACGCACCTCTTGAGTGCATCGGGTTTACTTGATACCAATTACTCCACGTTGTGATTTCTAAGAGCTCAGAGCTGAACTGTGAATACTCACCCTGCCGTGACTACAGTCCAGCAAGAAACTGAAAACGTTCAACAAGTCGATACCGGCTTCGAATGCCTGGCGACCATTGGCGCGCACTACCGCCGTCCTGTTGATCGCGAACATCTGCGTCACGAACTCAACCTGAACGACGGGTTGATTGACGCAAAGGGACTGGTGAAGGCCGCCCGCATGGTCGGTCTTAAGGCACAACTGTTCGCCGGTAAAAGCCTCGCGAACCTCCTAGCAGCACCACGACCTTTGATCGTGCAGCTGGGCTCTGACTTCTTCCTGCTCCTTGCGGTCGAAGGGGATAGACTCCAACTCCTCGCCCCGCACTTGAGGGCGGCACAAGTCATCTCAACCGACGAATTCAAGGAGCGGTGGACCGGCACGTTCATCCTGGTTACGCGCCGTCCGGACGGGCTCGCAGATCGCTTCGGGTTGAGTTGGTTCACGACAGCCCTGAAGAAATTCAAGCGAGAGCTGGCGCTGGTGCTTCTGGCATCGCTCTTTGTCCAGATCCTCGGCCTGGCCACCCCTCTGCTTTTCCAGATCGTGATCGACAAGGTTCTGGTCCACAACAGCGTGGCCACGCTGACTGCCGTCGTCATCGGATTGATGGCGGTGAACATCTTCCAGGCCCTGATCGAGTTTTTGCGAACCTATCTACTGTCGCACACTGCAAGCCGCGTCGACGTCGAGCTTGGGGCAGGGGTGTTCAATCATCTCATACGCATGCCGGTCTCATACTTCGAAACCCGGCCCGCCGGCCAGACCGTCGCACGCGTCCGTGAGCTCGACCAGATCCGTCAGTTTCTGACCGGCCAGGCGCTGACAGCGGGCCTGGATTTCGTATTCGCTTTTGTGTTGGTCGGCATTCTCTACATCTACTCGCCGCTGCTCGCCTTTATCGTCACGCTGTCGATCCCGGTCTATGTCGTCATTGCAATCGTTCTGCAGCCGATCCTGATGCGTAAAACAGAGGAGCGGTTCAACAAAGGTGCACTGAGCCAGCAGCTCCTCGTCGAAACGGTTCTTGGCATCCAGACAGTCAAGGCGTCAGCGGCCGAGCCGCAGGTCCGCGCCGAATGGGAAGACAAGCTCGCCGACTTCATCCACACGTCGTTCAGCGGCATCACGGTCGCAGCGATTGGCCAGAACCTGATCCAATGGGTCGTGAGAACGGTCCAGGTGCTGATCCTATTTCTCGGCGCCTATCAGGTTATCGGTGGTGCACTGACGGTTGGCGCGCTCATCGCCTTCAACATGATCATGGGGCAGATCACCGGTCCCGTCCTTCGTCTCTCGCAGCTTTGGCAGGACTTCCAGCAGGTCAAGGTCTCCGCAGCTCGACTGGGTGACATCCTTCAGCACCCACAGGAGCCGCGCAACGGTTCGCTCGGCGCGCTACCCCCGGCGAAGGGAGAGATTGTCTTTTCCGACGTCACGTTCCGCTATCGGCCTGACCGTGCCCCGGTCATGGAAGGGATGGGGTTCCGGGTGAAGGCCGGGACATCGATCGGCATTATCGGGCCATCCGGATCGGGTAAGTCGACCCTGTCGAAGCTCGTGCAGCGCCTCTACATTCCCGAACGGGGGCAGATCCTCATCGATGGCCTCGATATCAGCCAAGTGGATCCCGCGTGGCTGCGGCGACAGGTTGGCGTCGTCTTGCAGGAAAACTTTCTGTTCAACAGGACAATCCACGAGAACATCGCCTTCTCGAATCCTTCCCTGTCGCGCGCACAAGTCATCCAGGCGGCGAGACTTGCTGGCGCGCACGACTTCATAGGTCAGATGCCGGAAGGATATGACACGCAAATCGAGGAACGTGGCGCCAATCTCTCCGGTGGACAGAGGCAGCGCATCGCGATTGCGCGCGCACTTGCCACCAACCCGCGGATCCTGATCTTCGACGAGGCGACCAGCGCACTTGACTATGAGAGCGAAGAGGCAATTCAGGGCAACATGCGCGAGATCTCCAAGGGGAGAACCGTGATCGTGATTGCCCATCGTCTGGCCGCTGTCACCAAATGCGACCGCATCATCTCACTTGAGCGGGGCAAGATCACCGAGGACGGAAAGCCTGGCGATCTCATCAAGGACGAGGCCGGCTTCTTCGCCCGCATGCTGAACCATCAGAACCAGCAGGTGTTCGTATGAACGCCAGAGCCAATCCGGTCGCCAAACCCAAAGAGATCGATCTGGTCGCGACCGCCATCCGCTCCGATCGCGCCTATGCCGAATTCTTACCCGCGGCCATCGAGATCGCGGCCAGGCCCGTTCCGCGCGTAGTCCCAGTCCTGCTGCTTGTGCTGATCAGCACCATTGCCGGCGCACTCCTCTGGAGCTGGTTCTTCAGTCTACAGGTGTTCACCAACGCGCCGGGGCGTGTTCGGGCAACGATCCAGCCGACGGTGGTTCAGCCTACCGAACCTGGGCGTGTCCTCTCGATCAATATCGAGAACGACCAACACGTTGCCCTCGGCCAGCCTCTGATTACGCTGGATGATGTCGATATCCGCGCAAGCCTCGATGCGGCAAGGGCTGCTCGGCATTCCTGGGCGGCAGAGGTCGCTAGACGACGGGCGGCACTGAAGGCTGTCGATCAGCCAGACCTGCCGGCCGCGCCGGAGTTTCCGGCCGAGATCCCCACTACCGTCGCCAGTCGTGAACTCGCCGCCTTCAATGCGGACGCTGGGACAATCCATGCGGCACTCGCCTCAATTTCGGCGCAGAAGCGTGAAGCAGAGGCCCGGATACAGCGCTTCCGTTCTGTAGCAGAGGCTCAGCGGAACCTGATCCGGATCCTCAACGAAAAGAGCGAGATGCTGGTTGGGCTGGTTGCTCAGGGCAGCGCCTCGAAGGGCGCGCTCCTGAACGCACAGGAAGCGACAGCCCGCGCCCAATCGGACCTCGCAGAGAACGAAAGCCAGATGCACGAGGTGCGCGCCAATCTGGAGAACTTTAGCGAACTCGACCGGCAGACCCGTTCCAATTTTCGTTCAGAGCAATTCCAGGGCATCCAGGCAGCCGAGCGGCAGATCGAGCAACTGGATCAGGAAATCGTAAAGTTTACAGCCCGCCTGAGCGAACGCACACTTAGGGCACCCATCGCCGGTACCATCCAGCAGCTGGCGACGACAGGCGCCGGACAATTCGTCAACGCGGGACAGTCACTTATGGTGATTGTACCGGACGGCACCGAGGTAGTGGTAGACGCGCTTATCCCATCGTCCGAAATCGGCTTTGTCCGCGAGGGCCAGCCTGTGACCCTGAAGGCGGATGCCTTTCCCTTTACCCGGTACGGTACGTTCAGCGGCAAAGTCGTGTCGCTCTCCGACGATGCAGTCAACGCCGACAATGCGCTTGCGCTGCAGGATACCAGCGCCAAGGCTGCGGGGCGGGTGAATGCCACAGCCGCCGGGCTGCCGCAGGTCAGCAATCTCTTCTTCGTTGCGCGCATCGCGCTGGATAGTCCGGAGCTTAAAATAGGGGAAGGGCGGCTGCGTCTGGAACCAGGTATGACAGTACGCGCAGAGATTGAAACCGAGAGCCGGCGGATCATCGACTATGTGATGTCTCCTGTAACCGCCATACTCAGTGAGGCGGGACATGAGAGATAGGCGAATTATGGGTATCTAGGTAAATATTGCAACAGACTTGCGAACAATGGCTAAGTCATTAATATTTACTTAGGAAAAGAACTGGGGAGCAATTGAAGTGAAAATATTAAGCTTCATATTTGATTCTGGCGCACTATTCATAATTGGATTTTTATTTTCGTTTCGATTATTTATTATGCAATTAAGAACAAAAACAATTACACATCCAATGATTTTTGGGCCTCTTTTTTGTCCTTGTATTTCAATATTTATTTACATTTCAGTATACGACATAAACGCGAATTATGCTTCATCATCGAATGTGTTATTCATTATTTCTGTATGCTTTGCCATAACAATTTCATACATAATATTGATAACGACGCTCGGATACAAGGCTACAATTACGATTTCTCGAAACATAAATGAGAAAGTAAAATTTGCAATCGGATTGATAATTATGTTTTTTATCGGCGTTACCGCCATAAATTACAATTTCTTTGAAAGTGAATGCAGCCTAAGATGTAAATCAATCTCCGTTTTAGTTGGATCTCCGGGCTTTGTTCCTGGTTCTTTCTTTGGTTTGCTTTGCATTAGCGGAGCAATAATACTGATTTATTTTCGAGTTTATGGTCGTGAGACAAAGGGGGGAGCGCGATGACCGATGAAATAACTTTCTCAATCAATCGTCAGTGGAATGATTATGTTTCCATGTTCATGAGTTCTGCCGAGTCGGCAATTAATTCATGGGCGGCTTGGTCTGTGTACAACGCTTACAATGGGCCTGCCTCGAACTTCGACGCGGTACGCAACAAATGGAGTTCGACTGTCTCCAATCAGTTCAAAGAATTGGATTTTGAGGCCATTAGTAAAGGATTGAGTCCCGGAGCGAAACTTAGCCAAACGCTGGGCTATGTTCAGTTTTTTGGAAAGATAGGATTTCCGTTGGATCTTGGGCTACGCTCCATAGATGTTTGGAATTCGGAAGACAAAGAGGCACGCACTGTAGCCAACTTTGTGGACTTCGGCGCTGCGTTAGTTAGCGTTAAAGGTGGCATCGAATTAGGTGCTTCCATCGGTACATCTTTAGGACCCCAAGCGGCCGCTATAGGCGGGGCTATCGGCGGAATTGGTGGCGCGCTCGGCTATTTCATTGTTGGTGAAAAGTACAATCTAACCGACACTTATGAGAGGTTGTATGATGCGTACGGAAGGTTAGTTAAGGATGGCATTGCCAATGCAGTGAACGGGGTCATTGCAAACCCTGATGCTTGGGAAGTTGACGCCATGGGCAACCCTACCGCTCTCAAAAACTGGTATGCAGGGCAGCCAGGATCCCACTTCCCTAACGAAGTCGCTTCACAAACCCACCGCCAATCTGAAATCGCGAGCATGAACAATTTGCGTGATTACAACGCAAGCCAAGCTGCTGCGTCTCGCCCCAGGCCGGCCTCCGAAGGCGCTCAGCAAGCACAAGTTGACGCCGCAGCTTCACGCCCCCGACCTGCCTCTGAAGGTGCACAGCAAGCACAGAAGGACGCGAAAAACAAAAGCAGCGGTAGCACAAGCTATGCCAAGCCAGGTTGGGGTCTCGACTCACCGTCTGAGAGGCGTTCTGGTGGCGGAGAGCGAACACAATCTTCAAGCGGCAAGTCGAGCTCAATTGGCGGCTCAAGCTCTGGCGGCTCCAAAACGTCCTCTTCCGGCAAAACAAGCGGTGGACTTTCTCCCACAGAGCGCGACGAACGCAACAGCGCGTCCAAGTCCAGCACCTCGAAATCAAGCAGCAGTTCAAAGAGCTCCAGCTCGAAGTCATATTCAGGCTGGGACAGCAGCGGCGGCAGCAAGGGCAACAATGGCCGCATGGGTCGCGTTCCGGTGTTTCTCGACCTCAATGGCAACGGTCTGACGATAACGGATGCTTCGACGTCCAACCTGTTTCTTGACATTGGCGGGGACGGTTACAAGTACCGCACGGCCTGGGTAGGCGCCGGGGACGGGGTCCTGATGATCGACGTCGATGGGGATGGTAAGATTTCCGATCGGAAAGAAGTGGTCTTTACCGACTGGGATCCATCTTCCGAGACGGACATGCAGGCGCTTCGCCAAGTATTCGACAACAATGGGAATGGACTGTTGGATGCCGGCGATGCGCGCTGGTCAGAATTCAAGATCATGATGACAAATCCCGACGGGACAATCACCCAAAAGACGCTCGCAGAACTCGGAATTCAGTCGATCAATCTGGCGGTCGACGAAACAAAGATCGGATTTGACGGAGGCTCGTCCATTGATGGGCAAACGAGCTTTACACGAACTGACGGCTCTACCGGCCTCGCAGCCACGGTCACTGTTGCCGTGGATACCAGCGGTTATGTGGTGACCGAAACACAGTCGACCGACGCCTCCGGCAACAAGACAGTGGTGAACCGGGCGGTGGACAAAGCCGGCCAGCTCGTCTCTGTCACCACGCGCACGGCCAGTGCCAATGGTCTCTCGGTCACAACCAGCTTCGACGATGACGGCGATGGCGTTCTCGATCGTGTCCTGACCGACGTCACAGTGATCAACGCCGGTGGCTCCAGAACGCAGACAGAGATGATGCGCGACGGCGGCGGAATCCTGACATGGTCAAAAACGACGCAGACCAGCTCCGACGGCAAGTCAGTTAGCATTGATCGCGACCAGCGCGGGGGAGGTTATCCGACCGAGCGCGAGACCCGTGTAACTGCCGCAAACAACAGCCTGACCATCACCATTGCTCAACTTGCCCAGAACGGCAGCATCGTCAGCCAGGTTTCAAACGTGCTCAGCAGCGATCGCCTCACACGGACGATGAACATCGATGCTGATGGCAATGCCTCTTTCGAACGCCGGAGCGAGCATCGCACGATCCGCAATGGTGATGGCAGTCGCGTGGAGCGCGACAGCGTGTTCTCCGGAACTGGCCAGCTCCTGTCCCGGACAGAAGTTTCGATTGCCGCCAATAATCTCAGCCGCACCGAAACGGCGGACGTCGATGGCGACGGCACGACGGATTTTACAATGACTGGGGTGACTAGCCGCAATGGGGCAGGGGACACAACGGTCGTTGAGACGTCAGCCGCTCGCGACTCCTCCATGTTCACACGAACCACCACGACCACCTCGCAAAACGGCCTTTCGAAAACCGTTCTTCTCGACATGAATGGTGATGGCACGAACGATCGGGAGATGACGGACGTCACCGTCATTGCAGCAGATCTCAGCAAGACCCGCACGCAGCAAACCAAGAGCGCTAATGGCACATTGCTGTCCCGGACCGTTGAGCAGCGTGCATCAGATGGGCTTGTCGGGACGATCTCTACCGATGCCAATGGCGACGGGGTGAATGAACTGGTCGTTGCCGCAACAAAGAATGCCTCCGGCGTCGTGACCGAGACCGCAACGTCGACCAGTGCAAATGGTTCTCTCATAAGCCGCAGTGTGAAGACGACGTCCGCAGACGGCCTGACGACCACCACCCAACTTGACCGCTTCGGTCGCAACTTGGTGGACCAAATCGTCGTGGATGCGACGAATAAAAACTCAGACGGAAGCTCTAGCCATTCCATCGAGGTACGAACGGAGGATAATTCACTTGTCAGCCGTGAGCTCGTAGTCACGAGTGCGAATGGTCTTGCTGTTGCGCAATCGACGGATATCAACGGTGACGGCCTCGTCGATAGTGCGACAAGAACCGTCCGCACCTTGAACGCCAATGGAAGCCAATCGATTGTTGTGGAAGGATTGAGTGGGAACGGAACGATCCTGTCGCGCGAAACCACAGCGGTTAGCTCAGACCGTCGCACCGTTACGACTAACAGAGACGCAGACGGCGATGGCCAGACTGACTGGACCGAGGCAACGAGCGTCGGGGCGAATGGAGCTCAAACAGTTGAGGTCCGTGAAACCACCAACACCGGCTCGTTGATCAGCAAGACAGTGACGGAAACCTCTGCCAACGGCCTGGTTGTAAATCAGTCGGTCGATGAGGATGGCGATGGCGATATTGACATCGTCAAAGCCGCGGTCACCACACTGCCGACCGACGGCAGGACAATCAAGGTTGGCACCAGCTCGGCCCAGAACGGGATGCTTCTAAAGCGTCAGGTTGAATCTGTCAGCGCCAATGGCATGGTTACGTCCGTTGAGGTGGACGAAAATGGCGACGGCATAGTTGATCAAACGATCACCACGTCGAAATCCATTGATGCTGACGGCACGCAGGTGGCCACTCAGGTCACGAAAGCCGGTTCAGCCATCGTCAACATCACAACCTCCCGCACATCCGCTGATGGGTACAGAACAAGTCAGACCCAAGACCTGGATGGCAACGGCACCATAGATTTGACGCAAAAATACGCCAAATCTCTAGCATCTGACGGCTCTATCTCTGAAACGTCAGAAGAGCGGAATGGCAACAGCGCCCTCATATCCAAGGTGACCAAGACAAGCGCTGCGAACGGGATGTCCGTCCTCTCGGTTATCGATGAAAACGGCGATGGCGTCACCGACCGAAAGGTCGAGGAGACACTGTCGGTCTCAGGCATCAAGACCTCTGTCATAACAGAGGTCGGATTATCAAACTCGATCCTGTCCAAGTCTACGCTGACAACCGATCGGAGTGGGCTAAACATCACGCAGACAGTCGATAAAAATGGCGACGGCACTGTTGATTCAACGCGAACGACCGCAACGACGTTTTCGGCAAATGGTACCAAGACCACTGTTTTTTCGGAGTTTCAAGGCCTCTCTACATTGGTCGAACGAAGCACGTCGACCGAGAGTGCCGACGGCCAGCGAAAGACAATCACCTTTACCGATGGTGCTGGAGCAAGCTTGCGTCGCATTCAAGAGACCTCCGAGATTTTCCAGGACGGTGCCACACGGTCAACCGTCCAGGTGAACAAGGGAGACGGCACCCTTGAAAGCAAAACGGTGTCCGAAGTGTCCGGCAACAAGCGGACATCCACCATCACAAAAGATGTCAACGGGGATGGCGTCGCCGATCAGAAAACCGTCACGACCCTGGCAGCCAGCGGCATCTCCACTCAAACCTCGACAGATTTCAAGTCTGATGGCATTGCGATTGCCAAGAGCCGTACGATGGAAGTCAGTGCCAATGGCCTGACTAAAACCTACACCTACGATACAGATGGTAACGGCACTGCAGAAAAACAGCTCGTCGAGGCGACGGTGCTCGGCGCTGACGGCAGAATGACTCAAACCAAGGAGTATCGCGAGAATAGCGGCGGTACCTGGGTCCTGAAAGGCAAGGCCGAAATCGTGCAGAGTGGCGATGGGCTGACCCGCACGTCACAATTTAACGATACAGGAACTGGTGAATATACGATCACGCGGACCGAGGCGACCCAGCTCGAAGCAGATGGCTCCACTTCCTTGGTCGACACCTGGCGCCTTGGTGGGCAGAAAACTCACCTGACAGAGACGCTTGTGTCCGCAAACGGCCTCAACAAGACAATACGGATCGATGCCGACGGCAATGGAACGTTCGATGTTACCAGAACAGACGTCACCACCCTTAACTTGGATGGTTCAACCACCCGGACGGTGACTACGACGAATGCAGCGGGCACCACGCTTTCCACATCAGTTGAGACCGTCAGTGCCGATGGCCGCAGCAAGACACTAAGTGATGTCTCCGCCATCCAAGGTGTGCCCGCAACTAGCACGGAAGTCAAAACACGGCAGTTGGCAGACGGTAGCACGATAGAGATTGTGACCCTCAAGGGGGCCACCGGGCAACTTCTGGAACGTGTAGAGAAAAGTGTCTCGGAAGACGGAAGACGTATCACCACCACTACCGACAGCAACGGGGATGGCACGGTCAATCAGCGTCAGGAAGTCGTGCGGATGCTCGATGGGAGGACTCTGACGACCACCACCGGCTATGCCGCTAACGGCACCGTCAACAGCCGCACCGTGGTAAGCCTTTCGGCTGATCAGCTGACGAAGACAACCGATTTCGATTGGGACGGCAATGGGACCGTCGACATCCGGCGAGTCCAGAAAAATACCTTCTTTGCCGATGGCAGTGAGGAGACTGCCATCACAGAAACCGACCTCAAGTCGGGTAAGGTCAAGTCTTTGACCAAGAGCCGTAAAAGTGCCGACGGAATGGCTTACTCGGAAGAAACCGATCTGAACGGCGACGGCGTTGCCGATCAGATCGTGACCGAGCTAGCCTCTCCATCGGGAACACGCACGACACGTATCACCAACAACGCGACAGCGCGCGCCAATAGCGAAAAACGAGATGGTGAGATCTACTGGAACGGCGCAATCCCAGCTGTAACAGAAACCGTCACAGACCCATCGGGGCAGACAAGAAGGGTTCGTGTTGACCAGGATGGCGATGGCTATTTCGAAGTGACCATGGTGACAACAGAACTGCCTGACGGCAGTGAAGTCACCGATATCACTGAGACAAACGCAAATGGCACGATCAAATCGAAGGGCACATATCGCACAAGCCACGACGGCAGAACCACTGTTCTGGAAAGGGATGGCAACAACGACGGATACCTTGAGTATCGAGAAGTGTCGGTAACCCACGCAAATGGTGAAGTGACGAAGACAACAACGACAACATCTCCGACCACTGGCATTACTCAAACACAGGTTGCCGAGGTGAATGCTCTCGGCAAGCTTGCAAACCAGACGATAACGGGGAAGACAGGATCACAAGTCTACACGTGGTCAAACTCCAGCGGAACGACCACTCTTGTTGAACAAGGGCAGGCGGGGGACATAGACGTTCTCCAGCTTGATGGGCAACCGAGTGCCTACTCCTTCACGCGCCAAGGCACAGATCTTGTTGTAGTCCACGGAATTGCGACCCTTGTTATCAAGGACCATTTTCTATCCAACGCGGCCGGACTCGAACAAATCCGCTTCAACAGCGGAGCTGAAGTCTGGGATCGTGCACGCATTGAAGCCGAAGGCTGGTACCGCGGTACAGATGGAAACGATACGATCGAGGTACTCGCGGGGGACAACAAGTTGTCCGGCGGGCGCGGTTCAGATACATATCGTTGGGGTTCCGGCTATGGCAACGATCTGATCGCCGAAGAGACCAACTCACCTTCAGATCAGGACAAGCTTATTCTTGCGGGTTTGCTGCCTTCGGACGTTACGGTCGCGCGTTCCGGTAACGATCTCGTGGTCTCCATTAATGCTACGGGTGAGCAACTGCGGGTTCAAGGACAATTCAGTCTTGTTCCAAGCGGGGTTGAGTTTGTCATCTTCGCAGATGGCACGACATGGGATCTGCCTGAGATCTATTCGCATGCCTGGATACGCGGCGGAAACGGCAATGACCTTCTCTCACAGGATTACTATTCGCAAACACTTGCGGGCGGGCTCGGATCAGATGTTTATGATCTGACTGGTCCTTGGCAAGGGACAATCGTTGAACAAGGGGCTGCAGCCGATGTGGATGAGCTACGGTTCACCTCATCGTCTTCCCTCTGGTTCTCGCGGTCGGGGAATGACCTCTTCATTCAGAGCGGACAAATCAGGATCGATGGGACCGATGGCCTTTTGATCAAGGATCATTTCCTTTCCAAAGCCTCTGGCATCGAAACCGTGAGGTTTGTTGGGGAGGGCGTCACGTGGGATCGGGCCAAAGTCGAGGCCGAGACATGGTATCGGGGGACCTCCGGTAACGACATTCTGGAAGTCGGATCAGGCAATAACAGACTTGCTGGCGGCCTTGGGTCAGATGAGTATCGGTGGGGCGCCGGATACGGCAGTGACACCATTTTCGATCAGGGAACCGCTGGTGAAGTAGACAAGGTGGTCTTGGCTAACCTTGTTCCCGATGATGTCGGCGCTCGGCGGGAAGGGTACGACCTTATCCTCACCATCAAGGCAAGTGGTGAGACACTCACGGTTAAGCAGCATTTCATATCGGCTATCTATGCGATCGAGGAAATCCGGTTCAGCAATGGATCTGCGTGGAACACGGCTGACATCAATGCCAATACCTGGATCATGGGGAGCACTGGCAACGACACACTGGTAGCAGGCAGCAACCAACACCCGCTTGCTGGCGGAACTGGCTCAGACGTCTACGATCTCAGTTCGGGACGCAACGCCTTCATAGTTGAGAACGGAGCGGCTCTGGATTTTGATGAGCTACTCCTGAGTGCATCGAGCGGCCGTTGGTTCTCTCGCGCCGGCAACGACCTCATCATACAAGCGTCGCTCGACCTTGCCTCAACGAATGGTACCGTAGTCAAGGATCACTTCCTGTCCCAAGAGACGGGACTGGAGCGTATAAGCTTTGTGCGTGACAGCACCAGATGGGACCGAGCGAGGATAGAAACGGAATCTTGGTTCAGAGGCACATTGGGCGCAGACACGTTTGAGGCCGCCGTCGGGTCAAACCGTTACGCTGGTGGTAGAGGCTCAGACAGGTATCTATGGGGGAGCGGATTTGGCAATGATACCGTTCTTGATCAAGGCGCCGCCGAAGACATCGACAGGCTGGTCTTGACGAACTTGAACGTCGCAGATGTCACGGTTTCGCGTGCCGATCGAGACCTCGTAGTCAAGGTCAACTCCACCGGTGAATTGCTCACGGTTCAGAACCACTTTGCGGGTGCAGCTATTGAACAAATCCTGTTCGCCAACGGGACAACCTGGGGGGCAGCCGAAATCACCAGTGCTGGGTGGCTGAGAGGTACCAACGCGGCTGATACTATCGAGACAACCGCGATTAACCAGACCCTGGCCGGTGGCCAAGGTGGAGATACCTACTTCTGGAAAGAACATGCG
>NZ_LJHS01000054.1 GCF_001296045.1 Rhizobium sp. AAP43 | reverse complement strand
CCAAAGAGTGTTACACACTGGAATGGGGAAACACAGACGGAGGTGCAAGCGGGCGGGCGGCTGGCAGCTGGGCGCAGCGCGACCCTGCCCTGCCGGGCCTCGAGGCGGCGGCGGGCGCTCAGGCCTTGAGGCGGCCCAGGGTCTTGGCCTTCTCCTCCGCGGTCTGGAAGCGGCCGTTGCCGAACTTGCTGGATGTATCGATAAACTTGATCTTCACTTCCTCCAGGGCGTTGCGGCTGGTCTGGGGGAACAGCGACTTGCGCAGGGTGATGACGCGGCGCTTGACGCCGGGGCAGGCGCCCTTAATCATCACAAAGTCCTCCTTCACCACACCGTAGTGGGGGAAGCCGCCCATGGGGGTGATGTCCTTGACCGTCACGTCGTGCTCGGTGGTGGCGGAGTGGGAGGCCTCGCCCTTGACGCCGATGCGGTACACCTTCTTGTTCATCTCGGTGCGGTGGTTGAAGCCCATGGCACCGGAGCGGGCCACGGTCCAGCCCACGCGCGCCGGGTGCCAGGCGCCGATGCAGGCCACCTTGCGCAGGCCGCGGTGGGTCTTGCGCGGCAGGCGGGACACGCCCCAGCGGGTCACCACGCCCTCCGTGCCCTTGCCCTTGGTGATGGCGATGGTGTCAATCATCTCGTTCTGGCTAAACACGGTGTTGACCGACACGGCCTTCTCCAGCAGGTTGTAGGCAAAGTCCACCTTCTGGGCCACGCTGCCGCCGTTGACCTGGATCTCCATCAGGTGGGCCTTCTTCTGCGCGATGGGCACCTTGCGCACCTGGGTGTGCGCCAGCACGCGGATCACGCAGCAGTGCTTCTTCAGCTCCGCCACCTCGGCCTCAATCTCCTTCTTGCCGTCGGCGTACTTCTTGGCGTACTTGGTGAAGGCCTTCTTCTTGGCCTTGTACCAGTTCTTGTAGAAGCGGCGCTTGACCTCCTCCGACAGGTGCTCCGCCCACACGGTGTTCAGGGAGCGCAGGCCGCGGGCGGTCTGAACGTAGCCCACGATGCCCACCACCACCATGGGCGGGGCCTCGATGATGGTCACCGCCTCGGCGGCCTCCTTCTTGTGGGCCTTGGAGCCGGGCTTCTCCACGTCGCGCACGATGTGGGTCATGCCCGCCTTGTAGCCCATGAAGGCGGTCAGGTGCGGGGGCTTGGAGGCGTCATCCTTGGGGAAGGACTTCACCTTGCCCTTTCCGCGCTTGCAGCGCTTGCGGGGCAGGAAGCCCAGCGAGCCGTGGCGGGGGTGCTCGAACTTGCGGTGAGACATGACGCCGACTTCAGTACGCCGACT
>NZ_LJHS01000053.1 GCF_001296045.1 Rhizobium sp. AAP43 | reverse complement strand
AGGGAAGCCAAGACACATTTGGCATTGCAGCAGCTGTAAAAGGGTCGAAAATGATGGGTGGGGTGGACTGGTTAAAGAGGTGGGCAAGCGAAGTTGCACAGCCACGGCATGCCACTACTGACGGGGCTGCGAACTGGTAGAGGAGGGCAAGAAAAGCCCGGCTGCTCATCGAGGCAAAAGGTTGCTGCAGGTGCAAGTCAACTGCTGGGGAGTGCCGCACAAAGACCACGTCCCGTAGGAAAGCACGTGAAGGAGAAGCGCAACACGTCCACAGAAGAGCTTTGGAGTCACAGTCCACATGGCTGGGTGGCTGGGTGGCTCTTTAAAGCACGTTCGATCTGGAGTGGTGTCAGCTCAGCGCCTGAACAGCGACCTGCGCCTGCCTCCCACCGAAGGAATGTTTGGCATGTACACACACATAACATTGCAGCTGACAGAGTACTCGCCATCAGTTGTAAGGGTGATGGCGTACTTGACCCTGATGGTGTTGCCGTAGGTGCCGAATCCTGTAAGAGAGTAGCCTGGTGTATCATCGTTGCAATTCAGCTGGAGGGCCGTTGAATAGGGCGCGTTGCACTCCAGGTTGAAGGTCGCAAACTGGTTCCCGTACTGTGTAGACCCGGTTGCCGAGACCACTGACAAGTAGGCGCCCCCGGTGGCGCTAACAGCGAACAAGCTGCCGCCAGTCACCGACATGGAGCCCACGAATTGGGTCGCATAGCCACCCAGCACAGCATCTGCGCCAGTGGGGCCGGTTGGGCCGGGGATGCCCTGCATACCCATGTCGCCGGTGGGGCCTTGGATGCCGGGCATGCCGGGGTCGCCGGTGGGTCCTGTTGCGCCAGTGGCACCAGTGGGGCCAGTGGCACCGGTGTCGCCAGTGGGGCCTGTGGGTCCGGTAAGGCCTGTGGGACCAATGTCGCCAGTGGGGCCGGTGGGGCCGGTGAGGCCAGTGTCGCCAGTGGGGCCTGTGGGGCCGATGTCGCCACTGGGGCCGGTTGGGCCGGGCATGCCGGGCATGCCGGGGTCGCCGGTGGGGCCGGTTGGGCCAGGCAGGCCAGGCAGGCCAGTGTCGCCAGTGGGGCCGGGGAGGCCTGAGGGGCCGGTGGCGCCGGTGTCGCCAGTGGGGCCAGTTGGGCCGGTGAGGCCAGTGTCGCCGGTGGGGCCGGTGACGCCGGGCATGCCAGAGGGGCCCATCGGGCCTGCTGCGCCAGTCGGTCCAGTAGCA
>NZ_LJHS01000052.1 GCF_001296045.1 Rhizobium sp. AAP43 | reverse complement strand
CAGAAGGTCGTCGTGAACCACGACATTCCCTTCCACCACATCCCGGTCACCAAGGCCAACAAGCCGGAAGCCGAAGCCCGGATCATGGACCTCGTCGAGCAGACCGGCAGCGAACTCATCGTGCTTGCCCGCTACATGCAGATCCTGTCGGACCAGATGTGCAGCAAGATGTCCGGCAAGATCATCAACATTCACCACTCCTTCCTGCCGTCGTTCAAGGGTGCAAACCCCTACAAGCAGGCCTTCGAGCGCGGCGTGAAGCTGATCGGGGCAACCGCCCATTATGTCACCGCCGATCTCGACGAAGGTCCGATCATCGAGCAGGACGTCGCCCGCATCACCCATGCCCAGTCGGCGGAGGATTACGTCTCGATCGGCCGCGATGTCGAAAGCCAGGTCCTGGCCCGCGCCATCCACGCGCATATCCACCATCGCACCTTCATCAACGGCAACCGCACGGTGGTCTTCCCCGCAAGCCCGGGCTCTTACGCCTCCGAGCGCATGGGGTGAGCCATGACGGTTATCATCGACGGAAAGGCGGCGGCCGCTTCGGTGGTCGAAGCGGCAGGCTCTGCGGCAGGTCAGCTGGAAATGCTCGGACATCGTCGTCCGGGGCTCGCTGTGGTGATCGTCGGCAATGATCCGGCAAGCCACGCCTATGTTGGCGCAAAGAGCCGCATGGCCAAGCAGAGCGGTTTTAATTCCATCCAGCACACCCTGCCGGAGGAGACCTCTCAGGACGCGCTGATGGCATTGGTCGCTTCCCTGAATGCCGATCCCGAAATTGACGGCATCCTGGTCCAGCTTCCGCTACCCAAGCATCTCGACAGCGAGCCGGTCATCCAGTCGATCCTGCCGGAAAAGGATGTCGACGGCCTGCACATCGTCAATGCCGGCAAGCTGGCAACCGGCGACCTGAAAACCGGCCTCATCTCCTGCACGCCGGCCGGCGCCATGATCCTGGTCCGCCAGATCCATGGCACGGATCTCTCCGGCCTCAACGCGCTCGTCATCGGCCGCTCGAACCTGTTCGG
>NZ_LJHS01000051.1 GCF_001296045.1 Rhizobium sp. AAP43 | reverse complement strand
AGCTGCAGCGGAGCCGATGAGAAGGCTCTTGATGTTCATTATTGACCTCCAGTCAAGTTTCGTATGGGTCTGGGTTATTTGGCTGAAGGACAGCGTTCCCTGCCCCATCCCCGTCGGTTTCAGAAGACGGACGATCCACCGCCTCGCTTCCGATGTTGAAAATACAAAACATCTCCGGTCATGCAATCACCAAAGAGAGGAATGGGGGGATCGCCACCCCCCTTACCGAAATCCTGTTGCCGAAAGGTCACAAAACCGCGACCCAGGACCCGAAGTCATTTACCTTTCGTTAAGAAAGGCGAATGGAATCCGACAGTTAGGGGAGCTTCCCTTCTATATATAGGGGGACTCCACTCTCCTGGGCACATCCGATTTGGGACAGTTTGCCCGTGTTATTAGGGGATTCCCGTGCCGGCGGTGACCGGCGCTGGATTGCAGGACGTCGTGCCGATACGCGTTTCGGGCAGCCCTCGCCGTTCAATTGATGCAGAGGAGCGCCAGAATCGACCAGGCGATTCCCTGGTTGATTCCCATTTCGCCCTGATTCCCTTGTGATTCTGGCCTTAGGCGTCTGTTGAGGCCTCTGTCGCGCAGGTTACGCTGCTCTTCAGCGGGTCATCTACGCGGTAAAATGTGCGAGACGGATAAAAGGCCTTGCATTCGACGATTCAAGACAATAATCAGGCCGGACCGGAGAGGTGGCCGAGTGGTCGAAGGCGCTCCCCTGCTAAGGGAGTATACGTCAAAAGCGTATCGTGGGTTCGAATCCCATCCTCTCCGCCATTTGCCCCGAGCGGCTTTTCTCATCTTTCATCGCAAATACCTCCCTCTTCGCTTTACCGCGTCGCAGCTGTGCTGCGTGATTTTCGGATGACCAGGACATCTTCCTGACTGCGCGGACACGTGTTTTTTGACGAGTTCGATGCGAGAAAAGAGACGCACATCCACACTATCATATTGATATATAATATCTATTTTGGGAACTCCCCAAGCTTGACCTCTATAATTGACTGGAGGTCAATAATGAACATCAAGAGCCTTCTCATCGGCTCCGCTGCAGCT
>NZ_LJHS01000050.1 GCF_001296045.1 Rhizobium sp. AAP43 | reverse complement strand
CTTGCGGGCGCCGTGGGCACAGATCTCACAGGGCTACCCTTCAGGTGCCCTTGCAAGGCCGCCGCCCACCCACCCTAGACCTCACAAACATGTCAAGCGACGATCTCGCAGAGAGCATGCCTGCCAGCAAGAGCGTGGAATCAATGGAAGACGGCCTGGAGGAGGGGCGCCCCAACATTCACAAGGCCATCCCCGGCTACAGCACCAAGGGCGGAACCTTTGGGCTGGCAGAGGACGTCGAGATTGATGCAGATGGGGTCAAGCGCACAGGCACTATCCTCTCGACTTTCTTCCTGGTGATCACGGCCGTCATCGGCTCTGGCGTGCTGTCGCTGCCCGGCTCTATGGCAATGCTCGGCTGGCCTGCGGGCATCACCTGCCTGATTGTCTTTGCCTGGGCGACGCTGCTGACCTCCCAGCTGCTGGCTGACTGCCACATCATTGACGGCAAGCGCACCCGCACGTACATCGAGCAGGTTAACCTGGTCATGGGCAGGACACACGGCATCATTATTACCTGGGTGCAGCAGTCAAACCTGGTGCTGACCGCCCTGGCATACTCCATCACCGCGTCTTACGCGCTCACCAACGTGGCCACCTCTGTGTGCGAGGGGCAGGGCAAGGACGTGGAGAACGGCGAGTGCTTCAACAAGTACTGGGTGTGGGCGCTGATCCACGGCGGCATGCAAATTTTCTTCTCGTACATTCCGGACATGGACTCCTCCCTCTGGCCCTGCATCCTGGGCGCCTGCATGTCCTTCTGCTATGCCTCCATCTCTCTGGGTCGGGCCATTGCGGAGGGGAACACGTACGGTACTGTTGGCGGCATCACCGGCCTGTCCACCTCAGACAAGGTGTTTGGCGTGTTCAACGCAATGGGAGCAATCCTGTTTGCCTACTCCTTCTCCATGATCCTGCCCGAGATCCAGGACACGATCAAGGACGGGGTGCGGGGCGGCCCCATGCGCGCCATGAAGCGGACAGTCAACTGGTCGGTCTACATCATGACGGCCTTCTACATGGCGGTAGCCATCTCGGGCTACATGGCGTATGGCAATGATGTGGCAGGCAACATTTTGGACTCCTTCCAGACGCCGCGCTGGCTGGTGGATATGGCTAATATTATGGTATTTATCCACCTGCTGCCCGCCTACCAGGTGTGGTCCCAGCCCTTCTTTTACTTCCTTGAGTCCAACCAGAAGAAGTGGTGGGGCCCCCGCCCGGTGCCCAAGATGATGTCGGGCTGGTGGTTCCGCGCCTGGTTCCGCCCCATGTACGTCGTCATCATCACCTTCCTGACGATCTGCCTGCCTTTCTTCACGTACATTGTGGGGCTGGTTGGAGCCCTGGGCTTCTGGCCCACGACCGTTTACTACCCGATCCGCATGTGGATCCGGCTGTACAACCCCAGCCCCCGCTACCGCGCCTGGCTCTACACCGTCGACGCCTTCTGCTTCGTCTGCTCGCTCCTGGCCCTCATC